>NZ_JBHSKT010000001.1:0-719056 GCF_042657365.1 Adhaeribacter terreus | reverse complement strand
TGACCTGAAAGGGTTTGTAAAAAAGCTGTGGGGCTGGTGCTGGCAGGTGGTTTTAAGAAACGATGATCAGAAAGGGTTTAAGGTATTACCCTGGAGATGGGTGGTAGAAAGAACATTTGCCTGGATGATGCATGCAAGGCGTCTGAATAAAGATTATGAGAAGAACAGAATGAACAGCCAATCGATGGTATATATAGCAATGATCTCAGTAATGCTTAAACGTTGCTAATGGCTTTTAAAACAGTTTCTTACATTTTCCCAATTATCAGTTAGCAATCAGCAATTCACTACTTTCCGCATCGTTCTTTGTAGTCTTCTTCCAGACTTTTCAGGCCTTTAGCCATACCGTTTTTCAGGCAATCGCAAGCTTCGGTTTTTCGGTTTTGCTTAAACAGGATATTGCTTTTAGTGCGGTAGAATTCCGGTTTTTTAGTGTCCAGTTGCAGGGCTTTATCGATGTCAGCAAGGGCGGTATTTAACTGCACCAGTGAATCGGTGTAAAGTTGCGCGCGATGGGCGTAGGCTTCAGCAAAATCGGGTTTGAGCGCAATGGCCTGGTTATAATCGGCTAAAGCCTGTTGCTGTTTCTGAAGCCAGAAATAAGCATAACCCCTTCCGGCATAATTTTCGGCATTTTTGGGTTCGAGGGCAATGGCTTCGTTCCAGTCTTTTAAAGCGCGGTCGGGCATTTGCATTTGGGTGTAATATTGTGCCCGCTTTTTGTAGCCCAACCCGTTTTTATATTCCGGAAAACTTTGAATGAGTTGTGAACAGGCATCGATCACAGCTTGCGGCTCAGGACCATTTTCCAGGGCAGCAATTAATCGGGCGTAGCTTATTTTTTCGGCATTGTGTTTCGGGTCGCGGTCGCGGGCTAACTGGTAATATTTGCCGGCTTCGGGCGCATTCTTCGTGAAAGCATAACGCACCAAATGGCCGAAAGCAAAATAAATTTCCGGATCATTCGCGTTCAGCATCCATGCCTGGTTCAGGTTTTTCATGGCGGAGGCTTCGTTGCGGTTCTGAAAATTTTTCCAGCCCATGCGTAAATAAGCCCGCGCAGCCGAATCGGCAGAGCCATATTGTTTGGTAGCAGCATTCAGAAAGGCTTCATCGGCTTTGCGCATTTCCGCCGTTTTCTCGCATTTAAAGCCGTACATCGGTTTCAGGTCATCGCACTGCGCAAAAACTTCCGTTGAAAAAAATGTGACAGCAACCAAAAGCAACAACAGTTTCATGAGAGAAAAACGTTTGAATGAAAGAATGCCTATTAACAATTGCAGCAGATAACCGGCGGCTTTTTGTTTCGTATGCACAGTTTCAGCTTTCAGCAATTAATACGCAGGATCTTGATTTAAAGCTATTGCCGTTTTTCCGGAAATTGTCAGGTTCACTTCAATGCAGCTCTTAGCAAACAAAAAAACGCTATGATTTCTGCACCCAAAACCCGAAATTCAGAACAAATAAATATTTCAAATTCTAACATTCAGCAATTAAAAAAACTATGGGAGTACATTCTGCAGAAGCCATATGGCACGGCGGCCTGAAAGAAGGCAAAGGCAATATTTCTACCGAAAGCGGCGCTCTGAATGCGGCATATTCGTTCGGTTCGCGTTTCGAAGACGATAAATCGGGTACGAATCCGGAAGAACTTATTGGTGGTGCACTGGCGGGTTGTTTTTCGATGTTTCTGAGCAGCCTTCTGGAAAAACACGGCCACGTTCCGAAGCACATTAAAACCGAAGCTAAAGTAACGCTGGGCAAAGATGAAACCGGTCCGCTGATCACAAAAATTGAACTGACGACCAATGCCACGGTAGAAAACATTGAGGAAGCCGATTTTCAGAAACACGTGCAGGACGCCAAGCAAAACTGCCCGATAAGCCGGGCACTGCGTAGTATTCCGGAAGTTACGGTTACTGCAAGCCTTTCCGGCGACGAATAAGCAATTTCAAGACGGCAACTTATTAAAGTTGCCGTTATTTTTTTATACCTTCGCCTTCTAAATCTTGATCATTCTCTGGTATGAGGTCTTTGTTGCGGGTTGGTATTCGCCCTTTAAAAAATTCGCGTATTTCGTTTGGCGTACAATTAGCCATCGTTTTTTTCTGGCTGGCTTACGGCAGCGCCCTGCTTTTTACCGAATCTGATACCAACGACCGCAGTTACCTGCACATCGTTTTCCTGGTGCTGGCATTTTTGTACCTGCTTTATATTCTGGCGCAAAACACGTCTATTTTTGGCACACAGAGTTATTTAGAAATTACACCGGCTTACATTGTGCAGAAAAAAGGCCATTTCCGCCCCAAACAGGTTATTGCCTTCGACGATGTGGCCTCGCTCCAGATCCTGCCCACTACGCTGCGTTTTAAACTGAAAAATGGAGAACAGGAAACCATGGACCTGAAATCTTTGAAACGCCGCAAGAATATTGAACTGGTGAAAGAAAAACTGCAACTGATGTCGGAACGCCACCGCTTCGCGTTTTCCGCTAATACTATTGCAAAATAAACTGCGTTTGTAGCGTAAAGAAATACTTACAAAAAGCCATGTCGAAATTTAAAGATCGGATGAAAAAACTGGGCATTGCCGGTTTTCTGTTTTTCTTTATTAAAGGTCTGATCTGGCTTTTTATTTTCTTCGGCGGCGCCAAACTTATTTCCGAACTTTTCGATTAGCGTTTCCGGGTTACGAAACCTGTGGCATGAATATTGCAAACCCGCGGTCTTATCCCACGTTTCACCTAGCTAACGAAAAATGAAAGCATTTCTATCATTCGCTTCCGGCTTAATTTTATTTTCTGCGCTTGCATTCCAGGCTTCTGCTAAAGATCACGGACATGGTCATGGCCACGGCAAAGGGCATGGCAAAGGTAAAGGCCACTACCACAACGACTACCACCAGCATTATCACAAAAAACCGAAACACTACTGCAATGTGCATTGCCACCACGGCGCGCACCATATCTACCGCGAAAAAGTAGTGATCGTACAGCCGGCACCGCGCCCCCGCCCTTCTATCAACATCAGTTTATAGATTGTTGGCTTTAGGGCTAAAAAAACGCTATACTTTTTTACGCAAAAAGTATAGCGTTTTTTTCTTCAGAATTATGGCACAAAGCTTGTATTCAGGAGGAAAAAGGAACGAAAGTTCACAAACCGCTAAAACCATGAAAAATAAACTTACCATAGGCTCGCTGTTACTTTCATGCGGCGTGTTGCTGTTTTCCGGCGCTGAATTACTGGCTCAAGGCAAAGGCAATGGAAACGAAAAAGGCAAGCACAAAGAGCATTACAGCCAAAACCAGGTTACGAATCCGCCGACGGTGAACGCTGGTAAAAAAGGCAAAACTGCTAAAGCTTATAAAACCAAAAATAAAGGCGCTAACAAATTCCCGCACGCAAACCCACATCATTTTAAAGTACCACCGGGGCATTATCCGCCGGCCGGCACTTACCGCATCTGGTATCCGGGCCGCCCTCCCGGGCAGCAACCGGCGCCGGTAGCCTATGGTTACCCGCCAAACGCCCCTATTACCGATGGCGCTTTTATCATTCACGGCAACCAGGCTTACGATACGCAATACGACTGGCGGAAGGAAGAAGCGAAAAAGCCCAAATCAGTACCGCGCGAGATCATCGATATTCTATTCCCAGGCAATACAATTCCGGCACAATGATTTTTTTTGGTTAGAGCAAAAATCCCCGAAATATTTCGGGGATTTTTGTTTTAAAACGGTAGGGTTTTGTATGAAAAAAGTCTGAGTAGCGATTTAGGAAACAAAAAACGCTATACTTTTCAAGCCCAAAAGTATAGCGTTTTTTGTTTTCGAATAATCAAATTTCGAACTTACGAATTCTTGCTCTTAAATTTCTTCTGCAATTCCTGAATAGAAGCTTTGAATTTTTTATCGGTATCGATCAGATCGGAAACGGTTTGCACCGAGTGAATTACCGTACTGTGGTCGCGGCCGCCGAAGTGGTAACCGATGGATTTAAGCGAATGGCTGGTGTATTCTTTGGCGAAATACATAGCCACCTGGCGGGCCGTTACAATTTCTTTTTTGCGGGTTTTGGCTTTTAAAGAATCCAGCGTTACGTTGAAATATTCGGCAACGGTTTTCTGAATGAAATCGAGGTTTACTTCCGTTTCAACGTCTTCAATAATGTGTTTTAACGCACCTTTGGCCAGCTCCAGGTCAATTTCCTTGCGGTTCAGGCTGCTTTGCGCAATCAAAGAGATCAGTACGCCTTCCAGTTCCCGCACGTTGGTATCTACGCTGTAAGCCAGGTACTCAATTACGTTATCCGGAATATCAATCCCGTCGCTTTGCATTTTCTTCTGAATGATCGCCATACGGGTTTCGAAATCAGGGCTTTGCAGGTCGGCGGTCAGGCCCCATTTAAAACGCGAAAGCAAACGTTCTTCCAAACCTTTCAGATCGCGCGGCGGACAATCAGAAGTCATGATGATCTGCTTGCCGCTCTGGTGCAAATGGTTGAAAATATGGAAGAACATTTCCTGGGTTTTTTCTTTTCCGCTCAGGAACTGCACATCGTCTATGATCAGAATATCTACCAATAAATAGAAGTTGGCAAAATCCTGCATGCTGTTCGTTTTCACAGATTCTACGAACTGGTTCACGAATTTTTCGGACGAAACGTAGAGCACAAATTTCTCCGGCGCGTGGCTTTTAATGTGGTTACCAATGGCCTGCACCAAGTGCGTTTTGCCAAGCCCTACCCCACCATAAACCATTAACGGGTTAAAAGAAGTAGTGCCCGGTTTATTGGCTACTGCAAAACCAGCAGAGCGCGCCAAGCGGTTGCAATCGCCTTCAATGTAATTATCGAAAACGTAATTTGGATTGAGCTGCGAATTGAGGTAATTGCGGTCTATTGTTTTGGAATCGAAGGGATTGCGCAAAACATGATGTTCCGGCTGATAAGAATTTACAACCGCCTGCGGAATTTTCTTGGTTGGCAGGTTTACCGTTTGCGGTTTATTCGCTGCGTTTCCGCGGTCTACAATAATAGAGTATTCCAGGCGGCCATCGCTGCCCAGTTCCTGAAAGATCACTTTCTTCAGAATACCCACATAGTGTTCTTCCAGCCATTCGTAAAAGAACTGGCTCGGTACCTGAATCGTCAGGACGTTATTTACCAGTGAAGTGGGTACAATGGGTTCGAACCACGTTTTGTAGCTCTGCTCGCCAATATTTTCCCTTATCACGTGTAAACAATTACTCCATACAGTGGTAGCGTCCTTAACCATCAACATCGCTGCGTTCTTCTTTCTTCTGAGTGGATTTCGCTTCCGAAATTTTCGGAAGGACTACAAAAATGAGTAAATAATTTTAAACAAAAAACTTTTCGTTTACGAAGTTATTGCAGTTCGTTCGTGCACCGGTAAAACCGTAGCTGCGTAGCCTTTTTTCTTGCGTTCGGCACTGAATTCAAAATCGATACGGCCTAAATTGATACCGGCCCAGCCAACTTGGTTTATGAGCGTTTCTTCGCCGCCCGGGCTGATAATTGCATCGGGTTTTTCGAGGAAAGTATGCGTGTGTCCGCCTAAGATCAGGTCAATGCCGCCAACCTGCGCAGCCAGTTTACGATCGTCTATTTTATCGGTATCGTATTTATAACCCAAGTGCGAAAGGCAGATCACCAGATTACATTCCTGCTCGTAGCGCAGAATCTTTACCATTTCTTTGGCTTTTGCCACCGGGTCGAGGTAAACGGTTTTGCCATACATATCGGCTCCTACCAAACCTCGCAGGTCAATTCCCAGCCCGAAAACCCCGATCTTCAGCTCATCTTTCACGAAAACTTTGTAAGGCTGGAACTTGTCTTTCAGAATGGTTTCGGAAAAATCGTAATTGGCCGTGAGGAATGGAAAGTTGGCGTTCGGTAATTGCTTTTGCAAACCAGCCAGGCCGTTATCGAAATCATGATTACCAAGCGTAGCCGCATCGTAACCCATCTGGCTCATGAGTTTATATTCCAGTTCGCCGCCGAAGAAATTAAAATACGGTGTGCCCTGAAAAATATCGCCGGAATCTAAGAGCAGCACGTTTTTTTCTTTCGCCCGGATCTGTTTGATAAGTGCCGCGCGCCGCGCCATGCCGCCCATACCACCGTTCGCGCGCCCATCGTTCGGAAAAGGATCGATGCGGGAATGCGTGTCGTTGGTATGCAGAATTACGAGTTTTTTGTTTTTAGGCCGCGCATCGGCAGAAAATGGCAAACCCAACAGGCTTAAACCGGCAGCGCCCACTAAACTATTCCGGAGAAATTC
Source organism: Adhaeribacter terreus (assembly GCF_042657365.1). Classification (NCBI taxonomy): domain Bacteria; kingdom Pseudomonadati; phylum Bacteroidota; class Cytophagia; order Cytophagales; family Hymenobacteraceae; genus Adhaeribacter; species Adhaeribacter terreus. Next base: position 712,756 of record NZ_JBHSKT010000001.1, on the reverse strand, counting down.
TCTTCTATTCATCGCTTTGGTTCTACTGGGGTGAGTATGGTGGTTGGAACAATAACCTGCACGCGGCCTTCTACGCTGGCTTCTACCGGTTTGCCTTCGGCGGTAAGTTCTTTAATGTGTTTTATGATGACTTCGCGCAGCAACATGCCGGCTTTCTGCGAGCTTACCTGGTTTTTAATAAACTCCAGGTTGTCGCCGCCTTTTGCCAGGTAATCGGATAAAGCAATGGTGTAAGTTCGGGTAGAATCGAAAGGCTGGCCGCCGATCATAATGTTTTGCGGCTGGTTATTCTGGATCTGGTAAGTAACGTTGGAAGTGGAAATCGTTTTGGGTGCCAGCGCGTAAATGTGTGGCTGCGCAGCGAAAATTAAAAGTTGCTTTACCACCACGGCCGGCACGGTAATTACCATCAGTTCATTTTCAAAAGGCATCAGTTCAAAAATATCGCCTACTGTCAGGTTGCCCTGCCGAATTGGAGTGCGTACGCCGCCCGCAGTCATCAACCCTATATCTACGGGTTTGCCTGTCAGCTTTTCGGCTTGTATGCGCTGCAGATCGGCCACAAAATTTCCGGCCGGCGATTCTACCGCTAACTTTTCGAGGGAAACGGGCGCTACGCCAATTACTTCGGCCATTTGTTTGGTAACCTTCGCCCGGTAAGGAGCAATCATTTTTTCGGTCTGTGCGTCGGCGGTAATGGTTTCGCTTACGCCTAACAGCGTTTTCTGCAAAGCCGGATCTGCGTGCCAGGTGCGCTGGCAACTTACCGAAATGCCAACGGTCAGGCAGAGTAAAAATGTTTTTAAAGATTGAATGCGCATAAATTCTGCAGGATTTGGAAAACAAAGGTACGATGTTCTGCTTTCAGAAACCAATTCTCATCTTTTTCAGAGTTTTCCGGCTAAAAACGCTACCGTTTTGCCCGCTAAAAGTCAAAGTGGCTTTTTCCGGGAAAACCATTGCACCGCAGAAATTTCCTCTTTAAATAAGTCAATTCTTATCACCATAGTTTTAAAGCCTGCGTACATAAAAAGACAAACTAAAATGTCCAATAATAAATAAAAAGACAATTATTACATTTAACATTGTATTACATCAAATAAAACCGATGCTTATAAAAACACAAAATATCTAAACGAAACTCTGCTATGAAAACCTTACTCCTGGCGCTTACTTTTATGCTCAGCATTACGTTAAGCCACGCCGATGAAGGCGATAAAAAAAGAAAACACTCCAACGTGCCGAAAGGCAAAATAACTTACAGCGAACACAAATCGAAACGTACTGTTTCCAAGAAAAGAATTCCTAAAAAAAGCATGTTTGCCGGCGAAGGAATGCACAAATCCAAACGACTCCGCTAGGCACACGACACAAAAAAACCGGAAGCAGATTGCTCCCGGTTTTTTTTAATTAATTGCGTGCATGATTTATGAATTTGAATAAAGGTATTTCAAACCTTCACTTTTTCGGGCTAAAAGCATAGCGTTTTTGGTTATCACTTCACAAATTCTCCAACATTTCCTGCAAGCGTTTCGCATCTGTAACCGCATTACCAAACATGGTATTGTTGAAATAAACCCAAACCTGTTTTTCATCCAGCAGCCAGTCGTTTATCATAAAGGCGTAGCGTTCTAAAGCATCGTCGGAATAAGGGCCGGAATATAATCTTTCCTGGCCGTGCAGACGCAAATACACATTATCGGTGGTAGTAATATCAAGTTTTGGCCAGCGCGGCGAATCGGCAATTACAAAGGTTATTTCGTAGTCGCGCAGCAGGTCTATAGGTTCTTCTTCTAGCCAGCTTTTATGCCGCACTTCAAACGCAAAGATCTGTTCCGGATATTTATCGCGAAGCACACGGAAAAAATCTTCGGCCAGCGGACGGTCAAATTTCAAACTCGCCGGGATCTGCACCAGCACCGGACCTAATCTTTCGCCCATTAATAAATAGCGGCTCATCCACTTTTCAATTTCTGCTTCCGCGTTTGCCAGGCGTTTTACGTGCGTAATTTCCTTGTGAAACTTGGCGGCAAACTTAAATTCCGGCGGGGTAATGGCCAGCCATTTTTCTATGGTTTTGGCCATGGTGTAGTGGTAGTGGCTGCTGTTTATTTCGGTGGTGTTGAAATGCTGCGCGTAATATGGCAGAAAATCGGCGCTGGGCAGATCTTCCGGGTAGAAAACGCCTTTCCAGCGATAACTCCAGCCGGAGGTGCCTATGTATAAATTCGGTATGGTTTTCATGTAAAAAAGTGCTTTGCCGCTTTTTACGGAACCCTGCCGCAAACTGCCGATTTTTGGCAAATTTTAAATCATAGCAACGCAAAAACCGTATCTTTACCCTCCGAAAAACGAGTATATTATGAACGAAGCGAAATCTGAAACGCCTCTTTTTAATGAATTTACCCCGGTAAACGCCGAAACCTGGGAAGAACGCATCCGCAAAGACCTGCGCGACGGCGCCTATAATTCCCTGTTGTGGCAAACCGACGAAGGCATAACCGTTAAACCTTTTTATTCGCGCCAGGACCTGCCGGCCAATCTGGCTTCAAAGCCCGACGATTTTCCGTTTGTACGCACCACCAAAGCCCGCGATAATCATTGGGACAACGTGCAGACGATCTACGTACGCCGCGAAAGTCAACCGTCGATCGACAAGGCAGCTGCGGCCCTGGAACGCGGCGCGACCGGTATTCATTTTATTCTGAAAGAGCCGGTAGATTTCGATTTCGGTTATTTGTTTTCCAAGTCAGTAATGCACGGTGCTTTTATCAGCTTCACCTTCCCGGTGGCGCCGGAAACGTACCTGAAACAGTACCTCGACTGCGCCAGACAGAACAATTACGATCTGGCTTTGCTGCGCGGTTTTATTCATTTCGAACCGATAGACGATGAGCCGTTTCATCTGCCGCCTTATTCCTGCCTTCCGGAAATGCTGGACCTGGTAAAAGATGCGCCGAACCTCTACCCTATTGCCATCAGCGGGCAGCAATGCAGCAACTACGGTTGTTTGCTTACCCAGGAAATTGCGCTGGTTTTAAGTGCTGCCGTTAGCGTAATAGAGTACTGCGAAAAACACGACATTGCGCCGGAAAAAGTGATCAGCCGCATGCAATTCCATTTAACGGCGGGCACGAATTATTTCTTCGAAATTGCCAAGTTGCGGGCCTTGCGGTTGCTTTGGAGCGCCATTGTGAGCAGCTACGGTTTGCACGGCGAAGTTGCCAGCCGCTTACGCATTCACGTTTCTACTTCTCGCTGGTTCCACACGGTTTTCGATCCGCACGTAAATTTGCTGCGCGGTACTACCGAAGCCATGAGTGCCGTTTTAGGCGGTTGCGATTCGCTTAGCATTGCGCCTTTCGATAAACTTTACAAAACGCCCGACGATTTTTCGGAACGTATTTCGCGCAACATTTCCGTAATTCTGAAAGAGGAAGCTTATTTAGATAAAGCCATAGATCCGGCGGCCGGTTCTTATTATGTAGAAAGCTTAACCAAAGAAATGGCCGAAAAAGCCTGGGAATATTTTCAGGTGCTGGAAGGTAAAGGCGGCTTTAAAAAAGCACTGGAAAGCGAATTTATTTCCTGCGAGATCAAAAAAATTACCGAGCAGAAATTCAAGGCACTAACCAACCGCGAGCAAATTCTGGTAGGTACCAACAAATACCCGAATGCCAGCGAAAAAGTAGATTTCGACCCGGAACGCCTGATGCAGAGCAAATATTACGATACCAACCGCGCCGCTTACCCATTCGAGATTATGCGCTTGGCATCGGAAATGCACTTCCAGAAAAAGAAGAAAAAAGCGCGGGCCCTGATTGCGGTTATCGGCACCAAACTGCACGAACACATGCATGCTTCTTTCGCCAAAGAATTCTTCGATTGCGCCAATTTCGATACGCACGTGTTGCATTTTGAAAATACCGAAGATGCTGCCGAAGCCCTGCAAAACAACGATTCCAAAGTAATGGTGCTTTCCGGCTCCGACGAGCAATACCTGCATTTCAACCAGGAACTTACCACCAGGATCAGGAATAATTCGCACAAACCGGTGCTGATCATGGCCGCTACGCCACAGCACATGGAAGACGAAATGATGGAGAAAGGTTTCGACCAGTACATTTTCCAGGGCTGCGACATTAACTCGATCGTAAACTGCGTGCAGAAAAAAGTGCTGCTGGAAGACGAACCGCTGGATTAGATTGTTCGATTGTTCGATATTCGATTTTTCGACTGAACGAATTGGATTGAAAATAAATTGAAGGTTTACGCTTTAAAAAATCGAGAAATCGAATATCGAAAAATCTAATAATCGAAATCATGCATAGATTTAAAGAACTGAAAGTCTGGCAGGAAGCGATGGAACTGGCGAAAGCAGTTTATGCAACCACTAAACTATTTCCGACGGAAGAGAAGTTTGGCTTAACGTCCCAGATAAACCGGGCTGCCGTATCTATTCCTTCCAATATTGCGGAAGGCTCCGGGAGAGGAACAGATAAAGATTTTGCCCAATTCTTAAATATCGCTTTAGGCTCCGCTTTTGAACTGGAAACGCAGATCATACTGGCAAATTCCTTTGGATTTATACCGGCGGAAAACGCTACCATTTTACTTGAAAAAACCGATAAAACACAGCGAATGCTGAACAGTTTCCGGATGACTATAATGAAAAGTCCGAAGTAACATTAATAAAAGTCGAACAATCGAATATCGAACAATCGAAAAATCGAAAATGAAGCCTGATTTTACCAAGATAAATTTTGAACAGGTTTGGGAAAAAGCCCACGAAGGGCACGCCCAGCCAACCGAATGGCAAACGGCCGAGCAGATTCCGCTGAAGAGTTTTTATACCGAAAACGATACCGTTTCTTTTGAGCACCTGGATTTTGCCGCCGGTATTGCGCCGTTTTTACGCGGACCGTACAGCACCATGTATGTGCGCAATCCCTGGACCATCCGCCAGTATGCAGGTTTTTCAACGGCCGAAGAAAGTAACGCTTTTTACCGACGCAACTTAGCGGGAGGCCAGAAAGGTCTTTCTGTTGCTTTCGATTTGGCCACGCACCGCGGTTATGATTCCGATCATCCACGCGTAGTTGGCGACGTGGGTAAAGCCGGCGTGGCGATCGATTCTATTCTGGATATGAAAATCCTGTTCGATCAGATACCGCTGGATAAAATGTCGGTTTCCATGACCATGAACGGGGCGGTTTTGCCGATTCTGGCATTTTATATTGTGGCCGCCGAAGAGCAGGGCGTGAAACCGGAACAATTGAGCGGAACCATTCAGAACGATATTCTGAAGGAATTTATGGTGCGCAACACCTACATTTACCCGCCAGAGCCAAGCATGAAAATCATTGCGGATATTTTCGAATATACCTCGCAGAACATGCCGAAATTCAACTCGATTTCTATTTCGGGCTACCACATGCAGGAGGCCGGCGCTACAGCCGATATTGAGCTAGCTTATACGCTGGCTGATGGTTTGGAATACGTGCGTACCGGTCTGAAAGCAGGCATGGACATCGATACGTTCGCACCGCGTTTGTCTTTCTTCTGGGCCATCGGCATGAACCATTTCATGGAAATTGCCAAGATGCGCGCCGCCCGAATGTTGTGGGCCAAACTCATCAAGCAATTCAACCCGAAAAACGAAAAATCTTTAGCTTTAAGAACGCACTGCCAGACTTCCGGCTGGAGCTTAACCGAGCAGGATCCATTCAACAACGTAGCCAGAACTACGATAGAAGCTTTAGCGGCAGCACTTGGCGGAACGCAGAGTTTGCACACGAATGCCCTGGACGAAGCAATTGCGTTGCCAACCGATTTTTCGGCGCGCATTGCCCGGAACACGCAAATTTATCTGCAGCAGGAAACCAACATCACCAAAACCGTAGATCCGTGGGGCGGTTCGTATTACGTAGAAGCCTTAACGCACGAAATTGCGCATAAAGCCTGGGAATTAATTCAGGAAGTGGAAGAACTGGGCGGGATGGCGAAAGCAATTGAAACTGGTCTGCCGAAAATGCGCATCGAGGAAGCGGCCGCGCGCAAGCAAGCCAGAATCGATTCCGGGAAAGATGTAATCGTGGGCGTAAATAAATACCAGCTCGAAAAAGAAGACCACGATATCGAAATTCTGGATATTGATAATACGGCCGTTAGAAATGCGCAGCTGGAACGTTTAGCCAAACTGAAAGCCGAACGCAACCAGGCCGACGTAGAAAAAGCGCTGAACAATTTAACCGAAGCGGCTAAAACAGGCGAAGGCAATTTACTGGCGTTGGCGGTAGAAGCAGCACGCGTAAGAGCCACGTTGGGGGAAATTTCGGATGCGTTGGAAAAAATTTACGGAAGACATAAAGCAGTGATCAGAGCAATTTCCGGCGTGTATGCCGCCGAACTTTCGGATGATGAGAATTTTGAGCGGGCTAAGAAAATGGCTGATGAATTTGCGGAAGCCGAAGGCCGCAGACCTAGAATTATGGTTGCCAAAATGGGCCAGGATGGGCACGACCGCGGCTCCAAAGTGATTGCTACTTCCTTCGCGGATTTGGGCTTCGATGTGGATATAGGGCCATTGTTTCAGACGCCGGAAGAAGTAGCGATGCAGGCTGCCGAAAACGACGTGCATATCATTGGCGTTTCTTCTTTAGCAGCCGGCCACAAAACCTTGATTCCGCAATTGATCGGTGAGTTGAAAAAGCTGGACCGCACTGACATTCTGGTAATTGCAGGTGGCGTAATTCCGGCGCAGGATTATCAGTTCCTTTTTGACGCTGGTGTGGCCGGTGTGTTTGGTCCGGGAACTGTGATTTCGGTAGCGGCTCAGAAGATTTTGGAAAGTCTTCTGAAAGCGGAATAGTTTTTTTTATATCTAACTTTCTTTCAAGTCCGGTTGTGTTAAAAATAACCGGACTTTTTTTATGCAAGATCATAGCGTTTTTACAATAGTAAGGCGGTTTTTACTTTTTCGGGTTAAAACAATAGCGTTTTCAACAGGTTAGCTTTACTAAAACACAGCTTGGTTTTTCGCAAATATTTTTATTCCTTCAGGCAACGTTTCGGAGTTTTTCTGCGACCTAACTATAAATCGCTCCCCCCCGCCTATGAAAACGCATCGTTTTTACTGCCTGCTTTTAACTTTTGGCCTTCTCACCAGCTTTTATGCACAAGCCCAAAAAGAAACAGATTACTGGTATTTTGGCAGCCGCGCCGGTTTACGATTCAAGGATGACAACCCGCTTATAGATATAAACAGTAAAGGCAGGGCGCGGGAAGGCTGCACGGCTATTTCCGACAGTTTGGGCAATTTGCTTTTCTATTCCGCCGGCGATACCATTTTCACTAGATTCCATACGAAAATGAGTAACGGCTGGTCTTTACATGGGCACCAGTCAGCTTCGCAATCTTCGGTAATTGTGCAGAACCCTTATTCGCTCAATCTTTATTACCTGTTTACTGTAGATGCTTTGGGCGGATCAAATGGCCTGAAATATTCTGTAATTGATGCGGGCGCTATGTTCGGGCAAGGCAGCGTACTCGCTAAAAATATTCCGTTAATAACGCCTGTTGCTGAGAAAATTACAGCGGTAGATCACCGTTATTCCCGGAATGCCTGGGTTATTGTGCACGGCTCGTCTACTCAGAACGATAAATTTTATGCTTACCGCATTACCCCCACCGGCGTAGATCCGAATCCGGTAGTAAGCCAGCCGGCCAATGCAATTTCGCACGCCGGAAGTTTCCCCAACAACAATGCGATCGGTTGCATGAAAGTATCGCCGGATGGCCGGAAACTGGCCCTGGCTATGCAGGAACTTAACCTGGTAGAACTTTATGATTTTGACGATGAAACCGGCATTATTTCCAACCCGCTCCGCATAACCGGATTAGCGAAAGCTTACGGAATCGAATTCTCGCGCGATGGCAGCAAACTGTATGTGAGCACCCAAAATACTACCGGGGTAGATATTGAACAGTTTAACCTGGAAGCTGGAAGCAAAGCTGCAATTATGGCTTCGCGGCGCACAGCACTTGGTACCAAATCTATTTTCCCAAGTTCACTGCAACTGGCCCGTAACGGAAAAATTTATGCTGCCAGCACCGAAACCGGCATCAACAACCGAAACATAAAAGTGCTGAATGTGCCCGATAGCATTGCCGGCAGCAAAAGTTTTTCACTGGGAAACCAGCCACTAAATACGCCAACCACTACGCCTTTCCGTACCAGCGAGCAGGGTTTACCTAACTTTAATCAAAGTTATTTGTGGGTGCCTTCATTCCTTTATAAAAACCAGTGCTCCGGGGATGTAACGGAATTTACCATGAAGATAAAACGGCAGATAAAGACGTTCTACTGGAATTTCGACGACCCAGATAGCGGCGCTGATAGTGTTTCTTTCCTTCCGAACCCAACACACCAATTTACCAAACCGGGTACTTACAACGTTACGCTTACGGCTGTTTTGCTGAACAACCGCACCCGCAGCACCACCATGGAGGTAGTAATTTATCCATCGCCAGATGCTGATCTGGGGCCTGAACAGGAAATTTGCGTGGGCGGTAAAATTCGCCTGAACGGTCCGGAAAAAATGATGAAATATAAGTGGAGCACCGGTTCCGACTCCGCAAGCATTACGGTGAGAAAACCCGGCACTTACTGGCTGGAAGTAAGATCGCAGAATGGTTGCGTTAGCCACGATACTATTACCATTACGCCCCTGCAAAACGCCCCGAAATTCTTCGACAAATACCTGTTTGAAACTTGCCCGTTCCGGGATGTAACCATAAAACCAATTGTGCGCGGCACCAACCATAGATGGAATACCGGCAGCAAAGACTCCGTGCTGGTGGTACGCCGCGAAGGCTGGTATGCACTGACCATGAATATCGGCGAATGTATTGTTTCAGATTCGGTGCAGGTAGTTTTCAAAGATTGTTCGGAAGATTTTATGGTACCGAACATCATTACCCCGAACGGCGACGGCCAGAACGAAACCTTTATGATTCGCGGTACCCTGCCGGGCGAATGGCATCTGCGCATTTACAACCGCTGGGGCACGCTGCTTTACGAAGACAAAGCTTACCGCAACAACTGGCCTGAAAAACCACCGGTAGATGGTACTTATTACTATATACTGCAAAAACCTGACACAAACGAGCAATACAAGGGCTGGTTTGAAGTTGCACACTAATTTCCGACACGTTGGTAATTGAAAAACGGTATCTTTTTCAACCGAAAAACTATGAGAACACGCTTATCGCTCCTTCCGCTTTTTCTGATGCTCACTGGTATTTTCCAGCCTTTATGGGCACAGCGCCAGACAGAAAACTGGTTCTTTGGTAACCAGGCAGCGCTGGAATTTTCTTCTGCTAAACCATCAAGCTTTTTTAGCAGCGCCATGATTTCCCCGGAAGGCAGCGCCACAATTTCTGATAAACAAGGAAACCTGCTTTTTTATACCGACGGGCAAACGATCTGGAACCGCCTGCACCAGCAAATGGCAAACGGCACCGGTTTATTGGGTAGCAACGGCTCCACGCAATCGGCATTAATTGTACCGCAACCCGGTAACGACTCGCTATATTATTTATTTACTTCTGATGAGAACATAGCCGGCAATTCTACCAATGGCATACGTTACAATATTATAAACATAAATGCCAATAACGGCCTGGGAGAAGTTTTAGCGAACAGCAAAAATCTTACGCTTACCGGCAGTGGCCCTATTTCTGAAAAACTGGCGGGCATCCATCATTTCAATAATCAAGATGTTTGGGTAATTGCCCACCGCTTTCAGAGTGTGGGCACGCAGGATTTTCTGGCTTATAAAGTTACGGCTACAGGTTTAGTTACTACGCCTGTTATCAGCACTATGGCTTCATTGCCAGTTGTTTCAGGCGGCGGGCATTTAAAAGCTTCCGTATCTGGCGATAAACTGGTCGCTACATTTACTGATTACGGCATCCAGGTTTTCAATTTCGATAATAAAACCGGTATGGTAAGCAACCCGCAAACTATTCCAAACCTGTTTCCGCGGCCTAATTCTAATTCCTATTACGGTGCTGAATTTTCGCCGGACGGACAGAAATTATATTATACCCGAAAAGATAGCCCGTTTAATATGCAGGTTTGGCAATATGATCTTGCCGGCGGTCCTTATGCTGCGGTAAACCTGATAAATAATACAGTTACAAGCGGATTGGGCAGCTTTATGGCGATGCAATTGGCCAACAACGGTAAAATTTACGTTACCCGCCATAGCACTACAGTGCTTTATGAAATTGCCAACCCCAATGTGCTGGGCAACGGTTGTAATTTGCAGGCAGCATCTTTCTTTCCTAATAATTTGCTGGCTTCGAGCAGTATGAATGGCTTTGGTTTACCGAATTTCATTCAGAGTTATCTTGCGCCGGCACGTTTTAATTTCAGCGGAGTTTGTGCCGAAAGCCCTACCGTTTTTTCGCTTGTAAATCCCGCTTCCGCCGATTCGGTTAACTGGAATTTCGGGGACCCGGCGAGTGTAACGCTCAATACCAGCAAGCAACTGCAACCAAGCCATACGTATAGCCTGCCCGGAACCTACAACGTAACATTAACGATCTACAGCCAGGGCTTTGCTTCGGTTTTTGAACGGCAGGTTACCATTCTGAACAAGCCATTGGTAGATCTGGGTCCGGATACAACGATCTGCGAAGGCCAGGCGCATACCCTGAAAAGCCGTTTCCCGCACAGCCCTTTCAACGAACGTTTTAAATGGAGTACAGGCGACACATCGGCTGCTATTTCGGTAACCCAGGCGGGCATTTACTGGCTGCAACTCAACAATGGCAAATGCACTACCAGCGATACTATCCGGGTCTATACCAAACCGGTACCAACAGTAGATCTGGGCGACGACTTTTTTACCTGCGGCAGTGCAACGCTTACTTTAGATGCCGGTAACCTAGGCGCTACTTATTTGTGGCAGCCCGGCGGCCAAACTACGCGAACCATAACGGTAAATACTACCGGCGCTTATAAAGTAACTGTAACCTCCGACAACGGCTGCTCTACCTCCGATACCAAAAACGTTTCGATGCTGGGATTGCCGGGTATGGATCTGGGCAACGATATTACTGCCTGCGAAGGCGAAATTATTACCTTACGCACCGGAATTCCGGAAACAGCCCCGGCAACTTTTTTATGGAACGACAACACCAGTGGCCGCGAAATGCAGGTTAGCAAAAGCGGAAAATACTGGGCCAGAATTTCGCGCGGAGGTTGCTCTTATACCGATACTATCAACGTAACCTTCAATTACTGTCCGCCGCCACCGCAGCCTTTTATTCCGAACATTGTAACTCCGAACGGCGATAATCTGAACGACAAGTTGACTTTTATAAACCTGCCGGAAGGCGACTGGAACGTGCGGATTTTTAACCGTTGGGGCATGCAGGTTTATGAGAAGAAAAACTATCGCAACGAATGGCCCGAAACAAAAATAAGCCACGGAAACTATTACTATATTTTCGAAAACCAACAAACCGGCAAGCAGTTTAAAGGCTGGGTAGAAATTTCGGAATAAAGAGCTTCATCATAAAAAAAGTGCTGCGAATTTAGTTTGCAGCACTTTTTTGCTTCTAAAGCATAGCGTTTTTCAAAAGCATTGTACTTTTTACCCCTGAAACGCTACCGTTTTAGCAATAAAAACTACCGGGCTTCTATGGAACCAAATTTGAACCGCAGGAAACCGAACGCAATAGATAAATACGGATTTTCGGTAGAAAAGAGACCTACCAGATCGCGGGTTGCCACCCCGAATTCATACATAGACGATACGAACGTGAAACCCAATGGAATGCTGGCGCCATAGCCGGCTCCAGCCGAAAATCCGGAACTTAGTTTAAGGTGCTCTGCTACTTTATAATCTACCCCCAAGCCCACAAAAGGATCTTCCAGGTTTCCGGCTACGTCGTTTAAGGGAATGGTAGCATCCAGGCCGGCTTCAAGAGTATTCGATAATTTATAGCCCACACCGGTGCGTAGTTTGGTTGGTAGTTTGCGTTTCAATTCGCTATCGGGTGAGAAGTTAAATTGACTATCGCTTCCGGTGCCGGCCAGGTCTATTACTTCTTCTAAAAAATCGAACGTTTCTATGCCATCGGAATTGGTTTTCTGAATGTACTGATCGTTGGCGGTAAGTAAATTGCCGCGCCATTTTATGCTGCCTATATCGGTAACAGAAAGGCTGGCTTTCACCTTCGTGCCAATTTCGGCAGCTACTCCCAGATCGAAACCATGTCCTTTGCCCACCGGTTTAAAAAAGCCTTCGCCAATATCGGTGGTATTGAAATTCGGATCGTTTACCAGGTCGCCATAATTCACATCGAACTTAGGCGATAAAGCGGTGTAGGCTGTTACATTTTCCGCGTCCACGGCAATTTCGATCACGCCAACGCCCTGCACTAATTTATAACCAATGCCCGCCTGTAATTTAAAACCCGGCGAACTTATAAGCTCTGCGCCATAAGCAAGATTCCATTCATTCAGGATCTGCATTTTTACAAAAGTCGGGTTCAGGGTTCTGCGGATGCCGATGGTGTCGCCGATCTGAAGATCCTGAAAGATGGGGGCATTCTGACCCAGGAACAGAATTTCTGAAGCATTTTTATTGAGCCCTAAATGCCCGGTTACCCGAATGCGGTTGCTGAAGGCAAAACCTCCAATTTTCGGAATATGAGTTGAAACTGCAAGCGTGGAAATATCGATGTTCAGGTTAAAAGCATCTTCGTTGTTGAACGCAGTCGCAAATTCACGTTTCTGTAGCGAGTCGAGCTTTTCGTCGGAATGGTAAATAAATTTATTAAGTTGCTCGTGTGTTAAAGATTTGGAACTCACGCCCGCCCCGATCTCCCCGATAGAAAAAGCAAAAAGCGCATTGTCTGACCGCCCGAGGATGGCAGGATTAATACCAACGGCCTGGTAATCGGTGGCGAACGTATTTATTACGCCGCCCCGGCCGGTAGCGGTAAAATTGTTAAGTTCGTTCTGAGCGCTGGCATTACCAGTTAAAAATATAGCCAACAGGCCCGCAAATGCTATTTTTTTCATCATCTTATTTCCGGGATAGTGGCTGAACTTCTACAAACAACTCATCTTAATTCATTTTTTTTGGGCCCGAGCTTTATTAAATCTGACAACACGAGTGAAACGGTATGTTTTTTGAACTGATCGCTGCGCATAAAAAAGAAAGAGTTTCGGGCTGGCTGCCATGGTAAGCTTACTGGTTCCTGCCGGTAAGCGCAGCCTGAATCTTAAAAAAAGGTTTTTACACGAACCTAAAAAGTAATTTAAAAACAGATATGCACAAGAAATTGTTTTTCGCTGCGGCCTTTGCAGCAGGTTTGTTTTTTTCTGACGCCAAAGCCCAGTCTATTTCTGTAGGTCCGCGTGTAGGAATAAACTTTTCGCACGTTGCGTTTACCGAAGGCGATGCCGGGCATAGAAATGCATTCAAATCTGACCAGGAAGATCTGACAGGGGCGCATGTTGGTATTGTTGCCAATTTAGGGCTCACCGAAATGCTTTCCATTCAGCCCGAAATTCTGTATTCGCAGAAAGGTCACCGTCACGAAGGCATTTATCGGCCCTGGAACACGCCTTACGAATACAAATACAGCCTTAATTACCTCGAAATACCAGTGCTGCTAAAAGCTACTTTTGGTTCAGAAAACCTGCATGCGTTTGTGAACGGTGGTCCTTACCTGGGTTATTTACTGGGTGGCAAAAATAATTACCTGATTGGCGGCAACGAATCTGAAACGGAGCTGGAACTGAAATACCGCAACGGTGTAAAACCGAACCGCAGCGATGTAGGTCTGGCTTTTGGCGGTGGTTTTGGCAGCAAGATCGGTCCGGGAAACCTGGCCCTGGAACTGCGTTACGGCCTTGGCCTTTCAGACCTGAACCAATACCAGCAAGAGCGCGACCCGCGCTGGCCCAAATATTCGAACCGCACGTTAGGCGTATCGGTAAGTTACCTGGTTCCGATACAATAAAATATTAAAAAATACGCTCTCACCCTACTAAGAACCGCCAGTATTTATTACTGGCGGTTTTTTTTATTCAAACCCTACCGTTTTTCATTCCCTTAATTAAACGCCGTGTTCACTAAAAACCAAGGTAACAAAGCTGCGGGCACTACATTTAAAAACGCTAAGTTTACGCCGTTGCAAAACATACACTTTCATCTAACCCTAATTTTATTATGAAAAAACACATTATAATGGCTGCAGCTTTGGCTGGCGGCTTATTCCTGGCACAATTGGAAGCAAAGGCGCAGGGCGCTTATGTAAAACTTGGTGGCGCTTATAACTTTGGCGTAGCATCCGAAAAAAACTATAACGAAACTGTTAATCAAACTGCCTCGATTGGCAATAACACTTTTAATGTTAGCTACGAAAAAGTAAATGTAAACTTCGGAAAAGGTATTGCAGCCGGCGGTACAATAGGTTATATGTTTAACCCACACGTAGGCGCTGAACTGGGAATTGGCTATCTGCTTGACGGTAAAAATGAGGTAAAGAGCACCCGTACCACAAATGGCGAAACCGATACGCACGAATCGGAGATGTCGTCGCGGATGTTGCTGTTACAGCCGGCGTTGGTAATTTCTGCTGGTATGGAAGGCATTAATCCATATGCGCGCTTTGGAATGATAGCCGCCACAGGAACTGTTACCGGAACCGATATTAGCATGGAAGACGGCGAAAAGTTTGAAGAGGAAAGTGAAGTAAGTGGTGGCTGGGGATTTGGCCTGCAGGCCGGCATTGGCGCAGAATTCAAACTGAGCGACAACATGGCTTTCTTCTCTGAAGTAACCATGAATAACCTGAGCTACTCTCCTGATAAAGGTGAAATTACGAACGCAACTTATAATGGCAGAGACGTTTTAGGCGAATACACTACTAACGACAAAGAAGTTGAATTTGTAGATGATCTTTCCTTCAGCAGCAATGACCAGCCATCCGAATCTCAACCCGATAAATCACTGAAATTCAATATGCCTTTCAGCTCAGTAGGCGTAGGTGTTGGCATTAAACTGAACTTCTAATTTCTATTAGCAATACCCAAACTTCTGAAAACGCCCCGGTTTCCGGGGCGTTTTTTTATGCCCAAACCCTACCGTTTTGTAAGCCCTTCCGGAGTTTTTTCTTAAATAATTTGCATCCTGTAAAAAACGGTATCATTTTCGGGCTGAAAAGTCTTAAAACTGAATTGCTGTGGCCAAAAGATTTCCGGTTGAATATTACGCAGAACGCATTTTAGCCCACGACCGGCTGGGTTTAAGCCGCGCCATTACGCTGGTAGAAAGCACCCTTCCCTCCGACCGCGAACTGGCCCACCGGGTAATGGATCTGGTGCTGCCTTACAGCGGAAACTCCGTGCGCATTGGTATAACCGGTGTGCCGGGCGTTGGTAAAAGCACGTTCATAGAAGCTTTCGGGAATTATGTAACCAACACTTTGGGTAAAAAACTGGCAGTGCTGGCCATTGACCCAACCAGTCAGAAAACCGGCGGCAGCATTCTGGGAGATAAAACCCGCATGGAAACCTTAGCCGGCAACAAAATGGCTTACATCCGTCCTTCGCCGGCGGGGCAGAGTTTAGGCGGCGTAACGCGCAGCACCCGCGAAAGTATTATGCTCTGCGAAGCAGCCGGTTTTGAAGTAATTTTTGTAGAAACCGTAGGCGTTGGGCAAAGCGAAACCGCGGTAAATGAAATGGTAGATTTTTTCCTTTTGCTGATGCTGGCCGGCGCCGGCGACGAGCTTCAGGGCATTAAAAAAGGGATCATGGAAATGGCCGATGCAGTAGTAATTACCAAAGCCGACGGACAAAATCTGCAAAAAGCTCGGGTAGCCCGCGCCGAATACCAAAGTGCCTTGCATTTATTTCCGCATGCCGCTTCGGGCTGGGTGCCTAAAGTTTCCATTTCTTCGGCGCTGGAAAATACCGGCATTTCAGAAATCTGGAAAACGATCGGATCGTATCTGGAACTGGTTAAAAACGGTAGCTTTTTCGAACAAAAAAGACAAAACCAAAATTTACACTGGCTTCACGAAAGCATTCGGCAAACTTTATTAGATCGCTTTTTTGCCAAACCTGAAGTCGTAAAAACGCTACCGGAATTGGAGCAAAAAGTGCTGAAAGGCGAAGTTTCGGCTTTTGCGGCGGCTGAAGAATTACTGCAATTGAGCCATTTGTAGCTATTGGCTTTTCATTAGATTCTGGATAATAATTTCCAAACAAAAACGCTTCCGGATTTCTCCGGAAGCGTTTTTTATTTGGGTTTAGTTTCGGTAAGGTCGTTCCGTTCCGGGTCTTCTTTCTGGTTCGGGAGCGGCATTTCCACCGCCAAAAGCCCGGATATTATACGTAAACACCACCATAAAATAGCGCTGCAATACGTTGGTTTCCACGTCTTCTATATAGGCACCGGTAATGTTGCGCTGAATGCTGTTGTTTTGGCTTAGCAGATCGAAACCGGTAAGTTTAATTTCGCCCTGGTTATTTTTAAAGAGTTTCTTTCCAACGGCGGCATTCCAGAGCAGATAGTTCTGATCAATTCCCTGGGCCAGGCCGTTATAAAACTGATGTGTAAGATCCGTTTGCAGGAACAAACCTTTCCAGATGATCCAGTTCAGGCGCAAACCGGAATTCTGGTTGAAATAATTATTATTGGATTTAGATTGTGAAGTATTCTCTACCAGGTTATAGCTCGGATTGGTAGAAATGGTAAAATCCAGGTTTTCGCTAATGTTGCTGCTTAATACAATGCCGGCACTATAAGCCTGCGTTTTAGCAAAATTCAAAAGCCCATCAATACGGCTTGGGTCGCGGGTAAAAATGGCCGAAGCATTAACGTTCAGGTTCGATTTCAGGAATGTAACCGGTATGCCATAATTAACGAACGAACGAATGCGGTAGAATCCATCAAAGTTTTCGGGGCGTGAAAGCTGCTTACCTGGCCCGAAATCTATGCCTCCCGGCAACGTATTGGCGCTTCTGGAAATAACAGAGCTGTTGGCAATGTAATTCTGAGCCACTTCACCGCTTACCATCCCAAAGAAATTGGTCGATTTTTCTGGATTAGCGCTCGAATAACGGAAAACCCCGAAATGCCGGTAATCCTGGCGCAACTCCGGGTTACCGGTAGTTAAAAGTTGCGGATTGGAATTATCGATCACGTTCTGCAACTGGTTTATTGACGGCGCATTTGTGCTGGTGCGGTAAAACAAACGCATATTTTTATCTTTCGTCAGGTTGTAACGCAGCATAGCTGAAGGCAACACATTATTGAATTTCCGGTCAATATTGGTTTGAAAAGGAAATTCCTGTTCGCTTTTCAGGCTTGCATATTGATACATACCCCGAACCATAAACTGCAGATCTTTGCTCGGATTATAACGATAGCCTAAACCAACCTGCTGCGTTAAATAATTGGAATTAAAAACGTTGGAAAGGCCCGGATTGAACAGTGTATAAGCTTTCTCTGCTTCGGAATAATCAGAGGTTCCCTGGTCGGCTTCGCTGCGGCGTAAGCTGGCGTTATAATCTACCGAAAGGCTGCTTTTATCGGTTAGCGGCTCTGTGTAGGTCAAATTAGCACCCAAAGTCGGGCTGAAGGAATTCAGGTCAGAAAACTGGTTCAGGAACGTAACCTGCAAGGTGTCCTGCACAAACGAACGCCCTTCCGAGAGCAAAAACCGCTCGCCGGAATTATCAGAAAAATCGGTATTGAAATTAGCCGAAAAAGTGCGGCCCCGCTTGGCAAACCGATGACGGTAAAGCAATTCGTTATTAAAGTTATAGCCCAACAAGTTCGTATTCAGATTTGATGAACTGCTGTTCAGGAATTCACCAAACTGGGAAGTTTGTCCGAAAAAGTTAGAAGTTCCATCGCTTTGCTGCAAGGTTAAGCGCGGCTGCCACCGGATCGAATTCATCGAGTCTATCTCCCACTCCATCCGGAAATTGAAACGGTGATTAATGTTCATGGCATCAGACCGGCTGGTTTCATTATAAACCTGGCCCGAATCTGTGCGCGACACATATTCCCGGAAAATTAACTGGTTGGCAACGTTATCGGTGGCGTTAAAGAAATAACTACCGGTTACATCTACCTTTTTGCCCCATTTATCGGCGTAGTTTAACCCAATGGCATGCGTTTTGGAAATGCCGTTGCGGGTGCTCACCTGAAAATCGGAAGCGCCGCCGCCATTGCCGTTCCAGCTGCCACCAGGGCCGCCACCCGGCCGGCCGCCCATGCCGCCTCTGCCGCCGCGACCACCTTGTCCACCGCCACCGGAAACGCCCAGCAGATCGGAAGAAGAGAAATTCTGCTGGTTGATGTTGTTGGTTTGCCCGATTATGGTAACCCGACGGTCGCCATTCATAAAATTGATGTTGCCGCCCGCCTGGTAACGGTTATCGGTGCCGGCGCCGGCGTACACTTTCCCGAACTTGCCGTTGCGCATGTTCGGTTTGGTTACAATGTTTATGGTTTTGGAAGTATTGCCATCGTTAAACCCGCTGAACCGCGATTGTTCGCTTTGCTGGTCGAAGATCTGGATCTTGTCGATCACTTCGGCCGGTAAATTGCGCAAAGTTGCGGCAGCATCGTCGCCGAAAAACTCTTTGCCGTCTACCAGCACTTTCTTTACTTCCTCGCCCTGCGCCTGTACTTTGCCATTTTGCATGGTTACGCCGGGCACTTTCTGCACCAGATCTTCGGCGCTGGCATCAGGGTTGGTTTTAAAGGCTTTGGAATTGAATTCGGAAGTATCGCCTTTCTGCACCGCCGTAGCCGCGCGGCCCACAATTTCCACCTCTTTCAGGCGCTTGGCATCTTCTTCTACGCCAATATTGCCCAGATCTATTGGCAAAGCTGCTACCTGAATCACGCGGCGGTAAGGTTTATAACCCAGATACAATACTTTCACCGCATAGCGCCCGATAGCCACATCCGAAAAAGCAAAACGGCCATCCAGATCGGTTTGCGCGGGTTTTAAGGTTGAATCGGGTAAAGAAACGAGCAGTACCTGCGCAAAAGAAACGGGTGCCTGGGTGGCTTTATCGGTAATTCTTCCGGAAACGGTTACGCCTTGGGCGAATGAAAATTGAGCAGTGAAGCTTAAAAACAGGAAAACAAAAAAAGATCTCATAGATGCACTAAACGCAGATTTGCCGGTTTAGATGTAGTTTAAAGGTGAAGGTTTAAAGCGGGTTTGAGTTTTTGGGGCTTCTACCCTACCGTTTCTTCCAGTGTAACCATGGCTCTATGGCAGATCCCGCCCAACGGCGGATTGAATTTATAGATGTTCACTTTCACCTTTTTCACTTTCGGGAAGTTCTGCACAACATGTTCAATTACCCGGTGGCCGATGTGTTCTAAAAGCCGGGCCGGTTGCTTCATTTGCTCGAGCACGATGCGGTAAAGCGTTTCGTAGTTCACGGTTTCGTGCAGGTCATCGGAAGCGGCGGCGGCGTGCAGGTCGGTTTCGATGTAAAGGTCTACGCCGTATTTGTTTCCGATCTTTTGTTCTTCGTCGTAAAAACCGTGAAAGGCAAAAAATTCCATGCCTTCTAATGCGATCTGGCCCATAGGTTAATATGCTGATTATTTAAGGTGTTAATGTGCTGTTTTGGAAATGTGAAGATGGGGAAATTATTTGCTTCGGGAAAAAGAAATCTTTTTTAAAGGAGAAATTTCATATCCTAGAAGCAACCTTTGTTTCCATTTTTCCGACCTGAATAAAAGACTTTGAAAAGCTTACTTCCTGCTTATGAAAAAAATCTACCTCATTCTTCTTCTGAGTTTTTTATGCTTTTTCCATAAAGTTTTTGCTCAGACACCAACCTGGCAATGGGCCCAGGCTGCTATTGGAAGTCAAGGTTTAGTAGCACAAAACGGAATTGGAGTAGATGCAGCCGGCAATACTTACATTACGGGTTACGGCTATACTTCAAACGGAATAAATTTTGGGAATACGACTTTGCCACCCATAGGGATGTTTTTAGCCAAGTATAATGCCGCAGGAAAACTGGTTTGGGCAAAGCATCGTACCACCAGCACGCCAATAGCCCTTTATACCGATGCAGCCGGTAATGGCTACATAACCGGGAGGTATAGGGATACGCTCAGAGCGGGCAATACAACATTCTTGTGCCAGGGTTTTTCCGACATCTTTGTGATGAAATTCGATAGTGCCGGGAATATGGCCTGGGCCAGGAAAGCCGGAGGCCCTGGGTACCCTCCCGGGTTTCCTCCTCCAATCCTTTCTGAAGATGAAGGTAGATCTATAGCTGCTGATACTGCCGGCAATGTTTACGTAAGTGGGTTTTACTTTGCCACGCAAAATACTACGGCCACGTTCGATTCCATTTCTTTTTCTATACCGGCTAATTCGCCGATTAATTATGACTACGGTTTTTTAGCGAAATACAATGCATTTGGGCACATCCAATGGGTACGAAGACTTGATTTTAGAGGGCATAGGCCGGAAGTTACTGTTTCAGTAAATAAAAAAGGCGATTGCTTCGTTACGGGTTATTTTGGAGATACGCTTTATTTGAGCAACAATGTTAAACTCGGGAGTAAGGGCAGATCAGATGCGTACTATGCACGCTACAATACGAATGGTAATCTGATATGGGCCAAAAGCTTCGGCGGTGCAGATGACGAATTCAACCAAAGAATATCTGTAAATAAACAAGACGAATGTTTTTTGAGCGGCACTTTCAATAGTCCAAACCTGCCGATCGGAAATACCTCTCTTTCCGGATCGACAAATAGAGGGACCGTGTATATAGCGAAATGCGACAGCAGCGGCAACATTATCTGGGCAACGCAAACTACCGGTTCCGGCTCCATCGGAGACTCGGACATGGCAATAGACACCGCTGGAAATGCTTATTTAGCCTCTTCGTTTACGGGTACGGTAACGATCGGGCAGCAAACCATAACTGCCAGCAGCGGTACAGGTTCATTGGCCGTGAGTAAATGGAGCAGTTCGGGTGTACCTTTATGGGCCGTTACGGCGCAAGGCCGCAGCGGCTCCTTTCATATTGCTGCGGGCGGCGCCCCAGATGTATGTTACATATCCGGTGATTTTGAAGGTAGCCTTGGTTTAGGTATTCACTCCTTATATTCCCAAAATTTTGGTGTTTTTGCAGCTAAACTCAACAGCAACCCAACTAGTATTTCTGAAGCCTTCAGCCAGGAACTTTTCCCTTTACCCGAATCCGGCGCAAAACGTGCTGTTTCTGAACCTGCCGGAAGCAAAAGGAATTGTTCAGATGCAGCTTACCGATATGCAGGGCAGAACCGTACTTTCCCGGCAAATGCAAGCTAACAGTGAAATGAAACTCGAACTTCCGGAACTGGCTCAAGACATGTATATTTTATCAGCGCAGACAGGCAAGCAGATTCTTAGAAAGAAAGTAATGCTTGATTAGATTTCTAACTGAAAGCTATAAAGTCCGGTTTGCGAATGCAGGCCGGACTTTTTTGTATCCAAAGCATAGCATTTTTGTGCATGGTTTGGAATTGCGGCGTTAGGGTTTATTTGTTTACATAAATGGGCTTAGTAAAATAAACCTTTAGGAATAGCTCAGAAGTTTATTTGATGCAAAGCAACCTTTGTTTGAATTATTCCGACCTGTTAAAAAGCAAATATTTCTATGAAGAAAATACTACTGCTGCTCTTTTTGAGTTTTCTGTGCTTTTTCCATACCGTTTTTGCTCAAACCCCAACCTGGCAATGGGCACAAGCCGGTGCAGGCAATAATAGTGGCATGGAATCAAGGGGCACAGGTATTGATGCCGCCGGCAATATTTATGCTGCTATTTTGGGACTTTCCACGGGTGGTGTTTCATTCGGGAACATCAACCTGCCATCCGAATACATGTACTTAGTGAAATACAACAAACATGGCCAGGTGAAATGGGCGAAAGCTATTGCTAATTGCAGGCCGAATGCGCTAAGCACAGACGCCGCCGGCAATAGTTATGTTACTGGGGATTTTCTGGATTCGACAACAATCGGATCTACCACGCTGATCTGCAATGGGGTAAAAGATATTTTTGTAGCGAAATTCGACAGTTCAGGCAATGCGTTATGGGCTAGAAGAGCCGGAGGGCCGGGCTTTCCGAGTTTGCCGTTTTACTATTCCGATGAAGATGTAGGAAAGGCAATTGCCGTAGATACTGCCGGAAACTGTTACGTAGGTGGCCATTTCTTCATCTCCAATTTTCAAACCAGCGCTCACAACTACGTTACCTTCGATACCATTACCT
The DNA here is from genome assembly GCF_042657365.1 of Adhaeribacter terreus. Classification (NCBI taxonomy): domain Bacteria; kingdom Pseudomonadati; phylum Bacteroidota; class Cytophagia; order Cytophagales; family Hymenobacteraceae; genus Adhaeribacter; species Adhaeribacter terreus. The sequence goes on along the minus strand of NZ_JBHSKT010000001.1, from coordinate 690,404 downwards.
ATTCGCTACCCGCATCCTATAATAATTACAGAAGATTTAGTTTCCTTGCTAAATACAATGCTGCCGGGCATATACAGTGGATGCGCCGGGTAGAAACAAAAAAGCCTGATGAGGCTTTTCTCGATATGGCTATTAGCAAACAAGGTAATTTATTTGTAATTGGAGCAATGTACGATACTTTAACCTTTAACAATCAGCCACCACTAATCAGTCACGGCTCCGATGATGGATATTATGCTCGTTTCGACCCGAACGGCAACCCAATTTAGGCCAAAAGCTTCGGAAGTATAGACATGGAATATCTGGGTGGAATTGCCGTAGATGCACAAGAGCAATGCTATCTGACAGGGTCTTTTAGCAGTTCAACGCTGCAAATTGGCAATTTCACGCTTACTGGTTCACCCCAACGAGCAACCGCCTATGTAGCTAAAATAGACAATAGCGGCAACGTAGTCTGAGCTTCTCAAAACACCGGTTCAGGCTCTATGGGCGATACCGATATTGCCCTGGATTCTGCCGGAAATGTCTACGTAAGCGCCTGGTATAACGGAACGGTGAATATTGGTCAACAAACACTTATAGCCAATACTCCGAGCGGTTCGACCTTAGTAAGTAAATGGAACAATGCAGGTATGCCCCTATGGGCTGTTTCAACGCAAGGGCTTAGCTACGTCAGCAAAATTGCCATAGATAAAAATACAGGCGATGGGTACCTGAGCGGCGATTTTAGTAAGGGTATCGGTTTTGGTCCGCATTATGTAAATGCGCCAGACGGCGGGTTTTTCCTGGCAAAATTCAGCAGTAACCCTACTGGTATTGCTGAAGCTTTCAGCCAGGAACTTTCTATTTACCCGAACCCGGCGCAAACTGTGCTGTTCCTAAACCTGCCGGAAGCAAAGGGAATTGTTCATGTGCAGCTCACCGATATGCAAGGTAAAACCGTACTTTCCCGGCAAATAACAGCTGCCGCGGAAATGAAACTGGAACTGCCGGAGCTGTCAAAAGGCATGTATATTTTGCAAGCGCAAACGGCTAAACACGTTTTGAGGAGGAAAGTAGTTATTGAGTAAGTTAAAGCAACTTCAATAAACAAAAAAGCAGCTCTAGAAATGGAGCTGCTTTTTTGTTTATTAATACTTATGTCTAAAATCTAATGTCTCTTCTACAAATCATCGAAGAACGACGTTTCGGCCAATTGTTTCTCTTTCTGAAAAACCGGGTTTTTACCTGGCTCAGTTAATGGCGGCTGAATTTCCGGTGTGTTTGGAGTTAAAGGCTGAATTTCCGGCACTGGTCTTTCAATTTCTGGCGCCGGAATATGCGGAATATCTTTTTCCGGGTTTGGAACGGTTGGAGAAGGAATATTCGGCACCGGTGTTTCGGGTTGCGGAATTTCTGGTTTTGGCGGCGTTACCTCTGGCGTGGCCGGGTTTGTGCTTGGCTCCGGTCTGGTGCTTGGCAGAATTTCCGGCTGAATTACGGGTTCCAAAGGAACCGGCTCTTGCGGCTGCGTAGGCTTTTCGCGCTCCGGCATGGTAGAAGGTGCTGTTCCCGGCGAAGTAGATGGCGTAGGTGCAGCTGTTCTTTCCGGCGTAGGGTTTTGAATAGGCGAACCCGGAATGGATTCTTCGCTGCCGCCACCTGCATTGGCAACCACAGAAGCGCTTACCGGCATTGCTTCCGGCGTTTTATAAGTATTGGCTTTTGGCGTATTCTGCGCAATTGGTTTCAGCTGCAGATCGCCGAAGAGTTCTTTATCCATTTCTATTTCTTTCACCTTTACATTGGCGGCCCGGCTCATGATACTGGATAAAGATGCTTTAGGTTTTGCCTGGCTTTTTTCCACTTTGTCGAGGGCATCGGTAGCAAGGTGTTTCAGTTCGCGCACCAGGTTTTCTACGTAGCTTTCTACGCGCTCGTGCTCCTGTTCCAGGTGTTTTACTTCGGCCTGCATTTCGGCAATGGCTTTTTCAGACTGCTTGTAGGCGTCTTCTATCAGGGAGCGGGCTTTCTGGCGGGCTTCGTTCATCAGCTGGTCGGCTTTGAACTGGGCTTCGCGGAGTTTCAGATCGGCTTCTTTGTTGGCTTGTTCCTGGATGCTGGCGCTGGTATCTTCGGCCGTTTTCAGAGTTTTATATAAGCTGCTTTCTACTTCACGCATTTTCTGCACTTCGCGGGTAGCTACTTCCAGTTTCATTTTGAAGTCTTTATTCTCATCGTTCATCTTTTCCCACTGCTGCGAGAGCGTGAGCAGAAACGCCTGAACTTCGTCTTTATCTACCCCTCTGAATGCTTTCTCAAACGTTTTCTGCCGAATTTCTAACGGTGTTATCTTCATACCTCTTTAATTTAATATCCCAAACCGAAATGGTGCGGTCATCGCTACACGAAACTAATGCATTTTCGTGGCCTGACCAAAATAATTTATTGACCGATGTTCCGTGCCCGGCGTGCCGCGCTTTGTCTATCACTTTGAGTAGCTTAAAGCTGGCTGCATCCCACACTTTTATGCTTTTATCCATGCTGCAGGTGGCAAAATACTTCCCATCGGGGCTGAACGCAATATGATTTATGGTGAACATGTGCGCAATGATGCTGGCGTGTTCTTCATAATTTTTTTCTGCGTTCCAAACCCGTAAATGCGCATCGCGGCTGCCGCTTAACAGGTATTTACCGTCGGGGGTGTACGCAACCGTGAAAACCGAGTTGGCATGCGCTTCAATTTCCTGCTTCAGTTTAAGCGTACCGGCATCAAAAATTTTAATGCTGTGGTCGGAATAACCCGCGGCCAGTTCGTTCCTTGCTTCGTTTAAAGCTAAACACCGCAGACTTTTGCCATTGCCTTTCACCACTTTTTTCACCGAAAACGATAGCGTTTTATCCGTTTCTATTTCCACCAGACTGCCATCGGCCAGGCCGGCGTAGAGTTTCTGGTTCATTTCGGAATAAGCCAGTTCGAAGATGGAAACCGGTGGCATGGCAACGGTATGAACCAGTTTTTTGGTTCCCGGCGATACCACTTGCAGGCTTTTAAAATTCTGCCCGATCACAAGCAGATCTTTATCGGCTAAATATTTTAACGCGTAAACCGAACTGTTGGCGTTCGCAATTAAGTCACCGTTTTCGGGGTTGTTCAGATCCCAGGCAACCACAAAACCATCGCCGGCGGCTGAGAAGAAAATATTTTCCTGGCCCGAGCGTTCGAGGGTATACACGCAGTCGCGGTGCCCGGTTAAAGTGGCGGTTTTGGTAACTTCCAGCGGACTGGCCATTTTTGAATACAGAATTGGTTTTATTTTATAAATTTACAAAGTTTCGGGCGAAGTACGGATTTTATTTTCCTTTCGGGCCAACCAAAACCTTGTTTTATTTGTCTAGCTGAAAAAACAGCTTCAAGCTGGTTTGTAAAAACTGCAAAAACCCGATCAAAATTCCCGTGCCGCTTACCGACCTCCGCGAAATTAACGATGCTACTTTTTTAGGTTTCTGGCAAATTACCGAAACCACAGAAGAACTAACGCTGCTCTTCCGAAAATTGCGCCCACAGCAGGAAATTCCGCAGTTTAAAAGCCAGCAGCGGCAGCTGGAATGGCTTGCCAGCCGCATTCTGGCATACCTCCTTTTGCAGGATTTTACTCCCGAACCTTTCGAAATTTCTTCGAACGAAAACGGCAAACCCGAATTTTCCGGCACGACTTACGAAGCTTCTATTTCCCAAAGCGGCGGGTTAGTGGCCGTGCTGCTTTCCGATACTTTTGAAGTTGGCATAGATATTGAAATTATCAGAGAAAAGATCCTGAAAATAGCTTCTAAATTCCTGAGCGACAAGGAACTGCAACAAGCCGATCAGGATCTGAAGAAAACCTGTTTGTATTGGAGCGCCAAAGAAACTTTGTATAAAATGTACAGCCGCAAAAAGTTGCTGTTCAAAGAAAACTTGGCAGTAGGTCCGGTTCCGGCAGTAGAAAAAGGTGTTTTGCAGGGCGAAGTGCTGCTTCATAACTTTCAGCGGAATTTTACCGTTCACTTCGAAAATTTCGATAATTTCATGCTTACATACTGCCTGGCTTCACCCGAAAATGAAAATTAAACTTATGAAAGCATTTAGTTCTGTATTCGTTTTTTTATTGCTTTCGCTCAACGTTTTAGCGCAGAGTGGTTACCAGCTGGGCCAGAAAGTAGCCGATTTCACGCTGAAAGATGCAAACGGCCGGCAGGTTTCGCTGCATGATTTTGCGGGCACCAAAACAGTAGTGCTGGTTTTTACCAACAACCTTTGCCCTTACTCCAAACTCTACGAAAACCGCCTGGTAAGCCTGAATAATACGTACCAGAACCGCGGCGTAAGATTCCTTTTCATAAACCCGGCCATTGGCGCAGAAGACGGTGAAACGGTAGCTGATATGGCCAAAAAAGTAAGCGAGCGTAATTACACATTCCCGTATTTAGCCGACGAAGGTCAGAAAATCAGCCAGCAATTTGGCGCCACCAAAACCCCGGAAGTTTTTGTATTACATGGCGCCGGCAAAGATTTTATTCTGAAATACAAAGGCGCTATTGACGATAATCCGCAGCTGGAAAGTGGCGTGAAAGATACCTACCTCCGCAACGCCATAGAAGCCGTGCTGAACGACCGCAATGTGCAGGCTTTCGATAAACGGGCAACGGGTTGTTTGATCAAGAAGTATTGATTAATGATTAATGATTAATTGTTTTTAATCTGTAAACCATAGCGTTTTAAAACAGAAACCCGCAGCCGGAAATTCAGTTGCGGGTTTTTCGTGCTAAAAGCATAGCGTTTTTTATTCTTCGTCCTCTTCGCCGGAAATATTCAGGTTGTCTTTATCATCAGTAATAGCATCGAGGAGCATGGTTACTTCGGCGGCTTTTTCCAGGTCGTTCATTTTTTCGAAGCTGAAAGCTAGGTTACGGAGGGAACGCTGCACAATGGCCAGATTGCCGCAGGGTTCATAAAATATCTCTACGGGGTTCAGGTTCAGTTGCAGCAGGTAATTATCAATATCGGTTTTGGTTAAAATCAGGCCTTTATTGTATACGTTAATGTAAAACTGATCCAGAATTTCGTGTTTATAGGTAAGGACAAACAAATTCGGCAGGTTTACGCCATATACCGGCAAGCCAAGTTTCTGAGCAATGGTCAAATAAATTACGCAAAGCGTTAACGGATTTCCACGTTTCGATTCCAGCACCAAATGCAACATGGAGTTGGATGGGGCATGAAAATTAACCGTATTCGCCGAAAATTTATTGATCTTGAAAAACGCATGATTCAGGGCTTTTACCTGGTCGTAAGGATGCATTTCGGGTTTCACGTGCAGCCAGGCTTCGTAATAGATCTGTTCGATCGCTTTGGTGATGCTGGCAAATTCTACGTCCGGATATTGGTATGTATTCACGAGCCAGATGCCCCGAATCAGATCCGTTGCGCCTTCTTCTTTCCAGGCAATTAAGCGGCTTTTTAACGCTGAAAACTGCAGGTTATGAATGAGGTCTTCGAGCTTTTTCTGAAAATCAGGACTTAGGGTTTCTTCCCAGGCTTCTTCCAGAAAAGGAATAATAGCATCGCCTAAGCTGTTTATTTGTTCGCCCACATGCCGGCTGATCTCCGGGTCTTCATCTTCCAGCAGCGATATCAGCGCTTTTATTTCTTTGTTGGTCAAACTTCGTCAATTAAAAATTAGAAATTAAAAATTAGATATTTATCAGAATACGAAATTAAAAATGCCGCGTTATTACAAGCACGACATTTCTAATTTCTAATTCATAATTTTTAATTAATAAATCACGTTTGGATAACGCCTACGTTAAACGGTTTCTCAATAGGTGCATGATTCGCAGCTTCTATACCCATGGAAATTACCTTGCGGGTTTCCAGCGGATCGATGATGCCATCTACCCATAAACGGGAAGCCGCGTAATACGGTGAAAGTTGCTCGTTGTAGCGGGCCGTGATCTTGTCTAAAAGTTCTTTTTCGGCTTCCGGGGTAATTTCTTCGCCTTTGGCTTGTAAGCTTGACACCTGAATTTGCAATAAGGTTTTAGCTGCGGAAGCACCGCTCATTACCGCAAGTTGCGCGGTTGGCCAGGCGTAAATTAACCGTGGGTCGTAAGCTTTGCCGCACATGGCATAGTTGCCCGCACCGTATGAGTTACCAATTAAGATCGTGAATTTTGGTACTACGGAGTTCGCCATAGCATTCACCATTTTAGCGCCGTCTTTAATAATGCCGCCGTGCTCCGATTTTGAACCCACCATGAAACCCGAAACGTCCTGCAGGAAAACCAACGGAATTTTCTTCTGGTTGCAGTTCATAATAAAGCGGGCAGCTTTGTCGGCAGAGTCGGAATAAATTACGCCGCCCATCTGCATTTCGCCTTTTTTGCTTTTTACGATCTTGCGCTGGTTCGCCACGATTCCTACAGCCCAACCGTCAATTCTGGCTAAGCCGCATACCAGAGTCTGGCCGTAAAGGTCTTTGTAAGGCTCGAATTCCGAATTGTCTACCAAACGGTTGATAATGTCCATTACATCGTAAGGCTTTACGCGGTCGGTTGGCAGTAAACCGTAGATCTCTTTTTCGTCGAGCTTTGGTTTGGCAGGCGTAGCGCGGTTAAAACCGGCTTTGTCGTAGTCGCCCATTTTATCGAAAATATTGCGGATCGCATCCAGGCATTCCTGGTCGGTCTGGAATTTATAGTCGGTTACGCCGGAAATTTCGGAATGAGTAGTGGCGCCGCCCAAGGTTTCGTTATCGATGCTTTCGCCGATGGCTGCTTTTACTAAATAAGAACCTGCCAGGAAAATAGAACCGGTCTGGTCCACGATCATGGCTTCGTCGCTCATAATAGGCAGATAAGCACCGCCGGCTACGCAGCTTCCCATAATGGCCGAGATCTGCACGATTCCCATAGAACTCATAATGGCATTGTTGCGGAACATGCGGCCAAAGTGTTCTTTATCGGGGAAAATTTCGTCCTGCATCGGTAAGAAAACGCCGGCGCTGTCTACTAAGTAAATTACCGGAAGTTTGTTTTCCATGGCAATTTCCTGGGCGCGCAGATTTTTCTTGGCGGTAATCGGGAACCAGGCGCCGGCTTTCACCGTGGCATCGTTGGCTACGATCATTACCTGACGGCCTTTTACGTAACCGATTCCGGTAACTACGCCGCCGCTCGGGCAACCGCCGTATTCTTTATACATGCCATCGCCGGCAAAAGCACCAATTTCCAGGAATTCCGATTCGTCGTCTATTAAATAATCGATGCGTTCGCGGGCGGTAAGTTTGCCTTTGGCGTGTTGTTTGGCAATGTTCTTTTCGCCGCCGCCGAGGTGTATTTTCTTGAGTCTGGTTTTCAGCTGAAAACTGAGTTGCTTCAGCGCGTCTTCGTTCTTATTAAATTCGATATCCATTGAAGGAGCAAGATGAGAAATGAAAAAACAATTCCAGCTGAAAAAGCCGGTCAGGCAAAGTTACTAAAATTTGCCAAAGCCCCCGAACCAGTTTTTCAGCCCAAAAGTATAGCGTTTTGAGTTTTTAACCAGAAAAGCATACGGTTTTTAAGCGCACAAAAAAAAACGCTATACTTTTAGAGCTCAAAAGTATAGCGTTTTCTGAAGTGATTTTAGCAATATCTATTTCGTAGTTGGGGCAGATTTTCCGGAAGTATCTACGGTGTTGGTTTCTTTAATAATAACCGGACCGGTACCTTTTGGCGCTACAATATTGGCTTTTTCAATTTTGGTATCGCCGCTGCCCGCCGATTTGCCGAAAACTGAGAAGTGTACGTAACGTTTCGGGTTCGCTTTCAGGTCTACCATTAAGGCATCCATGTTTTTGGCAGTGCTGTTCAGGTTATTGTATAGCGAATCGTCGTTCATGAGTTTGCCCAGCGTACCGTTGTTTTCGTTGAATTTCTTCACGGCCATCTGCGCTTCGGTTACAGTAGCGTTCATGTTCCGGATCGCGGCGTTCAATTCCGAATTTTTAAGCGTATCGGTAATGGAAGTAAGATTGCCGGCCAGGTGATCGAACTTGCGTTGAGTGGCTTTCAGGCTATAGGTCAACTCGCTCAGGTTGGTGGTAATTTCGTGCATGTTCCGCTGGTTCATGAGCAGAATATTCTTCATGGCCTCGGTAGAAGCCTGCGCGTTGAGCATGGTAGCCTGCATGCTTTTTTTAGCGTCTTTATCGAAGAAGGAATTGATCTTGATCAAGGTAGAATCTACGCTACCCATCAGCGGCATGGCTTTGGCGGTAAGCATATCGGTCAGGCTTTTTTCGGTGAACGAGATCAGCGTATCGCCGCCTTCATACCGCCGGGTGTTGGCGCGCATCATCAGCGTTATGGCTTTACCCCCCAGAATAGAGCTGCTCGAAAGGCTTGCAACGGTAGAATCGCCCACGTCAATATCTTCGTTGATATCCATGGTAACCAGAATGCGGTTTTTGTTCTGTGGCTGCAGTTTTACGTCCTGCACAATCCCGATCTTCACCCCGTTCAGTAAAACCGGGTTGGAAATGGTAAGGCCATCTACCGAATCGTAAAGGGCATAATAAGTACGGGTATCTGAGAAAAGATTGCTTCCCCGTAAAAAAGTATATCCAAAATATAAGGCAACAGCAGCAGCAATACCCAGCAGGGCAACTTTAACTTCTTTAGTAATTCTCACGGAGATTTTATTAGCTTAATTCATGGCTTCCAGTTCTAACTTATAGTCTTTAAAAGCCCTATATATTCCTGAAGCCATATACGTTTGCCCCAATTTATCGTTGAGGTATTTTTCTTCGTTATTATTGGTTAAAAACCCGAGTTCTATCAGGGCGCTTGGCATAGCACTTTTCCAGAGTACCAAAAGGCCGGCTTGCTTTACACCGCGGCTGCTCCGCCCTACTTTATGCTTGAACTGGTGTTCTACTTTCTGGGCAAAGCGCAGGCTGTTTTCTATATAAGCACTCTGGTACAAAGCGAACATAATGTGGCTCTGCGCCGAATTAGGGTCGAAACCGTTATATTTTTCCTGATAGTTCTCTTCTTCCAGAATTACGGCGTTTTCGCGTTTGGCAACTTTTAAATTACCATCGGAAGTGTGCAACCCCATGCAATACGTTTCGGTGCCAAAAGCAGTTGACGGCCCGGAGTTACAATGGATGGATATAAAGAGATCGGCGCGGTTTTTATTAGCAATGCCCGCCCGGTCAATAAGCTCTACGAACGTATCGGTTTTACGGGTGTAAATAACTTTTACATCCGGCATTTCTTTTTCGATGTAGCCGCCCAATTGCAGGGCAACTTTTAGGGCAATATGCGCTTCTTTGGAATGGCGACCGTTGCAACCAGGATCTTTGCCTCCGTGGCCCGCATCAATTACAACTGTACGTAACCTGAAAGCCTTCCGGGAAGTACCCGTAAAAGAACCTAGAACAAAAAAAATCGCTAAAACGGAAACGGTTACAATATTTTTCACGAGTTGCGTTACTTAAAGCGAAACCTATAACTTTGTACAAAATAAGCAAAATTTTACCATAAACTGAAAACGCCAGCCTACATTTTCAGAATCGCCCTGCTGATTCTGTTTGTTTTCGGGATAACCGGAGGCCTTCTGGCTCAGGTAACCCCACCCGATACTATTGCCCAAACCCCCGATACGGTACGGGTAAGTGCAGCCCGCAAAGGCGGCGTAGAAACCACCATCAACTATTCGGCCCGCGATTCTATCCGCTTCGATGTGGTACAGAAGATCATGTACCTTTTCGGCGATGCCAAGATCGATTATGGAACCACTTCTTTAGTAGCCGAGCAAATTCAGATAAACTGGGAAACGAGTACCCTCTACGCAAACGGCGTGCCCGATTCTGCCGGCAAGCTCATGGGCACGCCCATTTTTAAAGACGGCGAAGAAATGTACGAAGCCGAAAAAATGGCTTACAATTATAAGACCAAACGCGGAAAAATTACCGGGGCCATAACCAAACAAGGCGAAGGCTACATTCACGCCGAAGTGGTAAAGAAAAATGCCGACAACGAGCTTTTCGGGCAGAATGCGCAATACACAACCTGCGACCTGAAACATCCGCACTTTTTTATAAATGCGCACAAAATGAAAGTGGAGCCGGGCAAAAAAGTAATTACCGGTCCTTTCAACCTCTGGATCGGCGATGTACCTACCCCGCTGGGCTTTTTGTTTGGTTTATTCCCTACGCCTAAAAAACGCGCTTCCGGTATAATAATACCAACTTTTGGCGAAACACGGGAACGAGGCTTTTACCTGCGCAACGGCGGTTATTACTGGGCTGTGAACGATTATTTGGGCATGCGTTTTATGGGCGATATTTACTCGTTAGGTGATTATGGCCTTTCGGTGCACGGCGATTATTATAAACGCTACAAGTACCGGGGTAATTTCAGCTTTGAGCACAGCACGTTTAACGCTCCTGACCCAATCCCTTCTACAGATGCTAGCGTTGGCCCGCCCAGATTATTCCGGCCTCAGACTAAAACGTATTGGGTACGCTGGAATCACTCACCGGAATCGCTGGGTGGCCGCGGCCGTTTTACTGCCAGTGTAAACGCCGGTTCTTCGAGCTATAATAAAGTGAATGCCACCGATCCCGGACAATATCTTTCTTCTACGTTCCAGTCATCGGTTTCTTATTCCCGGTCTTTGCCGAATGCGCCGATAAATTATGATATCCGGGCCAGCCATTTCCAGAACGTACAAACCAAGGAAGTTACGTTTAACCTGCCCGATTTCACATTGGGAACTAACAGCCTTTACCCTTTCCGCTGGCTTGCTCCGGAAGTGCCAACCGGCGCCTGGTACGAAAACATTACGAACCAGGCTTACTTTACTTACCGCCTGAATGCCCAGAACCGTTTTACCAATCGGGTAGGCCGCGATACGCTTGATTTTGCCAAAGATTTTGGCCGTATGCTTGCTAACGGACAATACGGTGCGGAACACAACTTTAATATAAGCCTGGGAAGTTATAAAATTCTGAAGTATTTGAATTTCTCGCCGAATGTAGCCTACCGCGAATCGTGGCAGTTCAAACGCCTAGATTACCAGTTTACACAAACTCCGGCCGGCAAAGACACCATTGTAACCGATACACTTTCCCGCTTCAGCCGCATTTATAATTATTCTGCCGGGGCAAGTTTAAGCACCCAGATCTACGGCATGTATAATTTCAAGGGCAAAAAGATTAAAGCGATCCGCCACGTAGTTAACCCGGCCGTTTCTTACAATTTCAGCCCCGATTTTGGTGACCCGCGCTACGATTTTTACGAGACGTTGCCAAAGCTAAACAACGAGAAAGGCACTCAGAGACTATCCCGCTACAGTGGTTTACTTTATGGTGCACCCTCGCCGTTTCCGCAAAGCTCGCTCAATTTCAGCTTGCGCAACTCCGTGGAAATGAAAAAAGTATCGAAAAAAGATACGATAACCGGGTTCGACAAAGTTAAACTGATCGATAACCTGACGGCAAGCGGCGGATATAATTTTGCGGCTGATTCGTTTAACCTGAGCGATCTTTTAATTCAGCTGAACACCAATTTATTTGACCGCATTAGCGTTACCATGCGCTTTAATTTCAGCCCTTACCAATTTTATAATGGCAGACGCATAACCGAATATGAATTTGAACGGGGTAATTTCAGTCTGGCCCGCTTTACTGACGCCAGCATTGACCTGAGCACCGACCTGAACCCGGAAAACTGGAAACGCGAAAAACGGGAAAGTACCAATGCCTACCCGGTTGGCCCGGAAACGCAGCCTACCACCTTCCCGCAAACGGTAGCGGGTTCGCTGCCCGAATATGTGGATTTTGACATTAAATGGTCCTTATTTTTGGGCTTTAATGCTACCTATTTTAACCCTCGGTATTTGCAAAGAGGTCAAGAACCTTCCCAGAACCGCAATATAATGGTGCACGGCACTGTGAACCCGAGCGAAAAATGGAAAGTGGCGTTCAGCTCGGGATATGATATGGTAAATAAGAATGTTTCCTTTACTAAAATAGACCTTTACCGCGATCTGCATTGCTGGGAAATGAGTATTGGCTGGACGCCGTTCGGGTATGCGCAGGGGTATTATGTAAACATAAACGTGAAATCTTCTATTCTCCGCGACCTGAAATTTACCCGTCAGCAAACTTACCAGAACCGCTAGACTTTAGGGAACCGAAACCCTACCGTTTTTTCAGCATTTTTCCAGCTTAATTACCTGGAAATTTATGGCGGAAAAACGGTAGGGTTTTATGTATAAAAACTGGCGGTGCCGCTCGTAAGCCTCCACTTGCTCTGAATAAACCGTTTCGTTTTAAAATTGCCGTTTTCTTTTTCTACCTTTGGGAAACGCGATAAACTTATTTGCATGTCGGTTCAGAAAGAAATAAAACGCATTACCACGCACCAGCTGCAGGCTATGAAGCAACGCGGCGAAAAAATTTCCATGCTTACGGCTTACGATTTTTCCATGGCTACCATTTTCGATGAGGCCGGAATAGATGTTTTGCTCGTCGGCGACTCGGCCAGTAACGTAATGGCCGGTCACGAAACTACCTTGCCGATCACGCTCGACCAGATGATCTACCATGCGCAAAGCGTGGTGCGGGGCATTAAGCGGGCTTTTGTGGTAGTAGATATGCCTTTTGGTTCGTACCAGGGAAATTCTTCCGAAGCCTTGCGTTCGGCCATCCGGATCATGAAAGAATCTGGCGGACACGGCATAAAACTGGAAGGCGGTTCGGAAATAAAAGAATCCATCGTTCGGATTCTGAGCGCGGGCATTCCGATTATGGGCCATTTGGGTTTAACGCCGCAATCAATTTATAAATTTGGTACTTATACCGTTCGCGCCAAGGAAGAAGCAGAAGCCAATAAACTGATAGAAGATGCTTTGCTTTTACAGGAACTGGGTTGCTTTGCTATTGTGCTGGAAAAAATTCCTTCGGACCTGGCTAAAAAAGTAGCCGAAGTACTTACCATTCCTATTATTGGCATTGGCGCCGGTCCGCACGTAGACGGGCAGGTACTGGTTGCGCACGACATGCTGGGCATAAACAAAGAATTCAAACCAAGATTTTTACGCCGCTACGCCGATCTGCACACCATAATGACCGATGCCGTTACCAACTACATTGCCGACGTTAAAAGCCGCGACTTCCCGAGCGAAAAAGAAGCTTATTAATGAATAATGATTAATTGTTAATGATTAATTTTTCGTAGAACTGCTAAAGGCTATATGGAATTTCAGAATGACTTTTCAGCCCGAAAACGATAGCGTTTTGGCGTTAAAAAGTGCTCTGAAAATGCCTTCAATTAATCATTAGTCATTAAAAAATTAATCATTAAAACATGGCTACATTTCGGGAACGGATCATTGGGTTAGCCCGGTCTTTGAAGATTTCGCGGGAGCAGTTTACGGTGGGGCCTTTTACGCACTGGCCGGAAATTCAGAAAAAGATCGAGGCGCGGTTTGTGATGAAGAACCGTTCGGATCTGACGCCGCTGGAGTGGCCGGAATATTTTAAAGGCCGGCAGGAGCAAATTCCGCTGCGCAGTTTTGAGCCGTTCGAGTTGCTGGAAGATCTGCTGCCGGAAGGCGAAATTTACTGGCTGCTGTTGCCCGATCCTTCGGCGAAGGAGGCGAAACTTTGGCTTTTTCAGGGAACGGTACAGGCCATTCAGAAAGTGCTGAGCCAACTTCCCAAGCTTTCGTTTTACGTGGTGGCTAAAAAATACGAGTGGCTGCTTTTTTACGATCAGCGGGATATTTTTACGGCCCTTGGCGAACTTCCGGAAAAACCGATGCCTTACAAAGAGCCGGAACCAACGCTGCCGCAGGAAACGCCCGAAGAAGAAAATTCATAATTAATCATTACTCATTAAAAAATGCTGGACGTTCTGTACGAAGACAATCATTTGCTGGTGGTGAACAAGCCGGCCGGTTTGCTGGTGCAGGGCGATGAAACCGGCGATAAAACGCTTCCGGATCTGGCCAAAGATTACCTGCGCGAAAAATACAACAAGCCGGGAAATATTTTTGTGGGCGTGGTGCACCGGCTGGATCGTCCGGTAAGCGGCGTGGTGGTGCTGGCTAAAACCAGCAAGGCGCTGAGCCGCATGAACGAACTTTTCCGGAGCAATAAAACCCGCAAAACGTACCTAGCGGTTTCGTTGCAGAAACCGACGCAAACCGAAGCGCGGCTAGTGCATTTTCTGGTGAAAGATGCGACAAAGAACATTATCAAAGCTTTTACTTCGGAAAAACCGGGTAGCCAACGCGCCGAATTGAGCTACAAACTGCTCATGCACCGCGAACAATTTTTCCTGATCCAGGTGAACCCGGTAACCGGACGTCCGCACCAGATCCGCGTGCAGCTGGCCTCGCAGAAAAGCCCGATCATGGGTGATGTGAAATATGGCGCGCCGGCATTTTTACCCGATAAACGCATTGGTTTACACGCTTATCAGCTGGAATTTGAGCACCCAGTACAGAAAACGCCTATAAAAATCACCGCTCCCCTCCCCGATGTCCAACCCTGGAAAATTTTCCGGAAAGATTTTTAATTCAACTTCTACCTTTATCGAATTTTTCATTCGAAAACGCTATCGTTTTGCTTGCAAAAAGTCGAAGTAAGCGTTTAAGCATATTTCCTGCGAAGAAAATATTACTGAATCTCCGGTTTCGATTTGACGCTAAAAAGGTGATCCTGATCAATTTCCGTTAAAATATTTTGCAGAATATATTAGGTATGCCTACGAGTTTGTAATTTTGTGAACGATTTGGCAGTGCCGGTGTTTTCAAGCTGGGGCCTTCGGGTTTTTCTGCCTTAAACCATACCATCTTATAATGATTATTATCCTGTTTTTTGTTGTGCACTGGTACTTATCGTTGTTTGTGCAAACGTTTTACCTGCATCGTTACTCTGCTCATAAAATGTTCACCATGAACAAGTTCTGGGAGAAATTCTTTTTCTTCCTGACGTATGTAAGCCAGGGGTCTTCGTTCTTATCGCCGCGCGCGTATGCGATTTTGCATCGTATGCACCACGCTTTTTCCGACACGCCCAAAGATCCGCATTCACCGCATTATTACACCAACGCATTCAGCATGATGTGGCAAACCAAAAATATTTATAACGATGTGCTGCACGAGCGCGTGAAACCGGAAGAACGTTTCGACGGCAATTACCCGATCTGGAACAGCCTGGAAAATTTCGGCGATACGTACTGGAGCCGCATTGGCTGGGGCGTGTTTTATGTGGCGTTTTACGTTGCATTTGTGCCGGCCGATATGTGGTATTTGTACTTGTTGCTGCCAATTCACTTCCTGATGGGCCCAATTCACGGGGCAATTGTAAACTGGAGCGGCCACAAATACGGTTACCAGAACTTCGACAACAACGATAAATCACGCAATTCGCTGTTTTTTGATTTTGTAACCGGCGGTGAATTGTTCCAGAATAACCACCACAAACTGCCTAACCGCGTAAATTTCGGAGTGAAATGGTGGGAAGTTGACCCGACGTACCCGGTTATCTGGACGCTGGATAAACTAGGAATTATTAAACTGAAAAAAGTGCGCGCGTAGTTTTTGGCCGTATTTTCTAGCGTTTTCAAAGCCTTTCCTTTTGCAGGAAAGGCTTTTTTTGTTATCTTGAGTTCGAAACAAATCTGAAAACCATGAAATTTACTTCCGGATTGAAATTTTTCTTTTTTGCAGGCCTGCTGCTTACCTTAACCGGCGCCTTGTTTACCGTGCAGCAATTTGCCGGGGCATCGGTTTTTATCTTCTCGGGCATAGCGTTTTCAGTTATTTTCATTTTGCAGGCGCTTTCGGAAATCAATACTTCTGAAAAGCTTTCAGTTTCTGAAAAAATCATGTGGAGCACCGGTATTCTTATGACTTCAGGCCTTGCCGGTTTACTCTATGTAACTTCGCTTCGCCCGAAACTGGTTCGCGTTCGCAGTTAATATCTTCAAATTAAAGCGCTGCTGAAGCAGGCCGAAAATTATTTACCGGAAGTTGTAAGATAGCGCACCAAAGTTTCCATGGGGCCATTTCCAAAGCGTTTGAGCCACCACTCCGATAAGAGAATCTGGCTGACAACCAAAACCGGATATCCTAACCAAAGCGCAACCGGCGAAAGTTTCCCGTACAAGCCAAGTCCATAGCCGTAAAAAATGAGGCTGTACAACAGGTTTTGGGTTAAATAATGGGTTAGCGTCATTTTTCCGAATGGCGCTAACCGGTTTAATATATTGCTGGCGAAACCTGTGAAATACAGCGCTACCGGAAATGAGATCAATAAAAACACATCGCCGGTATAAAAAACTGCTGAAAGTAAGGCTTTTAAAATTTGCTGCTCTAAAGAAAAATTTTCCGATCCTCTCAGCCCGAAAAACTGCGATAGAAATGCAGCTGCGGCCATTATTCCCGCGCTTAAGAGCACTGCTTTATAAGCTTCCGGTTTCTGAAAGTACTTTCTGAAGCGTTTCTTTTCGCCAAGTATGTAGCCTGATAAAAGCCAGGCAAATATTCTGAGTTGGTAAAGCAGGGAGTCGACGGCAAGAATTTCGTTTAAATACAAATCCATTCTCCGCTGAAATATCTGGAAAAAGTTACCGCTCTGATAAATTTCCTGCGTGGAAACCGGGTAGACTAAAGTTGTAGGTTCTACTACCGGCAGTAAAAATATTCCGGCAAAACTGAAAAGATATAGCCCGGCAATAAGCCACAAACGCGTAGAAACAGCCAACTTCCGTAAAGGCAGCAACAGCAAACTCATCAGCGCATATTGGTGCAGAACGTCGCCCCTCCAGATAAAAATAAGCTGAAGCACCCCCAAACCACCAAGCACCAAGGCCCTTTTAAAAAACGGTTTTACGCCTTTTGAATACAACGCCAGCGCCGCCGAGAGACCGAACAGAAAAGCAAAAACCGGGAAATATTTTCCCCACAAAAAAACCGTAAAGAAGGAAACCAGATACTTGTTGATACCCGCTGAAAAAAGGGCCGCATACGCTTCAATAGTACCAGCATCGGTATTAAAAACCATTAAATTAGCGAAACCAACGCCTACCAGACTAAAACCCCGCAGGATATCCAACCCCAAGTCCCGGCGCTCTGAAACAGCTGCTACTTCAGAAAGTGTGTTCAAGGATTTTTTTGTAACCAATGACGTTATTATTTTCCCGAAATTGCACAAAAAAAGCAGAACCTTCCGCCAATGCCGCTACTTTTTCTGAAAAAATCCTACCGTTTTCTGATCGGCTTTGGCTTACTGCTGCTTTACGTGGCTACTTTTGAAATGCGACCGGGCCGGTTGTATTTCATTTTAAATTATCTGCTTTTTCAGGTGAGTATTACCGATTTTCTGGCTTTTGCGGCGCTTTTTCTGCTTTCGGGCTTTAGTCTGGCGGTGCTGCTATTGTTGAAAAACCGGTGGCTTTATTGGGCTTTCCTAGTTTTGCTGGCGCCAGCACTTTTTGTGAGTTTTTCCTACCGTTTCATTTCGGGCTATAATTTTATGTACTCCGATGCTACTACAGCGCTCAACAACCTGGAAATGTTGCCGCTGGCTTTCGGAAATTTCAGAACGGAAATGCTGCTGGCTTTGCTGGTAACGACGTTGACAATTGGTTTCAGTTGGATTTTACGCCGGAAAATGAAGCTGCGGTTTTCGGGCCTTTATAGTTTTTTGCCGGTTTTGGCTACCGTTTTAGTTGCCCTGCAGGTTAAAAACAGCAACGGCGTGATAGATGATTTTTCGGCTATTTTCCGCGTTCCAGTAGATCTTGCGGTGGCCGCTACGAACCGTTTAACGCAACCAGTGCGGCAAACGGTAACGGTAAAACCGGTGCAGCAAGGCGTTCCGAAATTGTTTTTAATCGTAGATGAAAGCGTAACCGGCGGTGAACTTAGCCTTAACAATCCGAAGCTTCAGACCACGCCATTTTTGAAGGTACATGCTACAGATTTTATCAATTTCGGAATTGCGGCTTCTACTACGAACCAAAGCGACGGCTCCAATATTGCGCTGATGTGCGGCACGCGGCCCGAAGATTTGCCGGATAAAAACCAGCTTACCTTGCAACGGCCCAACATTTTTCAGTTTGCCAAAAAGGCCGGTTACACTACTTATTATATAGACGGACAACTTACGGGCAAAACGCTGCAGAATTTTGTTTCGCCGGAAGATTTAAAATACATCGATCATTTCTGGCAACCCGGCGATGATTTTCCGGAAGAACCGCGTTACATGCGGGATCATTTAATTGCTGAAAAACTTACCGAACTGGCGGAATCTGCTGAAAAGATATTTGTTTACGTGGTAAAAGTCGGAGCGCACTGGCCGTATGCATCGGCTTATCCCGCAGATTCGGCGTTTTTTCAGCCTACTTTGGGCAAGCGCAGTTTGTATAAAGACCAGGAACGGACGTTGAATACGTACCACAATGCCTTGCGCTGGAGCGTAGATGAATTCTGGAAAAAACTGCACGGCAATATTTCTACAAAAGACAGTACCTTAATTGTTTACACTTCTGATCATGGCCAGAATTTGCGGGAAGCGGGTTTTAATTTTGCGCATGCTTCGGTTTTTAAAGCCAGTCCGCAGGAAGCAGAAGTCCCGCTTTTTATCTACGACCCGGCAAAATTGCTTCCGAAGAACTTTCAGCCAAAATTTCCGAACCAGTACAGCCACGCTTATATTTTTCCGACTTTGCTTTGGTTACAGGGCTTTCCGCAGGAATTTATTATGAAAAACTACGGGCCAACTTTAGCTGATACTGTTGAACCGGAACCGCGCTATTTCCTGACCGGCGATTTTTTCGGGCGCGGACCAACACATTTGAATAAATTTGAACCTGGAAAATAAAAATCATGTGTTCTGACTTTTTCGGGCATTTACCCTACCGTTTTTTATTCGGAAATAATTCTGTACCTTTGCAGACTCAAAAAGACGGACGGGTTCCGTCGCTATAACAATTAGTTAACCAATATGGCTGTTAAAATCAGACTGGCCCGCAGAGGCCGCAAAAAAGCTGCAATGTACGATATCGTAGTTGCAGATTCTCGTTCACCACGTGATGGTCGTTTCATCGAGAAATTAGGTACTTACAACCCGCTTACCAACCCAGCGTCGATTAATTTCAACCTGGACAAAGCGTTTGACTGGGTGATGAAAGGCGCTGAGCCAACCGATACGGTTCGTGCGATGCTGTCTTACCGTGGTATCCTTTACAAAAAACACTTACAAATTGGTGTAAACAAAGGCGCTTTAACGCAAGAAGCTGCTGATGCCAAATTTGAAGAGTGGACAGCTAACAAAGAAGCTAAGATCACTGGCAAGAAAGAATCTTTAAGCCAGAAGAAAGCGGATGCGAAGAAAGCTGCTTTAGCTGCTGAAGCGAAAGTTAACGCTGACCGCGCTGCTGCAATTGCTAAGAAAAACGCTCCTGCTCCGGTTGCTGAAGCTACTACAGAAGAAGCTGGCGAGGAAACTCCGGCTGCAACTGAAGGCGAAGCTACCGAAGAAACGGAAGCTTAATAAACCCATTTCCATGAAGTTAGATGATTGCTTTGAATTAGGCTATATCGTCAAAACGCATGGGGTAAAAGGCCAGGTAGTTGCATTATTCGATGTAGATTACCCGGAAGATTACGAAGAACTGGAATCAGTTTTCCTGCTTATGGCTGGCAAACTGGTTCCTTTTTTTATTGAACGGATCGAACCCCAGGCCGGCGCCAAATTCATTATCAAATTCGAAGATCTGAATACCATTGCGGAGGCCGAGAAATTAAAATCGACCACGCTTTACCTGCCACTTTCGGAATTACCGGAACTGGATGATGATCAGTTTTACTTCCACGAAACGGTTGGTTACCAGGTGATTGACGAAAATCTGGGTGAACTGGGCACGGTAAAGGAATTTTACGAAATGCCGAACCAGGACTTAATGGCGATGGAATACCAGGGCCACGAAATTCTGATCCCGGTTGCCGACGATATTATTTTAAAAACCGATAAAGTTGCTAAAAAGATCTTCGTGAAAATGCCGGATGGTTTAATGGAAGTGTACACCCAGCCAACCAATCGCCACGAAGAAGAATACGACGGCGACGAAGATTATTCGGAGGAAAAATAAGCTATGCGGATCGATATTATCAGTTGTCAGCCCGATTTGCTAACCAGTTTCTTTACGCATTCTATCTTGAAGCGCGCGCAGGAAAAAGGTATTGCCGAAGTGCATTTGCACGATCTGCGCAAGTTTGCCATAAACAAACACGGCCAGATAGACGATTATGCGTTTGGCGGCGGCGCAGGCATGGTTATGATGATCGAACCGATAGATAAATGCCTGAGTGGATTAAAAGCCGAACGGAATTATGACGCGGTTATTTACATGACACCCGATGGCGAGCAACTGAAACAACCGCTGGTAAACCGTTTATCGCTGCTGGAGAACGTAATAATCCTTTGCGGGCATTACAAAGGCGTGGACGAACGCGTGCGCGAGAAATTCATTACCCACGAGATCAGCATTGGTGATTACGTACTTTCGGGTGGTGAATTAGGGGCTGCGGTTTTAGCCGATGCTTTGATCCGGATCATTCCGGGCGTGCTGAACGATGAATCTTCGGCTTTGACTGATTCCTTTCAGGATGGCTTGCTGGCACCGCCGGTTTATACCAGACCCGCTGAATACGAAGGCATGCAAGTGCCAGATATTCTACTTTCCGGAAACCAGCCCAAAATTGAGGAATGGCGTTTTGAGCAGGCATTAGCCCGTACCAAAGCCCGCCGGCCCGACCTTTTAACCGATTAATCTGCTGATTATAAGCATATTAATAAATTTTAATAGATTGCATTTGTCTTACTTGTAAGATTGTTTTATATTTGCAGTCCGAAATCAGAAATAAGAATTTTTTATATTTTAAAAGAGCCATGAGCCTACTGTTAGATTTAGTTAAAGAAGAATTCAACGAAAAACGCGCCTCTATTCCAAATTTCTCAGCAGGCGATACTGTAAACATTCACGTGAAGATCCGTGAAGGTAACAAAGAAAGAATCCAGCAGTTCCAGGGCGTGGTGATTCAGCGTCGTAACGTTAACACCAACGGTGAAACGTTTACTGTACGTAAAGTTTCTAACCAGATCGGTCTGGAAAGAATTTTCCCTTTACTGTCGCCAAACATCGAGAAGATCGAGTTAGTAAGAAGAGGTGTTGTACGTCGTGCACGTCTGTTCTATCTGCGTGGTCTGTCTGGTAAAGCTTCCCGTATCAAAGAAAGAAGAAAATAGTTTTCATAAATTTCCTTTAGTTTGCAAAAAGCCTGTTCCGATTCCGGAGCAGGCTTTTTGTTTTATAATACCTGCCGTTTTTTGTAGCTTGCTGCATGCTTTCTTCCCTACGGCAACAATTCTTTTTCAGCCTGATCTTTTTACTCCTTTGCGGTGGTTTTGTCTGGCTGCTTTTCCTTTTCCATAACCCGGAAGATGTGGCCGTACTTGGGGAGATCACTTATTTTGAGCCTGGTCAGAAGGTAACGTTGCCGGTTCAGGTGGTTTCGCAAACCACATTCAATCTAATCCGGATCGCATACCCGGTACTGTGCATACTTTTCGGGGCAATTTTGCTAGCGTTTTTCCAGGATGAATTAATAGCGCTACCCCAAAAAGCAGGGCGTTTATCTAAGAAGGTTTTCCTTATTATTCAGCAGGAAATAAATAGCCTGAGCACGATAGAAAAAATTATTGCCGGACTTACCTTCCTGCTCATTATTGCCGAGCGGCTGTATTACCTGTTTCAATTCCCGATTCACACCGACGAAGCGGCTACGTATTTCCTTTTTATTCAGAATGGCATCTTCGCTACGGCCACCTTCTATCCTATCCCGAATAACCACCTATTGCAAAACCTGCTGGCCTGGACTTTAACCAGCCTCTTTTCGGAGCCTTTCTGGATCCTGCGTTTGCCGCCGTTGCTTCTAAGTTTACTTTTAACATTTTCCGGTTTCCTGTTCATCAAACGCTTTTCTGACTTTACCACGGCTTACCTGGCAGCGGGCTTGTTTGGGTTTGGCTGTTTTACGTTGTTTCTGGCTACCCAAGGCCGTGGTTACATTTTACTCACTTTGCTGGCGGTTCTGGCTTTTGGAAGCATTATTCGGGCGCTACAAACCGGAAAAGCATTTTACTGGACGATCTTCAGCATGCTTTCGGCTTTAGGTTTTTATACCGTGCCAACTTTTTTGTATCCGTTTGCAGTTTGCGTTTTTGTGGCGGGTATTTATATTCTTTTGCAAAAGAAGTGGCAACAAATCCCGAAAATGGTGCTGGCCGGATTTACGGCCTTGGCTGGCACGTTAATTTTGTACGCGCCTTTGTTGCTGGTAAGCGGATTCGATGCTCTTTTCGGAAATAAGTATCTACGGCAGCTAACGCCGGAACAATTTTCGGAGCAACTGCCGCTATACCTGCGCGAAGGACAAGGTTTTTTAATGGGCGGGAAATTTGGCGGTGGTATTCTGTTTTTCTATTTCTCCATGAGCGCGTTGCTCTTGCTTTTCCTTTTCCGGAACCGGCCTTGGCTGAAAAAATATTTACCGAAACAAAGTAACTGGCTGATCGGCTTCGCTTTGGCGGCGAGTGTGGTGGTTTATGGCTTCATGCGCGCGCAGCTACTTTTGCCGCCACCACGGGTACTGTTTTTTAAAAGCTTTTTCGATTACCTAGGTGCTGCTTTGGTAATTGGTTTTCTGCTGAAATTCCTGGTTCGTAACCTTCAATTGCGTGCAGTTGCTATGTTTTTTGGCGCGCTGATTTTTGCCGGTTTTCAGGTTTCGGCAGCGGAGTTTTTTCTGAAAGATTATCCGCAGCCGTATTATAATTTCCCGGCGCTGGTAATGCAAATTCAGCAAAGTAATGCAAAGAAAGTTTACGTGGAAGAACCATTTTACCAGCTTTTCCTGGAATACGAGTATGCGCGCTTTGGCAAGAAAGTCCAGATCGATAATGTGGTGACGGACAAAACCGAAAAATACGATTACGTGGTGATCGAGCTTCAGAAGAAATTCCCGGAAACAATTGCCGATTCGCTTTACCGGGAAGTTTACAAAGATGAACTGGTGCGGGCTTTCGTGCCGAAAAAATAACTATCTTACCTTTTCAAAAATTGAATTTCAGCCTCAATTTTTTTTCAATTTGAACGGATATGCCAGATAATGCTCTTCTGAAAAAAATGCGTTTGCAGCTCGGTCAGCAAATTTTATTGCTGAATGCGAGCGCTGAATGGCAGACTTTTTTTGCCCAAAACCATACCGTTTCTATTATTCCGGAAAGGCAGGCAGATCTGGTCTTGTTTTTCGCACCCGATAAAGCGACTTTAGATAAACTGATGCCGGTGGTGAAAAACGTACTCGCGCCGAATGGCATTGTTTGGGCAGCTTACCCGAAAGGCGCTTCTAAGATCCAATCCGATCTGACACGCGACAAAGGTTGGGACAGCGTTTCGCCGGAAGAGTGGCAATACCTGAATCTGATCTCGCTCGATGAAAAATGGTCGGCTTTCAGTTTCAGGCTGGCAGGCGATAAACCCACGAAAGTACGGCGAGCTTTGCGTGACACTTCCATTGAGACGGTGATAAAGCCTGAAAAGCCTTATATCGATACGGTAAACCGGGTTGTAAATTTGCCGGAAGACCTGGCGCAGGCTTTAGCGGAGAACAAAGAGGCTTTTGTATTTTTCGAGAAGCTTTCTTTTACAAACCAGAAAGAATATGTGACTTGGGTAACCGGAGCCAAACGCGAAGAAACCCGCGAAAAGCGCGTACTGGAAACGATTGCGAAGCTCGATAAAGGCTTGAAAAATCCGATAGATAAGGGCAAATAATTTAAAAATGCTAGGGTTTACCTATGAAAAAGTGCTTCCTGTTCCTGTGTTCTTTGCTGGCACTTGTATGTTCGTTCTCTTTTCAAGCGGCTACGCCAACGGCCGGGCAGTTGGTAAACGAAATGCTGCAGGCGGGCAAAGATGTTCAGACTTTAAAATTCACCTTACAGAAACAGGAACGCATTGCGGGGAAACTAATTAGCGAAAAGGCAAGTGTAAAACTGCAGCAAAAACCGTTTAAAGTTTACCTGAAATATCAATCGCCTAACCCCGGCATGGAAGTGCTATTCGTTTCGGGCCAAAATAATAACGAAGCTTTTATCCGGCCCAGCAGCTTCCCCTGGACCACGATCAATCTGAACCCGAACAGTAATACCATGCGTAGCGGGCAGCACCATACCATTCATGAAATGGGCTTCAGCCAGATACTGGCTATTACAGATTACATGCTGAAAAAATATGGTAAGCAATCCGGAAACATGCTTAAAACAGGCGAACCCATAAACTGGAACGGTTTAAATTGCTACCAGCTTACGCTCGAAAACCCGAATTTCAGTTACGTTGAACATACCGTTGGCCCGAACGAAAATGTGCTCAATATTGCGGCGAAATTCAGAATAAGTGAATATATGATCCTGGAAAAAAACCCGGGTCTGGATGATTATACCGATATAAAAGCCGGGCAGAAAATAAAGATCCCGACGGATTATGCGAAGAAGATCTGGATGCTTTTAGATAAAAAGAACGGTTTGCCGGTGGTAATTAAAGTTTACGACGAGAAAGGTTTATTCGAACAATACGAGTACCACAACCTGCAGGTAAATCCGGCAATTCAGGTTTCTGAATTTACCAAAACGTATAAAGACTACAAGTTTTAAAGGCTGAAAACCTACCATTTTTTCGTAAATTCCTGCTCAGAAATAAAGAATCCGCCACTATGAAAATACTTTACGGCGTTCCCGGCGAAGGCTTGGGCCACGCAACCCGCAGCCAGGTAATTATCCGCTATCTTTTACAGAAAGGCCACGATGTGCAGGTAGTTTCCAGTTCGCGGGCATTTGCGTTGCTGAACCAGAGTTTCCCGGAGCGGGTACACGAAATAAAAGGCTTCCACCTGGCGTATAGAAATGCGGCGGTTTCGAAACTGAAAACATTTACCAATACGCTGAAAACCGCGCCGGAAAATCTAAAAACCAATTTCGCCAAATACCGGAAAATTGCGGAAGGCTTTGAACCGGAGCTGGTCATTTCCGATTTCGAATCGTTTAGTTATTTCTTTGCCAAACACCACAACCTGCCTATAATCAGCATCGATAATATGCAGATCATGAGCCGCGGAAAGCTCGATATTAAAATTCCGGAAAAGCAAAAACAGAACTTTCAGATCGGGAAGCGGATTGTGCAGGCAAAAGTACCGCGCTGCCAGCATTACCTCATCACCTCTTTCTTCCCGGCGCTTTTAGAAAAGGAACAAACTACGCTGGTTGCCCCCATTATGCGCGATGCAATTCTGAAAGCTACCGCAACAAATGGCCCGCACGTATTGGTTTATCAATCTTCCACTTCGCAGAAGAACCTTGTAAGCACGTTGCAGGAATTACCACTGGAAACATTCCGGGTGTATGGGTTCAATAAAACGGAAACGCACGGCAATGTACAACTAAAAGCATTCAGCGAGCAGGGATTTATAGATGATCTGAGTAGCGCAAAAGCGGTAATTACCAACGGCGGTTTTTCTTTGATCAGCGAGGCCATTTATCTGCATAAACCCATTTGTTCTGTTCCGCTGGAAAACCAGTTTGAGCAGTTTATGAATGCGGCTTATGTAGAAAAACTGGGTTATGGCCGCCATTTCGAAGAAATTACCCCAGATAATTTGCGGGCTTTTCTTTACGACGTTAATAGTTTCAAGGTGAACCTGCAAAACTACCATCAGAACGGCAACCAGGAACTTTTCAAACTTTTGGACCAGCTTCTACCTACCTTGCATTGCTAATTGCTGATCATAAATAATAAAACCCCAAATGCTGCTTTATACGGCTTTTGGGGTTTCCTTTTATCTGGTGTTTTGTTCGTTTTCAGCTTCTTCTAAAATTAAACTTAGGTAAAAGCAGAGCCTGGCTAATTTCACTTCATCCATTATATATCCTTCTTAAATTTTAAATTCCTGTTGCAGCGCTGCGGGTTTTTAGGGTTAAAAGCCTACCATTTTTGGAAGCAATCTTCTCTTTGAACAACAAAATTATCGGGTTCTGGGTTGCTTTTCGGTGAGGTATTTCCAGTAGCGTACGGGCATGTGGCGCAGGTGCAGTTTTTTGTTGTTGCGCTCCGGAATATTCACGTGGTGAAAATAAGTTTGCCAGAGTGTTTCGTAAAGCGGTTCTTTTTCTGACAAAATATTGGCCGGCAAGGCACCGGTTTTGGCATGAATGTTCGCTTCTTCCAGGTAGATGAAATCAGCATTTTCAAGATCGTAATGCAGGCCGTAGCGGCGTTTCACGTCGTAAATAAGCCAAGGCTGATCGGCGTAGCGTTTCTGGAAATGCTCTTTTAAAAGCGGCAGCACGTTAAAATCGGGCGAAATGGTGGCGTAAAAAAGGCCGTCGGCAGTTTTCTGAAAGCGGATAAAGGCTTCCATGCGGTGCTTTTCACGAAAGATCTGTCGGCTGATATGACTGATCTGGCGCACGCAATCTTCGGCAAAATTCTCTTCGATGTTTACCTTGCTTGCAAAAACCAACTCTACGTACCGGAAAATAAGCATTTCAAAGCCTGGCTGTTCCCACAAATAAGCTTTGTACAGATCGTTGCAGGCGCTTTCGGAAAGTTTATTCTGGAGACCTTTCCACACGCGGCTGGCTTTGGTTTCGTCGGTTAAAACGTGATGGGTAAGTGCGAAAATGCCTGGTTGCTCCTGGCCCTGTTTTTCAATTTTATCGGGCCAGGCTTTGTGCTCATACACCTCAAAAATAACCGAAAGCAAGCCTTCAAAACTGCCGTCGTAGGTATAGAAATGCATTCCGGGTTAAATATATTGCACGAACACGGCTTCGGCGGCGCGCAGGTTGATGCGGCCGTTACCTTTGGGCGCCGGCACCGAGATTAAACCGTTCATTTGTTTTAAGTGCAGTACCAGTTTGCTTAGTTTGCAACGGCAGGAAACCGGGTTAACTTTTGCGGAATTTTTCATAGCGTTTTCAGTTTTAAAGGTTTAACTATGTTTCTGAAAAAATTATTCTTTAAGTTTTTTTATTAAATCTGATATCGTTTTGCGGCTTGCTTTCGATTTTTTCAGGCTAAAAGCATATCGTTTTAACTAGCCATAGCGAACAAAGAAAGCTGCTGTTTTACCAGGGAATTCCGAACCGAGCCTTCACCGAAAAGAATGCGGCGGCGGATGGTTTCGGCAGTTAAATCTTTGCTTTCTGGACTTTGACCTTTGCAGGTAATGAAGTAGCGCGCCCGTTTTAAAACCACCCCGAACTTCTGCAGATGTTCCAGGCGTAAAGGGGCAAAGCGGCGGGCAGCCACAATTTTCTTCGCCGATTTCACCCCGATGCCCGGCACGCGTAAGATCAGTTCGTAATCGGCGGTATTTATTTCTATCGGGAAAACGCCGAGGTTGCGCAGGCCCCAGGCTAGTTTCGGATCAATTTCCAAGTCGAGGTCGGGGTGCTGATCGTCTACAATTTCGTTTACCTGGAAGCCGTAAAAACGCATAAGCCAATCGGCTTGGTAAACGCGGTTTTCGCGGATAATAGGCGGGTTTACGAGCGAAGGCAAGCGGCTGCCTTCGCTCACCGGCACGTAGCCGGAATAATAAACCCGTTTTAAGTTATAGCTCCTATATAAATTGCTGGAAAGTGTAAGAATTTGCTGGTCATTTTCTTTAGAAGCACCTATAATGAGCTGCGTGCTCTGGCCGGCCGGCGCAAACGCAGGCGCACTTTTAAACAACTTTTTCTCTTCTTTGCTTTGCTGCAACTGCCCCGAAATATGGCCCATCGGCGTTAAAATTTCGGCGTAATTCTTTTCCGGAGCCAACGTTTGCAAGCTCATTTCCGAAGGCAGCTCAATGTTCACGCTCAGGCGATCGGCATACAAACCAGCTTCTTTTATTAGTTCTTCCGAAGCACCGGGAATGGTTTTCAGGTGAATGTAGCCGTTGAATTTATGCTCGGTGCGGAGTTTTTTGGCAATTCTAACCAAGCGTTCCATGGTATAATCGGCATTCTTGAAAATACCCGAACTCAGGAATAAGCCTTCTATATAATTGCGGCGGTAGAAATTAATGGTCAGGTCTACCACTTCTTCCACGGTAAAGGCGGCGCGTTTAATATCGTTGCTTTTGCGGGTCACGCAGTAGGCACAATCGTAAATGCAGAAGTTGGTAAGCAGAATTTTCAATAAAGAAACGCAACGGCCATCTTCAGTATAGCTGTGGCAAATACCCATTCCTTCGGCATTACCTAAGCCTTTGTTGCTGTTCTTACGTTTGCCTCCGCTGCTCGAGCAGGAAACATCGTACTTGGCCGCATCGGCTAATATTTTTAGCTTTTCCTGAATCCGTTCGTTCATGATGTAATTTTACGAACGTTTTACTAATTATACAAGCATTTAAAGCTAATTATTTTAGTTTATTCTTAAAATTG
The DNA here is from genome assembly GCF_042657365.1 of Adhaeribacter terreus. Classification (NCBI taxonomy): domain Bacteria; kingdom Pseudomonadati; phylum Bacteroidota; class Cytophagia; order Cytophagales; family Hymenobacteraceae; genus Adhaeribacter; species Adhaeribacter terreus. The sequence goes on along the minus strand of NZ_JBHSKT010000001.1, from coordinate 661,827 downwards.
GCCTTAACAAAATTTGGTTTGCTAAAAAAACGGTAGGAATTTTGGGCGAAAAACCCGAACCTTGAAAATGGCGTTAAGAAAAACTGATATATATCTGAATTAAATTGGCATTTTTGATTTGCGGCGTACGTTTGTAATTTACCGGTTGGTTCAATTTCCTGAAATGCCTTTTATTCTTCGTTGGGTTCTTGTTCTTGTTTTGCCGGTTGTAGTTTTGCTGCAACCTGTAAGCGCGCGCGCGCAAGCGCCGGCCAAAACCGATACTATTCCCGCCGATACAACTAGAAAAGGCACCACTTCAGACCGGATCGTGAAAGGTTTGCAGGAATATTCGAAGCGCAAGAGTTTACCTGCCCGGGCGGTGAGTAAGCTTTTTAATTTCAACCGGAAAAAACCAACCGATAACGGCCTTGACCCGGAACTGATCAACTACCAGTTTTCGCAGCACGATTATAAAATTGTGCGCCGCATCGATATACAAACCCTCGATCCTTTCGGTTATTCGCTTACCGATACTACCGCTGTACCCGATAATATTCTGGAAAAAAGCGGCAATTATCTGCACATAAAAACCCACCGCGGCCGCGTACGCAATAAATTATTGTTCCGGAAAGGCAAACCATTGGAACCGCAGGCCATTATAGAATCGGAACGTTTACTGCGCCAAACCGACCACATTCTGGATGCCCGCATTCGCGTGAACGAAGCAACCACAACCGCCGACAGCGTAGATATTATTGTTTCCACCCGCGACGTTTTTAGTATTGGTGGTTCGTTTGGTTACAATGCTTCTAAAACCATGGCTGTAATTGGCCTCCGCGATGTTAATATTTTAGGGCTCGGCCACCAGTTCCGCAATAAGATCTGGCTCGGAATAGACGATCTGCCGCAGTCGTGGCAATACCAGGGTAGTTATCTGGTAGAAAACATTTACCGCTCTTATATTTCTGCCCAGCTTAATTATTTAAACGATTACCGTAACGATCAGCGCGGCATTACTTTCAACCGCTATTTTTATACGCCTACCACCAAATATGCCGGCGGCCTTACAGTAAATTGGTTCAAGAACCGCACCTTTACCCGCGACAGTACCCAGGATCTGCGCTTCAACGCGAAAGATGCCTGGCTGGCCCGTTCTTTCAAATTGAAAACCTATAATTTAGGCTATGAAAATCCGGGCCGGTTAATTGTGGGCGCGCGCATCAGCAATATTAATTTCACGAAAACGCCCATTGAAGATGCTTACTTAAACACCACGCTTTATTTAGCTAGTATTGGTTACAGCTACCGGAAGTATTACAAAGACAAATATCTGTTTGGTTTTGGCCGCACCGAAGATATTCCGGCCGGAAATTTAATGACGCTCACGCTGGGTTACGAATATGCCACCACCCGCATCCGGCAATATATTGGCATCAGGAACGATTTCGGAAAATACAACCTGAATTTCGGTTACTTATATGCCAGCGGCGAATTCGGCACGTTTCTGCAGGAAGGCAAAAGAACGCAGGGCGTTATAAATACCAACATTCTATATTTCACTAAACTCTATAATCTGAATGGCTGGCTGATCCGCAATTTTGTCTGGAACCGCATGACCTATGGCTTAAACCGCGAACCCGGTGAAGTGCTGCGCGTGAATAATTACGAAGGTTTGCGCGGTTTCCGTTCGGGCACGCTGGTAGGCCAGAACCGGTTTACTTTAAATATGGAAAGCAATCTTTTCACGCCCATTTCTTTTGTAGGTTTCCGGCTTGCCGGCGTTGTTTTTGCCGACCTCGCCTGGCTATCCCGCACCGACGATATTTCCCCTTTCAAAGACAAACCATACCAGGCTTACGGCGTAGGCATCCGTTTCCGCAACGAATATATGGGCTTTAATACCATTCAATTACTGCTAGCCTGGTACCCGCGCATTCCCGAAGGCGACAGTTTCAACAACATCAAATTCTACGAAAACTCCCGCCGCTTTTACGATTTCCAGGATTTCTATTATTCCCAGCCAACTGTATCCCCATATCAGTAATTCTACTTATTTATCGGGCCCTACTAACCTAAACAGGATTCACAGAAGTATTCCTCAGAACTGCGTTTTCACAAACCACATTTCACACATTTCGCCAGCGCAGCGTCGTCCGAAAACCACGCTATCAAAACAACTAAACTAAAAAGAAAGCTGACTACGGAGGAAAGCCATACCAGTTTCTGTGAGAGCGGCCTCCGCACTTTCCGGTTTCGTCAGAAAAGCCGCCTGCGGCTAGGAAAGGGTGAGACGCGAACGCAGAAACGCTGCCCGCCCGGCAGAAGAGGGCGAAAGCTAACTATAAAAGTTAAAAGTTATGAGTTAAGGATTAAAAGTTGGCTATGAAAACGGTATCCTTTTCAAGTAAAAAAGTCAATAACAAACGCTTCTACAAACTTGATGAGATCTCTCCTTGCGTCGAGATGGCGAAAAAAAAACGCTATGCTTTAACACTAAAAAAGTAAAACCACAAACATCTCAAAAAATCCAACTTCATAAACCAAAATATCACCACATTTTACAGGATGATTTTAAGTTATTTTAGAATTCTGCCTTACGAAAAGTATCCATTTACCACGAAACATACCCCGTTCTCAACTTAGAGCTGCATTTCAACAACTCAGCAACCTACGCAAACGTATTGAAGTAAATTAATAAATAATTGCACTTTGTTTATGCATTATAATTTAATACCCATAAAGCATAAACAGACTACCAAGCCACCACTCTAAACCTCCGATACGTATGAAAAGCTTAAAAAAACTAGGCTCCCTAGCTGTGGGCCTTACCTTTCTCCTCATTTCTGCCTGTACCAGTTCTAAAAAGGCAATCTATTTCAACGACATCAACAAAGCCGAGTTTACGGCCCAGCTTGAAAGCCTGGAGCCCGTAATTCAAAGCAATGACCTGTTAAGTATTTCCGTCACGAGTTTAAACCCGGAAGCATCTGAAGTATTTAATTCTCTCAACAGTAATTCTGTTCGCCCTACGAGCGCAACCAACAACATTTCCAACGCTGCCGGTTACCTCGTAGATACAGAAGGCAACATCAAATTCCCCTACCTTGGCAGTATTCAGGCAGCCGGTATGAGTAAAAAAGCTTTGCAGGAGGTTATCAGAACCGAAATTGTGAAACGGAAATTGCTCAAAGATCCGATCGTCGATATCCGGTACATGAACTACAAAGTTTCGGTTCTGGGCGAAGTTGCTAACCCAGCCGTGCTTACCGTGCCAAACGAAAAGATAACGCTGCTCGAAGCACTTGGCCTGGCCGGCGACCTGACCATTTACGGCAGCCGCGACAACATTCTGCTCATCCGGGAAGAAGACGGTAAAAAGAAACTCAACCGCATCGATCTTACCTCCAACCAGATCTTTACTTCGCCCTACTACTACCTCAAATCCAACGACATTATCTATGTCGAGCCTAACAAAACCAAAATCGCGAATGCGAGCGCAACCCGGCAATGGTTACCGGTTATCCTGAGTGCGCTTTCCCTGGCTGTAATAAGTGTAGATCGTTTAACCCGCTAAATTTTAAAGTTATGCTATCCATAAATAAAGAAAAACCGAGATCCGAGGAAAATTTATTCTCTGCATTAACTTTCCGCTTTCTGCCTTACTGGCCATTATTTCTAGTGCTGCTCATGTTTGCCGGCGGCGCTGCCTGGGCTTTCCTGAAATATTATGCTTCCCCAAGCTACCAGATAAGCGCTACGCTCCTTATAAAGGATGAGAAAAAAGGGATAAACGACCCTAAAATGATGGAAGAAATAGACGGCTTTACTTCCAGCAAACTGGTAGACAACGAAATGAAAGTGATCCAGAGCCGGATCCTGATGAAAAAAGTAGTTGATAGCCTGAAACTGTACGCTCCGGTTTACGAAAAAGGCCAATTCAAAGCAACTTCAGCTTACACTACTTCACCGGTAAGGATCATTCTTCGCAACCCCGAAAAAGCTACCGAAAACCCGCAGATCGATTTCCGCTACAACAAAGACAAAAACCAGGTTGTGATAGGAAGCACTGGTTATGACTTAAATGAATGGGTTACTACACCTTACGGGGAAATGCTTTTCACCGAAAACCCGGCCAGATCTGGCGTGCCCGGCGGACCACTCTACTTTGCCATTGTAAATCCGCGCCGCGTAGCCAGCGAATTACTCGCGAACCTGACTGTAGAGCCTTCCAGCAAACTTTCTACCGTTATAAACCTTGCCCTGCAAGATGAGGTACCACAGCGCGGCGAAGATGTTCTGAACTACCTGATCCAAGTGTATAATGACGTAGCCATAGCCGATCGGAACGAACTGGCTGCCAAAACCATGAACTTTATAGAAGATCGCATAAAAGTGGTAGAAAGCGACCTCTCTGCAGTTGAAGATGAAGTTGAGCAATTTAAATCGTCGGAAGGCGTAGTAAACCTGGACGAACAAGGCAAACTTTACCTGCAAAACGTAGGCGATAACGACCGGAAACTGACCGACATCAACATGAAACTGGCGGTACTGAAAAACGTGGAAGCCTACGTAGTTTCGAAACGGAATACAGTTAGCACGGTGCCATCTACACTTGGTGTAAGCGAGCCGGTATTATCGCAATTGCTGCAGAAGCTTTACGAAGCAGAATTGAAATACCAGGCATTAAGCAAAACCACCGCCGAAAACAACCCGATGCTGCTTGCCACCCTGGATGAAATTAATAAGGCCCGGCCAAGCATTCTGGAAAACATTCGTAATCAGCGCGAAAACCTGCTTGCCAGCCGTGCCGACCTGCTAGCAACCAACATTAAATACCGCAGTGCCTTGCAGACCATTCCGCAAAAAGAGCGGGCTTTGCTGGAGATCGGCCGCGAAATGACGATCAAGAATAACGCATACAGCTTCCTGCTGCAGAAAAGAGAAGAAACGGCCCTGGCGCATGCTCCAACTGCTAATTCCAGCCGCGTGGTAGATATGGCGCAGTCATCGGTGTTGCCGGTTAATCCAAAGCCCATTCAGGTTTATGCAGTAGCAATCTTTCTTTCGCTGGCTTTAGGTATTGGTTTTGTAACGGCCAAAGAGCAACTTACCAGCAAAGTGCTTTTCCGCTCCGATATTGAAGACAACACCACCATTCCGATCATTTCTGAATTATCGGATGTAAAACGCAAGAAGAACGCATTATTTACCGAGCCAACCGAAGTTTACGTGATCGAGCAATTCCGCCAGATGCGCGCTACCATGGGCTTGTTCGGCCGCTCCTTTAACCGGAAGAAAATAATGGTAACCTCCAGCATTGCCGGCGAAGGAAAAAGCTTTGTAAGCAGCAACCTGGCCTACAGCCTGGCTTCTTCCGGCAAAAAAGTGGCCCTCATCGATTTCGACTTAAGAAGCCCGAACGCCTCCCAATTGTTCAACTGCTACAAACAAACCGGCATCACCGAATTCCTGACCGAAGACATTGATCCGCAAGCCATTGTGTACGAAACCGAATTCAGCAACCTGAGCATTATTCCGGCCGGAACTTCTGTTGGAGACCATACCGAGTTGCTGCTGAACGGTAAACTGGAGATCTTCTTCGCCTATCTCGAAAAAACCTTCGATTATATCATTATCGACACGCCACCGGTAGAACTGATTTCAGACGCTTATCTGCTTGCCGAATACTGCGATGCTACCTTGTTTGTAATGCGCCACGCGTTCACCCCGAAAAGCAAGATCAAACACCTGAACCAGAACCACAAATTAAAAGCTGTAAGCAATCTGGGCATTGTGTTTACCGGAGTAAAAGCCCGGGGCTTTATTAAAGGCGACTACGGCTACGGTTACGGCAACATTTACGGCTACAAAAACACCGCTAAATTCCAGCGCAAAGAGGTTGCTAATAACGAAACCCTGAACGTGAACCTGAAAAAGCTCATAAATTACAACACCAGCAATACCGCGCCAGATCTGGATCCGCAGGTATAGCGCCAGGGCTTTCTGCCAATGGCATTTTAAAAAGCACAAATTAAAAACGGTAGGGTTCCGGCATAAAAAACCGGCCCTTGCCATATTCCTTCACTCATACTTATCGCCTGACAAACTGAGACTAAAGCGCAAGCCAATCTTCTGAAAATCAGATTTTTGAATTCGCTTTAGTTTCTTTTAGCAACCCCGTCAGATCAGATAAAGCCTTCAGCAAATACCTTTTTTATTGTTTGTAACCCAGGAAGGCGAAGCCCTGCCCTTTTGCTATTTAAACCCTCTAAACTTCCAGACTATGAAAGAGAATTGGTACGCCGTTTACACCAAACCCCGGTGGGAAAAAAAAGTAGCCGACCTGCTATCGCTGCACAGCATTCAGAATTACTGTCCGCTTAACCGGGTAGTACGCCAGTGGAGCGACCGCAAAAAAGTAGTGTATGAGCCGCTATTCAACTCTTATGTGTTTGTAAAAGTTACCGAAAAGCAGCTTCCGGCTTTAAAACGCCTCGATGGTATTCTGCACTATGTAACCTGGCAAGACAAACCGGCCATCATCCGCGAAAGCGAAATTACCATTATCCGCCATTTTCTAAGAGAATATTCCGATGTAAAACTCAAAGCCGCCGACCTCAATATTAACGATCCGGTGCGGGTAACCAGCGGGCCACTTATGGAAAAGCAGGGAACGGTGGTTGCCGTTAAAAACCAGACCGTTAGAGTTGCGCTTCCATCTTTGGGCTGCATGCTTTATGTAGAACTGAATAAAACCTGCCTGGAGCCAGTTGCCGCTTAAGGCCCTTGCTCCAAAGTAAAAACGCTAGGGTTTAGGCCTGAAAAAGTCGAAAACCTGAACTACCAACTTACTGCCAAAACGCTATGGCTGGCGGCATAAAAAGTAAACCTCTAAAAACCCGAAACGATGAAAATATTAGTTACAGGAACTGCTGGCTTTGTTGGTTTTCATTTTGCAGAAAAACTTCTTTCCCGCGGCGACGAAGTAGTTGGTGTAGACAACATAAACGATTATTACGACATAAAACTGAAGTTTGCGCGCCTTACTGAAAGCGGAATTCCGGAAGCAGAAATAGCCTGGAACCGCGAAGTACAAAGCCAGAAACACGCCGCTTACCGCTTCATCCGGATGAATCTGGAAGATAAAAAAGAACTCATGGAGCTCTGCGACCGCGAAAACTTCGACGTAATTGTGCATTTGGCCGCGCAGGCCGGCGTACGTTATTCCATCACCAACCCTGATTGCTACGCGCAGAGTAACCTGGTAAGCTTTCTGAACATTCTGGAAGCCAGCCGTCACCACCAGATTAAGCATTTGGTTTACGCCAGTTCTTCCAGCGTTTATGGCCTGAATGAAAAAATGCCTTTCTCTGTAAAACACAATACCGAACACCCGGTTTCGCTTTACGCTGCCAGCAAAAAAGCCAACGAATTAATGGCGCATACTTACAGCCATTTATACCGCATTCCAACTTCCGGGCTCCGTTTTTTCACGGTTTACGGTCCGTGGGGCCGCCCCGACATGGCCTATTACAGCTTTGCCGAAGACATTTCGAACAACAAGCCGATCAAGGTTTTTAACGAAGGCAAAATGCAGCGCGACTTTACTTACATAGACGATATTGTGAACGGCATTGTAAACGTAATGGACAAACCCGCCGAGCCCTGCGCCGACTGGAATGCCCAGGAACCCGATCCTTCCCGTTCCACCGCCCCTTATTGCATTTACAACATAGGCAACAACAACCCGGTAGAGCTCATGAGTTTTATTTCTGAAATTGAGAAGAACCTGGGCAAAAAAGCCTTGCTGGAAATGCAGGGAATTCAGGCCGGCGATGTGGTAGCAACCTGGGCCAACGTAGACGATCTGCTCCAGCATTTCAACTACAAACCCGACACCACCATTCAGGACGGTCTTAAAAAATTCACCGATTGGTTCAAGGCTTATTACTCACCGGCGCAAACCACTTCTACCGCAGAAATTCCTTACCAGATAGACGGGGCCGCGCAGCTCATTCCCAACATGCAGGTAACCCTGACCAGCCTTCCTGCCAACGCCGCCCAGATCCAAAGCCAATCTGAAGCAACGCCGGAAACGGCCGCTTAAAAATTTAAAAGCAGCAGCAAAAACGCTATGCTTTTGAGCTGAAAAAGTCATTAACCGATCTTCAACCTCACCTAGCCCCTTCCCATGAATCCTGAAAAAAAACTAACTGAACGCACCCTCTCCGGTTTTCTCTGGATGATTACGGGCAGCGGCATTCAGATGGGTTTAAAGATTGGTGTGCTGGCAATTCTGGCCCGCCTGATCTCGCCTAAAGATTTCGGGATCGTGGGCATGGCCGTTATTGCAGTAGACTTTTCGAAAATGTTTTCGCAAATGGGCGTTGGCCCTGCCATTGTGCAACGCAAAGAATTAGAAAACCGCCACCTTACTACCGGCCTTACCTTATCTATTTGCATGGGGCTTTTCTTTGCCGGTCTGCTCACGTTAACTTCCCCGCTTCTGTCAGAATTTTTCCGGATGCAGGGCTTGGCTCCCGTGCTGCGCCTGGTTTCGCTCATTTTCCTGGTAGATTCTCTTACGTTGGTTGGCCAGGCTTTAATGCAACGCAACATGAATTTTAAAACCATTGCCGCCGTAGAAGTTGCTTCTTATGCTTTTGGCTACGGTGCGGTAGGTATTACGCTGGCTTATCAAGGCTGGGGCATGTGGGCATTGGCTGCCGCTTTAATTTCCCAGGCCGTATTGCACGCGCTGCTAGTAGTTATTATTCAGCCATTCCCGAAGAAACCAGGCTTTGAAAAAGCAGCTTTTAAAGAACTCATCAGTTTTGGCGGCGGCATGACTTTAGCCCGTTTAGGCAATTTTCTGGCTGTGCAAGGCGATAATCTCGTGATCGGGCGGATGCTGGGCGCCGGTGCGTTGGGTCTTTACGGTCGCGCTTACCAGTTCATGGTTATGCCGGCCAGCCTTTTCGGCAACGCCTTAGATAAATCTTTATTCCCGGCTATGGCCAAAGTGCAGGACGATAAAGCCCGGCTTGGCAAAGCGTATTTAACCGGCGTAAGCAGCATTGCATTGGTAGCCATTCCGGTAAGCATGATATTCATGATCTTAGCGCCGGAAATTGTGCAGCTTTTGCTCGGCCCGAAATGGAATGCAGTAATTATCCCTTTCCAGATCCTGGCCTGCAGCCTGCTTTTCCGGATGAGTTATAAAATGAGCGATTCGCTGGCACGCGCTACGGGTGCAGTTTACCGCCGGGCCTGGCGGCAGTTTTTATACGCGCTGTTTGTAGTTACAGGCTCTTACATTGGCCAGTTCTGGGGTTTACCGGGTGTAGCGGTGGGTGTGGCCGGCGCATTGGTCTTAAACTTCCTGATGATGGCTCATTTAAGCATTCAGCTCACCACCACTACCTGGTTCGATATTCTGAAAGCCCATTTTCCGGGCCTGAGCCTGGGTTTACTTACCGGCACCATAACCTACGCCTTATCAACTTTGAACCGGATGTATTTTGGTTCGGGTTTTCTTACGCTTTTGCTTACCGTTCTGGGCCTCGGCCTGCTTTCAGCACTTACCATCTGGCAATTCCCGGCACTTTTCATCCGCGATGACCAGAGAGAATTATTGAACAAACTGCTCCTGAAACGATTCAAAAAACTTCCGACCCCAAGCGCATGGACCAATTGACAATCACCCCGGTAGCCACCCTCACGCTAATAAAAAACCTGCTGGCTGCCTGGCACGAAAACGACATAAACTACTGCCACTGGAAAAGTAACGAACATCTAGCGGCTTCCATGACCGGCGACACCGATCTTGATGTGCTCTTCGATGCAGATCAGAAAGAAAAGACCATTGAAACGCTGCACGCGCTCGGTTTCAAACGCTTTCATTCCATCAGCCAGAAAGAATATAAAGACATCGAAGATTTCCTGGGCCTAGATCTTGAATCGGGCAAAGTAATTCACGTGCATGCGCATTTCCGGCTTACCATGGGCGAAATGTACCTGAAAGGCTACCAGTTGAATTTTGAAAATAAGATCCTCGAAACCCGCTATTTCAACGAAGCATTCGGTATTTATTGCAGCAGCCCGGCCTTTGAACTCATCTTACTCTACATCCGCGAAGCTCTGAAACTCCGCCACCGCGACCAGGGAATGATGTACTTTTTCAATAAAGTAAAATATACCGGCAACACGCAGGTAGAATACGAATGGCTCCGCAAACAGGCAAAAAACAAAGACATCGAAATAATTCTGAAAAGCATTTTCCGCAATTACGAACCGATATATCAATTTATTACCGGCCCATTTAACCGCCGTGAATTACTGAAACTGGCCGCCCTGATCAGGGAAGAATTCCGGAATAACCGTTTGCATTCGCCTCTCAAAGCTTTAGCCTTGCGCTGGTACCGCGAAGTAACCGTAAAAGTTTCCCGCAAACTGGCCCGGCTTTTAAACCAGCCTATTCTGGCGCAACGCATCAATCCGCGCGGCGGCATGGTTGTGGCCGTAATTGGCGCCGACGGTTCCGGAAAATCTACGGTTACGGCTAATTTACAAGCAACCTTCCGGCAGAAACTGGATGTGTACCGCATTTATTACGGCCGTGGCGATGGCAGAATTTCCCTTCCCAGAAAAGTATTGCAGGCTTTCAAAAAAGCAAAGCCTTCCGCAGCAGAAAAAAAGGCTGAAAACGCTATGGTTTCGGGCAAAAAAAGTGGCTTAATGGCAAATATCTATAAGTGCCTGGAGGCGTTGCTGGTAGCCACCGAAAAAAGCAACAACCTGAAACGCATGCAAAAAGCTCGCGCTAAAGGCATGCTCGTGATCTGCGACCGTTTCCCGCAAAACCAGCTAATGGGTTACAACGACGGACCGCTGCTTCACCACCTGATCAAATCGGGAAACGCTCTTTTTAAAGCCCTTGCCAAATACGAAGCCAGTATTTACGCCCGCGCCGAAAACACACCGCCCGATGCCATTATTAAGCTGATTGCCGCTGCCGAAGTGGTAGAAGCGCGCAAACCCGGCGAAACTTCGCTGGAAAAACTTGAAACCAAAATAGCAGGCATTAAAAAACTTCAGTTCGGAAAAACCTGCAAAACCATAACCATAGATGCCACTCAGCCACTGCAACAGGTGCTAACCACCGTGAAACAGAATATCTGGGAAAATTACCCTTAAAAAACGCTATGCTTTTGAGCTTAAAAAGTCAGCACTCCTAATCTGATCTACCCGAATACGCAATCATTATACTAAACTTTCTGACTTAAACCCTACTTCCGTGAGCGCCGCCAGACCCTTCTTCAGCATCGTGATACCGCTATACAACAAGCAGGAGCATATTGCCAATACCCTGCACTCGGTACTGCACCAGACTTTTCCGGATTATGAATTGCTGGTAATAGACGATGGCTCTACCGACGAAAGTGCCACCATTGTTGGGATCTTTAACGATTACCGGCTGCAGGTTTTCCGCCAGAAAAATGCCGGTGTTTCGGCCGCGCGTAACCACGGAATAAAACGTGCCAAAGGCCAATACTTTGCTTTTCTGGATGCGGATGATCTGTGGGAGCCCAATTACCTGGCCGAAATGTGCAGGCTGATCGGCAACTATCCGGGTTGCGGTTTTTACGGCGCTGCCCATACCGTTTTAGAAAATCACCGGTCTTTTGTAGAAGGCGGCTCTATGAAGGAAGGAATTGTAGAAGATTATTTCCGTAGCGAGTGGACTCACCACATTACCCGGTTATCGGCCACGGTGGTAAACCCGGTCGTTTTCGAAAAAACGAAAGGCTTTCCGGAAGGCATGATAAGCGGCGAAGACAACTTTTTCTGCGCCAGCATCGCCCGCGAATTCCCGGTAGCTTATACTCCAAAACCGCTGGTAACTTATAATAAAAAATTTAGCGGTTTATCCCAACGCTTCGATAAAACAGACAGTTGCCGGGAATACTGGCTGGAACTCTATGCCGACGGCGATTTTTACCGGAACGAACTAATAGCCGGTAAAGCTTTAAAAGCCGGTATTCGTTACGCGCTGGGTTTTAACCGGCTCAAAAGCCTGAAAATAGAAACCGATTTCTGTTACACCCGGCTTTCTGTAAGAAAATGGCGCATCTTATTTCTGCTGAACCGTCTGCCCAATGCGGGCATAAAACTCGTGATCCGGTTAATTTTTCTAAAAAGATTACTCCGCAATTTTTACCAGGATTTAGTTGCTAAAAGAATGCCAGTTACCAGGCAACAGTTGCCTTCCCGGGAACCTGTTTCACACAAACCTTTTTCCCCGGGGCCACTCATAAACACCTGAATAACAGATAAAACATGGCTTACTAAAACGAAACTCTGAAGCTTAAACCCAGCAATAATGGTGAAAACATTTACAGAAACAACTACTTCTCAACCAACCCGCAGCCAACGAAAAACCACCATCGTGGAATTTGTAGGATCACCGGGCGTGGGTAAAACTACCAGTTGTAACTGTTTCACGGAAATGCTGCAAGCTAAAGGACTGCATGTTTGCCAGTCAGAAGATCTGAAAACGTATTTCAGAAACCTGGGGCGCCGGCAAAAACTTCAGCTTTTCTGCAACACCCTGTTTATGAAGGCTTTCACCCTGATAAAATACACTACCATTCTAGCCCGCTATAAAATATACAGCCTCAATTCGGTTTATCGTTTTCTGCGGCTGTCAGTGTTTCAGGCAGCGCTTGATCAGATGATAAAAACCAGAAAAGTAGACCTGGTGCTGCTCGACCAATGGATGATCCAGGAACTCTGGTCAGCTACGATCTTTAAAACCGATGCCATGCAGCAACTTCAAACCGAACTAAAGGAATTCTATTTTAAAACCGACTATCTTTTTTACTTCGACCTAGATGTAGAAACAGCCGCCGGCCGAATTGAGAACCGCAGCACCAACCGCAGCCGCTTCGACCGGATGACACCTGAAAAAAGGCTGGCCGAAATGAAGAAATACAATGCATATCTGCACGGATTGTTCCAGCACGCAGATTGCCTCGAAAAACATACGCTCTCTACCGAACAAAGCCCTTACCAGAACGGCGAATTGTTCTTAAAACTCCTGGCTCCTGTACTTCCTTCTAACAATTAAACTTTACCGATATGATATTACTTGGCCTCGTAATTCTGCTTATCGTTCTGTTCCTCTACGATTCCAGAACGTTTGTTTTCGCCTTGATCCCTTATTTCGTCTTCTTCGATATGTTCGATGGTTTTTATGAAGACAATAAGATCTACGCCGCGATCCGCTACATCGTGCCTCTCAGCCTTACCCTCATTTACGTTTTCAAATACCAGGCCCTGAAAAAATCGGATGCCATTTTTGTGGCGTTGGTGCTTTATTTAATGCTGCTCTGGGTAATCAATTCCGGCGACATGCTGGTTTCTACCCGATCTTTCTTATCTGTAATGATAACCCTGATCATGATCCCGATCGGAAAACATCTTAGCAGTTCCATCGATTTTTTAAAAGAACTCGAACCTTATAACCGGCTCCTGCTTTACACCATCCCGATTTACATCGTTATAGTGAACATCATGGGCATAGGCGGCTACTACACCGAATCTTTTTCCACCGGTTTTCTCATTACCTCGCGCATGTATGTGGTGCCGATCGTAGTTTTTCTGAGCGTACATTACCTGCTTTCCAATCCGAATTCCTCATTGGTGGTAAAACTCAGCGATCTGGCTTTGATCTTGATCAACATGAGCATCCTGATTCTGAATACCCGCCGCACGGCAATCGGTATGTTGCTGGGTGCCATCTTTATTTACACGCTGCTGAACCCGAAACTGATTTTTAAAATGGTAACATTCATGTTCATTGTGGTAGGCGGCCTGATTTTAAGTTATCCGCTTTATGAAGAACGCCTGAGCGCCCAACTCGAAAAACGTGACCGCATTCAGCACCTGGATACTTACCAGGAAGAAGGCCGCTACCTCGAAACCCTTTACATCATGGATTATCATGAGCGGAAGGCCAATGTTTTCGAAATGTTTTTCGGTGTGAAATTCTTCGATACCTATAGTTTTGGCGCCAAATACTTCGGCCGCGAACGCCCGATTCACTCCGATATCAACATGATATTTTTCAGCACCGGCCTGATCGGGGTTTTGTTTTTCGCGTTGTTCTTCGTCCATTATTTCCTGCGGAATAACCTGCAGATCCCCAGCCCAAACCGGAAATTGTTCTATCCGCTCCTGTTCATGTTCGTTATTGTGCTCATACCGGGGCGCTTTATAGGCACGCTCACGTTTGCCCCGTTGCTCATGCTTTTACTCAGCACTATTAAGTTCGGCAAAGCTACCAGCCTGGCCGAACCAGAACCCGAAACAACCCTCAGAACAATTCCGGTTTCCCTGAACTAAGTTCTAACTCCTAAACTATAAAACGCTATGTTCCAGACCTCAAAAAGTGCAGTATCCGGCTACCAGAATCTGCCTGGTAATGCGCTTCAGAAAAACATAAAAGTGCTGTTTGTATGCAGCGGTAATACCAAAGGTTTCGAAGTCGTTCCGTTTATAAAAGCGCAGGGCGAATCGCTGAAAAAAGCGGGCATTGAAGTAGATTATTTTCCTATCGTAGGCAAAGGTCTGCGGGGTTATTTCAAAGCGAGTCAGCAACTCCGCCAGCACCTGAAAAACAACCCTTATGACCTGATTCACGCGCATTTTACGCATTCCGGCTGGACCGCGGTAATGGCTGCAGGCCGCACACCGGTTATCCTTTCCCTGATGGGCAGCGATGCATATGGCGAATACATCGGGATAAACAAAGTGCAATTAAAAAGCCGCGCCAATACCCTGCTCACCTACCTGATCCAGCCTTTCACAAAAGCCATTATTTCCAAATCGCAGAACATAGAAGATTACGTGTACCTGAAGCAAAAATCGTACATCATTCCGAATGGCATAAACAAAGATAAATTCAAGCCAGACTCTACATATACCAAAGTAGATCTGGGCCTGGATCCAAGCAAAAAACACGTTTTGTTTCTGGGCAGCAAAACCAACGTCCGGAAAAACTTTAAACTTGCAGAACAGGCCGTTTCCAAATTAGGGTTACCGAATGTAGAACTGATCAACCCGTATCCGGTTTCGCACACAGAGATCCCTAAATACCTGAATACTGCTGATGTACTTGCGCTTACCTCGCTGATGGAAGGCTCACCTAATGTGGTTAAAGAAGCTATGGCCTGCAACTGCCCCATCGTTTCCACAGATATGGGAGATGTAAAATGGGTTATGGGCAATACGCCGGGTTGTTATTTATCTTCTTTCAATGCAGACGATTTCGCAGATAAACTAAGACAAGCCCTGGAATTCTCAGAAAAAACCGCAAGAACAAGCGGCGAATTAAGAATAAGGGAACTGGGGCTTGACGCCGATACCATTGCCAACCGGGTAATAGAGGTTTACAATACTGCTTTAAAACAACATGCCTCTAACAATATAATTGCTTCTCCTACGCCATTTGCCAGCTAAAGCCTGGTTACTGTACCACAAGTTTAACGGATATGAAAAGTTTAACGGACATGAAAAGTATAACTGATAAAAAGATCCTGATCGATATCAAGCATCCGGCACAGTTAAATCTGTTTAAAGGATTATCGAAGGAACTACAGGATGAAAACTGGGACGTAACCATTTGCTACCTGGACCGGGGAAAACTGCCTAAAATTATTGCTTCGGAATATGCCGGTTTTAAAACCATACCGGTAGGCAGCAGCAAAGGCACCAAATGGTCTATTCTTTGGAACGGCAACATAAAAAGAACGCTGGTGTTCCTTAAAATGATCAGAGAGCATAAGTACAATATTTGTGTAACAGCAAGCAGTATTCCATTGGCTTTAGCCAGCAGAATCTCAAAGCTGCCCATCATTCAGTTTTACGATGATCCGGAACGCGGAAGCATTAACAAAATAAACGCGAAGCTTTCCAGCCAGCTGTTTTTTCCGCCTATTGTGAAGGAAACTTCCAAGGTATCGACCTTTAATTGCCTGAAAGAGTGGAGTTATCTGAGCCCCAGAAGGTTTAAACCAGACAAAGCCATACTCGAGAAATATAATCTGACGCCATACAACTATGTGTTCATCAGAGAGGTGAGTAATAAATCCTTCAATTATTACAACCAGGAAGATGCCATTATCTGCGGTTTTTCAAAAGAAATAAATACAAACACGAAAGTTGTACTTAGCTTAGAAGATAAAAGCCTAACCGCAAAGTTCCCCCAACACTGGACCATTCTGGAAGAGCCCGTTGGAGACATCCACTCGCTTATCTACTACTCCAAACTTGTAATTTCTTCCGGCGATAGCATGGCAAGAGAAGGTGCCATGCTCGGTGTGCCAAGCGTTTACTGCGGAATCAGGCAAATGAAAGCCAACGAGCTACTTATGAAACAGGGCATACTATCACACCTGCCCGGCAAAACTGCTGTTCCTTTTATCAATACCACTATAGATGCGGCATTTCAGGAACAGGCGCAATTAACAGTCAGAAATCGTCTGCTGGAAAACTGGGACGATATGGTTGTATTTATGAAAGAACAGATAAACAAATATAAACGCTAAGACAATGAAAATATCAATTTTTGGCCTGGGCTACGTAGGATGCGTTAGTTTAGGATGCCTTACTAAGAATGGACATGAGGTAATTGGTGTTGATGTAAGTGAATTTAAAGTAGATCTTATTAACCGCGGCAAGCCAACTATACTTGAAAAGGATATAGACAACATCATAAAATCTGGTTTTGAAGCAGGGAAAATAAAAGCGACTTTAAATGCTGAAGAAGCTGTGCGGGAAACTGACCTCAGTATAATCTGCGTGGGTACTCCTTCTTCCCCGTATGGCCATCTTAATTTGTCTTTCATTTACAAAACGGCTGAACAGATTGGCGAAGCCTTAAAAACGAAAGACAGCTTTCACACAATCGTTATCAGAAGCACTGTATTACCGGGCACCAACCAAAAATACGGTGAGATCGTGGAAGAATTTTCCGGTAAAAAACGCGGCCAAGACTTTTCGGTGGTGTCTAACCCGGAATTCTTACGGGAAGGTTCAGCAGTAAAAGACTACTACCATCCATCGGTAACCGTAATTGGCGGCGACCACCCTGAAGCCCTGGAAAAGGTAGCCTCTTTATACAGAAACCTGGACGCGCCGATAGAGATCACCGATATCAAGATCGCTGAGATCATCAAGTATATCAACAACTCTTACCACGCGCTCAAAATTACCTTTGCGAACGAAATAGGAAATATATGCAAATCCATGGATATAGATTCGCACAAAGTAATGGAGCTGTTCTGCAAAGACACAAATCTGAATATTTCGCCGGCATATTTTAAACCTGGTTTTGCTTACGGTGGCTCCTGCCTGCCCAAAGATCTGAAAGGATTGGTTACGCTTGGCCACGACCATTATGTGCAGACGCCGGTGTTAGCCTGTATCGAGGCCTCGAACGAACACCAGAAAAAAACTGCTTTTGAACTGGTGGCAGAAACAGGTAAAAAGAAAGTATGTTTTGTGGGCTTAAGCTTTAAAGAAGGCACCGATGACCTGCGTTACAGCCCTTCCGTAGATCTTGCGGAAGTGCTGATCGGGAAAGGCTATAACATTAAGATATTTGATGAAAATGTTCGTTTATCAAAATTGATCGGCGCGAATAAGGCTTTTATAAATGAACGCCTGCCGCATTTATCAGATCTTATTGTTAACGACCTGGAAGCTGCTATAAAAGAAGCCGAGGTGGTAATTATTAACCACAGGAACTTCGATTCTACGGCCTATTCCGATGTTCTTAAAGAAAAGCATGCTATCATAGATCTGGTACGGGTAAATAAACTGGAAGAACTTCCAAATTATGAAGGCCTTTGCTGGTAACTGAAACGGCCATGATGAAAGTATATATTTTCATCATGGCCGCAGTTTTACTGACAAAACAGAAAATAACGATGCGGTATTTTCAAAGTAACCGGAAACAGGAAGACCAGAGAAAGGTTTTTACAATCTTCGGAAGCTATGAGTGTTCAAAAGCAGCAAACCTGTCGTAAAGTGTTGAACGAATGTATCAATATTAAGCGGTGCACGATAATGAAAAGGCCAATGCATGTTTGCCAATGCATTTCGGTTGACTTTTAGCTTAAGTTTTAATACCGTTTTCTTAAACAAAAATTGCCGGAGGTACTCAACCGCTTACGGCAATTTTTGTTTAAGAAAATGATTTCAATATGCGGTTTCCTGCAAATTAAACACAGATTTTTTGTCCTTTTCCCCTTCCAACAACGCAGCTTTACCAGGCGTTAACTTCTATAATAAATCCACTGACCTGATTAAACAAAAACACTCACCCGTATTTTTCACACCCAAACCATATTTATTACAATTTTAGCACGAAAGGCTAAATAAAATGTAACTATTTATAATTTTAACCATATAATGAATTAACAATTCCATAATATTTCTATTAAATCTTAACAATTTAATAATACTTAAACTTTAAATCATACAGAGGTGGTTTTCAGGTGGCGAAGCTGCGTTTTGGCATTTATTACTTTTTAAAAACTGCACATTTCAAGCCTCAAATTCGCCTTAAATAATTATATATATTCTATATAAAAGAATATCAATAGCAAAATATTTCAAATAAAACCGGTAAAATCTAATCAAGCGCTTTTCTATAACTCTCTACTACACCAAAGCTGGCACTTGTAAGCCGGCATCACTAACAAAATAAAACTTTCGCACTTAAGCTCTTAAAACTATGTTCAAAACAATACACCGTAATCTTCCAACCCTTTATATTGGCGGAGATGTATTTACGTTCATCCTTTCTTCTTTTATTTCAATTTACTTCTTCAGCGATAATGTAAACTCGCAAACTGAGTGGACCATTTTGCCTGGTTTCTTCATTCTGTGGTTCCTGATCGGGCACTGGCGCAAGCTATATAACTTGCATTTAGATCACGATTTCGGGCTCCGGGTTTTCAATTACCTTAAAGCATATTTCATTTTGCTGACCCTGGTGTTCATGATCTTCATCTTGTTCCGAATTCCATCGCCCGACAAAAATGAAATAGCAGCTTTCGTGATCGGTTTTCCATTGCTAAGCATTACCATCAATTTTCTGATCATAACCGTGCTGAATACTTTAAAAAATAAAGAAGCGAACGTTAAATACACGCTTATTGCAGGCGTAGGGGATGTGGCTGAAAATGTAGAAAAACATTTCTCTGAGCGCGAAAACGAAGGTTATCAGATCAAAGGTTTTATAAACTGTAAAAAAGAGCCTTGCCATGTTCCGCAAAATAAGGTAGTTGGCGATCTGAAGAACATTCATCAGTATCTGAAAGACAATCCGGTAGATGAAATTGTGATCGCTTTACCGGTAAAAACCTCTAAAAAGATCCGGAGCATTATTGGCGCTGCAGATTACCACGGCGTACGCGTAACCTATATTCCGGATTACGGAAACCTGTTCGGCAAAAATTACAAAGCCACCCAGTATGCTCACATAGATGCCATAAATGTACGGCAGTTGCCACTCGACGAACGCTCTGCTTTCTTCCTGAAAAACACCTTCGACAAGATCTTTTCGGCTGGCGTACTGTTGTTCCTTTCTCCGGTATTTTTACTGATCGCGCTCCTGATAAAACTTGATTCAACAGGCCCGGTTTTCTATTGCCCAACCCGCATAGGCCGCGGCGGACGCCCGTTCAAGGTGTATAAATTCAGAAGTATGCGTGAAAACGATGCTGCCACCGGCGGTAGTTTATCTACGCAGAAAGACGATGCCCGCATTACGAAGATCGGCAAATTCCTGCGCAAATACAGCCTCGATGAATTACCGCAATTTATTAACGTGCTTTATGGAGAAATGAGCGTGGTTGGGCCGCGGCCGCACCGCAGCTTCCTGAACCAGCAATTACAGGAAAGTGTAAACAACTATATGCTGCGCCACTATTTTAAACCGGGTATTACAGGCTGGGCGCAGGTAAACGGCTGGCGCGGCCCAACCGATACTGAAGAACAAAGAACCCAACGTACGGCGCATGACCTGTGGTACCAGGAAAACTGGACGCTTCGGCTCGATCTTAAAATTATTTTCCTGACCATTTTTAGCAAGAAAGTGCACAGCAGTGCCTTCTAGTAAACTAAATAAAAAATTGGTAATGCTTTCAGAATAAAAACCTGCTACTTTTTTCAGCCAGAACCATAGCGTTTTTCCGCTAAACAAGATGCCTGACTGTAAAATCGGCCGTCCTAAAAAACACCCACTAAAAAGCTGTTAACTGGCAGTAATTTTTGAAAGCATTACCTCACTTTAACGCTCATCTTTACCAAAACCGGTAGCCGGCGACATATCTGCAAAGGTTGCATGTTCGTTTCCTACCCTGATATTATCGAAATATATCACGCGTTTATCTACCTGAGATTTGCCGTTTTTAAAAGAAGCCTTATAAAGTCCGATCTTCCATTTCGGATAAGACACATTGTTGTAAATGTTACCGCCTTTGTGGGTCAGCACTTTTTCGCCATTGTGCCACACTTCTATCAAACCGTCTTCCTGGTAAGAGTGGATAAAATGAAAAACGAATTCGTGCCAGGCGTTTTTGGTAACCGGACCCAGATCCATTTTTTTACGGGTTTCATCATCTACTTCGTCGGCTACCTGCTTTGCGGTAAAACCAACATCCAGCAGAAAACGATCTCTTTTAACCCGTAAAGCTGTAGCAGGGCTTCCGGCATCTTCACCTAAATGGTAATCGGGCCGCTGCCGCCATTGGCTGATAACTTCCTGCTGCGAATCGTACGGATAATCGTCTGCTGGAAAGTAAACGGCAAAGGCGTACCAACGGTCTTTATTTTCTGCCGCCGGCATAATTACCGCTTCAGCGCGCTTACCGCCTTTTACCAACGGATCGGTTTTCCGCAATTCAAAACGAGCAGCTTTTTTACCCTGAAATACGGGCGAATCCACAAAGGTCAAACCATATTCCGTTCCGGTTTCCAGGTTATGCACAGTTGCAAAAGGTTTCGGACTTTCTACATCTTCAGTAAACAAAAGGGCATTTTTCCCCAGTTGGCTGGTTCCGGCACATTTTAATGTCGGAACATTTTTATGGGCTGAAGTACCAGGTTTGGTAGATACCGCAAGCGAACCCAGCAACGCTATAAAACCTAAAGACCGGAAGGAAACCATTTTTCTGCTTCTTTATAGTTGAATTACCAGCGTATTCAAGCTGAAAGCTACGAATACACACATACATAACCAATAATTAAAAGCGCGCAGAAATGTTTTCAAATTTCTGAAAAACGCTATGGTCTTAGGCCTGAAAAGTCAACTTTAATTTACAACGGCCTAACTTCAGTTAGAATAAAAACAAAACGGTATGGTTTTCGGCCGAAAAAGTGCCGAGCTTCATTTTGCCGATCCTAAAATTCCGGGCACAAAAAAAAGGCAGCTAAAAATCAGCTACCTTTTCAAGATTATTCTATTTATTTATTTAGATCACTTCAGTTTTAGTTACTGAATAGTGAAGTTGATCACGTAAGGAGTTCCGGTTGCAGAACCAATTTTATCCTTTGTACCAGAATATGTATTGGCTTCCAGACGGTAGCTACCTGCTGGAGCTGACCAGTTATTATAGTCGCCATTTCTGTCATCACCAAACAAGGCATAAGGAACAACGTCATCGATTCTTGTTTTAGAATCAGCACCAGTTAACACAAACTTCACAACTTTGCTACCTGAAACGGCATTCGCCCGGATATTGAATTTAGAAACACCCAATGTTTTACGGTTAATTACCGCACCGTTGGTAAGCGTCATAATATCTTTATCAGTAGACGAGTTCACCAGCGTATAGCTAATTACTCCGGTAGTTGGAGTAGGCGTTGGCGTTGGAGTCGGCTCAGGAGTTGGTGTCGGAGTCGGAGTCGGAGTTGGTTCCGGGGTTGGCGTTGGCTCAGGAGTTGGTGTTGGTGTCGGAGCTGTTACACCAGAACCGATCATTTCAGCTAAGGTAGCGCTTGTGTTACCTACTCGTACGTTATCGAAGTAAACCACGCGTGAGCTTCTTGACGAACTTCCATCCAGGAACGAAGCTTTATACAGACCAATTTTCCATTTCGGTAATTCCAGGTGCATGTTCCGGCCTTTGATCGTGTGGATCTTCACGCCATCTCTCCAAACCTCGATCAGACCATCCGAACCTTTCGAGTGGATGAAGTGGAACACGAACTGTGACCATTTATCTTTCGGGATATTATTAAAGCCGTCAATCGATTTGGTGCTGGAAGTAGTACCGAACAAGTCATATTTCATCAAAGTAGATGAACCATCGGCTGGCGTTACTTCTAAGAACGCTTTATCTTTCTGGGCACGAATGGTGGTTTCATCGCTACCGTCTTCGTACCACTGGTTGATACAATCGCGGGTGTCATCGTATTCAAAACCCTTAGCCGGGAAGAGAATCGAGTAAGAATACCAGATATCTTTCGGGAAGTTCGGATACTCGGTACCTTTAATAATGGTAACCTCCGAGCGAACTTTTTTACCACTTCCTACCAGAGTCTGACCTTTCTGGATCTCGAAACGAGCCGATTTGGCACCCTGGTAAACCGGATTGGTTACTGCAGACAAGGTCCAGCTGGTAGCATTGTTTTCAATGGCGTGAGCCGTTGAAAAAATCTTGGAGCCTTCCATGTCTTCTTCATATAATAAGTTAGCTGATCTTGCAGAATTAAGGGCTGAAGTGGTGGTTGGTGCCGTCTCTTCTACTTCTTTCTTTTCGCAGGATACTGCTAGTGCGCCTACGAAGGCTAGTGACAATAACGGCAGAAATCTGTTCTTCATAAAAATTAAAATAATTAAAAAATCAATTACACCCTATTAACATCCTCCCGATCGGGAATAGTTTTGTAATATTCGATGAAAAATAAGGCAACATACCAATAAAATGAGTGAAAACACTACGTAGACTTGAAAAATCCCGGATTATTTGCGCTCGAAGGACACCTCCTTCCCTAGAAAAATCGAAACCAATACCCTGAAAAACAGGCGGTTCACAGATGAAGTTACGAATTTGACCATGTTGCTGAAAATCATAGTTTCCCCAACACGCAAAAACAAGGCCACAAATCAGTAACATTTTCCGCAAATCCGTAAAAAACCAAATTATAAGATTGTGTTTATGAATCAATTATACAATTTTACACAAACAACGCCTGTCCTTAGCAGCCTGCGTAAACCAGCTTGTCGCTAACCCGGAGCTAAGCCAAAAGTCAAAGCCTAAATATTGGTTTTATTATATATCTGACTGAGTATTCAAGTCGCAAAAAAGCAGCGTTAAACGCTTCGTCCTCTAGGATATGCCCTTTACTATTTTTTAACTCAACTATATCAGGTTGCAGCCAACAAAACGCTATGGTTTTCGTCTGAAAAAGTGCCACCTCCACACCTGCAATCCTTAAAATTCCGGGTAAAAAAAAGCAGCCTGACTAAAGCTGCATTTTAGAGTTCTTATTTTCACCTTTCAGTTTTATTACCGAAGCGTGAGATCAATAATTTATGGAGTAACTGTTAGCGAACAGATTCAAACCGTAGTACCGGATCCAGGAATTGCTTTCAAACAACAGTTGCCAGATAAGGCTGATTAGAAATATGAATTACTGTTTCTACCGCCAACCAATACTTAGCTGATCATTTTTATGAAGGCGAACAGATTAACGTTTTTATTGTCTCTCACCATTTTAGGTGCCCTTTTAATTTTCTTTGGCCTCTTTATGGTTTCCTGCGAAAAGAAGGAAGTGGAAAACACCGGCCCGATCACTGCAACAGCCAGCAATGCAAGGTCAGCAAATTTATTATATGAAGAAGACATGGAAGGCTCCGACCTTTTTTCAACGGCCCATAGTATTGAGAACTGCGAAACCAGCTGGACCTTGTCTGCGGTGAGCAACCCGGTTTTCCAGGGCACCAAAGCAGCTCG
Organism: Adhaeribacter terreus; assembly: GCF_042657365.1. Lineage (NCBI taxonomy): Bacteria > Pseudomonadati > Bacteroidota > Cytophagia > Cytophagales > Hymenobacteraceae > Adhaeribacter > Adhaeribacter terreus. The sequence continues at coordinate 637,813 of NZ_JBHSKT010000001.1, read as the reverse complement.
TTTCGAGATCCGGAAAGACCAACCAATAACGCCTAACTCCAAACGGATACGCTCCGAAGTAACCATTATCAAAGGCACCAAATACCCGAACTTTCCCCGCGACATTTGGTATTCGTACGCGATCTTATTTCCAGCAACAGGTTTTGAGTACGATGACACCCGCGATTGCATTAACCAATGGTATGAAGACGGGAGCGACGAAACCACCATTCGTGCTCAGAAAGACAAAGCATTTCTGGAAGTTACGCCAGAAGACAGCACCGCCATTCTGATGAAATACGATTTGTTCGGTACTACTTCCAGCACCAAATCGATTGACGGCTTTAATAATATCCCGAAAGATAAATGGTCGCAGTTCGTGTTCCACTTCATCCACTCGAAAGGTTCCGATGGTCTGATCGAGGTTTGGAGAGATGGCGTGAAGATCCACACGATCAAAGGCCGGAACATGCACCTGGAATTACCGAAATGGAAAATTGGTCTGTATAAGTCTTCGTTCCTGGATAAGAGTTCAACCCGGGATTCACGCGTGGTTTACTTTGATAACGTAAGAGTTGGTAACACTAATGCAACTTTAGCTGAAATGAAAGGCGATACTATAATAACACCGCCGGTAACCGGCACCGGGCTGGAAAACAACCCATTGGTAAATTTCTTTAACAAATTAAGATAGCCGAAAACCACATAGCCAATTATTAAAAAGCACTGCATGCATCCAAATGCAAAATCTGGATCAACATCAATTTTCGCAGCAAATAACCAGTGTTCATTTTCCACGCTATTCCTCAAAGCAGAATTGAAAGCTTAACCCGATAGCTCTCCCTATTGCAATCAGTACATTTTTGATTTCAAACCTAAAAGTCAAATCTCCGATTTCAGTTAGCTGCGATAACTTATTGTAATGATTTACCATCTCACTTTTCCCTGTCGAAACCATAACGTTTAATCAAAACAGACAGAGTAAAATAAAACGGTATGGTTTTCGGCCGAAAAAGTGCTTAGCTTCACTTCGCTGTTACTTAAAATTCCGGGCACAAAAAAAGGCAGCTAAAAATTAGCTGCCTTTTCCAGTTATTCTATTTATTTAGATCACTTCAGTTTTAATTACTGAATAGTGAAGTTGATCACGTAAGGAGTTGCTGTTGCTGAACCCATTTTCTTTTTAGTGCCAGAATAAGTGTTGGCCTCTAAGCGGTAGCTACCAGCTTTTGGTTCCCATGAATAATAGTCACCTTTTCTATCATCACCAGCTAAAGCATATGGCAATGCATCATCAATACGAGAATCGCTCTCCGCACCTGTCAGGGTAAATTTAACGACCGTGCTGGATGTAGTAGCAGTATTCGCACGAATATTGAACTTCTTAACACCCAATGTCTTACGATTAATTACCGCACCGTTAGTGATCGTCATAATATCTTTATCAGTAGACGAGTTCACCAGCGTATAGCTTACTACACCTGAACCAGGAGTCGGCGTTGGCGTCGGATCTGGAGTTGGTGTCGGCGTTGGATCTGGCGTAGGAGTCGGATCTGGCGTAGGAGTCGGCGTTGGATCTGGAGTCGGTGTCGGGGTCGGAGCTGGTGCACCGGAACCGATCATTTCAGCTAAGGTAGCGCTTGAGTTACCCACTCGTACGTTATCGAAGTAAACCACGCGTGAGCTTCTTGACGAACTTTCATCCAGGAACGAAGACTTATATAAACCAATTTTCCATTTTGGTAATTCCAGGTGCATGTTCCGGCCTTTGATCGTGTGGATCTTCACACCATCTCTCCAAACCTCGATCAGGCCATCGGAACCTTTCGAGTGAATGAAGTGGAACACGAACTGCGACCATTTATCTTTCGGGATGTTGTTAAAGCCATCCACGGATTTCGTGCTTGAGCTGGTACCGAACAAGTCATATTTCATCAAAGTAGATGAACCATCGGCCGGCGTTACTTCTAAGAACGCTTTGTCTTTCTGGGCACGAATGGTGGTTTCGTCGCTACCGTCTTCGTACCATTGGTTAATGCAATCGCGGGTGTCATCGTATTCAAAACCCTTAGCCGGGAAAAGAATAGAATATGAATACCATACATCTTTCGGGAAATTCGGGTACTCGGTACCTTTAATAATGGTAACCTCCGAACGTACACGCTTGGAAGATCCTACCAGGGTCTGACCTTTCTGGATCTCGAAACGAGCCGATTTGGCACCCTGGTAAACCGGATTGGTTACTGCAGACAAAGTCCAGCTGGTGCCGTTATTTTCAATAGCATGCGCCGTTGAAAAAATCTTGGAGCCTTCCATGTCTTCTTCATATAATAAGTTAGCTGATCTTGCAGAGTTAAGGGCTGAAGTGGTGGTTGGTGCCGTCTCTTCAACTTCCTTCTTTTCGCAGGAAACCGCCAGGGCGCCTACAAAAGCCAGAGACAATAATGGCAAAAATTTGTTCTTCATAAAAATTAAAATAATTAAAAAATCAATTACACCTTATTAACATCCTCCCGCTCGGGAATAGTTTTGTAATATTCGATGAAAAATAAGGCAACATACCAATAAAATGAGTGAAAACACTACGTAAACTTGAAAAATCCCGGATTATTTGCGCTCGAAGGACACCTCCTTCCCTAGAAAAATCGAAACCAATACCCTGAAAAACAGGCGGTTCACAGATGAAGTTACGAATTTGACCATGTTGCTGAAAATCATAGTTTCCCCAACACGCAAAAACAAGGCCACAAATCAGTAACATTTTCCGCAAATCCGTAAAAAACCAAATTATAAGATTGTGTTTATGAATCAATTATACAATTTTACACAAACAAAACCTGCCCTTAGCTGCCAGCGCAAATCACCCGGCTCCAAACCCGAAGCTAAACCAGGAGTAAAGTCTAAATATTGGTTTTATTATATATCTACCAGCAAATAAAGGGCGCAATAAAAGCAATGCTTAATGCTTCATCCTCCCGGATATGCCCTTTACTATTTATTTAGCACTGTTCAATCAGTAATGCGCCTTTTGGGCAAACCATAAATCTGTAGCAAGGTACATGCAGTATCAAGCTACTCTAAAAAACTTCTAACTTCCGAAATATGGCAAAGGCTGTAAACAGCTGGGATTGGGAAATTGGTAATAAAACCAGTTTCTGGAACCACAGCCTGAAAGAATTATGGGCATACCGGCATTTACTGGCGGGATTGGTACGGCGGCATTTTCTGCTTAACTATCAGCAAACAGTTCTGGGGCCCCTCTGGATCCTGTTTCAGCCAACGTTAACGTTAGTAACGTACCTGCTCGTTTTCAATAAACTGGTTGGCATTTCCACCGGTTCTATTCCACCAATATTATTTTACCTGGCCGGCATCATTCTCTGGAATTTCTTTAACGATAGCTTTACCGGCACATCTTCTACATTTAAAGAACACGCGCACGTTTTCAGCAAGGTTTATTTTCCGCGCATCATTATGCCCGTTTCAGTTATTTGTACACAACTGCTGCGTTTTGGCATTCAATTCATTATGCTGCTCTGCGTAATGTCTTACTTCAGTTTTACCGGCGATTTTTCATTTCCTTTTAATAGCGGATTGTTTGCTTTACCGCTGGTCATCTTGAATGTAGGCGCTTTTAGCCTGGGCCTGGGCCTGATATTCTCGGTTCTGACTGCCAAATACCGCGACATGACCAATATGGTAACGCTGGGCGTGCGGCTGCTCATGTTCTTAACGCCCGTAATCTACCCGCTGGCCACCATTCCCGAAAATGTACGCTGGCTGGTGCAGCTCAATCCTTTAACACCTCTGTTCGAGTTATTCAGACTAGCCATGCTGGGCGAAGGTACTGTTGCGCCAAACGCCTTATTATATAGTGTAGGGTTTACGCTTTTGCTTTTAGCCGGCGCCTGGCTCCTTTTTAATAAACAAGGCGATAAATTAATTGACATTGTATAACCAGCCTGATCATGTCTGAAACCGTAATAAAAGTCGAGAACCTATCAAAAGTGTACCAGTTGGGCACTATTGGCACCGGTTCGTTCAAGCAAGACCTGCAACGCTGGTGGAATAGCACGCTTTTAAAAAAGGAAGATCCGTTCTTTCAATTACAGCCGGGCAACACATCTGCAGCTAATAAAGACTTTTTCCTGGCCCTGCACGATGTAAGCTTCGACGTAAAACATGGAGAAGCCATAGGCATTATAGGCAGAAACGGTTCCGGAAAATCTACTTTGCTCAAGATCATTTCCCGGATCGTAAGGCCTACAAAGGGTAAGGTATTGGGAAAAGGGAAAGTAAGCAGCTTGCTGGAAGTAGGCACTGGTTTTAATATGGAGCTTACCGGCCGCGAAAACATTTACATCAGCGGTTATATTCTGGGCATGAGCAAAGCCGAGGTCCGGAGCAAGTTCGATGAGATCGTAGCTTTTTCGGGAGTAGAAAAATTTATAGACACTCCGGTAAAACGCTATTCGTCTGGCATGTACGTGCGCCTGGCATTTGCCGTAGCCGCCCACCTGGAACCTGACATCTTAATAGTAGACGAAGTGCTGGCTGTAGGCGATGCCGATTTTCAGAAGAAGTGCCTGGGCAAAATGCGCGAAGTTTCGCAGACCAGTGGCCGCACCATTTTGTTTGTAAGTCACAGCATGCAGGCCGTAAAAAATCTCTGCGATAAAGCCTTATGGCTGAACCAAGGCACGATGCAGACTTTTGGTGGCGTTTCGGAAGTAGTAAACCAATACCTTTCTACCACACAACAAGCCCGCCATTGCCAAAGCTGGCAAACTGCAGATACAGCGCCCGGCAACGAACTTGTCCGCCTGAAACATGTAGAATTGATACCGCAACTGTGCGAAATGGATGCGCCACTGGATATCCGCACGCCTTTAATTGTAAAATTCCAGTTCTGGAACCTGCAGAATAATGTAAATCTGAGCGTAGGCCTACACCTGTTCACTTCTGCCGGCGAATGTATTTTTGATGTTCCATCGCCTTCACAGTTCTATGAAAAAGGAATAATTGAAGGAACCTGCGAGATACCTGGCAATTTCCTGAACGATGGTGCTTATTACATATCCCTAATTGTGGTACAAAACACTTCGGTAGCCCTGTTCACTTTTGAGGAATGCCTGCTTTTTGAACTGGAAGATTACCGCGGCGATATTCAATGGTATGGAAAGTGGTGGGGTGCTGTGCGGCCGAAATTACCGTTTCAGCTAAAACAAGCCAACACCCATTTGCAGGACCAGCTACAACCAAATTTACTTTAAAAAAACGCTAGGGAATTAAGCCTGAAAAGTCAGAACCTGCTCCTTACCTGCTCTGTAAAAATTCTAAACTGCAAAAAATGACTACGCATCTGCCCTACCAGATCTCCCACGTTTACCTGCACGAATCGGCAAAAATGCCTGCGTTAAATCTGCAACAAGGTAACTATTTAGTTTTTTGGTGGAAAACCATACCGTTAGGCGATCTCTACTTAGAACCGGGCGTTACACTTTCGGAAGCAGATTATTTTAAAAAAATGGGTCAGGCTATTTTGCCAACCCTGCAACAATACGCAAAAAGCACTTCGGAACGCAATCAGAACCTTCAGGCTACGCAAATGTTGGAAAAATTAAAGAACCCTGAAAGCTGGTTGCCAGAAGCTTTAAAAAGAAAACCTACTGAAAAAATTCCGAAAGAAGTGCCCGTTTCGGTGATAATATGCACGCGCAACCGGCCCGGTTCCCTGAAACAATGCCTCGAAGCGTTTCAGAAAATGTTGTGCCGGCCTCAGGAAATAATCATTATTGAGAACGCCCGGGAAAACGACGAATCGGAAGCGGTAACCCGCCTTTACCCCAACGTGAAATATTACCAGGAACCAATACCAGGTTTATCGTATGCCCGCAACACCGGAATAAAAAAAGCAACCTGCCCCATTATTGCCTTTACCGACGACGATGTGCGCATCGCTGAAAACTGGGTGCACCAGGTCTGGCAAACATTCCAGGATCCGAAAACCATGGCGATGACCGGATTGGTAATTGCCTCTGAACTTCAGTCGGAAGCGCAACTGATCTTTGAAAAACACTGGAGCTTTAACCGCGGCTATACCGATAAGATCTTCGACATAGAATATTTTCGGAAAACGATCGCCAAAGGCCCGCCTGTCTGGAATATAGGTGCCGGCGCCAACATGGCATTCCGGAAAAGTATTTTTGAAGAGACCGGCCTGTTCGACGAACGCTTAGGCGCGGGTGCCTCGGGTTGCAACGAAGATTCTGAAATGTGGTACCGCATTCTGAAAAACGGCCATACCATTCATTATAACCCACGGGCCATTGTTTTTCACGAACACCGCCGGGAACTGACTGCTTTAAAAAAACAGATCTTCAGTTATATGCGGGGGCACGCGGCGGCGGCACTTATTCAACAGGAACAATTTAGAAAAGCGGGTTATGCCCGGCATTTGAGCCATACCTTACTGGTAGCATACAGCAAAGCCATTCTGAAAGGATTTCCGCAGTACCAGGCACAATACTGCACACTCTGGGTACAAATAAAAGGGCTTATTGCCGGCATTGTATATTATTACCAGAACCGTAAAAAAACCGAACTACGCTAACCGGAATTCCGATGGCTGACCAGACGCTACATACAGAAAACCCGTTGGTATCGGTAATAATTCCGTGTTACAATCACGCGCATTTTTTACACAAAGCCATAGAAAGCGTGCTGAAACAAACTTACCGGAATACGGAAATTGTGGTGGTAGACGATGGCTCTTCTGATGATACCAAAGCTGTTTCGGAAAAGTACCCGGAGGTGAAATATGTATATCAACAAAACCAGGGACTTTCGGCAGCGCGGAACACGGGCGTAAAAAAAAGTACCGGCGATCTGCTTTTATTTCTGGATGCGGACGACTGGCTTTACCCGAGAGGAATTGAACAGAACGTAAACTCCTTTTATCAGCAAAAAAAAGCTGCGTTTGTAAGCGGCACCTTTAATGCGGTTTATGTAAATGAAAACCTGATCAGGGAAGGCGTAACGGAAGTTAAAGCAGATCATTACTGCCAGCTTTTAAGAGGCAATTACATTGGCATGGTGGCTACCGTTTTATTTCAGCGTTGGGTATTTACAGAATTTGAATTCGATACAAGCCTGAAAAACTGCGAAGACTACGACCTGTATCTGAAAGTTGCCCGGAAATACCCGGTATACCACCACCTGGATAAAATTGCTGCATACAGGTTTCACAACACCAACATGTCAGGAAACGTTCCAGCCATGCTTCATGGAGTTCTGCAAATAATGGACCGCCAGGAGCCGCATCTTAAAACCGAAGCCGAAAGAACAGCCTTGAAAAAAGGCCGCCGCAACTGGAAAAACTATTACTGCCAGGCCCTTTTAGAACAGGTTAAAACCGACAGAAATAAAAAACAGGCGATGGCCACCATTATCCGGCACCGGCCGGCAATCCTTTTTAAACACCATGTAACCAGAAGAAAGAAAATGCTAAAGACCTTTGTAAAGCGTAACGCTCCCGATTTTAGTTTAAGATGGCTGCATAAAATGGGCTTATCGAATAAACATGTTCCCGCAATAGGCAACATTCTGCCCGGCGACTTTAACCGCACCTCGCCTTTCAGCAACGATTTTGGGTACAAGCGCGGCGGCCCTGTAGACAGGTATTACATCGAGAATTTTCTGGCGCAGGAAGCCGGCACCATAAAAGGCAGAACGCTCGAGATTGGCGATAATTCCTATACCATGGCTTTCGGCAAAAACGGCGTTACGAAAAGCGAAATTCTACACGTGAACGATAAAAACCCACAGGCAACTATTATTGGCGACATCAGCCATGCGCCGCACATTGCCGACAATAGTTTCGACTGCATTATTCTTACGCAAACGCTGCACCTGATCTACGATTTTAAAGCGGCCATGCAAACCTGCCACCGCATCTTAAAACCCGGCGGCACGTTGCTTCTCACCGTTCCCGGCATTACGCCCATAGATCAGGGCGAATGGAAAGAAACCTGGTACTGGTCTTTTACCGATAAAGCCATGCAGAAAATAACCGCCGAAACTTTTCCGGGTGGCAATACCAACATAAACGCTTTCGGAAATGTGTTTGCGGCCACAGCATTTTTATACGGTATGGGCCTGCCCGAAGTACCCCGCCACAAACTAGACCACCACGACCCGCACTACCAGGTAATAATTACGGTAAAAGCCCAAAAAGCCCTTTCGCTATGAAATTCGGTTTGCGCCACTACCTCAGATCGTACTTCGCACCGCAGGCTGCCGTGCTAATGTACCATCGTGTGGCCGAAGTGAAAAGCGACATCTGGGACATAACCGTTAGCCCTGAAAATTTCGAATACCAATTGCAGATCCTGCAGCAAAGCGGCAACGTTATTTCCCTTTCTGAATTAACCGGAAACGCTAGCAAAAACCGCCTGAAAAGTGGCAACATTGCCCTTACTTTCGACGATGGATACGCGGATAATTACCACTTTGCCAAACCGCTGCTGGAGAAGTATAAATTACCGGCCACGTTTTTTATAACAACGTCGAATATTGGCAAAAAAACGGAATTCTGGTGGGATGAACTTGAAAACCTGATCCTTTTCACTGAACATTTGCCGACGTTTTTTTCAATGAACATTAATGGCGAAGACCTGAATTTTGAATTGCTGCAGGAAGCTGAACTTACGCCTGAGCAACAGCAAATTAACCGCAACTGGAAAGCCTGCGAAGAAACTCCGCCCAATATGCGCTGCGCCATGTACCTGAAATTGTGGCAAACCTTAAGGCCCCTTCCGCAAAAAAAACAGCAACAGGAATTACAAAAACTCCGCGATTGGGCTGGCAAGGCAATTTCACCACGAAGCGGCTACGAAAGCATGACCGAAAACCAACTTCGGGATTTGAGCCGTAATCCGCTTTTTGAGATCGGTGCGCATACGGTTTCACATGCGGCACTTGGTTTTCACGACATAACGTTTCAGGAAAAGGAAATACGCGAAAACCGGAATTTGCTGCGGGACATAACCAACCAACCCGTAGACTTGCTTTCGTACCCTTATGGCCATTTTAATACACAAACGTTGCAGGCTGCGAACCAAACCAAATTCAAAGCCGCTTTCACAACCCGCGAGGAATTTGTAAAAAACCAGACCGAACCATTACAAATGGGCCGTTTCCAGATAAAAGATCTTCCGCCCGAAAAATTTTCAGCGCAATTTAACCTCGTGCAACGCTGGTGTTGAAGCAAAATAAACGGTAGGGTTTTGGGCCTAAAAAGTCAGAAAAGCAAGCCGAAGCCGGCCGCTGAAAACGGTAGGGAAAACGAGTAAAAAACTAGCAGAATCCGTTACATCTGCAAGCTAAAAACGGTAGGTGTTCGGGGTAAAAAGTAAAAATAAAGCCGTCTAAAAATTTACAGCCATGCAAAATCAACTACTGGTTTCCGTAATTATACCGTTTCTGAACGAAGAAAAATTTTTGCCGGAAACAATTGCAAGCGTGCTTAATCAAACCTATGAGAACTGGGAATTGCTGCTGATCGATGACGGCTCCACCAACAAAAGCACCCATATTGCCAAACAATTTACCGAAGACTATCCCGGAAAAATATTTTACCTGGACCATGAAGGCCATGCCAATAAAGGCGTTTGCGCAAGCCGTAACCTGGGGGTTAAACACGCCAAAGGAAACCTGATCGCTTTTTTAGATGCCGATGATGTGTGGCTTCCGGAAAAACTGGAAAAACAGGTCACTGTTTTTCAGCAATATCCGGATCTGGGGCTGGTAGCCGAAGGTTCTACGCATTGGTATAGCTGGAACGACCCGGCAACCGAAGACCTTGAAATTCCCGTGGGTTCCGTTTACGAAAAAAACCAACTGCTCAGGCTTCCGGAACATCAGGACAAAATCTTTGAACCGTTGGAATTGCTTTACCGGCTTTATCCGCTCAGCACGGCCGCTGCCGCCGGTCCCTGCGCGTGGCTACTCAGCAAAAAAGCTATAGAAAGATCTGGCGGCTTCGAAGAATCGTTTATAAAAGAATACCAGCTGTACGAAGACCAGGCTTTTTTATGCAAAATTTACCTCCGGGAAAAAGTTTACCTTTCTTCTGCCAGCAATAATCTGTACCGGCAACGGCCGGGCTCAGTAGTACAGTGGGTTAACGAAAAAGGGCATTACCACAAAGTGCGCCAATACTTTCTGAATTGGTTCGAAAATTATCTGCAATACCACAACATTTACGACCCCAAATTACACCGGCTTTTAAACCGCGCTTTTCTGCCTTACCGTTACCCTACGTGGTTTTATATTACCCGAACGCTACCCGAAAAGCTGCTGCAACTAAGCAAAAAGCCATTCCAGAAGCTTCGGAAAATTTTAAAAAGAAACGGTTTCCTGACTAAAAGACCTGCCCATGCCCCGCTTAACAGTTTTGATGCCGGTTTATAACGCCGAAAAATTCCTGGCCGAAGCCATCGAAAGTATTCTGAACCAAACCTTTCAGGATTTCGAGTTCATTATTATAGACGATGGCTCTACCGACAGGAGTGTGGAAATAGTAAGATCGTTCTCCGATCCGCGGATCAGGTTTTATCAGAATGAAAAGAATCTGGGCATTTCGCTCACGCTTAATAAAGGCATCAGCCTGGCGCAAACCGAAATAATTGCCCGCATGGATTCCGACGATATCAGCTACCCGCAACGGCTGGAAAAACAATACGCATATTTGCAGGAAAACCCTGATTGCGCCCTCGTTTCATCGCTGGTACGGGTAATTTCCGAAGACAAAGCTTTCATCAGGCAAGACAAGTTCAAGAGTGAGTTGTTTTACTACAACCTTACTTTTATTTGCTGGATCTACCACCCTACCATCATGTTCCGAAAAAGTGCAGCGGCCAGCGTACGAAATTATTCTACCACTTATGCCGAAGATTACGAATTATTCTGGCAACTCACCCGCAAATTCAAGTTCTATAACCTACCCGATGTGCTGCTCGATTACCGTGAAACCAGCCAAAGCCTTTGCCAGGTTTTAAAAAAGCCGGAATACGAACATGCCCAGCAGGAACAGGTTTTACGCAATATCCGCTACTACACCGGCGAACATTACCACGTGCCAGATTCCTATGTGGCCTGCTACCGTCACAATTTCGAACCGCTTCTAGCCCGGAATAACGTAATTGCCATGGTTGCCTGCGTTAAAGAACTCGATTTTATTACGCTTTGCATGCTGGCTAAACCCAACGTAAACCTCCAGCAAAGTGCCTTAAAAAAAGCAGCCCTGCACAAACGCAACTACATTATCTGGGCGCTGGCTGCAAACCTGCAACTTTTACCAAAGCTCTTTTTCCTGTTGCAGGTTTATTCGCTGATAAGCGGTTTAAAATCGTTGCGAAGCTTCATCCGGGAACAGTTTGTGATGCGTAAATTAAAACCGGCCGTCACTTTTTCCCGCTAAAACCCTACCATTTTCAGGCCCGAAAACCTGAAAAATACCGATCCCTTTTTAAGGAAAAACCAAACCTGCACAACCTGCCACTGAACACTTTTCAACGTTGAACCAATGGCCTACATTCCTAAATCTCCACCCCGCATTGCACCTTTACCCGCAAATTGTGTACGCCCCACCTGGTCAGTCATGATTCCGGTTTATAACTGTGCGCAATTTCTGCCGGAAACCCTAGAAAGTGTGCTGCAGCAAAATATTCCGGAAGCCGAAATGCAGATCGAAGTGATCGACGATTTCAGCACCGATGTGGATGTAGAAGCGTTGGTAAAACAGATCGGAAAAGGGCGCATTGCGTATTTCCGGCAACCAAAAAACGTAGGCAGCCTGGTCAATTTCGAAACCTGCATCATTCGCGCCAAAGGCAAATATGTGCATTTATTACACGGCGACGATAAAGTCAGAAACGGCTATTACCGCAAAATAGAAACCCTTTTCGTGCAACATCCGGAAGCCGGCGCGGCGTTTTGCCGCTACGCCTGCATAGACGAAAACGGTAGGAAAAACTACGATAAAACTCCCGAAATGCAACACGATGGGATTTTACCCAACTGGCTTAAGACCATCAGCGAGCGGCAGCGTTTGCAATATGCCAGCATTACGGTGCGCCGGGAAGTGTACGAAAAACTAGGCGGCTTTTTTGGGGTTACTTACGGCGAAGACTGGGAAATGTGGGTGCGTATTGCTCGTCACTACCCGGTAGCTTATACCCCGGAGATCCTGGCCGAATACCGCACGCATTCTAATTCCATTTCCGGTAATAAATTTCTAAAAGGCGGGCATTTAAAAGATCTTGCCCAAGCCATGAAACTGATCCAACAGCATTTGCCCGAAGGCCAGAAAACCGGAATACTGGCGCGTTCCAAAAAATATTATGCCTACTACGGCCTGAAAATAGCCAACCGTTTGTGGAACCGCCTGCATAACGAGCAGGTAGTAAAAGCGCAGATAAAGTATATTCTTTACCTGCACCAAAGCCCGTTGCTACGCCTGGTACTCTTAAAATTATACCTGAAACTAAACCTGTATAAATTATGGAAGCGGGCGTATCGGTAATTATCTGCACGTATAACGGCGCAGCGCTTTTACCAGAAACCCTGCGCCATCTAGCCTTGCAAAATGTACCACCGGAAATTCCCTGGGAAGTGATCGTGATCGACAATGCTTCAACCGACCAGTCTGCCATAGTTGCTGCATCTGTCTGGGAAAGTTTCGGGAACAAAACGCCGTTTTCTTTGCTGCCTCAGCCTGAACCAGGCTTAACTTACGCCCGCGAATTAGGTTTGGCCAAAGCCCGTTACGAATTTGTGCTTTTCTGCGACGACGATAACTGGTTGTGCCCCGATTATGTAACACGCGCCTACAAACTGATGATGCAACACCCCGAGATCGGGATGCTCGGCGGTTACGGCGAATTGGTATTTCAGGAGAAACCGCCGCATTGGGCTAAAAATTCGCGTTTAGTAGCCAGCGGCCCGCAAGCTTTCAGATCAGGAAAAGTAAGTAGAAATGTGGTTTACGGAGCCGGCAGTGTAATGCGAAGAACAGCTTTTGACACGTTACTAAAAGCTGGTTTCAGATCCCGGTTAACCGATCGCAAAGGAGCAAGCCTGAGTTCCGGCGGCGATTATGAGCTTTGCTTTGCGCTGGCGCTGGCCGGTTACACCATCTGGTACCACGACCGTTTAATTTTCCGGCACTTTATCCCGGCCAAACGCCTGACCCGCGAATATCATGAGCGTTATTTCCGGGAAAGTGCCCAGAGTTTTTCTGCCCTTATACCCTACCGCTTTGTAGCCAATAAAGACTGCACCACCATTACGAAGTTTCACTTTCAATACGCCAAAACGGTAGCAAATTACACGCTAAAACTGCTGCCGGCCTTGGTTAAACGCCTTCTTTTGCCTGGTAGCTTAAAATCTGCCCAAACCAATGAGTTGGCTTATATTTCCCTGAAAGCCAAGTTGCTCAGCTTCAGAAATTACAGAATAATGCTGCAAAATTTCCGGGAACTGCTGGTATTCAAACAGCAATTTCAGCGCACCGAAAAACTGCGGCCCCAACCGATAAACTCTGAAACAACCTTGCTGTCCGAAAACCTGCGGAATTACTGACTTAATCTATCCACTATAATTAAGCGGCCTTACTTTTTCCTCCCAAATGCATAGCGTTTCGGGAGCAATACTGTGCGCTTATTTCTGTGATCATCACTTAAACAGAGTTTCTGTTAAGGATGAGCTTCTGAAGGAGTTGTTTAGAAGAATCCGATTGGCATTCGCTTAGCAAAGAAATTAGCTCACGAATTTCCTAAAAAATAAATCAGAATAATACAACTTTTTAAAAGATATACCATATATAAATTTTCACAAAGTTGACACTCCCCCTTTTTATTTTTTTTAAAACTGGTTCTAAAATCCACCACTTAAAAAAACATAAAATGCACCACTGAGACAAACTGCTACTTGCCGAATTACTTAATAGTTGCCCGTTATGAGAAAATTTTTAATTGTAATGGCTATCGTTCTTCCATTTATTCAAAGTGCTTCGGCTCAGTTTTATAATATTGTCCCCTTATCGCCACTTCCCGTAACCACCGATACCCAGGAAAGCCCCCAATCTAAGATTTGGTTTCACGATGACCTGTACTGGACGGTACTTACCGACACTGTAGGAACGCACGTCTGGAGGCTGGATGGCAACACCTGGACCAAAATGCTTACCCTTGCAAAATCCAGTTATGCCCGTGCCGATTGCAAAGTAGCAGGTAACTTGGTACACATACTCCTTTACCGGAAAAGCAGGTCTTTTTTATTATCCATTGAATATGTACCCGAAGCTTTCACTTACAAACTTTGGTCGGTAAGGCCGGAAAGAGTGTTGGTTCTGCTTGATGATAGTGCGGAAACCGCCACCATTGATATAGATACCAAAAACCGCATGTGGGTGGCATACGACGACATGAACAGCATAAAAGTACGATGGAGCGATTATCCGTATGCCGAATGGAGTGACCCGACTTCGGTAGTTTCAGGAATAAAAGAAGATGATATTTGTGCACTTATTGCCCTCCCGATATTTGGCAGCATTGGTGTACTCTGGTCGAATCAGAATTCCCAGCGCTTCGGTTTCAGAATGCATCCCGATGGCTCCGACCCTACCTACTGGACCGAAGATGAAGTACCAGCTTCACAGTCTGCGATCAATTACCGGGGTGGGATGGCCAACGACCACTTAAACATGTCGATGGGCCGGGACGGAACGCTTTACTGCGCCGTTAAAACCAGTTACCGCCATTCCGGTTACCCTAACCTGGGCTTGCTCGTGCGCCGGCCAAACGGCGTTTGGGACAACCTTTACCAGGTTTCTGAAACCGGCACCAAAGGAATTGTTTTACTAAATGAAACTACCGGAAAGATCCGGATCGTTTATACTGCAGATGAAAAAGGGGGCAATATCTTATACAGAGAATCTTTTATTGCTCCTATTGCTTTCGGGCAGGCTTTTAACCTGTTGAACGGAAAATTCAATCATAGTTCCAGCATTAAGAACAATACCAGTCCCAACACGTTGATTCTAGCCTCAGACTCTCTTTCTGCAGCGGGCGTACTGGCTTTCGATGCTGTTTATTTAAACCTTGCTGTTAGTCCGAATCCGTGCCTGACGACGTCTGAAATAAAATTCTCGATTCCCGGCAATACCAGGTATTCTGTGGATATCTACAACGTTACCGGCAACCTTGTTCGCAATATAAAGGAAGGTTACACGAAATACGGAGAAAAGTTTAATGTTGAGCTGGAAGCCCGAAAATTGCCTTATGGGCTCTATATGATCCGTTTACAGACTGACAGACACAGCAAAACCATTAAACTGATCCGTCTCTGAGCATGTGACAAGTTCCAGCTTTTTCCAAGAGTCATCATGCAGTTGAGGTAATATGCAGCCTACGACTTTTGAAGCCCAAAACCATAGCGTTTTTAAAGTTATTTACCCCAAGCTTTATTGCAAAATAGTTATATCGCAGAGCTAAAAACCCAAACTGATCAAGTAGCAATTGGCCTTCAGTTTCAAATAAAAATAATACAACCTTTTTATCAATTATTACATATAATCAGTAATAATTACGTCAGAAAACTGCTCTGTTTCTACTTTAAGCATCAACTTGCAAATCAGCATTAATAATGGCTAAGGTGAACACTCACTTTACCTTTTATTATAAAAATCTAATTTCAATCACATTTAAACTTCCTTTTTTATGAAAGCAATAATATGCGTGCTGTTAACAGCATTTCTATTCATTCAAAACACGTTTGCGCAATTCCCGACCTTTACGAACTTAAACACCTTAAGCATAACCACGAACACCAAGGAAAAGCCTCAATCCAAAGTCTGGATCCACGATGGCAGGCATTGGACCGTATTATCAGACGCAAACGGTGCGCATGTCTGGCGACTAGACAGTACCACCTGGACCAAGGTAATTACGATACATGCCAAAGATAACCGCCGGGCCGACTGCAAAGTGGACGGAAACCTGGTGCATATTTTTCTTTTCCGGCCGGGCGAATCAGACCTGATATCGCTGGAATATGTGGCCTCAAACCGTACTTACAAACGCTGGACCGGCAGAACTTCCACGATCCGGGTTCCTACCGATTTCAACGCTGAAACAGCTACCATAGATCTTGATACGAACGGCAGAATGTGGATGGCTTCCGACGATAACAGCAGTATTACCGTTCGCTGGAGCGACTCCCCTTATTCAACCTGGAGTGCGCCAATTACAGTTGCTTCAGGCATCGATTCAGATGATATTGGCGCTGTAGTGGCATTTCCAATGCTCAATAAGATCGGTGTATTCTGGTCTAACCAGGTTAACAAACGCTGGGGTTTTAAAATGCACGACGATGGCACCAGCCCTAATACCTGGTCAGCAGATGAAATTCCGGCTTCACAATCTGCCCTGAATGTGGGTGGCGGCATGGCCGATGACCACCTGAATCTGAAAGTTGCCAGCGATGGTACGTTATATTGCGCTATTAAAACCAGCTACGATTCGCCTGGTTACCCGAGAGTTGCGTTGTTAGTTCGACGACCATCCGGTACCTGGGATAACCTTTATAACGTATCTGGAATTGGTACCCGTGGCATTGTGGTGCTGAATGAACCAATGGCTAAGATCAGGATCGTTTACACTTCCAACGAAGACGGCGGCGATATTCTGTATCGGGAATCTTCTACGAACGCTATTTCATTCGGCGCGCAATACACCCTGATCTCCGGGAATTACAACAACCCAACCAGCATCAAAAACTCCTTTGATCCTCACGTTGTAATTCTGGCTTCTACTTCCAACGATGCTGTTGGCGTATTAGCTACCGATAACGGCACTCCGCCGCCACCACCGCCCGCAGTTCCGATTCTGAACCTGCCTGCCAACGGAGCAACGGGAATTGGTCTTACTACAACACTAACATGGAATGCAGTTGCCAATGCCGCTTCTTACGAGGTAGAAGTGACCGCTTCTTCGAATTTTTCAAACAAGGTGTTAGATTCCAGCAACGTTGCCGGCAATTCGCTGGTTATTTCGGATCTGGCATACAGTACGCAGTATTTCTGGCGGGTAAGAGCAAATAATACGGCGGGCTATAGTAACTGGTCGGCGATCCGGAATTTTACAACTGAAGCTGAACCCATTATTGTGCCCGATGTACCCGTGCTTGATTTGCCGGCCGATAATGCCACCGGAATTGTTATTGTACCGATCTTAAGCTGGAATGCAGCAAATAAAGCTACTACGTACCGCTTACAGGTTGCCACATCAAATAATTTTGCCACGCTAGTTGCTGACAGCAGCAATATTACTACAGTTTCGAGTCAGGTTACTGGCCTGAACCATAGCACCCAATATTTCTGGCGCGTAAAAGCTTATAGCCATAACGGGGAAAGCAATTGGTCGGTAACCCGAAAATTCACTACGAAAGCCCCTCCTTTAGCTCCTCCGGCTGCGCCTGTACTGGCTTCTCCTGGCAACAATGCTACCGGCATATACCTTTCTCTAACGTTAAGCTGGAACGCTCCCACTAATGCAACTACGTACCAGATGCAGTTAGCCACTACTTCAGATTTTCTATCGCCGGTTTCCGACATCAATAACATTACGGTCCCATCGGTTACCCTTTCTGATTTAGCTTACAACACGCAATACTTCTGGCGGGTTAGGGCTGAAAATGCCGCTGGTATAAGCAATTGGTCTGCTATATGGAGTTTTTCAACTTTACTGCAACCAGTTGAGTTAGTAGGATATTGGGAAATGGAAGGCATCACCGGCAATACGCTTTCCGATGCATCCGGCTACGGAAATCACGCTTCTACCTCTGGAAACCCGGGTTTTGTAACGGGAAGAGTGGGACAAGCATTATACCTGAACGGTTCTAACCAATATGTAACGGTGCCTTCTAGTACAACATTGAGTCCGGCCAACGCAATTACAGTGGCAGCCTGGATAAAACCGGAAACTTCGGGTTCCAGACAATATATTATAAAGAAAGGACTAACGAATGATGGCTATGAACTTTCATTAACCGGCAGTGCCAGAGTTGCTTTCCGGTATAACCAGATTTCCGCCGGCAGCAACTACGAATTAATTTCCAAGACTGCTACCCCAACCAATGGCCAGACCTGGATGCACATTGCCGCAACGTTCGACGGTTCCAGTATAAAAATATACCTGGATGGCTCGCTGAATGACACGAAAATTTTAACGTTAGCACCAGCTATAAACAGCAATAGTGAACCGCTTTCTTTGGGAGCAAACAGCAACGGCAGCAGCCGCTTTAAGGGTGCTTTAGACGACGTTCGGATCTATAATATTGCGCTGACCGACGCCGAAATAAGTGCCTTAGCAACGGTACCAGTTGCCCGAATGGCTGCCAACACACAAACCAACATGCAAACCAGCGCAGCACTGGAAGCCAGCCCGAACCCATTCCGAAATGAAACGAAAATAAATTTCGCGGCTTCTGACAATGGTGATTACGAGGTTATTTTATACAACATGGAGGGCAACCCGGTAAAAGTTCTTAAAAAGGGAACTGCCAAAACCGGCGATCAGCTTACGGTAGATATAAAGGGCCTGCCGCTACGAAAAGGCTTATATATGGTGCGTCTGCAAAGTGGCAAAACCAGCCAAACGCTGAAATTAATGAATGAGTAAGGTTAACCGGAATACTTTTAAAAACATAGCAAAAGGAATCTGAAAAGTAATTTCATTTGAAGGCAAAAAAAAATAGCTATAAACTGACTTTTTTGCCTTCAAACCATACCGTTTTTTTTTAATAGTAATTGCTTTCATTCCTGGCTGAACATACATGTATACCTTAAGCTAAAACAAACAAAAAAGCCACCGCAATGCGGTGGCTTTTTTGTTTAAAAACGGTACGGTTTTCTTACTGAAAACTCGGGTAAAATATCGAAGGGTTAGTCTTGAAGTTACCTTATTTCACTTTAGCATCAGGTTAAAACGCACCTCATAATCTTTATTCTTGAGCTCAAGGTAGCCGGTTTGCGTTACAGAATCCCATTTTGTGGCTTGTACCGGGTTTAAAATCCAGGTGGCCATTCGTCGGGAAGTATAAGAATTTGTAGAAACAGAATCTAATTCGTCTAATACGAATTGATAATTTTCGTTTAAAAATGGCCTTTCATGCAACGCTAGGGTAAGCGGAATTTGGCTGGGATAGAAATCATTCTTAACTCTACGCATGAACGTGTAATGTCCCAGAGATATTTTCATATATCCGATCCAAACATCCGGCCCCGATCCATTATCCCACGGAGTTCCTGTGGAGTCTGTAAACTTTAATTTATTTAATACGAACCCGTTTATAAACCGCTCCCCTACCGCAAGCTCCAGGTTTTTTATAGCCGGCACGTTCTGATTGTCATAAGCTTTCAGAATCACATTGTACTTCCCCGGATGCAAATATTTGTGGCTGCCATTTACAGTATGGGCAGAATCGCCGTCGCCAAAATACCAGGTGTAACGGGTAGCATTGGTACTTAAATTGGTAAACGTAACCGTCTGCTTTACATCGGCAAGTTGCAGGTTACTGGAAAAATTAGCAGTAGCCGCTGAAACTGGAAGTGTAGTGGAAGGGGCAGGTTCATCCGAATGATTTCCTTTGCAGGCCACAAGATTAATACCTGCCAACAGTATTAAGAAAAACCGGATTACCGAACTAGAATATGCTTTCATTCAATTAAAATTTACTTATTACTCTACCGTATATTGAAAATAGATTCCTGGATACTGGCCCGGCAAAACAAAGACGCCATTATTACTATTCTGCTTTGTTTTCTGCGCTTCTTTAATTGGGTTGAACTGCCAGCTTTTTATAATTCTGGAAGCTCCGGTTTGCCCTTGCTCCGGCGTTTCATATATCGTAAATGTGTAGGTATTATTCATTAAAAGAATTGGGGAACCAGTTAACCTTTTCGGGATGTCTTTCTGCGTGATATTGTCGCCAACCAGCCAGCCGTAATTGGTTGTGCCCGGCGTATTTAAACCGAAATTCAAATCGGGGCCAGTGCCATCCGCATCCCAGGCATTTCCGGCAGGATCTCTGAAATTCATGGCCGTTAACTCAAGTGTATGTAAATAAAAGCGCCCGATATAAACGTATATACTGGTTTCGTTCGTCTTGCCGCTTTTATCGGTAACTTTCAACTTTACAACATGATTTCCGGGCGTATCAAAAGTAGTTTTCACTGTTTTTTTATCGGATTTCACGCCGTTATCCAGCACCCATTCATAATCGCGGAGGTTGGAACTGGTGCTGGTAAAAGTTATTAATTCGCCTGGTTCAGCCTGATATTTATCGGCCATAATACCAGCGGTTGGCCCAACACTATCTTTGCTGCAACCTGCTATTACAAGAAGTAAAATTAAAAACTGAAAATAAAGGGGAATGATCCGGAATGGTATCTTCATGGGGTAAAAAACTACTGATTAATAAACTTCAAAATAAAGGGTCATATCGTAATTCGGGGTTGGCAGCTCCAACACAGAATTGCCTACTTGGGTATCGAAATAATTTGGCGAACTATTGGTGTAAAACATTTCCAGATTCGTTGCCGATCCATTCATTTCGAATAGACCAAAATAATAAAGCCCGCTGGCTAAATTATAATTTAGATTATTGCCATAAACTTTCAAGGGCTTTTTCAGGGTGTAATTGTACGGCAGCATTGCAGGGGTAAAATTATAACCAAGGTGCTCATGAAAGATCCAGTCCGGATTTTGGCCGCCAATTAGCAATGGCGCTACCCGGAATTCTATGTCCGGGCCAGTTCCATCAGCATCCCAGGGTTGATTTGTCGGATTTTTAAAATTGATCTTATTCAGCTTAAGGCCGGTCAGGTACACTTCACCCACTTTTACAGTTTTAGAAACGCTGCTTACTTCATTGTTAAAGTTGTAAGCTTTCAGGGTAATGGTGTACGTGCCGGGATTATTATAATGGTGGCTGGGTCTCAGGTCGCTGGAAGTTTCGCCATCGCCAAAATTCCACTCGTAGCGCACGGCATTGGAACTGAAATTTTGCGGTCGGACGGTATAGCCGGTCGGCACAATTTTATCGAACAGATCAAAAGAGGCTACCGGCAATTCGGCTTTATTACCCGGGATCGGATCAGGATCTTTTTCCTTTGCACCACATCCGGACAATAAAAAAACTACGAACAAAAAATACAGCGCCTTTTGCATAAACCGAAGATCAATGAATTGGTCCGCAAATTATATATTTTGTTCTGTAACAGAAAGTTTTTTCCAAAAACCAGCCGCATTTCTATTTTTGGTTTCTCTTTACTTACCTCCCAACATTATAATCTTCGTTTTCTATTTCCGCGGTATTGGCGCTTAATTGCTGACTTTTTCGGCTCTTTACCCTACCGTTTTCAATCGTTTAAAACTGCTTACATTTCCGGTGAATAAGCCCAGCTAAACTGTTCGCATAAGCGGCGCATATTTGGCGGCAGTGAAGCATTGATCTCAATTTTTTCTTCGGTAAACGGATGCACAAACGACAGTGCGGCCGCATGCAACAAAAGGGTATCGCTCTTCAATTGCTCCAGAAACATGAGGTTATGACGCCAGTCGCCGTGCTTTTTATCGCCAATAATGTAATGCCTGATGTGCCCGAAATGTCTGCGAATCTGGTGCATGCGGCCGGTTTCGGGTTTAATTTTAACGAAGCTGTAACGGGCTGTCTGGTAACGGCCAACCGGAATAGGTAATTCAACCGTACCGAGTCTTTCGAAATGGGTAACGGCTTCCTGTGGCTCCTTCAGATTATTATCGCGGTCCGGACGAATAGGCCAGTCGATAGTACCAACTTCCGGCGCATAGCCCCGCACAATTGCCAGGTAGGTCTTATCGGGTTGCCGCTCCTGGAATGCTTTTACCAGTGGCGTTGCCGCTTCGGCGTTCTTGGCAAAGAGCAGCACTCCGGAAGTACCTCTGTCCAGGCGATGTAAGGGATGCAAACGTAAGCCAAGCTGGTCACGCAGCATTTGAAGGGCAAATTCTTTTTTCTCTTCCGCAATGCGCGTACGATGCACCAGCAATCCATTCGGTTTGTTAATGGCCACGTAGTGCGCATCTTCATAAACTATTTCCAGCATGTTTCAGATAATATTTGTGCCGCCTTTGTGATTTTTTTTCTTTCCAATCCGCTCCTTAATCCTTCCAATTCCCATTACAAAAAACACGCTTATAAACCTGAACATCAGCAGATTAAACAGAAAACGCTATGGTTTTAAGCCTGAAAACTAATTCAGAAGCAATGCAAAATAAATCCTGAAACTATTGTAAAGTTTATTTTCTCACCTTCAGCAAGCAGCAATAATTTAACAATTTGTGAAAATGCTATGGTTTTAGCAAAGAAAAGTCGGGACTTTCTTCTATTTCATAGTAGCTTCCCTCTTTAAGGCATTAAGGCAAAATTTAAATACCTTGAATATCATTCAGAAACAATAAGTTTTACTTCTATCTCCTCTCTTCCACTTATCTGCTCATGGATTCATTTCCTCCATTCAGGCATACTCATGATAAGCTAAAAACCTAAAACAATATATTCCAACAGGCATAACCAAAATCTAATAAGCTGAAACATATGAAAATAAAACTCAAAACCTGAATAAGCCAACAAGCATAGCATGTTGAAAATTTATAAAATCAAATTACAGAAATGCTTTTATTCTTTACAGAGGCAGTGCTGAAAATTCCTGTTTCAACGATCCAACCCCATTAACGATCCTGGAAGCGGTATTTTCATAAAAAACTGTAACGCTATTCGCCCAGCCTGACCTGTATTTTCAGGTTATCCCTCCCACAAACTTATTATTCTTTTCACACCTATTGTTAAGGAGCTTCTAAAAGCACCTCCAAATTCTATTGTCAAAAATTTCACAAATAAATAATACTTCTATGCAAAATTCCTTACAAACACTAAAATTGCTCAGGTATAACGGTAGAGCAGTTTTTTATCCGGAAAACAAAAGGAGCCAAAAGCTGCTTTTCAGTTCAGTAAAGCAAAGGCTTCTATTATTATTCCTTAGTTTTCTGCCGCTGTTTAATTTACAGGCACAAACTACCATTACTGCTAAAAATTCTGGAAACTGGGGAGATGCTTCTACCTGGGACAATGGTGTGCCAACTGCTGCCGACAATGTAATAATACCCGATAATCAACAAGTTACATTGAACACAACCGGCGCTTGTGCTAATTTAACAATTAATAGTTTGGGAACACTTACCTGTAATTCCAACACATTGGAAATTGGTAAGAACGGCGGAGATAATAAGACCTTAACTGTAAATGGTACTTTGAGTCTTAGTGGTACTACCACTTTAAATCTGAACGGTAATGTAGTATTTAATACCAGTTCTACATTTAATATGTCGGGCGGTAATTTCAATATCGATGGAAATGATGGCATTTCTCAGGCCACCAGTGTAGCCACCGGCACGCATCTTTTTGATATTCCAAATAATATTACCGCCAATGTATCAGGTGGCATCATAACATTTATAGACCCGCCATTTGCAGGATCTACCAGCATGACACTGCATTACAATGGAACCATAAATATGAACTGGACCGGAAATACCATGAATTTCGGTAATGGCATTTCTACTACTGCCGGGCCTACGAACGGGTTCAATGTGAATACAAAAGATGGTACAGGTTATTTGGTGCTGGGAGATGTAAATATTAATGACGGTAATAATATAGCAACCAGAATAGTTACCGGCCCTACTGCCGCCGAACCTACTTCCGATGCCTTTAATATTGGTGGAAACCTGACCATAAGCGCCAACAGTGAATTAAGGCAGCTGGTAGTTAATGGAGCGAAGTTAACTGTTGGCGGAAACCTCATCAATAACGGTACGCTCACAACATTCGCTTTCCTGGAATTTAGTGCAGGTAACGACCCTTCAATCAATCCGCAAACTTTGAGTGGCACGGGTACTTTCCGGCAAGGAACAGCATCGCCCGTTGTTTCGAATTTTCACAAAATGATCATAAACAATACCAATCCTGGTGGTCTTACCATAGCTGTAAACAACCTTGTGATCAAAAATCAATTAGAGTTTATAAATGGTTTGGTATACCTGGGTAATAATAACCTGATTTTTGGTGACCAGGGATTTATTGGAGGAACTGGTACACTAGGCACCACCAACATGATCGTGCTTGGTACTGGGGAAGTAAAAAAAATAGTCAATAATTCTTTTACTGGTGTTAAAACTGCTTCATTTACTTACCCGGTCGGTAAAGTGAATAGCGCCACAAACATATTGGAATATTCACCGGTTACGCTAACTTTTACGGCCAATAATACTATACGTACAATTGGTGTAAAAATAAAAGATAGCAAGCACCCAAGTATGGATTTAGGTGGCACGCAAACAGATTATCTGAACCGCTATTGGATTTTCAGCGATGATCAGGCAGGTGTTGGAACATACTCTTACAATGTTGCTACATTCAAATACCCATCAACAGATGTGCAAGGAACTGAAGCAAATATAAAGCTGAATCGCTGGAATGGAACAAAATGGACACAATATACTAGTTCTGCGGCATCCAATACGCTTTCCATTCCAACTTCACCAATTCTAAACCAAACAACAGCTCCATTGGGAGGAAGCGACTTTACGGGTAGAGTGAGTCCACCTGAAACATATTACTGGAAAGGAACAACCACGGATTATGCCCTTGCCACTAACTGGACCCCAGACCGAAATACTCCTGCTTCAAACGATATTTTAATATTTAATAACGGAGTAAGCAATACCGTTACGAACGTGTCTACCGAAACGATCGGTAAATTATCGGTCTCTAACAACACTACTGTTTTATTACAATCCAGCACTACCCGAACACTAACAATTGGCGGCGAAACCGGCGATGACCTGGAAATCATGTCTGGTTCTACTTTAAACTTAAATTCCGGATCATTAACGCTGGCATTTTCAGCTGGTACTACCGGTACAATTGAAGGAACATTAACAGTTGCTACCACTGCCAATATTTTTAATGCCACAAACGCTACCATTACAGTTACTGGAACTGGTATAATTAATAATGGCGGTTCAATTACAGCAACTGCTACCACTTTATTATTAAATTCAGGCGCTATCTATAATCATACCCGGAATGGAGGTACAGTTCCAGCACTTGGTTTTGATGCAAATTCTAATGTAAATATCACTGGTATTACCAATTCCGGTCCGTTTCTGCCTTCCTCGGTAGGTAATTTCAATTGGAACTGTACAAGTCAAACATCAGCCATCAGCATTACCTCAGGGTTCAACACTATCAATGGCAATTTTACGGTAACTTCAACTGGTTCAACAGGAAGCATTGTTCTACCCGTAACTTTAACCGTTAATGGTGACCTTAACCAAACTTCAGGAACCATAAACCTTCGCAGTACAACTGGAGCCAGCACTTTAAATCTTAAAAAAGACCTGAACCAGACTGGTGGAACAATTACTGAAACCTCCACCGGAACACCCAAAATTGTGTTTAACGGAAATACGTTACAAGCTATTAACTTAAGCGGAACTGTTATTAACCAGATCAATTACGAGGTCAACAACGCTGCCGGCATTACCCTTAGCAGCAACATGCAGGTAAATGATGGCGCAACACTTACATTAACTTCCGGCTTGCTGAAACTAGGAAACTTCGACCTGACCATCGGCGGGACCGGCAACATTTCAGCTCCTGCCCCTTCTTCTGCCAGCATGGTCGTAATAAACGGTACTGGTCAGCTGAAGAAATCCTTTGCTGCCAGTGCAACCACAAACTTTACCTTCCCAATCGGCGAAGAAAATGGAACAGCAGAATATTCTCCGGTTAGCCTGAATTTAACGAATGGCGCAACGGTACGTACCATTGGCGTAAGCGTTTCCAATTCAACACCTCCTAACCTGAATTCCGGTAGCACTGCCACAGATTATCTGAATAGGTACTGGACTTTTACCGATAATCAGACAGGAAACGACACCTATAGTTATACAGGCAATTTCGAGTATCTGCCTGCAGACGTAGTAACCTCCGATGCTAATATGAAAGCCAGCCGCTATGATGGCTCAACCTGGACCCAAACAGTAAGCGGTGCTGCATCCAACGTATTGAGTATTACTGCAGCCCTTACAGAAACAACCGGACCATTAAATGGCAGCATCTTTACAGGAAGAACAACAAGTTCAGGAACCTACGTATGGGACGGCAGTGAATCTACCGACTGGTTCGACCCATATAACTGGGACCAGAACAGTTTGCCTGGCATTTCAGATAACGTGATCATTAACAATGCTTTTGTAAACCAACCTGTAATTTCTATTTCCGGCGGGCCGGTGGCAATTAACAATCTGGATCTTACTGCTGGCTCATTAACACTTAACAGTGGCTCGGAAATTACGGTAGGCGGTACTTTTACGTATACAAGCCCGGCTACTACCAATTTCGACTGCAACAGTACATTTACGTATGCCAGCACCAATGCCCAAACCATTTACGCCCTGAATTATGGGAACTTGATTTCTACCGGAAGCGCCGCAAGAACGCTGGCAAACGGAACTATTTTTATTTGCGGCAATTTCAGCCCTGGCACGAACACTTATTCCAATTCAGGTAATACTATTGAATTTAACGGTTCTTCACCCCAGACCATTCCGGCATTTGAATACAACAACCTGACTTCTTCTTCCACAGGAAACAGGACACTTTCCGGGGTCGTGAAAATTGCAGGTAATTTTATGCCGGGAGCAAACACTTATGACGTAACCGGCAGCACGGTTGAGTTTAATGGTGCCGGCGCCCAGACAATACCTGCTTTTTCTTATAATAACCTAAGCTCAAGCGGAGGCGGAAACCGGACACTACCGAATTCCGGCACCGTGCAAATTGCCGGAACATTTAGCCCGGGTACAGAAACATTCCACACCTTTGGCAGCACAGTTGAGTTTAATGGTACAGGTACTTTTTCTATCCCGGTCCTGACTAATGCTAACTACAACAACCTGATCATTTCCGGGGCCGGGCCATATTCTTTTGGCGGCAACATGACCGTGGAAGGCGATTATACGCAGACCAATGGTACCGTAAACGTATCGAACGGGGCAGTAAACAACACCATTAATTTTGCCGGTAACCTGAACCTGAGCGGTGGAACTTTCAGGCTGATCTCTGCTTCTAATGCAACGGGAGCAACTGTCAATATTGGAACAACAGCTTTACCTAAAAACCTGAATATTTCCGGAAACGGCAGTATCAATATGGAAAGCCTGGGCTCAACAAATGGAGTTGCTTTACTGGTAATTACCGGGGACTTAAATTCGAATACAACAGCAACAAATGCCCTTGATTTTGGCACCGGTAATGTTACAAATAATGAAGTGCAACTGGCCGGAAATTTAAATATGAGCGGTACCGGTAAATTCAACATAACTACTACTTCTACTTATGGCCCAAAGGGTCTTGTATTAAACGGAACAGGCATTCAGATTCTGAACAGCGCTGTAGTTTACAATGAAGCACAGTTAACGGTAAATGCAGGTAGCACGGTAAAATTAGGTTCAAACTTTAACGTAGCAGGCACCATTATTTCAGGCTTTGGAAGAACACGCATTGTTGTTGCCGGCACATTAGATATGGCTGGTTATACCATGTCTGCCGATGGTTCAAATAATGCAGCCATTGTAATAAATGCTGGTGGCTTGCTCACAACAGGCAATGCAGCAATTAACGGTTTTGCGTCTGCTACAATAGACTGGGGTGGCACTATAGATCTGGGCACCAGCCAATATACCGGAATTGGCAATCCAAATGGAAATAATGGGGTTTATATTAATGGTACTTTAAAAACTGCTAAAGCAGAAGGCTTAAGCGGTTCAACCACTACTGCTCTTGTCGATCCAGGTTTGAATACCTTTGGTGCTGGCTCAACCATTGAATACAACGGCTCCGGCGCACAAACCATAACAGCTCGCTCCGATTATCAGAACCTGATCATTTCCGGAAACCGTGGCGGTGCAAATATCACACTTCCAGCTGGCATCGTTGGTGTTGCAGCAACCTTTAACCCAAGTGCAACCAATGTAACCTGGGCTACAACCGGAAATACCCTCGACTTTACAGGAACCACTCAAACTATTCCGGTTTTCCCTTATAATGACCTTACCATTTCCGGCAGCGGAACCAAAACGCTTGATGGCAATATTACCATACCAGGCAACCTGACCATGAATGGCAGTATTCTGGAAACGGGAGCCAATCAAATTAACTTATCCGCTTCGGCCACCCTCACGGAAACCAGTTCTTCTTATATAACCGGCAATGTAAAAACTGCTGATATCGATATGAATACGGCCGGCTCTGCCTATACATTCAACGGAATAGGCCTGGCACTTTCTCCTCAGGGCACGAATTTACCTGGCTTAACTTCTGTGCGCCGAGTTACCGGCTCTCCAATCTCAGCAAATGGCAACCAGGGTATTGGCCGCTATTACGAGATCACTGCAGCCAACAATGCTAACCTGGATGTAACCATGGTATTTGGCTATCAGGATCATGAAGTGGGAAGCTTAAGCGAAGCAGACCTGACACTCTACAAATCTGCTAATGGCAGCGCTCTGTGGGTTAACCAAGGCTTTACTTCCCGCGATTTAAATGCCAATACCGTTACGCTTACAGGTGTTACCGGCTTCTCTGTCTGGACCTTAGGCGATCTGAATGCGCCACTTCCGGTTGAATTGGTATGGTTTGAAGCTAAAAAAGTCGGAACAGATGCAGAACTGACTTGGACTACAGCTTCTGAATACAACAGCCAGGGTTTTGAAATTCAGGTTTCCACAAACGGTAAGGAATTCCGGAAAATAGGTTTTATGGAGAGCCATAACGGAAATTCCATGCAGCAATACCGCTTCACCGATGTTGAGAATGGCAAATCCGGAATTCGTTACTACCGCCTGAAGCAGATCGATTTTGATGGTAAGGTAACGTATTCAGCTTCAAAAACGGTACGCTTTGAGGCCGAAAAACTAAAGATAAGTGTTTATCCGAATCCTTTCCAGCACGAAATAAACATGGCTATTCACGCAAGGGAAACCGGAAATGCTAGCCTGAAACTTCGTGAACTGACTGGCAAAACTGTTATGGAACAGGATGTGATTGTACAGAAAGGTAACAATAAAATAACTATCGGCCTGGATACTAAAATGCCTGCCGGAGTTTATTTTTTACAAGTCCAATTTGGTTCTGAGCTCATCACAACCCGATTACTTAAAAACTGATCGAATAAAACGCTATTGTTTTCATAATAAAAAGTCCCCGGCATGATCCGGGGACTTTTTGTTTTGCAGGGCATCAGCTCAATCTTACAACACCGCTCTTCCAATTATTTCACTTTGAACATTCGTGGATACATTTCCGCTGTTCATGAATTCTTTTTCGAAGAATTGAAGCTAATAATTTAAGTTTCTAAAACAATTTAAAGCGCTTCAGCTGCTTTACGGATAATTACAGAACCCCCATTTTATCTGAATTATTCAAGAGGGCAAAACAGATCAACATAGCCTGGGACCCAAATCTCTTGCCCTAAGTTCCATTTTTCATCCACTATCTAAGCTGCTTAATAAGTATGAGCAGTGCCTGACAGTAGATAACGTTTTGTTTTTACCATTTACTTATCAATAAAAATTATGAAAAAGCGTTACTTACAATTCTCAAAAAACTGGCGGCATGCAGGATTGGTTACTGCATTTGCAATTACTACATCTTTAAGCGTTCAGGCGCAAACGGCCCCTGCCAAGCAGTGGGATAAAACCATTGGCGGCGCCGGCTTCGATAATCTTACCTGCGTGAGACAAACAACTGACGGTGGTTACATTCTGGGCGGGCATTCCGAATCGGGTATCAGCGGCGATAAGAGCCAGGTTTCACAGGGGATGGCAGATTTCTGGGTAGTTAAAACTGATGCCAACGGCGTGAAACTCTGGGATAAAACCTTTGGAGGAAACGCAACAGAAACGTTCCGGTTTATTCAGCAAACTACCGATGGCGGATATATTTTGGCCGGCACTTCTGCTTCAGGGATTAGTGGCAATAAAACCCAGGCTTCCAAAGGGCTTAACGATTTCTGGATCGTAAAAATAGATGCTTTGGGCGTTAAGCAGTGGGATAAAGCTTTTGGTGGCAGCGCCGACGATAACATTTTTGCAATACAGCAAACTACCGATGGCGGTTATATTCTGGGCGGTTCATCGAAATCGGGCATTAACGGCGATAAAAGCCAGGCCAATGTTGGCGACTTCGATTACTGGGTAGTAAAGCTGGATGGAAGCGGAACGAAACAATGGGACAAGACCTTTGGTGGCAGCGCTGCAGACGAACTTTACGCTTTGCGCCAGACCGCAGATGGCGGGTACATTCTGGGCGGAACCTCAAAATCGGCGATTAGCGGCGATAAAACCCAGGCTTCAAAAGGCCTCGGCGATTACTGGATTATAAAAATTGATGGCAACGGTGTGAAGACCTGGGATAAAGCCTTTGGCGGCAGCGGCGACGAAACCGGACTTTGGGCTCTTCAGCAAACAACTGACGGGGGCTATATTATGGGCGGCACCTCCCCTTCCCCGATCAGCGGCGACAAAACCGAAGCTTCTAAGGGGACGACTGATTTCTGGGTCGTGAAAACTGATGGCAGCGGCGTAAAGACCTGGGATAAAACGATTGGCGGGAGCAGTAGTGAAACCCTGCGTACGATGCAGCAAACCTCCGACGGCGGCTATATTATGGGAGGATTTTCAACTTCAGGTGTTAGCGGAGATAAGAGCGAAGTTTCTAAAGGAAACGTAGATTACTGGGTAGTAAAACTGAATGGCAGCGGCGTTAAAACCTGGGATAAAACCATAGGAGCAACAAATGCCGATAACTTACATACTCTTCACCAGACAGCCGATGGTGGTTTTATTCTGGGAGGCATGTCAGATTCCGGACTTAACGGCGATAAAAGCCAGGCTTTAATTGGTGGCCCGGCCGATTTCTGGATCGTAAAATTAGCTGCCTCTCAAACTTCAGCTCCTGGCGATATGAGCGTATCTGCCATTACAAGCGTAAACTCCGGCTGTGGTCTTTCTAACCAGGAAACCATTACCATTACTGTAAATAATATGGGTACGGCTTCTCAGAGCAACATCCCGGTTTCTTATAAAATTGGCGCTACCGGTACGCCGGTAAACGAAATAATAGCCGGCCCGGTGCAGCCAAATACTTCTGTAACTTATTCTTTTACACAGAAAGCGAATTTGAGTACTTTAGGCACTTATGTTATTGAAGCAAGAACAAATCTTACTGGCGATGCTTTGCCATCCAATGATGTTAGCACCAAAACGGTAACGAATTATGCTACCCCATCTACCCCAACTATTACCAACTCAGGTTCTGCCGCACTTTGCAGCGGTAGCGCTGTAACGTTAACTGCTGCTTCTACTACAACCGGGGCTACTTACCAGTGGTACCTGAACGGAACGGCAATAACCGGCGCAACTTCGGCCACTTATTCTGCAAATGCAGCAGGAAACTATACGGCTACGGCTATTGTAGGAAACAGTTGTGCCAGTTCTGCTTCAAATATTATTGCTTTAACTCTGAATACTACCCCACCAGCCCCAGGCATAAACTTAACCGGCACCGCGGCTATCTGCTCCGGCGATTCTGCGATCTTAACGGCCAATTCAGCTGTTACCGGCGCTACTTTTACATGGTTCAATAACGGTAACCTGATCCAGGGTGCAACATCTGCAAACTTAATTATTAAAGCTGCCGGCAGTTATACGGCCGTAGCTACTGCCAATGGCTGCGCAAGCCCTGCTTCCGTGGCCCGGGTAATCACTATAAAACAGCGGCCGGTAGCACCAATTATTTCCAAGAATGGCAATCTGCTTACTTCCAGCATCGCAACCGGCAACCAGTGGTACAAAAATGGCACAGCAATTCCGGGTGCAGTGGCTCCAACGCTAAACGTTTCTTCAAATGGCGCTTACACTGCAAAAGTAACGGCTAATGGCTGTGCTTCCCTGGCTTCTAATACTATTACCATTGCCAATACCGGCATCAACGATGAGCAGAATAATTTACAGGTAGCCGTTTATCCAAATCCTTCTAATGGCTTATTCACTTTGAATTTACAGAAAGGTCATACGTATACTTTTGTAATAACGGACCTGACTGGCAAAGTAATTGAACAGAAAACTGTAAAAACTAAAACTGCCCAATTAGATCTGAGCAAAGCTGCCAAAGGCATTTACCTGCTTAATATCACCAGCGAATACAAAACCGCTACCCGTAAACTGTTCGTGGAATAAAAATCAAAACGCTATTGCTCTCACCCAAAAAAGTCCTGCAAGTAAAACGGCAGGGCTTTTTTGTTTTCTCTAATCCTCATTCAGGGATACAAATCCGTTATTCAGGTGCACTCTTTGTATTCAGAAAGAACTAAAAAATATATTAGACACATCATTTCTGAAATAGTGCTTCATAACGGCCTGGTAAGTTCCTAATGCGAAAGCGTTTCAGAAATAAAATACCACACACTCTTGCCCGAACAATGATCGGGCTTTCTGCCAAACAAACTTATCAAGCTTCCTAACACGCTGTTTTTAAACTTCCCGAAGAAGTTTAACAGGATTTTTATTACCTAAATACTTTCCATTTATCTAATTATGAAAAAAACCTTACTAACCGCATTCGTAGCAGCCTTTGCCATAAAAGCTGTTGCTCAACAGACTTACACCCAAATTGCCCTGACCGGCTATAATGCAGATATTATTGCAAACGGCCCGGGTTCCGCAATGAATTCTACAAATAATGATGCAGATAATGTAAACGTTTTTGCTGCCCAGAACTTTGTAAACCCTTCTAATCAGACCCCGGCGGCGAACACCGCTCTGCCAAATACCGGTTTAATTACCAGTGCCGTTTCCAGCACTCCGGGCTTAACGTTCCAGCTGGCGCCGTATACCGGAAATAACGTGCTTCGCGTAGCAGGAAACAGTTCCGGTACGGTTACTCTCGTTACCCCCCTATCTACTACAGATCTTTACATATTATTAACGCCGGTTATTTATCAGGTCTCTATTCCGACAACTTTCACAGTTAATTTTACCGATGGTACCAGCCAGGTATTTCCCGTTACATTAACGAATAACTGGTATGCCGGAGCAGGTGCTGCCTGGAGCGGAACAACCAGGGTTAACAGGTCAACCAGCGTACTAGATGTACAAACCCAGGGGCCCAGAATGTTCCAGCAAAAACTGACCATGAGTGCGGCCAATGCAACCAAATCGATCCAGAGCATTCTGGTGGCTAATGGTTCAGCAGCTTCAACAAACAATATGCTGCATATCATGGCTGTTACCGCCCTCACTCCGGCGTCAACGCTGGCAACCGATGCGGGTATTACAGCTATTTCTGCTCCTAATTCAGGCTGCGCGCTTACCAATGCAGAAACCATTACTGTAACCGTAAAAAACCACGGGACAACTGCCCAAAGCAACATCCCGGTTTCTTATAAAATCGGGGCTACCGGTACGCCGGTAAATGAGATAATAGCCGGACCGATCGCAGCCAATACTTCTGTAAACTATTCTTTCATTACAAAAGCCAACCTGAGTGCTTTAGGAACTTACAGCATTGAAGCCCGCACAAACTTAACCGGCGACCTTGCACCAACAAATGATGTTTTAACCCGATCAGTAGTGCTTTCCGCTGCCCCTGCTGTACCAACTATCAGCACCACCGGGCCAGCTTCATTCTGCACCGGCGGTACCGTTACGTTAACAGCAGCTTCAACCACTACTGGCACTACCTATCAGTGGTTCAAGAATGGTACTGAAATTAGTGGTGCAACGAATGCAACTTACAGTGCTAATGCTACCGGAAGCTATACCGTAGTTGCCAGCCTGAATGGTTGTACCAGCGCCGCATCTGCTGCTGTAACCGTCACGTCTAACACGCCTCCGCCTGCCCCTGGCATAAACTTAACCGGCACTGCGGCTATCTGCTCCGGCGATTCTGCGATCTTAACGGCCAATTCAGCTGTTACCGGCGCTACTTTTACATGGTTCAATAACGGTAACCTGATCCAGGGTGCAACATCTGCAAACTTAATTATTAAAGCTGCCGGCAGTTATACGGCCGTAGCTACTGCCAATGGCTGCGCAAGCCCTGCTTCCGTGGCCCGGGTAATCACTATAAAACAGCGGCCGGTAGCACCAATTATTTCCAAGAATGGCAATCTGCTTACTTCCAGCATCGCAACCGGCAACCAGTGGTACAAAAATGGCACAGCAATTCCGGGTGCAGTGGCTCCAACGCTAAACGTTTCTTCAAATGGCGCTTACACTGCAAAAGTAACGGCTAATGGCTGTGCTTCCCTGGCTTCTAATACTATTACCATTGCCAATACCGGCATCAACGATGAGCAGAATAATTTACAGGTAGCCGTTTATCCAAATCCTTCTAATGGCTTATTCACTTTGAATTTACAGAAAGGTCATACGTATACTTTTGTAATAACGGACCTGACTGGCAAAGTAATTGAACAGAAAACTGTAAAAACTAAAACTGCCCAATTAGATCTGAGCAAAGCTGCCAAAGGCATTTACCTGCTTAATATCACCAGCGAATACAAAACCGCTACCCGTAAACTGTTCGTGGAATAAAAATCAAAACGCTATTGCTCTCACCCAAAAAAGTCCTGCAAGTAAACCTGCAGGGCTTTTTACTATGATATGAAGCTGAACGCTACCTTTTAGCGAGGTTCAAAGTGTATTTTTCTTGATTTACGCTGAAATAAAACACCTTCCAACTACTCCATTTACGTTGGGTTCCATCCTTTCAAGCCCGAATTTTACCATATATCATTGAATATGAAACACTATTATCTTCTTTTTTTCTTAAGTATTTTTTTATTAGCCGGGGTTAAAGCAGCTCCCGGAGACACTACAGTAGTGCAATCGCATGCTGCAACGCAGCTGGCTAATTTTGGCAACTATAATGCCCCTGCGGTTTTCCCAACTACCAATACTACTTACCGCAACATCACCATGACTTTTACGCTGGGCAAATACCAGTGCCAGGGCAACCCACAGTACTGCGGCGATTGGGATTATGGTGTTCAGATCTTCTTATTTACCCCTACCGATACTTTTGAAATCGGCCGATTAATAACGCCCTATGCCAACGTAAGCCGCTTTCCCTGGAACTGGCAACACCGCTACGAATTTGATGTAACCGATTATGCCCAGTA
The DNA here is from genome assembly GCF_042657365.1 of Adhaeribacter terreus. Taxonomy (NCBI): domain Bacteria; kingdom Pseudomonadati; phylum Bacteroidota; class Cytophagia; order Cytophagales; family Hymenobacteraceae; genus Adhaeribacter; species Adhaeribacter terreus. The sequence goes on along the minus strand of NZ_JBHSKT010000001.1, from coordinate 602,421 downwards.
CCTGAAAGGAAACACTTCTGTACGGATTCATTATAGTGGTTATTCCGGCGGTTTTACGGCTAACGTGAAATTTACTTTTATTGAAGGTACGCCGCCGCGCAACGTTATTAAGATTGACCGCTTATGGCACGGCAGTTTTTCTTACGGAAATGCTACCGTTTTTGAAGCCAATATGAATGCACGCACCAAACAAATGCCGGCCGGGGCGCAAGCAGCTGTTTTAAAATTCAACGTAACGGGCCACGGCTCCAACCCCGGCGATAACTGTTCTGAATTCTGCAGCAAATATTACAGCGTAAACGTAAACGGCGCCATGATTGCTCAGAAAAACATCTGGCGAAATAACTGCGGGCTTAATAACTTATATCCGCAAACCGGAACCTGGATCTACGACCGCGCCAACTGGTGCCCTGGCGACCTGGTTCAGGCAAACTATCATCCGTTAGGCAACCTTCAAGCCGGAAGCAATTACACGGTAGATGTAGATTTCCAGGCTTATAATGTGACTTCCTCGCAAGCGTCATATACCGTAGAAGGTCAGGTTATATACTACGGCGCCTATAATTACACTACCGATGCCTCTTTAGAAACGATCATTTCTCCTAACGATCATGAAGCTTATTTTCGTTCTAACCCAACATGCGAAGAAGCCCGGATACTGGTAAAAAACACGGGGAATACTACAATCAACAGCATGGAAGTTACTTACGGCTTACCGGGTGGTACCCTGCATACATTTCCTTTAAGCCTTAGCATGCAGCCCGGAAACTTTGAAGAACTTTCTTTACCGGGCAATGCAGATTTTTTAACAACCGGATCAGGCAAAGCAAAATTCATTGCCCGCATCACGAAAGTAAACGGAGCAGCTGATCTGAATGCACTTAACAACGAAATGCAGACTGAATTTACACCGATGCCGGTTTGGCCTAACAATTTCCTGTTAAACATGACCACCAATAAAGCAGGCGCACAGACCAAATGGCGCATTTTCGATGCAGCCGGTACCGAAGTAAAAGCACGGTTGCAAACTTCAAACTCCACCACCTACCGCGATACTGTTTTGCTGCCTGCGGGTTGCTACCGCCTGGAAGTTACTGATACCGGCTGTAACGGACTTTCATGGTGGGCGGCTTCTAGCCAGGGCAATGGAACTTTAGCTGCAAAGAATTTATCCAACAATGCCAATTTAGCCCTTAAAGGCTACTTCAACGGCGATTTTGGATGTGGTTTTACTCAAGCATTCCGTATTCAGTCTGCTTTAGGCACGAAAGAAGAAAAAGCAGCTTTTGCGCTGGCAGTATACCCAAATCCGGCACAAACTACCTTGCACGTTAAAGTTGACAGCAAACAACAAACGGTTACGATGGAACTTTACAACATGCTTGGCCAGCAGGTTTCTAAGCTCGAATCCACAAGCGCTACCATTCAGATTCCGGTACAGCATCTGCCATCCGGCGTTTATACCCTTAAGTGCCAGGCGGATAATAAAATTATTCAGAAACAGATTGTAATTAACCGCTAAGCATTCTAAGAAGCTTTTTTAATATAAATTTAAAAGAGCCGGTTTTAAAAGCCGGCTCTTTTTCTTTGTTTCCGGCGGCTAAAACGCTATGCTTTTTGCCCTGAAAACTCGTAATGAATTTCGGGTTAATAATTACAAACGCAACCATTCTTCAATAAACTGAAGATAGGTTTTACCGATCGGCAATTGTACCCCGGAAGCAAACTGTACTTTCTGATTGGATATGGATTTCACTTTGGAAACGGATACAATAAACCGCCGGTGAATTCTTTTAAACTTATCTTCCGGCAGTTTTTCCAGTACCTTCTGCAACGACATGAGGGTAAAAACAGGCTTTGCTTTCACCAGATGGATCTTGATGTATTTTTCGGAACTTTCAATGTATTCAATATCGGAAAGCGCAATTTTGATCCGCTGATATTCGGCATAAACTACCAGGCTTTCCGGGTTGGTTTCTGTCTGCGTTTGCCTGGCTGCGTGATGATCGAAAGCTTTTTGAAAAGCCTTCGCGAAACGATCGAACGTGAAGGGCTTCAAAAGAAAATCGACCGCTTCCAGTTCAAACCCTTCGTAGGCAAAGTTTTTATAAGCGGTGGTAAATATTACCATAGGTCTTTCCTTTAAAGAACGAATGAGATCTAAACCGGAAATATCGGGCATATTGATATCCAGAAACAATACATCTACCGGATTATGCCGCAGGAACTCGGCTCCTGTAAGGGCATCGTTAAAAGTTTGCACAAGCTGCAAGGCAGGAATTTTCATCGCGTAATTCCTGATCAGATTCAACGCTAAGGGTTCATCGTCTATGGCAATGCATTTGAGTGTCATTTTTCAGGAACTTGGCTAAAAATTTAAATGCGTTATGCAAACAATGTAAGGTCTACCGTGTAAAAACCGTTGTTGCTGGAAATTGTTAAGTTGTGCTTATCAGGGTAAAGATGCTGCAGCCTTTTTTCAGTATTTTTTAAACCAACACCGGTACGTTCTATTACGCGCGGCTGAGCAAAGATCTTATTCTGGCAAAAGAAATGGATCGTTTCATCATCTACCTCCAGGTTAATAGTAATCCGGGCTTCTTCGTGGCTGCTGATACCATATTTAAAAACATTCTCAATATAGGTCATCAGAATAAGCGGTGAAATCTGTTTTTCTTGCAAAGTACCGCTAACCGTAAAATCTACCGTCATGTTTTTGCCCAGGCGCAGTTTGTGCAGATCTATAAAATCGGCGATGCAACTTACTTCATCTTCGAGCGGTACAAAATCTTTGGTTGCTTCGTCGGTTATGTAGCGCATAATGTTGGAAAGCTTCATGATCGATGCTGACGTTTCCGGATGCTGATCTACCGATAAGGAATAAATATTATTGAGCGTATTGAATAAAAAATGCGGGTTGATCTGGGCTTTCAGGAAAGATAATTCGGCGTTCGCTTTTTCGGTTTCGGCCTGCAAAGCGCGCTTCTCCGTAACCCGCCACTGCTTAATAACCCGAAGAGCCAACCCCAACGACACCAGAATAATAAAAAGGATACAGGCTACCGGATCGATGCGAAAGAGAGAAATTGGAGGATACGTTACGCCGGTTTTCTGTAAAATTTGCCGGAGCATGCCATTAAAAGGCTTCAGGAAATAAAAAGCAATAAACAGCGCCAGCAAAATAGCCCAGAACTTACCGAATTTCTTTTGCTGGTAGAATTCAGGTACGAGGTAGTAGTAATTGAAAAAGTATAGCCCTCCGAATAAAATACAAAACACCCAGTAAAATGGCGCCGAAAGAATATTTGCTGCTTCCTCCCAATTATCGGTCCAGAAGAAAATAAAGGGCATGGCAAAGAAAACGCCCCATATTAAAGCAAGACGAAAAACCTTTAACACCGTATTATGCATATACAAAAGCATGTATTTCTCTGAAATGAACCGCAGCCTTTGCCCCTGACTTGCAGTCTGTACCTGTAACCAGTAACATTTCGATTTCAGATAAGTTAAGTACATATTTTAATATTTCTACCAACAAGTATAATATTGTTTACCTCCGTTACCCATAAAAAAAAACCCCGAAAGATTCGGGGGCCTTTTTAATACTAACATTTATTCCACTAATAGTTTATTATCACCTAAACCTATAAGCCTGATTTTACCGCCTTAATTAACGTTCTACAGCATACTGTAAAACCCAATTAAGCATGTGTGCAAATTACTTTTCCCTTAGAATTTACCTTATCACTTCATGAATTTCTTCCTAGAACAGCGTAAAACATGTGGTATTACTTCAGCCAGATCAAGTGTTTCAGATAAACCAGTAGTTATCACCTTTTAATTATGCATTACAAAAATAATGCAGGCACCCGGGAAAGAAATGCATGTATCCACGAAGACCGCAAATGTATCTACGAATGGTATTTAGGGTCCTTATGAATAATATTTCAGCGCATCATTTACTACTGAAAACGGTATGCTTTGGCACAAAAAAACTCCCTGCCAGCAAGCAGGGAGTTTTTCATGTAAAAAGGATAGCGTTTTACTATTATTCCACGATCAGTTTACGAACTGCTGTTCCTTTTTCGCCGGAAACGTTCAGCAGGTAAATACCTTTAGCTGTTCCTTCCAGGTTCAGTTGCTCTAAGCCGCCTTTAGCAAGCTGCTTTTTCAGCACTTTACCCGTCAGGTCCGTAACTACTAATTCATAGGTTTTGCCGGTTGGTAGATCAATATTGAAAATTCCGTTGCCCGGGTTCGGAAATACGTTAAGTTGCGTTGCAAGGGTAGCATCTTTCACACCTGTTGGCCCTGAAATGCGTTTGATCTCGATGTTGTCGATCAGGTTGGCCGTTCCGGCTCCATTTGCATACGCTTCCTTCACGCTCGATTCAATAGAGATCTGCAACCCACTACGGTTCATATAATTTCTCAGGTCAACTTTCACTTTCTGCCAGCTTATCGGGGTACCGGAGAACGGAGGACGATATGTAGCACCAACCTGCACGCCATCAACCAATACGCGGAGGTTGGTATTGGCATTTGCAGCTTTAAACAACTGTTTCAGGTCGAAGGTCAGCATTAAGGTATCTGTAGGGTTACCTGCGCTTGGGTCGAAGCAAATATACAGCGCCGATAAGTTTTCCGGGTTACTGGTCCATGGGTCTATTACACCGGTCGGAAGCGTCCAGCTGGCATGATTCACACCGTCCATAATAATACCTTTGGTAGAACCCGTACCATTTGCTGCAGCTGCACTTTCTACAATAGCAGATCTCGATTTTACAACCGTGCGTAATTGTGCAACTCCGTTACCTGCTGGTTCAAAATCGAATACTGGCGGAAGGCTTGTAAAAGTAGAGTTGGCAATGGTATAAGTTGCCGCGTTGTTTGTTGCATCCATATCTCCGGTCATATTCACGGTAACTTCAATAGTATGGTTACCTGACGCAGAAAGGTTAGCCATCTGGTTAAAAGTAAAGTTAGCCGTTGCACCGGAAGCCAGAGAACCGGTAAAGTTTTCCGTTACGGGAGTGCCACTATTCACACTATAAGAAACTGTAAATCCGGAAACCGATGTAGGCCCTACGTTCTGAATTACAGCCGTAATTGGTTCTGCATTGGTCAGGCCACAAAGTTTATTGATCGGTACTACTTCGTTTACCGCCAGGTTGTTGGTATTGTCAATAATACGCACATCGTCGAAAGCAAAACCATCGTCTACGCCGGCATTATCGGACCCAAAAGCTACTCGCAGCAATACAGAAGATTGGCCGCCTAAACCGGTAAGCCGGTGTCTAACCGTTTTCCAGCCATTAGAGCCGTTGCTGGTAGCATTGCGGCCAGTCCAGCCTTGGGCTGATGCTGCCGCCTGACCACCAGGACCACCGTTAATGGTATTGTCGTTGTACCAATTATTCGGATCGCCTTTCGCGCCTACTATTTGCCAGGTTACACCACCATCAATAGAAGATTGCAACACCGCACCGTCCATACTGAATTCAGAATTCCACCAGGCTTTCATTTCGAAATCCGGGTCTGGTAAACCAGCGAAGTTGAAGCATGGACCAACTACGTAAGAATGTTCATTGGCAAAATAACTTCCGCTTAGATTCGTTACCCACGATTTTGTACCGCCTCCGGCTGTATTGATCACCGGTTTAGCCGGAGTACCCAAGGCCCACGAAGAAGCTGAACCGCCAGCTAACCAGCCACCGTTTCCGTTTTCAAAACCTTCGGTATATGGCAGCGTTGAAATTACCGGAATAGTGGTTACCATTTTTACAAGTGAATCATTCGCAGCCAGATTATCACCGGGAACATTCGTTCTGGCAATAATTGTGTGGGTTCCAACTGTGCTTAGGTTAGCTTTTGCAGTGAAAGTATAGTTTGCCGTTGCATTTGGTGCAAACGGACCAGCTGCCACTTCATTTACAACGCCACCATTATCAACTCTAAAGGAAACCGGAATGCCTGGTAAGGTTGTGCCGCCCTGATTTTTTACGGTAATGGTTACTGTTTCCTGGTTGGATAAGCCACAACCACTATTAGGGGTAATAATTGCCGTTATGCTGCCATCGGTAGCAGGAGCTTCATAGATCATCACGTCGTCAAAAGCGAAGCCATCGTATTGTGTTCCGGCATCAGACCCGAAAGCAACGCGCAGACGCACGGATGATTGCCCGCCTAAACCCGTAAGGGCATGTTTTACCGTAACCCAGCCTCCAGAACCATTATTGGTCGCATTTCGGCCGGTCCAGCCTTGAGCGGCAGCAGCTGCTTGCCCGCCCGGAGCGCCACTTATGGTATTATCGTTGTACCAGTTATTCGGGTCGCCAAATGCGCCTACGTTTTGCCAGCTTGCACCACCATCTACAGAAGATTGCAACACTGCACCGTCATAACTGAAATCTGAATTCCACCAGGCCTTCATTTCAAAAACTGGGGCAGCAAGGCCGCTGAAATTGAAACAAGGGCTTACTACCTGCGATTTTTCATTTGCATTATGATTAGTAGTAAGATTGGTTACATAGGCTTTGGTACCGGAAGCCGCGGAATTGATGGTTGCCTTAGCCGGTGTACCCCAAGCCCAGGAAGAAGCTACCCCTTCAGCGATCCAGCCACCATTATAGGTTTCGAAATTTTCTGAATACGGATACGTAGTTACCAAAGGAATAACATCAAATACTTTGCTTACACCATCGTTCGCGGCAACAGCATCACCCGTTAAATCCGTTTGCGCTGCAAGAGTATAATTGTTAGGAACACTTAAGTTTGCTTTCGTATTGAAAGTATAGGTTATGGAAGCACCCGGAGCCAGCGGCCCGGCAAAAATTTCCGTAACCGGCGTACCACCGTTTATGATATAAGAAACAGGAATGTTGCTTTGCGCTGCACTGCCAAAGTTATTCAGGGTAACTGAAACAACTTCCTGGTTAGTCAGGCCGCAGCCACCATTCGGTGTGAGAATAGCACTGATACCAGCATCAGCCGGTGCCGGAACAAACTCATAAGCTCCCGGATCTGGCATAGTTGCACTGCGGATCGCACCGTTTAGATCATCTGTAATTACAGTCTGCGCAACGCCAATATTATTCAGAGGACCTGCTATTGGCAACAGGTTTCCGGCGGCAACATTTGTAAAATAAGAATCGGCAGATACTGAATTTTGATCGTAAGCATTAGCATTTGCCGTTTTCCAGTCGGCCAGGGTAATTCTGTCTGCTGAATAATAACCTGTTTTACCGGAAGAACCAATATACAAGTTATTACCATTACTCTGGAGTGCAATGCCCGAAGCAGCCAGATAAATAGCGTACTTATTGGTAGCATTGCTGGTCAGGGAAATATTGTTGTTCAAAAAACGCACATTGGTAACGGCAGAATTGAACCACATACCACGCAGCGTTCCATAAGAAATTGCCGGATCGTCGGCAGATATTGTATTGTGGTAATACCAGGTATTGTTCCCGCCGCTGTTATAGAATGCATACGTAGTGCCCCCGTTATTATTCAGGTTATACCCCAGGTTATTCGAGTAGATGTTTTCTGAACCAACCGTACCGGCACTGGTGCAATAATACAGGTAAACGGTACCAGTTTTAGAAGTTGCAGCATCGTGGGTATTATGCACTTTGTTCTTTCTGATCTGGTTACCAATAGAAGTGTTTACCAGGTAAATACCATAAAAAGCACTGCCATTCGCACGCACAGCCCGGCTGATATCGTTTCCTTCCACCACGCTATTCGTTACATTGTTCAGGTACATGCCATAAAAGTATGCATCTTTTACCTGGTTGTTCTTCACCTGATTGCTAACGGCTCCCAGATTTCCTGAAGTACCGTTAATACAAATTCCACAATAACCACCATTAATAATGTTATTCTGGATCAGGTTATTGCTGCCATTATTTCCGGATGCAGTAGAACCTGTACCCGCCACAATACCATTTACAGACGATGAAGTAGATGTTAATGGCAGGTTTAGCGTATTGTTGGTAATGATATTATGATCAGCATTATTTTTAATCTGAATGCCAGTGCCAGTAGTAGCTCCTGCAGCCAAGGCAATGTTAAAGTTGTTGATCTTTACATAATCTGCACCATCGAGGGTAAAAATACCCGTATGCGTAGTGCCTGGAGAAAACGAAACGGTATTCCCGTTGCCTTCAAAAGTCACGGTATTGGTAGCGCTGGCACCGTTTATGGCTGCTAAGGTTACCTGTTCGTTGTAAGGGCCGCTATTCGCTGCAACTGTAAATGTTACCGGACCGCTAACGCCGCAACTGTTAAGTTCCTGACGGGCAGCCGCAAACGAAGTATAATTTGTAGCGGACGCGGGGCTGTTTTTATCGATCGTATAGTTACCGCTTAAAGCATTGCAGGCAACAATTGTTACTTGCATGGTATCATTCCCAATAAAACCGTCCGCCAGGTTGTTTGGTTGCGTACTCCAGGCTTTGATCTTATGGGTACCATTCGGGAATATAAAATTACCGATAGTAACTGGTGCAGAAACGGCGTTCGTAGCCAAAGCCGGCGATGCAGTAAAAGGGAAGTTATTTAAAACGGTAGTGCCATTCACGCTAAAACCCAGGGTTGCTGCATTTAACGAACTTGAGCCGAAGTTTTTTACCGTAACCATTACCGGCAGGCTTACATTTGGCGCAACTGGCGAAGTTGGTGCAGTAATGGCTGTTACTCCAATATCGTTCGGCAACAAGGTACTGGCCGATACTGCAAAAACGTGCAGAATTTCGTTGGCAGCAGTAGAGGTTTTAGTAAACTTTATACTCTGAATGAGTTTGGTTGTATTGGCAGCATTCAGGTTCAGGATATATTGATACAAACGTGGGTTATTAGCCGGGTTTTCAATAACGTTATCTGATCTTCTAACCCGGCCAATCGTTTTAATTGCTATCGGAGCAGTACCATCGAACCAGTTTGGTACTGCGTTACCCGCAAAAGCTTCTGTAGTGCCATCGGTGTAATGAATAGTGGCAGAGAAAGTACACCCGTAAGCCGAAGTAACCAGCAAGTTAATTTTATCTGCTGAACGCGGATTTACGAATACCAACGTATCGGTATTATTGGTAGTCGTGATTCTGAGGGAGTTATTGGCATTATAAGGCGCCATCTGAAAACTAAGCCCCGGGGTAGCGGCGCTGTTAATAAGCCCGCCGGTAGGTAAAAATGATGCCGGAGTCTGGTTAGATGGGTTTACATAACTCTGGGCTACCAGATTAAAGCCTACACCATCTATTTCGTCGGGCGCTGAACTTATTGCCGTTCCGGTACCTTCCGATATCACGTCGGCCGAGAAGCCTGTAACGGGTACGGTTGCATGGGTAAAGTTTTGCGCTTCAGCCTGAAGACAAACTGCAGCAGCAAAAGATGCTAGTAATATTTTTTTCATTAAAAGTTTTTTGAATGATGAAAATTTAAAATGTGGCGGATAATTAAGTTTCTCTTTTTAAGTTCCTCATAGGCAGTTTTCTCCTAATAATGCATAAATAGATTGTAATATATTTTGAATGGATCGGCCCGTATCAGAAGTATGTCTGAACAAAAGTTTTGTATCCTTAAATGAAGAAAACGGCTTCCCAAACCGGCATTTTGCAAGCGTTATTTTGTTGCATAAATACAGCAGTTAAACCAGGCAAGAGCTTAAAAGAAAAGTGCCCTGAAAACTCTTACCGGGCACTTTTTAAGGCAAAAAGGGTAGCGTTTTTACAGGAGGGAATAAAAAAACTCCTGCCGGAAAACCAGCAGGAGTTTTTCCCTCCAAAAGGATAGCGTTTTTATTCTACGATCAGCTTTCTTACAACGAAGCCTTTTTCACCGGAAACTTTCAGCAGGTAAATTCCCTTTGCAGTTCCTTCCAGGTTTAGTTGGTTCGTTCCGCCTTTTGCAGCATGCTTCATCAGCACTTTACCGGTCAGGTCGGTTACTACAAATTCGTACGTTTTGCCTTCAGGAAGTTCAATATTGAAAATTCCGTTGCTTGGGTTCGGGAATACGTTAAGGTGAGCCGCAAGCATTGCATCTTTCACACCAGTTGGTCCGGCAACGCGTTTGATCTCGATGTTGTCGATCAGGTTGGCCGTTCCGGCGCCGTTATCATACGTTTCTTTTACGCTCGATTCAAAGCCAATCTGGATAGTCGGATCATTTATGTATGCATTCAGGTTTACTTTTACTTTCTGCCAGGTATTTGTGCCGGAAACCGGTTGATACGTTTGGCCTACCTGGGTACCATTAACCGTAATCCGGAAGTTGGTGTTTTCAATTGCCGTTTTAAACAACTGCTTCATATCGAATGTCAGGATCAAAGAATCGGTTGCTGCACCTGTTCCGGTAGAAGCACATAAATAAACTGCTGCAAAATTATCCGGATTAGTCGTCCAAGGGTTGGTTGCACCGGTTGGCGTTACCCAGCCTGCATGATCTACCCCATCCATGATCATGCCTTTAGTACCGGTTCCGTTGCTGCCGCCATTATTTACTTTAACAGCAGAATTCGGTTTTACTACGGTACGGAAATTTGAAATGCCCGTATTTACAGTTTCAAAATCCATTTTAACCGGTAAAGTCGGCAACAGGTAATTGGTAATGTCCAGGTTATTCTGATTGTTGTTTACGATGTTGTCGCCGGTAAGCTGGGTAGTAGCAGTTATTTGGTAATTACCCGCAGTAGCCAGATTTGCTTTGGTATTGAAAGTATAAGTAGCCGTGGCATTGGAAGCAATAGAACCCGTAAAGGTTTCAGGAGCAGCAATTGCTACGCCATTTACAGAATAAGTAACCGGAATGGAAGTCTGGGTAGTTGCTCCGAAGTTTTTGATCGTAACCGAAATGGTTTCTGCAACCGATAAACCGCAAATGGTGCTGTCTGGTCCTGAAACTGCAACAATACCAACGTCGTTGCCAACTGCTATGAATTCATAAGCGCCCATATCCGGAGTAGTTATGTTCCGGGTAACTCCCATAAAATCGTCGGTTACATTTACAAGTGGTTGGCCCAGGTTATCGAGGGTTGGAGCCGTTGGTTTCAGATCGCCGGAAGCATAGTTTGTAAACAGCGGGTTAATAGTTACCGAATTCTGATCATAGGCATTTCCATTAACAGCTTTCCAATCGGCTAAGGTAAGTTTTGGAACGCCCACAAGATAACCAACGAAACCTGCAGTTCCCATATGAAAGTCGTTGTTATTGCTTTCCAGAGAAATAGCATTTCCTGTTACGTTAATACCAAAACTGGAATTAGTAACCGCACTTGGCAGCGAAATGATATTGTTTCTAAACTTCACGTTGTTGATATTCCCGTTAAAGTACATACCATTTATGGTCGAATAGCTGTCTGTCGGGTCTGTTGCAACCGTATTATTATCGAAATAAGTACCGTGACTATTTGTATTATACAGAGCGAGTAAATTCCCTCCCTTACTATTGATCTTGTAAATCAGGTTATTCTTGATAATGTTCTCATTACCAGGAGCTGTAGCGGCGTTACTGATACTAATACCATACGTATTGGTTGTAGATGCAAGAGGAGCCACCATATCATGCGTATTATGTATCCGGTTCTTGCTGACAATGCTATTCTTGCTAACCGCAACAACCTCGATACCTGTAAAATTACCAGAAACAGTAAGCGTTGGGCGGCTGATATCGTTGCTTTCTACCAAAGTACCATTTGCATCGTTTATGCTGATTCCGTAATAATAAGAATCCTTTACTTGGTTTCCCGTTATCTGGTTGTTTACTGCGTACATCCCTTCAGCAGCACCTAATATCTTAATGCCGGTACCACCCCCGGTTATAATATTGTTCTGGATCTTTGTAAAGCTGGTATTATTGCCTTTTGAAAAAAGATCGGCACCGGCAGTAATCCCGCTTACACTTGAATAATTTCCCACAGGCAAATTAATGGTGTTATTTGAGATCGTATTATTATCGGCTGCATTGAGCAACTGCACGCCCCAACCGGTAGTTACGCCTGTAGGAAGTGTAAATACAAAATTGTTCACCTTCACGAATTTTGCGCCGTTCAACACAAAAATGCCTGGTCTTAAACCTGGTGTAACCGAAACGGTATTGCCGGAACCTTCAAAAGTCACAGTATTGGTAGCGCTAGTGTAAGGAATATTCATTAGCTCCACCTGCTCGTTGTATGGACCAGTTCCAGCTGCAACAGTAATAACTACCGGGCCAGCAACGCCGCAGGAATTGAGCTTCTGAACCACTTCTGCAAAGCTCTGGAAGTTTGCGCCTGCAGTCGGGTTGTTTTTATTAATGGTATAGTTACCGGCCAATGGCGCACAGGAAACAATATTCAGAATTGTGGTGTCATTCACGGCTAATCCATCTGCAGCAGCATTTGGGTTCTGGCTCCAGACTTTAACGGTAGCGTTTCCGGTCGGAAAAGTATAATTACCAATAGAAACTGGTGCGCTGGTTGCCTGTAGACTATTCAGGCTACCGGTCCAGGAGTAGGGCGTTTGCGTTACATTATTAACCTTCCAGCCAATGGTTGCTGAGGTAAGGGTTGCGGTACCAAAGTTCTTCAATGTAACCTGTACCGATTGCGATACACCTGGCGTTAACGGGGAAGTTGGCGATGTAATAGCGGTAACGCCTGCATCATTCACCACTGGGGTAAATTCATAAGCCCCCATATCTGGAGTAGTTGTGCTACGCGTTATGCCATTAATAGCATCAGTTACGGCTGGTAATGGCTGCCCGGAATTGTTTAATGCAGGCGCCAACGGTTGCAGATAAGTTGGGCTAACGAATAATGGATCTACTGAAAGCGAATTCTGGTCGTAAATACCGCCGCTTGAAACTTTCCAGTCTGTAAGCGTAGTAAAATTTACCGACGAAGAATAACCAATATGACCCGAACCCCCAACTACCATGTTGTTGTAGTTACTTGCCAGAGAAATACCGCTACTTCCTAAGTAAATTGCAAATGAACCACCGGAAGACGCTGTAAGTGAAACAATATTATTGTTAAATTTTAAATTACTTGCTGCCTGGGTAATATTAAGGCCGCGCACTATTGTGTAAATAATATTCGGGTTATCGGCAGAAACAGTATTGTGATAGTAAAAAGTACCGCTTCCTCCTTCGTTCAATAAAGCATCTAATGGCCCGCCGTTATTGTTTATGTTGTAGATCAGGTTGTTTTTGATAATATTTTCGCTGCCAGCCGGAGCCGATGAAGAAGTATGAATACCACGTACAATCGTTAAAGTAGAAGAAGCCATATCGTGGGTATTGTGGATGCGGTTCTTGTTTACGATGGTATTAATGGTAGTACCTGTAAGGCTGATACCGTATAAACTCTGGGTATTAATCCGGGTCGGACGGCTAATGTCATTTCCTTCTATAAGCGTACCCGAGCCGCCGCTGGAAACAACAATACCATAAGCGCGAGGGTCACGCACAATATTGCCAACAATCTGGTTTCCCGTAGTTGAGGCGTTTCCAAATAAAATAATACCATAAGTTCCGCCATTTACAATGTTGTTCTGAAGCAGTAAATTGTTAGCATTGTTTCCTCCGGAAGCTCCGGCCCTTATGCCGCTTTGTTCCAGGGCAGTAGAAGCTACTGACAGGTTTACGGTACAATTCGAAACAATATCGTTATCCGATGCATTGGTAAAGAAAACGCCATGACCGGTTGAAGCCTGATCAACATCTAATCTGAAATTATTTACCTTCACATGATCAGCGCCATTGAAAGTTAGCAATCCCTGGGTGCCCGAGCCGGAAATGATATTGCCGTTTCCTTCAAAAGTGATCTTATTGGTTGCACTGGTTCCGGAAATTACAGGCAAAGTAACTACGCCAGCATAAGGACCTGAATTCGGGGCAACCGTAAAAGTAACCGGCCCGCTAACCCCGCAAGTTGCTAAAGCCTGGACTGCTGCAATTACGGAAGTAAAATTGGTAGCAGAAGCCGCCGCATTTTTATTGATCGTGTAATTTCCGCTCAGGGTTGTGCAGGAAAAAACACTGATCGTGGTTGTGTCATTAGCCGCGTTACCGTCGGTTACGCCGTTCGGTAATTTGCTCCAGGCTTTTAGTACATGTGCGCCTGCCGGAAAAGTAAAATTGCCAATGGCAACCGCTGCTGTTACGCCATTAGTAGCCAGATTGCCTGACCAGGCAAAGGTTGGCTGAACTACCCCGTTTACGCTAAAACCTAAAGTAGCGGAAGTAAGTGGCCCGGTACCGAAATTCTTTACCGTTACCGATACCGGCTGGCTTGAGTTGGCCGTTACAGACGACATCGGGGAATTTATGGCATTTACCCCCGCATCGTTGGCAGACTGAGCTCTTGCTCCGTAGCCTGATAGTAGCCCCAAAGCAATAAGTACAAATTTTTTCATTTAAATAATTTAAGAAGTGATGATAAACAGAGACATGCCTTATAAACCCTTCTGTATAAATTCTTTACAGAGACTTTACCAGACATAATAATTGGAATTTATTTTATTGCCTGATCATCACCTATCTTGTATGCTTTAACAACACGCTTGTATCCACGAACAGCAGATAGTCAAAATCAACATAGCTTATTAAGAAAATTTGATCTGGTAAAAACTGCATGATCAGCAAAAAAAAACTCCTGTTGGTTAGCCCAACAGGAGTTTTTTGGTTAAAAACCATAGCGTTTTTTTTAATATTTTAAGTTGAGTTTCCTAAAGGTTAGAAATGTAACGGCGCCAAAGATGCTTTGTCGTTAATATCATTATCTTAAAGGCTGTATAAATATTAGAATGCTAAGATAAAAGGGAGCTATCAGGTGTAAATAAAGGCGCGAACCAAAGTTATTTACATTTCACGCCTTCTGTCTACCAAGAGGCCTTCAGTTGATTCTGAAGGCCTTTTCTATTTACTTAAACTCAATAAACGGCAGTAACTTAAATCAACACTAAACCGGGTTTCATTACTGCTTTACAACTTTAAGAATAACTGGGCTTTCATTAAGCCGCAGTTTTAGCGTATACATACCTTTAGATAAATCAGGCAGATCATACAGCTCAATTGTTTGCAGGCCGCCATCTACTTTTAACTCTTTCTGGTATACCGTTTTGCCTACTAAGTTGCTTAGCGTAACAGTTGCTTTTTCAGCTTCTATGCCAGCGGGTAATTCAATGGTCAGGCCATCTTTAAATGGATTTGGAGACACTTTTACATGTTGATTTCCTACCGTTTCAGGAACTGAACTGGTGGTGGCTAGGCGGGTATTAGCCTGATCTATTACGCTAAAGCCGATACTAGTAACTGCGCTTGGAGTACCGCTACCATTTGCCCCAGTATACGTTCTGGCTGTTAAAGTATAGCTTCCTACTGTCGGGGTCCAGGAGCTGTAATCACCATTGCTGTCACCAAATAAAGAATAAGTCGGACCACTTTCATCGGATCTCACTTTTGTTTGCTGGCCACTAAGATTAAAGGCAACACTTCCCACAATATTCGGATTGGTTAAAGCCTGAATATTGAGCTTCCGGGTAGGCAAAGTAGCCAGATTAATTATGTCGCCTGTAACCAATGGCCGGATCACATTATCAGCACTCGCATTGATTAGATTAAAACCAGTAACGCCTGTGGTAGGAGTAGCCGTAAAACTTGCTGTAATGTTCATGTTACTGTTCATGGTTACAGTAAGTGGGTTGGTACTGCCCGAGGCATTGCCACTCCAGCCACTGAACTGAAATCCTGCCGAAGGCATAGCAGTAAGCTGCACAGATGTTCCACTCAGATAAGTAACCTGGTCCGGACTTTTTGCCACTGAACCGCTACCGTTTATAATAACGCTCAGGCTGTATTGCGTGGTAACCTGGATGAAAGTAG
The DNA here is from genome assembly GCF_042657365.1 of Adhaeribacter terreus. Taxonomy (NCBI): domain Bacteria; kingdom Pseudomonadati; phylum Bacteroidota; class Cytophagia; order Cytophagales; family Hymenobacteraceae; genus Adhaeribacter; species Adhaeribacter terreus. The sequence goes on along the minus strand of NZ_JBHSKT010000001.1, from coordinate 586,557 downwards.
CCGTAATGTTCTTATTACTATTCATCGTTACAGTTAGCGGATTGGTGGCTCCAGACGCATCGCCGCTCCAACCTGAAAACTGGTAGCCTGCTAAAGGCGTGGCTGTAAGTGTAACTGTAGAGCCGCTGTTATAAGTAGCCTGGTTTGGATTCCTGCTGACCGAACCACCTGCTGAAGTCGTTGTATTCAGGGTATACGTTACTGGCGGATTAACCTGATCTATAACGGAAAAAGTGATGGTAGTTGGTGCACTTGCAGTACCGCTGCCATTTGAGCCAGTATAAGTTCTGGCCGTTAGTGTATAGTTACCTCCCGGTGGCGTCCAGTTAGAATAATTTCCATTTTTATCTCCTTGCAGGGAATAGATCGGGCCACTGTCATCGGATCTGGTTTTTGTTTGCTGGCCGCTTAAGTTGAACCCAACGCTGCCAACCGTAGTAGGATTGGTTAACGCCCGGATGTTCAGCTTGCGGGTTGGCAAAGTAGCCAGGTTCAGTACAGCACCGGAAACCAGGGATTGTATCGGCTGGTCACTGGATGCATTGATGAGTTCAAAACCAGTAACACCTGTGGTTGGAATGGCTGTAAAAGTTGCTGTAATGTTTTTATTACTGCTCATGGTTACTGTGAGCGGGTTGGTGCTACCCGAGGCATCGCCGCTCCAGCCGCTAAATTGGAACCCGGTGGCAGGAGTTGCAGCTAGTTGAACCGTAGAATTTGCAGCATAAGTAGCCTGGTCCGGAGTTTTTGCCACTGAACCACTACCGTTTGCAGTAACGTTCAGGCTGAATTGCGCAGGGGCCTGGGAAATAGTAGTGAAACTTCGGGTCTCGGACCAATCGCTGACTCCGGTGCTCAAGGTTGCCAACACTCTCCAGTAGTAAACCGTGTTGTTTGCAAGCCCGGGTACCGTTGCAGAAGTAGCGCTTATATTAGCCTGGTCCAGTACAGTAGTTGAAAAACCTGCATTAAGAGACACCTGCAATCTGTAGCTTAAAGCGCCCGAGAAGGAATTCCAGCTTAGAGTAGGTTGAACAGCCACACCTGTTGCATTATTAACGGGTAAAAGTAATGTTGGTGCTGTACTGGAAGACGGCACAAAGAAAGCGGTAACAGCCAGATTATTAGTCGGATTCACTACAATTTCTTCATCCTGCAACACCTGAGAGCCTACCGTCCAGTGATCAAACCTATACCCTTGGTTGGCCAGCGCCTTAAGTGTTACAGGTACGCCCTGAAAATAAACACCCTGCCACGGATAAGGCTGCGATACATTTATACCCACGGTATTACTGTTAATAACCAGTGTGTTAATTTTTATACTTCCATGCACTTTGTCACTAACATTCAGGTTAATTACTGCCTGGCTGGCCAGGTTAAATTCCTGCACTAAATGCTGCCTTACATAGCCGGGCCTTGCTGTTGCAAAATTTCTCAGATCCTGCACCTCCTGACTCCAGTTACTAACTGAAGAAGGTTTTGACCATCTTTGGATATGCTCAGGCATTTCAGGCTGTAACAAGGGCGCAATACTATCAATTACCTGAATAACCCTTGAAGGAATGAAAGCAGTATTTAAATGGTCGGCAATACGGTTTATAAAGTCGTATTTAAATTGCTGGTTCGTTAGCAGGTTGCGCAAAATAAAATTGGGCCATTCCTCTCCGCCGTCAGGGTGCTGAACAGCGGTAATCCATGCAATGGAATTAAATGCCGGATCACCAAATCCCTCGTCTGTATCAGCAAATATCCATCTCCAACGCCCATCCTGCCCTTTGGGGGCATTGGGGTTAAACGGTACCCGGGCTCTCCAATAGTCAATATTACTTTGTGGCCAATCATCGTTTCCGGTATAAATTTCTACACTAAAGTAATTTGTAAAATCATCTACATCCATCCGGGTCTTAAGACCTTCAAAATTACTACTGACACTCAGGTTTGTATTTCGGATATAGTTGAGCATTTCATTGTAATGGACAGCATCACCTTCTTCAATTTCTCTATCCCGGGAAAGATAGTCTATGTTATCCGGATCTACACCAAAATGCGTTGCCAGGTAATGCTTATCAGATCGTTCTCTGATATTGTGAATTCCCCAATATTCACCATTAAGAAATACAACAGTAGGTCTGTAAGCCTGTACAGGAAGAATATGCTTTGCCAGCAAATGGGTAACCGCATCTTTGAACATCGTATGGCCCCAGTCATTACCAGAGTTCCTTAATACCCATCTTTTAAAACTGGAATAAGGATAATTAGGAAAAACCGGGTAGTCGAGTGTGCCTTTGCCGTATTTACCGTTTGCCACTATTCTTAAAGATTTTTGCGGGAAACGGCGTGAGAAATCTCCATTGATCCGGAGTCCGATATTTTGCTGAAAATTTAAACCAGGCCCGAAAAATTCAATTGAACCTGGTCTTTCCCAGGCATCACCCCGCTGCTCATAATTTCCGGAGGCGTCGTCTCCACTTACATAATTAACACCAGGTACATAAATCCCTTTAGCGTTACTAAAAAGACTGTCATGAGGAGAAACAACAGAGATTACCGGTAGCGTATATTGCCTGCCCGGAAGCACAATATAAGTACCTGTTATTACTTCTGATACCAGATTATTTGAAGTAAAGGCTTTTGCCCGGATAATGGTACCTTTTCTGATCACTGCTGATGGTGCTACCCAAGCCCTTGAGCCACTACTAATAAAATTGGTAGGAATCATAGAATGAGCATTGGGTTCGCCCGACCTGTCCACGATCTGTAAAGGTTGCTGGTAGACCGGGGACGTGGCAGTAGGTTCGGAGCCATCCAGGGTGTATCGGATCGTAACGCCAGAGACAGCAGGATGCGTTATGCTCAGCGTTAGGTTGGTAGGATAAATTCCTGGCGCCGTTGAGAAAACAGGATTAGCAAGCGTTTGATTAGACACGCCCCCCTGATTGGACGTTCCAGGGCTTGCGATGCTGAAACTCTGGAATGCACCTGTTCCATCTGGCAGACGGCCTCTTGATAAATTGGCCGTCATAGCAAATGAAGGCATTTGATCCACAAGTGTTCCATCTGGTGCCGTAATTACGATATCCTCCCCTCCCGCGCTAATGGCAAAGTTGGTATGCAATGGAAGTGAAGGATCTGTTCTATCTTTACTTGACGCCCAAACAAGCAGAAACTCACCGGGAGCCATTACCTTAGCCGGAAATACCCATTTAAATGGTGTGCTACTTAAATCAGTTAAGCCGAAACCCTGCAGATCAATCGGGGTTGTTCCATAATTCACCAGTTCGATCCAGTCTGAGTAAGCTCCATCTTCATCCGTAATGGTACTGGTGTTAGAAGACATCACTTCGTTGATTGCAATTGGGTATGTTGCATTAAGCATTTTCCTTTCTTTCACAGCAAATGAAAGAAATTTTGAATTATGGGTTTTAAAATGCTCTCCGGGCGGGAAATACCCAAAACAAAGTGAAGCGTGTAAAAGGATAATCAGAGAAAGCATTCCTTTCCCCAGCCTGCTAAAGAAACAACCAACCATAATAGAAAAATTAAAGGATAAAATTTAACTTTCACTTCAGAATTGCACCAGTAGGATTCCAAATTCTTGTATCCTGTTGTCATAGCAGGGCCACTCCGGCACCATAAGGCCTAGGCCGGTTTTAGAGCAAAAAAAGTAATGAAGATTTACTGTAATTAATATAAAAGAGGAGCTCTCCATTTACATGGAATAGTCCGATAACAAAATATTTAACTGATTAAATAACCATTTATCTGCAAAAATGTTGGATACAAAACATTTTTGCAGATAAATATATTACAATTTAAATTATATAAATTCTATAATACTTAATACTGAACTAGACTATTCGATAGATTTGGAATTGCCAAGTATAGCGGCACACCTCCTTGCTATTTTACCCATACTACTTTTTATAGCAATCTTTATATCCGAATTGCTTCACAACCAGCAGGAATCCACGAACCCAATTCTCCATGCGCCAGAAATTCCTTTAAAAATTTAAGCCGTACATATCTGTATTTTCAGGGATTGCAAACTTTAAAAACGGTATGCCCGGAACAAAAAAAAAGGAGGCCAGTAGCCTCCTTTTTAAAAAATCCCAATTTACTTTATGCATCATTCTATTACTAATTTTCTATAAGCGCTTCCTTCGGCTCCTGAAATTTTCAGCAGGTAAACACCTTTAGCCGAACCGTTCATGTCAAGCATCTGGCTTGCTCTGGCAGTTTGAGTTTTGAGCACTTTTCCACTCAGATCCGATACCGTTATTGTATATGCTTTGCCTTCCGGCAATTTCATCTGAAACAATCCGGAAGATGGGTTCGGGTAAACAACTACCTTATTTTGCAGCGCATCATCTTTTACACCGGTAGCCGGACCTGCTATGCGCACAAGCTGAATATTATCGATCAGGTTAGCAGTTCCGTTACCGTTATCGTATGCTTCTTTCACACTGCTTTCCAGGCCTAAACGAATATATGGCTGGTTCAGATAAGTGCTCAGATCTACCATAATGCTCTGCCACACCGGCGTTCCTCCACCAAACGGCGGACGATAGGTTGGGCCAACCTGCACACCATTAACTGTAATCCGGAAATTCGTATTGGCATAAGAGCTTTTATAAAGCTGCAGCAGGTCGAAGCTTAAACGCAGGGTATCGTTCACGGTGGTATTGGCTGTTGAAATACACAGGTAAGCGCCAGCCAGTTTTTCAGGGTTCACTGTCCATGGATCAATGGCGCCAGCCGGCACGCTCCAGTTGGTGCTGTCTATTGCCGTCATCATCATGCCTTTGGCTGAGCCGGTTCCATGGCTGGCTGCAGCATCTTCGGTTATCGCTGCATTCGCTTTCACCACCACATCCATTTTATTGATTCCGGTGGCTGGCGTTTCGAAGTTAATATTAACCGGAAGAGCAACCTGCGGCGCATTTTTCACCACTACAGACAAAGTATCGTTAGAAAGATCAGTATCGTTTGGCAGTTGTGTGCTAACCCATACACGGTGCGCTCCCGGGCTGGAAAGATCCGCTTTGGTAGTAAAGGAATAAGTTGCCGTGTTAGCAAAAGGAAGCGAGCCAGTAAATGTTTCCGTAACCAGTGTGCCGCCATCTACCCGGTAACTTACCGGAATGGAAGTTGCCGTTACGCTGGCCAGATTTTGCAACGTAATGGATACCGTTTCCTGATTGGTCAGACCGCATCCGCTTCCCGGAGAACTGATCGCTAAAACAGCAGCATCGGCGGTGCTTGGCGTAAATTCATAAGCACCCGGGTCCGGAGTAGTTGCACTGCGGGTATTTCCCAGCATATCGGCAGTAACAGCCGGAAGCGGTTTACCAACATTATTAACCTGCGGGCTGGAAGGCACCAGGTTTCCATTGCCAACAGTGCGGAACAACGGATTAGCTTCTACGCTTTGCTGATCGAAAGCATTGTTGAAAGCCGTTTGCCAGGTTGCCAGCGTAGCATAATTTACGCCGCCATAGAACCCGATATTGCGGTTTGTAACATTTGAGCCTACAAAATACACATTGTTATTAAGCTCCAGATTTCCATCCATCAGGTAAACTGCATATTTATTTCCCGAACCAATCCCGACCGGAACAGATACAAGATTATTCACAAATTTCACATTAGTAAAAACAAGCGCATTGGTCTGATAGAAACCATAGAAACCGCCGCCAGAGGCAGCTGTAATGGTATTGTGGTAGAAATAAACTCCGCTGCTGCCGTTATTGTAAATGCCATAAGCATACTGCGGGGTATTGGTATCGTTAAACAAATTATTCACAACCAGGTTTTCAGAACCAGCCGGCGCACCTGCACCAGTAATATGAATACCGTAAGAATTTCCCAGTGAGTTGGTCATGCTTCCGAACAGGTTGCTGATCTTGTTTTTGCTGATAACTGTATTCTTGCTGGAGCCGCCTAAACTGATCGCATAAATAGTTAGCGGAGCAAAAAGCGTAGGGCGGGAAACAACATTCGCTTCTACCAGGCTGCCGTCGGCGTTCTGCAGGTTAATGCCATGATTTGCTACATCCAGAATGGTATTGCCAATTACGCGGTTATTCAGGGCGCTCAGGCCATTTGCATCTCCGTTCAGCTGGATGCCATATAAACCACCGGAAATAGTATTGTTCATGAAAACCGAATTACTGGTATTATTACCGGCCATACCAATATCCGTTCCTGCCAGAATACCCATAATATTCATATTATAAGCAGTAACATGTGGCATCGTGATCGTACAATCCGAGATTGTATCGCTGTCGGAGTGGTTTACAAACTGAATAGCTGTGAAAGTCGGGTTGCTTACATTGGCAGTGCCGTTAAGCGTAATGTTCAGGTTATGTAGTCTGATAAAATCCGCGTTGTCGAATTTTATCACGGCAGTTTTTTGTGCTGTAGGCATAGCGTTTATCGCATTGCCATTCCCCTGGAAAATAATGCTGTTCGTAGCACTGGCTCCCGGCACATTGAGAAAATCTACCTGCTCGGTATAAGGACCAGAGCCATTCACAACTGTAACCACTACCCTACCAGCCATACCACAGTTATGCAATCTGGTGGCCGCATCGGTAAAGCTCTGGAAATTGGTTGCCGAAGCCGCCACATTTTTATTGATGGTATAGTTACCGGCAAGTGGTGCGCAAGCATTAATGTTGGTGCAGGTAGAATCGTTCAAAGTATTTGCATCAGCGGCATTGTTTGGCAGTTTGGTCCAGGCGCAAACGGTATAAGTTCCGGCCGGAAAAGTAAAATTACCGATGGTAACCAAAGCGGTTGCATTCTGAACCAATGTACCTGTCCAGGCAAAATCCGGCTGCATTACGCCGTTAACTTTCCAGCCAATGGTTGCAGCAGTAAGGGTTGCAGTGCCGAAATTTTTCAGGCTGACCTGAACCGGTAAGGCTACGCCCGGCAAGGCAGGAGAAGCTGGTGTTGCAATTCCGGCAATACCGGCATCGTTCGACCCCAGACTGAATTCATAGGCGCCAGGGTCTGGTGTGGCAGCATTTCGGACATTACCCAGAATATCGCCGGTTATACTCGCCAGCGGCTGACCAATATTGTTCACATCCGGCGAAGTTGGTTTCAGATCGCCGGTTGCCAGGCTTACAAATGCAGGGTTGGCATCCACGCTGTTCATATCGAAAGCTGCAGTAGTGTTGGCAGCTCGCCAGTCGGCTAAAGTTGTACGGTTGCTGGTTAAATAGCCCGTAAAGGCATTGGTCTGGCCGGAAGCAAGATATAGCACATTGTTGTTAGTCTCGAAAGTTGCGGCCGGAGCAGCAGTGAGATAAATGGCATGTTTGGCGCCGGTTCCCGGCATGTTCATCGAAATAATATTATTCACCACACGAACATTGGCAGGGCTTCCCGAAATACTGATAACCCGGATATTGCTGGAATTACTGGCCGGACGATTAGGGTTCTCGATGGAAAAGGTATTGTGGTAAATATAGGCACCAGATGTAGAACTGAACATACTGATACCGGTAATACCACCCGTGTTGTTGAAGTTATAAAAGAGGTTATTACTAATAATATTTTCTGAACCTACAGGCGCGGCTGCTTCAATGGTAATTGGAATTACCTGGTTGGTTGGCGAGGCCACAGCTCCGTGCGTATTGTGGAAACGGTTTTTAGTGACCATAGTATTCATACTACCGGTACTAATATATATCCCGAAGAAATTTGACAAAGCCATTCTGTCCGGGCGCGTAAACGTATTGCTTTCAATTCTTACACTATCGGCCTGGTTCATGTAAATGCCATAGGAGTAAAAATCTTTGAACTGGTTACCGATAATGCGGTTACTTGAAACCCCAACAGGTTTTGAACCGGCAACCGCCAAACCTGACAACCGCATGCCATAGTAACCACCGTTAATAATGTTATTCTGGAAAAGTGAATTATTGGAATAATTACCGGCTGTATTGGCATTTAAACCGCCGGTAAGCGCAATACCAATTACATTTTGGCCGGTTGTCATCGGCATATTAATAGTGCAGTTCGAGATCGTGACAAAATCAGAAGGCCCCATCAGTTGCACTCCATAGCACAACGTAGCCGTACTCGTTTGTTCGATCACCAGGTTATTGAATTTTACGTGGTGCGTGCGGTCATATAAAATTACTGCAGTATTGGCCGATGAAATGGTATTGCCATTGCCTTCAAAAGTCACGGTATTGTTTGCGCTTGTTCCCGGCACGCTCACTAAACTCACCGATTCGTTATAAGGTCCGCTGCCTGGCGCCACGGTAATAGTAACCGGACCGCTCACACCACAGGTGTTCAGTACGGCAACCGCCGAAGAGAAGGATTGAAAGTTTGAAGCCGAGGCTGGCAGATTCTTATTGATCGTATAATTTCCAGATAAAGCTGCACAGGAAACCACTTGAGCTGTTATGGTATCATTAAATTTCAAGGGATCGGCGCCACCATTTATGGTTTTAGGATACGCTTTAAGGATATAAGCGCCCATCGGAAAAGTAAAGTTTCCTAATGCCAATGGGCCATCCGTTTGGCTGGATCCTAAATTGCCGCTCCAGGTATAATCCGGCTGCGATACGCCGTTTACTGCCCAACCGATGGTAGCAGAAGTGACCGCGTTCACACCAAAATTCTTCAGCGTAGCAGTTACGGACGTGCTTACATTGGGTGCAACAGACGAAACCGGTGAATTTAACGCGCTGATGCCCCCATCGTTGTTGAAAGCAGTAAACGTGAACTGTATATTGGGCAGGTTGGAAGTTCCCGGCAAATTCGGAGCAGGCCCAGTACCGGTACCCGACCGGTTTCCGGTTACGGTAGAATAACGCCAGTTTATGCTATTAGGTATTGGCCCGGGGCCGACCCAATCTACCAGCACTTCCAGGTTACTGTTTCCATCCCAGATATAAGGTGTAGGCAACGTAAACTCTTTCCAGCCGGCGCCGCTGCTGATACTCGGCATGTTTACCGTAAACACCTGTATGGCACCTGTTAACTCACTGGCCCAGTTTACACCGAAAGGACCACTAGGCAAAACCGTTGCAGCTGTTGGTTTCAGGTAAATGTTCAGGTAGCCGCCGGTAGTATTATGGCGAACAGTATCTTCTTTGTACCAGGCTATTTTAGTTAGTGCTCGGGCAGTAAATGGCGTGGCATTGATCTCTGAAGCCAGGTAAAGCGCGATGTGCTTGGAAAAGTTGCCGTTCACGATGGAAGGGTCTATCACTATCGGCCCGGTAGTTCTAGCCGCAGTTACACCAGTCCCGATCGTTACGTTTGTATGCTGCTGCGCACGGGCATTCATGGCCAGCATTACAAACACAAGGTAAAATAATATGTGTTTTTTCATTGATAATGATTTTATAAGAATGATGAAATGGAATAAATTCGAGTTGCGTCTCCCGGGCAATAAAAATGGTATCTGTCCGCCCGGAAAAAGTGCCGGGCGGCAGAAAAAACCAAACCTATTTGTGAGAGAAAATAGATCATGCAGATAAATGCAATCGGATTTTGCCTTTACCTTCTTTAAATTAATACAACAGGAAATTCCATTTCAACCAGGTCAGGACAAAGAGGCAAAATGTAAGGATAAACAGTATTCACCTGGAACAAGCAGTTTTTCAAGCATTTACAAACTGTTTTAATATTAAAATGCGAACGCTGACCCTAGAAAAATGACCTTTAAAAACGAAAATGCAACCAGATCACTTCTGAAAAAAATGAAGCAAGTTGCTGAAAAAGTGCTTTAGAGAAGCCTTGGGATAAATTTCTGAAAAGTATAAATCTTATTAATTACTGGTGCAAACATCTAGCTCATATTCTGTTTTTTTGAGCAATAGGAAGGAACGTACTACTAGTTTGGACCAGCATTCAAATTAATGGAAGATTATTAGAAACTTCAGTGGAATAAAACAGAAAAGCAAAATACCATCAGGACTTTTTCCAATCCTGCACCTGCTGGAAATAGCTGTCTCCAACCGGAAAAACTTTCCCGGTGGTAAGCATTACTTTCCGGTTGAGTACAGATTTAACTTTGGCCAGAGGCACTACATAACTACGGTGAATGCGCAGAAATTTTCCTTCCGGCAGTTTTTCCACGATCTTTTTAAGCGACATAACTGTAAGCACGGTGCTGTTATCCACCAGGTGAATTTTGAGGTAGTTTTTCAGACTTTCAATGTATTCTATTTCTGCCGCGTTTATTTTTATGGCCTGGTATTCCGAATACACAAAAAAATAATGATCATCTTCGGGTTTTACAGGTTGGCGGCGGGCATACAGATCTACAGCTTTCTGCACGGCTTTGGCAAAACGCTCAAATGCTATGGGTTTGAGCAGATAATCTAAAGCCTCAAGTTCAAATCCTTCAAAAGCATAATCTTTATATGCGGTAGTAAAAATTACTAGCGGTTTCACCTTTAATGCCCGAACCAGTTGCAAACCAGAAATATCGGGCATGTTTATGTCCAGGAATAAAATATCTACGGGGTGCTCCTTCAGAAATTCGGCTCCGGCAATTGCATCGTCGAATGTTTGCACCAGTTTTAGCTCCGGTATCTTTTCGGCATAAAGTTTAATAATATCAAGCGCATAGGGCGAGTCATCGATGGCTACACTTTTCAGTATCATAATAAAAACGGTATGCTTTTGGGGCTAAAAAGTCAATTAACCAGCTTCAGGGTTAAGGAAACAGTATAAAATTCTGTGTTGCTGGTTATAAGGAGTTCGTGTTTTCCCGGATAAAGAAATTCCAGGCGCTTACGGGTATTTAATAAACCAATGCCGGTGCGTTCGGTTACTCGGGGCGTTTCGAATATGCGGTTCTGGCAGAAAAAATCGATGCGATCTTCTGCAATTTCCAGCCTGATGGTGATAGGTGCTTCTTCGTGGCTGCTGATCCCGTATTTAAATGCATTCTCAATATAAGTAAGTAGCAGCAGTGGCGCAATTTGCTTGTTTTCCAGCGTGCCGGTAACCGTAAAATCGAGTAATACTTTTTTGTTGTGCTGCAATTTCTGCAATTCAATATAATCGGTAAGCGAGGCGATCTCTTTTTCCAGCGAAACAAAATCGGCAGTGGCATCGCCGGTTACATAGCGCATAATGCTGGAAAGTTTCAACACCGAATCAGCGGCCAGATCATTGCGGGTAAGAATGAGGGAGTAAATGGTGTTGAGGGTATTGAACAGGAAGTGAGGGTTGATCTGCGCTTTCAGGAACGAAAGTTCAGCATTCGCTTTGTCGGTTTCGGCCTGCAAAGCGCGTCTTTCGGTTCGTTGCCACTGCTTAATGATTTGAATACAGAGCCCCAGCGTAATAATTAACCCAAATAATACCAGAGAAAGAAAATCGAAGGAAAAGGGCTGATACGGAGGTATTTCCCTCCCTTGCCTGTAAAAAAGAATGGTGTCGAAGAGAAACTGGAACGGCCGGCCGAAATAAAAGACCAGGAATAAACCCAACACAATAAGCAGAAACAAAAAGTATCTTTTCCGGAGCAATACTCTGGGAATGATATAATACGTATTGCCGTAAAAGAGCATAATATAAGACAAGCTGAACCACCAGATAAAAGGCAAAGTAAGCGGGTGCGGCGGTTCTTTAGGACCTCCCGTGGCATAGAAAACGTAAAGCGGGAAAGCGATCAGAAACAGGATGAAACACCCGTGCCCCACTAATTTAAGAACTCTGATCAGGCGTGTGAAGCTTATTTTCGGCATGCACAAATAAATGCGGTTTCGGGCAAATTACCTATCTGTGCCTGTAAGAAATTGAAGCAGGCGAAATATATCCGAATTAAAACAAAAAACCCCGAAGCATTTCTACTTCGGGTTTCTGTTTGCAGAGAGGTTCTGCGTTTAAGCAATAACTTCACACTTGCTTTTTTGACTACCTGACTATTATTTGACGACAAAAAATGGCCAGATTAAACAAATATACCTCTTTGGTAGCAGTCCGGGAAAGAGAAAAAAAAACATATTAAAATTCTCTACACCAAAGTTGGAAAGATAAAACGGTTCAAGACAAATATTTATGTAAAAGATGCCGGGATTTTTAATGAAGATAAGATCTACAGAAAAAATAACGCCATTGCTCCTGCTGATTTTCAAGTTGATAAAACCAAATCGGATGATAAACAATTAAGAATTGAAGCCATTATTGAAGGTTACATTTATAAGCATGATGATAAACCAACCCCGGAACAGGTTGAAAAACTCTTAACTACTTATAAAGAAGTTAACAAGGTAAACTATGCCACCATCAAAAGCTACTTAGACGATTATCACAAAATTTACGAACAAAAGGAAAGGAATAAAAAAGTATTGTAAACGCCGTTAAATCTAGATATGAGCAATTCAGTCTTTATAAGAACATCGACTACTCTTTTGACGATGTCAATGAAGTTTTCTTTAAGGACCTGATCAACTATTTTCTTTTCGATAAGCCTAAAATCAAAAACAGCCAGGCACCCCAAATCATAGTCTTGCCGGAAAGGTTATTTTTGATGATCGCATCGACATGAACAATATTACTATATTGAAAAGATTAGATGCATTAATGTCCTTTTTCAAATCGGCAATTACCAAAAAAGGCGTTAACCTGAATTTTGAAACTCTTAAACTTCATTTGAAGAATGTAAAGAAAGAACTTCAAATATCAGAGTTTATGAACCAATAGTTTGCCTAAAAAAAGAGAAGACGTAAAATTGTTTTCTTCCCCTGGGTTCGATGCTGAACTACATGATGATACATATTTAGAATATTCTGCCGGACAAGAAGTAGAAAGATCTGTTTACAAAGAAGTTCTGATTAGGGCAAAAAATTACTTTTTGATCAGCACGTTAACAGCCAATAGAATATCCGACTTAGAATTGATAAAACCGCACCATTTGGAGATGGGTAAGCAAAGAGCTCAGAAAACCAAGAATGAATTTTTATTCAATTCTAATCAGACAATCAAAGATTTATTGGAGAAGCACGATTATACCCTAGGTATGAGTGATCAGAAATACAATAAATGCATAAAGGTATTTTTAAAGTAATTCTACCATGATTTCCTCAATCGGGTTGAAAAAGTATGGGTAAAAGAAGTTAGATCTAAATTCGAACAGTATGAAGAAATCAAATACTATTTATTAGCTGGTTCCCACAGCGGCAGACTGAGCTTGCCAGCATTCTTTATAATGAAGGCAGGTATCCTAAAAAGGAAAATCATGCAATTTACCGGACACACATCGGAAAAAGAGTTCGACAAATATATCCTGCTAAGCCCGGAGGATGATATACAGGAGGTTTCTGAATTATGATTATTAATTACCTTTAGTTATTGAAAAAAGGAGCTTTATAAGGAGATTTTCGAACACAAAAGCCTTAACAAAAAAGACGGGTTAACTTTCTTGAATTACCGAATTGCCAAAGCGCTGGATAAGCAACAAATGCTTGAACTTTTAAATAATTCGGTTAATAAATTGAAAACCTTGTGCGACGATTTGAAGCTAGAACTTCGGCTCCATGAAGCAAATCCACTTCTTACGTTAAATACAAAGGAGTTTTATTCAACGAAAGAAGCTGCGCAGATTTTAGAAATTTCCCCGGATAAGATCCGGCAACTGGTGGCAAACGGCATTCTTACAGCTAAAATAGTTAACCAGCGAACGTGGAAATTCCCATCCTGGTCTTTGGATGCTTACAAAAATGATTTGTGTAACTTCCTGAATAACCTTACTGAACCGTTGGATCAATATGATGTTTTAAATATTACTGATATTGAAAATCGGCTTTTAGAATCCTTACTTCCGGCGGAAACCATTCATAAGATATCTGAATACGAAACTGGAATATTAAGAATGATAGACAATATTGTTCTTAGGCTTTAATTGAAGTAAATACCACATAAATTCTCTTTAACCTTTTATCCTCAACTATTAACAAACAACCCTTCCACTGAAAGGTAGCGTTCCCCTGTATCATAGCAGAAAGTCAGGATTTTAGATCCCGCAGGTATTTCCGTCAGCTTTTTAGCAACTGCGGCTAGCGATGCCCCCGAAGAAATACCGATAAACAAACCTTCTTCCCGGGCAGCCCGCCGGGCAAATTCATAGGCCTCCGGTTGTTCAACCTGAATTACCCCGTCTAAAAGTGAAATATCCATAATGGAAGGAATAAAGCCAGCCCCAATACCCTGCAAAGGATGCGGTCCTGGTTGTCCTCCGCTTAAAACAGCTGAGGCAGTTGGTTCTACGGCAAATACTTTCAGGTTCGGGAATTTCTGTTTCAGCACTTTAGCTACCCCGGTAATGTGGCCACCGGTACCCACCCCAGTAATCAAATAATCAAAGCCATCCGGAAAATCGGATAAAATTTCCTGCGCCGTAGTTTGTTCGTGAATTCTGGTATTGGCTTCGTTGTCGAACTGCATCGGTATCCAGGCATTACTGTTCTGGGCAAGTAATTCCCGAGCTTTTTCAATAGCACCTTTCATACCTTTTTCCCGGGCTGTAAGCTCCAGTTTTGCCCCGTAAGCCTGCATCAGCTTCCTTCTTTCTACAGACATAGATTCAGGCATTACTACAATAAGTTCGTAGCCCTTTACCGCTGCCACCATAGCCATACCAACCCCGGTATTGCCCGAAGTAGGTTCAATGATGATACTACCAGGTTTTAAAATGCCTTTCTTTTCGGCATCTTCTACCATTGCCAGGGCAATGCGGTCTTTAATGCTGCCACCAGGGTTGCTGCGCTCCAGTTTTACCCATACTTCGGCCTGATCTTTAAACAGGCGGTTTAACTTTACGTGCGGCGTTTGGCCAATGGTGTGTAAAATATTTTCTGCTTTCATATTTTCAGTTTAATATTACAAAATCAAAGCTATCGGTCGGGAATGAAGGCTTACGCACAATTACCTCAGGTTTATGGTAAACCCGGGAATACGGGGGCACGCTTTCGGTTAACCACACATTCCCGCCTATTACGCTATACGCCCCTATTACAGTCTGGCCGCCCAAAATGGTAGCTCCGGCATAAATTACCACGTGATGCTCAATGGTAGGGTGCCGCTTTTTATTGGCCAAGGTTTTATTCACGTTTAAAGCTCCCAGGGTAACGCCCTGATAAATTTTCACATAATCTCCTATCACGCAGGTTTCTCCAATCACCACACCGGTTCCGTGATCGATGCAGAAATGAGAACCTATCTGCGCCCCCGGATGAATATCGATACCGGTACGCGCCTGGGCATAAGCCGATAAAATACGAGGCAGTAAGGGTACTTTTAACTTGTGCAAGGTATGTGCAACCCGGTAAATAGCTACCGCCCTAAAGCCAGGATACGTACGGATCACTTCTTCTACATTTTGAGCAGCCGGGTCGCCCGCCGCAATGGCTTCTGCATCTTCGAGCAATAATTTATAAATACCAGGTAATTCTTCGGAAAGCTTTTGTACTACTTCTTCTGCAGGAATAGGTAAAGTTGGCTCCATACCGGTAAGAACACGCACCATTTCCGATTGAAGCGCATTTTTGTAAGCTTCCAGCTCTTTTTCAGACTCGAAGCGCTGATCTGCCAAAACCGGAAAAAATAAGCCCAACACCCCTTCTACTAATTGACAAATAGCTGTAGCTGGCACCTGATGCCTGATGCGGTGATGCTCCACAAAAAGTTCTTTTATAAACGGACTGCTCATGAAGCTTTCAACGCAAAGCTTAGGCAGGTGTTCAGGGATATAAAATCCCTTGGAGATAAAGTTTCCTTCCTAAACCGGGCTATGTAACCAATGTCACTGACTGCCCCTTATTAGTTGCTCACCTTTGTATCGAACTGAAAGCAAAAGATCGAAGTCTTTCAACATAAAAAGTAAAAGTAACTAAAAGCTACGTTTATGAAATTTAAAGTAATGATCCCGGTAGATTTTACGCCGGTTTCAGCCAAAGCAATTGATTTTCTGTCGTATATACTGGATAAAGCAACAGTAGAAACTCACTTGGTACACGTTATTCAAGTAAACCAGGCTGACTGGGCTGGCAGTAATCGTGCGTCTGAAACCATTGACCACCAAGCCCTTCAGAACCGGGAAAAAGAAATGGCTGAAAAATTCAATAACTTAAAACAACACGTTGATTTTTCGTTTTCCAGTCAAATCTTATACGGCGGCCTGACTACGGAACTGGCCAACTATGCTAAAAACAATCAGATAGATTTAATCGTGATGGGTACAAAAGGTGCAACCGGACTACTTGAAAAAATTTCCGGATCTGAAGCCCAACAGCTGGTGCGTCACACGCAGATTCCGGTAATTTCTATTCACGAATTTGCTTCCGTATCGCCTATTCAACATATTTTGTGGGTGGCCGATTTCACCGAAAAGCAGCAACAGAACCCTGCAACTAATACCGTATTAAACCTGCAAAAGCTGTTTGGTGCCAAAATTCATATGCTTCAGATAATGACAGAAAGCAATGATAAACAGGAAACAGAATTGAAAACTAACATGCAGCAATTTGCCCAGGCCATGCAACTGCAAAACTACGAGCTGCATCTGAAACACGATTACAAAGTACCGCAGGGTGTACGCTCTTTCAACCAGGAAACAGAAATGGATCTGGTAATAATCGGCACTCATGACCGTAGCGGATTCAGTAAAATTTTTCACGGTAGTGCAGCCGAGACCTTAATAAACCGGTGTATCCGCCCGCTACTGACCTACCACATTAAACAAAGCAGTTTTTAGCCTGCAAACCATAGCGTTTTCTGCTATTTATTCCCTCGTTTTAAAAACCTGCTTCTGAAACGCTATGCTTTTGGGGTGAAAAACTGTCTTTCTATTTCTTAAACATTTTCTGAAATCCTAATCCGGATTAGGGCTAGCTTTAATCTGGAATTACTTTCCTAATGCTTTTCAAACCCAAATTCCAACTCTTACTGCTGGGCTATTTTATTAGCCTGGTAACATTTGGCCAGCAATACACTGGTCCTGAAATTCCTCCTGATTCTGTAAAAGTTAGAAATATAAAAGATGTTTTTATACACGGAGAAACCGAAGGCCACATTCGAAACTACTTTATGGCTACCTGGAACCAGGGCGAACTTTCTGACTATTATGCCAATGCAATTGGGGCACGTTTAGGTTTCCATACAGCACTGTACAGAGGTTTCCGGTTTGGCTTGGCTGGGCTTTTTACCTACAACGCTTTTTCCTCTAACCTGACTGAACCGGATCCTCTTTCCAGTAAATTACCCCGATACGAGCTTGAATTATTTGATGTAGAAGCTCCGGAAAACAAAGCCGATTTGGACCGTTTGTATGAATTGTATCTGGAATATCAAACCAAACAAGTAAAAGCAACCATCGGCCGTTTCAGTTTTACTTCTCCACTAATTAACCCTCAGGATGGCCGAATGAAACCTTATTCGGTTCAAGGCATCAGCGTAGAAATACCTGTTATCCAGAAGAGCAAAATCATTTTAGCCTGGTTCAACCATTTTTCGCCCCGCAGCACAGTTTCCTGGCATCAGGCAGGTGAAAGCGTAGGCATTTATCCTGTTGGAGTAGATGAAAACGGTAGGCCTTCGGGCTATAAAAGTCAGGTACAAAGTAACGGGGTAGCGGTTGCCGGTTTTCAATGGAAAAAAAGAGGATTGCTGAAAAGTGAAGCCTGGAACTATTGGATCGAAAATGTATCCAATACTACCTACAGCAGGATTTTATTGGAAGTTAAACCTAAAGTTAGAATTGGAGCGGAAGGTTTGTATCAGTCACAGGTTGGAAGTGGCGGAAACCCGGAATCGGCCTTAGCTTATTTTCCGGATCAACGACAATGGTTGGCGGGTGGAATGTTAGCGTACGAACCAGCTAACTGGTATTTTTCTGCTAACTATTTACATCTGGGTGCCGACGGAAGGTTTCTGTTTCCAAGGGAATTCGGACGGGAACAGTTTTTTGTAACTACACCCCGGGGTCGCCTGGAAGGGTTAGGAAAATCCAATGCCCTGGCTTTCAGGGTCCGTAAAAGCTTGCCGCATAAGCTAACGACAGAGGCAGCCTTAACCAAAACCTGGCTTCCAGCTTACAACGATTTCCGGTTCAACAAGTATGGCGCAACCTCCTATTGGAATGGTCTGATAGATTTGACTTATAAACCAGATTTTGAGCCGTTGAATGGGCTAAGTTTCCGCTTATTATACGTTTCACGGCTCTCACCAAATACAAAATTACCTTTGGAAAAGCGGTTTTACAACACCAACTTCCATCACTTTAATTTCGTTAGCCAGCTTACTTTCTAAACTACCGCAATCCACTTAATAGCTATTACCTGTATGTGACAAACATCACTGAACGGCTTTCGGAGATGCTATACCTTTGTATCGTAAAATTCAAATCTGGCTTTGTTCAGAGAGATTTTGAATTAGGAAACCGTAAAAAAGAAGATTATGAAAATCGAGCAGTTTAATGATAAAGGCCTGGCCCATTTTTCGTATGCCATATTAAGCGAATGCGCTAAAGAAGTAGTGCTTATAGATCCTGCCCGAAATCCGCAGCCTTATTACGATTTTGCGGAACAAAACGGCGCTAAAATTATTGGCGTGATCGAAACCCACCCGCACGCTGACTTTATAAGTTCGCACCTGGAAATTCACGAAAAAACCGGGGCTACCATTTACACGCATAGCCTGGTAGGTGCCGACTACCCAAACCAAGCATTCGATGAAGGTGCGGTGCTGGAGTTTGGTAAGATAAAACTGAAATCGTTGCATACACCAGGACATTCACCCGATGGTATCAGCATTGTGCTGGAACACGAAGGCAAAGATAAAGCAGTTTTTACCGGCGATACGCTGTTTATCGGCGATGTTGGTCGTCCTGATCTGCGGGAAAGTGCCGGTAACGTAACGGCTAAACGGGAAGAACTGGCTCGTCAGCTTTACCAAAGCACCCGCCAGAAACTGATGCCCCTGGCTAATGATGTTCTCGTTTATCCAGCCCACGGTTCCGGTTCGCTTTGCGGTAAATCGCTTTCCGATGCGCATTCCAGCACCATTGGCGCTGAAAAAATTGGTAATTATGCGTTAAAGGAAATGAGTGAAGCGGAATTTGTAAAGATCATTACCGAAGACCAGCCGTTTATTCCGAAATACTTTGGCTACGATGTAAGCCTGAACAAACAAGGTGCGCCGAATTACGAACCCAGCCTAAAGAAAGTAAACCGCCTGGAACAGAACTTTAAACCTGAAAATGGTGCCCTGATAATAGATACCCGGCCGGAAAAAACGTTCAAGAAAGGCCATATAGAAGGTGCCATCAATATTCAGAACGGCGGTAAATTCGAAACCTGGCTGGGCAGCCTTATAGACCCGAAAGAAAGTTTTTATCTGATTGCCGAAAGCAACAATGAACTGGAAGACCTGATCCGGAAAGCCGCTAAAATTGGCTACGAGCAACTAATAAAAGGTGCTTTTGTACAAACCGAGCAAGCAGCTTCTACTACTCCGGAAATTGACCTGGGTGACTTCAGAGACAATCCTGACAACTACACTATTGTAGATATCCGGAACAGTTCAGAAACCAAAGCCGGCAGATTCTTCGACAAGGCCATTACAATTCCGTTGCCGGAACTGCGGGAAAGAGCCAAAGAAGTGCCTACCGATAAACCCGTAGTGGTGCATTGTGCTGGCGGTTACCGATCGGCAGCCGGCAGCAGTATTCTTGAAAAAGCTTTACCAGAAACCAAGGTTTTAGACCTGAGCGATGCGGTGAATGACTTCAAAAAATAAAAGCAAAATCTAAAAACTAACAATAGCCGGTATCCTAACCAGATGCTGGCTATTTTGCATTCAATAAAACCTCAAATATCTCATTCTTTTTGACTCCGTATAGCCTAAGAAAAATATGGAAGACATGAATACAAATCAGGAAGGCCGGGTACGGCGCAGCTCTACGGATAAAGCAAACCAAGCCGTGGACCAGGAAATACTGGAGAATATTTCACAATATGGCTATGCCAGTTTGGAAGCTTTGGAAGACCGGATCGAAGAACTGAACAAAGAATGGGATATCGAACGGGTGCTGGAAGTTAACGCTTCAACCCTGGCCTTAACGGGCGTTTTATTAGGTTTTGCGAAAGACAAACGTTGGTTTATTGTACCAGGCATTGTAACTACTTTTCTTTTGCAGCACGGCCTTCAGGGCTGGTGCCCTCCCCTGCCTGTACTGCGGAAATTAGGCTTCCGCACCAGAAAAGAGATTGACGAAGAACGCTATGCCTTAAAAATTTTACGTGGCGACTTTGAACAACCTTCCGGGAAAACCGCTCCGGAAACGCTATTAAAAATAGTGCGAAAGTAAATTTAACCTTGCAACAAAATTCATGGATTCTATAAACAAAGGAGAAATACAAAAGCAATTCCCCCAGTTCGAGCAACCATTACTGGAAGGCATTTTAAAAGAAAGCGTAATCAAACACTTGGAAGAAGGTGAACCCATCATTCAGACCGGGCAATACATCCGCTCCAATGTTTTATTGTTGAATGGACTATTAAAAGTGTACAGGGAAGATGATGAAGGGAATGAATTTCTGATGTATTACCTTGAACCAGGAAGCGCCTGTGCCCTTTCCATGATGTGTACCGCCCGCAGCGAAACCAGTCAGGTGAAAGCAAAAGCAGTACAGCCTTCCGATGTTGTTTTAATTCCGGCACATTTATCGGAGCAATGGCTGGCCAAATATAAAAGCTGGCACAATTTCGTGATTGGCACTTACCGGGAACGTTTTGAAGAACTGCTACAAACCCTGGACAGCATTGTATTCAAAAGCCTGGACGAACGGCTATTATTTTACCTGAAACGCCACGTAGAAACCAGTGGTCCAGAGATCAGGCTTTCGCACCAGCAAATTGCCGAAGAACTGAACAGCTCCCGGGAAGTGATTTCCCGTTTGTTGAAAAAGTTAGAACAGCGTGGGGCTGTTACCTTGCACCGCAGTTATCTGGAGGTCCACAATCTGGAGAAGGTATAAAATACTGCATTTTTAGCTTGCGTGATTTAAGTCACTGTAGGCGGCAAATTCATAAGGTAATTTTGCATCATTAATTGTTAACCTTATGGAAATATTCGGATATATCGCCGCCTTGCTAATCGGTCTTTCACTTGGACTTACCGGAAGCGGCGGCTCAATTCTTACGGTACCTATTCTGGTGTATCTCATGCGCCTGAACCCGGTAATTTCAATGGCTTATTCGCTTTTTGTGGTAGGCACCACCAGTTTGGTCGGCAGCTATAAATTTTATCAAAAAGACCTGGTAAGCTTCCGGACGGCAATGGTTTTCGGGATTCCGTCGTTGCTAACAGTATTCCTTACCCGCCGCTTTATCGTTCCCGCAATTCCTGAGCACATTATTAGTATTGGTAGTTTTGACATTACCAAAGGATTATTGCTTATGATCCTGTTTGCCGTACTTATGATCTTTGCTTCGGTGAGTATGATTAAAAAGAAAAAGTATGCAGTGGCAGCTGAAGAAGCGGAGGATCATTCGCCGAACGTGCCAGCTCTATTGCTTCAAGGCGTAACCGTAGGGCTTATTTCCGGAATGGTAGGCGCTGGCGGAGGGTTTCTTATAATTCCGGCATTGGTGTTATTCAGCAAGCTGGATATGCGCATGGCAGTAGGAACTTCCCTGTTAATTATATCAGCCAATTCCCTGTTTGGCTTTGTAGGCGACATTTTTAATTACGATATAAACTGGAGCTTTCTGCTGGCATTCTCGGCTCTTTCCGTTGCCGGCATTTTCATCGGTTCCGCCCTATCACACCGCATCCATTCCGATAAACTTAAAACCGGTTTCGGTTGGTTTGTACTCGCTATGGGCATTTATATCATCCTGAAAGAAACGCTTTTACAATAATTCTGGCAGTGTAACCAAAGTCACTGACCACCCTTTCCTTTCTTCCGACCTTTGTATTGTTCATTCAGCCATGCCTTAAAAACGGTATGGTTGAAGGCAGAAAAAGTAAAAAACTCATCATAAATAATTTAAAAGGATCACCTACCATGAAAGTAGAACAGATTTATACCGGATGCCTTGCCCAAGGCGCTTATTACATTGAAAGCAACGGCGAAGCAGCCATCATCGACCCATTACGGGAGATAACGCCATACCTGGAAAAAGCTGAAAAAGCAGGCGTAAAAATCAAATATGTATTGGAAACACACTTCCACGCCGACTTCGTTTCGGGTCACGTAGATCTGGCCAAAGCCAGCGGCGCCCAGATTATTTTCGGACCGAATGCCCAGCCAACCTATGACGCCTACATTGCCAAAGACTATGAAGAACTGAAACTGGGAAATGTAACGCTGAAAGTGTTGCATACTCCTGGCCATACCATGGAATCTACCACTTTCTTACTGAAAGACGAAAAGGGTAAAGATTACGCTATTTTTTCAGGCGATACCTTATTCATCGGCGATGTTGGCCGTCCGGACCTGGCAGCGAAATCAGACCTGACTCAGGAGCAGTTAGCCGGTCATTTATACGATTCGCTGCGCACTAAAATTATGACGTTGGCGGATGATGTATTGGTTTATCCGGCGCACGGTGCAGGTTCAGCTTGCGGCAAAAACATGAGCAAAGAAACCTATGATATGCTGGGTAACCAAAAGCAAACCAATTATGCTTTGCGGGCTGATATGACCAAAGCGGAATTTATTAAAGAAGTTACCGATGGCTTAATGGCTCCGCCTGCTTATTTCCCGATGAACGTGCAAATGAATAAGGAAGGCTATGCCAACATTGCGGATGTATTAAAGCAAGGTTTGCAAGCGCTTTCACCGGAAGCATTTGAAGCGGCTGCGAACGAAACTGGTGCTTTGATCTTAGATGCCCGCAAGCCGGAAGTTTTCACGAAAACATTTATTCCCAACAGCATAAACATTGGTATAGATGGCAACTTTGCACCTTGGGTTGGTACTTTAATTCCGGACTTGAAACAGGAAATTTTGCTCGTTACCGAAGAAGGCCGGGAAGAAGAAGTAGTTACCCGTTTAGCCCGGGTTGGCTACGACTACACCATTGGTTACCTGAAAGGTGGCATTCAGGCATGGGAAGCAGCAGGAAAAGAAACCGATAGCATCAAATCTATTCCAGCTACTGAACTTGAAAAAGCGTTTAATGCTGACCACGACATTAAGATTGTAGATGTTCGGAAAGATGGTGAATACAAAGCGGAACACGTAGAAACCGCTATGCATGCACCATTAGATTACCTGAACGATCACCTGGCCGAAATTCCGAAAAACGAACCTGTTTACCTGCATTGCGCTGGTGGATACCGGTCTATGATCGCAGCATCCATTTTGAAAGCCCGTGGTTTCGAAAATCTGATAAACGTAGAAGGCGGATTCAAAGCTATTGCAGAAACCAGTATACCAAAAACGGCTTACGTTTGCCCGTCTACCTTGAAGTAATAGGAGAGCGAAGTAAAAGTCCCCCTTTGGAGAGGGTTTGGGGGGAGGACTTTACAATATTTGATCAAAAATTAAAATCAGATAAATCTCTTTTCCTCCCCCCAACCCCCTCCAAAGGGGGACAAAAACGCTATCATAAACAGGTTAAAATCTGCAGTTGTTCCAGCCGGACTCTCACACGCTTCCGTCTTTTTTCAGGATTTCCTGCAGGAAGATTCGGCGTAATACCGGCTGGAGAATTTCAAACATTTCCATAAATATTTAATAATAACCATCATGTTCAATATATTTAAAACAACTCTGAAAAATTACGAAGATCTGGATGGTAAAGCATTCAAAACGGCTTTCACCAAAGCCCCCAAAGCCGAACTATTAGATGTGCGCACTGCCGATGAATTTAAAGGCGGAAGTATATCAGGCGCTCGTAATCTCGATATTATGACTGGTCAGCTGCATGCTGCTTTAGGTAAGCTTGATAAAGACAAAGAATATTTTGTTTTCTGCCGCAGCGGTAACCGTTCAGGTTCTGCCTGTAAATTAATGGCCGAACAAGGCTTTAAAGTGTATAACCTGGCTGGTGGCATCGGCGCTTGGCCACGCTAATTATTCTTTAACTTTCGTCCTGCTTTTCCTGGGATTTCCCAGGAAGGCAGGATGAAAATTAAATTCTCAACCCATTTAAAACAAAACAGATCTGCACAAATGCTTGAATTAATAAAACAACCCTGGCCGTGGTACACCTCCGGAATCGTTATTGTAATGGTAATGGCCATTCTACTTTTCTTCGGAAAATCGTTCGGTTTTTCTTCTAATTTCCGTACCATTTGCGCTGCTTGCGGAGCTGGTAGAAATGTAAAATTCTTCGACTTTAACTGGAAAGCCCAGACCTGGAATTTGATGTTTCTGGTTGGCGCTATCATCGGAGGCTTTATTTCCAGCGAATTTCTGAGCAACGGCGAAGCAGTTCAAATTTCCCAAGCTACCATCCAGGATCTGCAAGCCATTGGTTTTGCCGCTCCGAAAGGATTACAGCCCGAAGAAATTTTTAGTACCGAAGCACTCTTTAGCCTGAAAGGTTTTCTGATCTTATTAGGTGGCGGTTTCCTGATCGGTTTTGGCTCCCGATATGGCGGTGGCTGTACTTCTGGCCACGCCATCAGCGGCTTATCTAACTTACAACTTCCTTCCTTAATTGCCGTGATCGGCTTTTTCATTGGCGGATTAGTTATGACGCACTTGCTGTTGCCTTTAATTTTCTAAACCTGGTTTAAGCATTAATAAATAAGAAATGAAATTCCTGAAATATATTTTAGCCGGCATTCTGTTCGGTATTGTAATGAGCAAATCGGAAGCCATCTCGTGGTACCGCATCCAGGAGATGTTCCGTTTCCAGGCTTTCCATATGTATGGCATAATAGGTACGGCAGTTACGTTGGCTGCTTTGCTAACCTACACCATCAAAAAATTCAAGCTCCGCGACATTCAGGGAAACCCGATAGTTTTTACTGATAAAGAAAAATCGGTAGCCCGTTACCTGATAGGTGGTACTGTTTTCGGTTTAGGTTGGGCGCTGATTGGTGCTTGCCCAGGTCCGCTTTTTGTAAATCTTGGTCACGGTTACTGGCCAATTCTGGTAGCCATTTTCGGAGGGATTGTGGGTACCTATGCTTACGGGCTTTTCCAAAACAAACTTCCTCATTAATAGTAAAAAAATGGTAGGGTTCTGAGCTTCGAAAGTCTGACCCTGCCTTATTAATTTTTCAATTATGAGCCAAAAACGGATAAAACTTGGGTTAGCTGAAAACGCCAGTCAATTCTGGCTGCTGGTGCTGGTAAATGCATTTGTGGGTGCAATGGTGGGTCTGGAACGCTCCGTGATCCCGCAGTTTGCCGAAACCAATTTCGGGCTTAACGGCCATTCAGCTTTGTTGAGTTTTATTGTTGCCTTCGGTTTGGCTAAATCAGGCGCTAACTTGTTGATGGGTAAACTGACCAACCGGTTTTCCCGCAAACAAATATTATTGCTCGGTTGGTTGTTTGCTTTGCCGGTTCCCTGGCTATTGATTTATGCACCGAATTGGAATTGGGTAATATTTGCGAACCTGTTACTCGGTATCAATCAGGGATTAGCCTGGAGTAGTACCGTAGTAATGAAGATAGATTTGGTTGGTGAAAAAAACCGGGGCCTTGCGATGGGGATAAACGAATTTGCCGGTTATCTGGCGGTTGGCTTAATGGCTTTTCTGGCAGGTTACCTGGCTTCCGAATCTGGTAGCATTGTAACCGCTTTTATACCTGGTATTCTGTTTTCAGTAGCTGGATTTCTGATTTCGCTGCTCTTGATAAAAGATACCCACGCCCACGTTCAAACCGAAACGCTGCAAACCAATATTCCATTACTGCAAAACATCTGGAAAGATACAACTTGGCGGCACGCTAATCTTGGATCTGTAACGCTAAACGGTTTCGTAAATAACCTGAATGATGGTATTCTATGGGGGCTTTTACCGGTACTGCTGGCATCAAAAGGTTATACGTTGAAAGAGATCGGGATCCTGGCTGGTATTTACCCGGTAGTTTGGGGTTTGGGCCAATTAGTTACCGGTAAGCTTGGTGACTTAGTATGTAAAAAGCAGCTGCTAAGCTTAGGAATGATGTTGCAAGGCGTGGCCATAGCCGGACTTTTATTCAGCCAATCGCTACTGATTTTAATAGCTGCGCTGGTTATATTAGGCGTTGGCACGGCTTTGGTTTATCCCAATTTTATAACGTTGTTAGCCGAAAATACGCATCCAGGTCAGCGACCTCAAAGTCTTGGTATATTCCGTTTCTGGCGGGATTTCGGGTATGTGGCAGGCGCAGTTTTGGCTGGAATCTTTGGTGATTTGTTCGGGCTGGAAGTAGTTATTATTGGAACTTCATTTCTGACTGTTGGCTCCGGAATTTTATCTGAGATCCGGATGTGTTGCACCTACAAGTTGCTTTGGAGAAGCGAAAAATGTCAAAAACTTAAACCTGCTTTCTAAGTTAAAAATTTTCAATCTTGTTCTGAATTCTGATGAAATCCTAACGTCATATCAAATACAAAACTGCAATCAACGATCCGGTTGCTACCAATACCCAAAGAACAACTCCTTGTAAAAAAGGCCGGTAATTAATGGTTTTCAGCAAGCGTAAGCTAATGCCCGCTCCTGTTAGAAACAAGCTCAGAATCAAGCCCTTTCTGGCCAACGAGGTAAGGCCGTCGTAAACATTTTCCAGACCAGGAACCAGGGTATTAATAACGGAAGCAGCCAGGAAAAATAAAATAAATTTCGGGAAAGCAGCGCTTTTTCCTTCAGTTTTAAACAACAGGCCAGTAAAAAGCACCATAGGTAAGATCCACAAAGCCCGGGTAAGTTTTAAGGTGGTGGCGATTTCCAGGGCTTTTTCACCGTAAATGGTAGCAGCTCCTACTACCGAACTGGTATCATGAATGGCAATGGCAGCCCAAACCCCAAATTGTTCCTGCGAAAGGTGCAGGTAATTACCAACTACGGGGAAAATAAACAAGGCCAGCGCATTGAGAATAAACACAATTCCCAAAGCTACGGAAATCTCTTTTTCGTTAGCCTTAATGGCTGGGACAACTGCGGCAATGGCACTGCCGCCGCAAATTGCTGTACCGGCAGAAATCAGGTGGCTTAGTTTCTTTTCTACTCCAAACAGCGTTGCTAAGAACCAGCCTAATACCATCGTTACCAACAACGAAACTGCTGTATAAAAAAAGCCGCTAAGACCAGTTTCTGCTACTTGGTTCAGGTTAATGCCAAAGCCCAACCCTACCACAGAGGCCTGTAACGCATATTTGGTAATTTTACCTAACTGCGTTGGATACGGGTTTCCCAAGCTCAAACCAAGCACAATACCAGCCAGCAAAGCCAGTGGCGCACTTATAAAGTCTGTAACCAGGATAAGAACCAGAAAAAGCCAGAAAACTAAATGCCGAAGATTATGATTTACTTTTTCCGTCACGGCTTACTTCGTAGGTACTGCAGCTTGTTTTAATTCCTGGAAACCAGTCTGGGAGTTGATGATCTTTTTAAAGCCTTTATTTTGCATAAGCGTAGCTGTTTTACCGCTCCGGTTGCCGGAAGCACAATAGATTAAATAAGGTTTAGTGGTATCCAGCTGTTCTAATTGTTGCTCAAAATCAGGTGCGTAGAAATCCAGATTTTTAGCATTTGCAACGTGCCCGTTAGCAAATTCTTCCGGCGTCCTAACGTCCAGAATTACCAGTTCTTCCTCCTTCGTAATTAATTCTTTTGCCTGGGTTGCATTTACATCCTGCCTGGTGCCACCGGAAGAATTTTGCGTTTGGGCACAGCCAGAAAATGTAAGTATGGTTACAAGGATCAGGTTAACAAAAAGACTTTTCATATCAGTTAAGGTTGATTTCACGTTAAATGAGTTGCAAGTACCATTTTATATAAAAGAGGTTCAGTGACAAAAATCACATAACCTTAAATCCAAAGCCGGTATCTTTGTAAACGAATGAATTAAACCAATTTGAAAAACCACCTTAAAATACTGACCTGGCTGATGTTGATCATACATCTGTCGTCGTGGGCGCTGCTGCAGGTTGCTCCTGCGGGCACCGGATATGTGGTTTTCAAAAAGGAATGCACCCGTTCTGCAACCAGGGCTACCTTAGTGGCTGCTAATCAAAATCAAAAGAACCCGGAAAAGCATTTTACTTTGCCTGCTTCCGAAAAAACAAAACAAACACCTCCGGAAGTAAAAATTTGTATCAGCAAGCTGGCACCGCCGCCAGTGGCAATTTCTGTTGCGGTTTTGTTACCATTTTCCCTGCCCGAAACAACTCCGTTTCAGCAGGTTTCTTACCGTTTCCTTTCCATTTCCGAAGAACCTGATCCTCCAAGGTTCGCTTAATTTTCTATTTATCAGAGCCTGAATTAGCACTTTAAAGCTTAGCACACCCGCATAATAAATGTTGGGCAGGCTATGCCTTTCCTGTGTCGTTAATTCATTTTCAAACGAGATCAGCATTTCTATACTACCTTCTGAAAAATACAATTCAGAGGCTGTTTAGCATAGTAATGACTGTTTTCAGTTTTTTCATTTTCCCTTCTTTTAAATAAAAACAATGATTCATTTTCTTAAAAAAATAGCGCTGTCTGCGCTCCCGGCAGCCACATTCTTCCTGGCTTCCTGCCAAGGCGGAAAGCAAAATCAAACCGCAACTACAGCCCAAAACGCTATGCAAAACGACATAAAAACTGTAACCATCCTTCAAACCGCCGATATTCACGGCCAGGTGGAACCGCATCAGGAGTTCTTTGTAGATAACGGGCAATTCAAATTCAAAACCCGGGGCGGACTGGCGCATATTCAAACCATATTCAAACATATTAAAGCTGAAAATCCAGGCGGAACGGTAATAGTAGATGGCGGCGACTTGATCCAGGGCAGCGCCATTGCCGCTCTAACCGAAGGAAAAGCCTTTGGCCCTATCATTAAGGCAATGGATTATGATTTCCTGATTCCCGGTAACTGGGAAGTGATCTATGGTCCGGAGAAAATGAAAAGCGTTTTGAAATCTTTCGAAACGCCAATTGTGTGCGCTAATGTGTATGAAGAAAAAACCAACCAAATGCTTTATCCGCCCTATCTGGTGAAAGAAGTAAATGGCGTGAAACTTGGCTTTATTTCTTACAACGATCCCGAAGTGCCGATCCGCCAAAACCCATCGTTCAGCAAAGGTTTGGTTTTTAAACAGGTGGAAGATAATCTGGAAAACCTGATAAAAGAACTGAAAGAAGCTCAGAAAGTTGACGTACTTTTTTTGGTTACGCACATCGGCATATCCAAGCAAATTCACCTGGCCGACCAGGAATACATAAAAGGCGTAGATTTTATTTTAGGCAACGATACCCACGAACGCATCCGGAAACCGATCCAGCGTAAATATGCCCAGGTGGTGGAGCCAGGGGCTTTCGCTTCGTTCGTCGGCCGCCTGGATCTGGATATTAAAGACGGTAAAATTGTTGGCCAGCGCTATGAACTGATCGATGTAGATCCGGAAAAATATCCTGCCGATCCCGAAGTTCAGCAAGTAATAAACGAACAGCTTGCGCCGTACCGCACTCAGATGAACCAGGTTTTAGGCTACACCACTACTCCGCTTTACCGCTACCTGGTGGTAGAAACCGGAATGGATAATATGATTACCGATGCTGTTCGCTGGAAAACCGGTGCCGACATTGCTATCTCCAACGGCTTCCGTTTTGGTAATCCTATCATTCCCGGTGCTTCCGGAAAAGCTGCTATTACTTACTCTGATATCTGGAATATGCTGCCGGTAAACGAAAATGTGAAAACGGGCAAAGCTACCGGCCAGCAAATTCAGGACTGGATGGAAAAAGAACTGCACAACGTATTTGCCGGAAAACCATTGGAACGCTTCGGCGGCTGGCTTATCCGTTTTTCCGGAATGGAAATAACTTTTAACGCCAATGCTCCGAAAGGCCAACGAGTGCAATCTATAACCATCGGCGGCAAACTCATAGAACTTAAAAAAGAATACACGCTGGCTGCCTGCTTACGACGTGGCGAACCAGACCATATGCTCTGCCGGATGCCCAACGCTAAAGTCCCAAAAGTGCTGGACTACACCATTCACGATGTAATGGCTGAATACCTGAAAAAACACGGCAATGTAGCGCCTAAGACCGATGGACGAGCTAAAGCATTGGATTTGCCGGCACCAGTTTTAAGCCAGGTGCCGAATGTAGATTATGTATTCCGGTAAAAAACAAGTACCGACTTTTTTGCCCTGAAACCATAGCGTTTTGGGCTTCAATTTAACTTTAAAACAGATAATATTATGCAACCAAATACCCTGAATAAAATATCGTTCCTGGCTTTACGCATTATGGGAAGCCTTATTTTCATTACCGCTGCTTTCAACCACTTGTTCCAAACTTCAGAAACAGCAGCCCGATTACAAAAAGCAAAAATGGGCTTCCTGGCTACTTCTATATCTAACCATGAAACGCTTATAATTTTAGCTGGGATTGGTTTATTGGTTGGAGGCCTTATGCTATTCGCAGGTTTTCAGACCCGCAAGGCAGCCCTTTTACTGATGCTGATCTTAATCCCGATAACTTTAACCGTGCAGGTAGGTAGCGCCGCCACGATGGGGCCGCTGTTTAAAAACATTGCCATTATGGGCGTATTGGTTTTCTTTATGGCGAATGGTTCGGTTTATTATGGGCTCGATCAGTTTTTACAAAAACGGAAACTGTTAGTTACAAAGCTGAATTCCGGAGGAAAAATGGCTATTTTGGGTATAATGACAATTACTTTGTTTAGTGCTTGCTCCTCAGCCAATGCGGTTAATACGGCTACCAAAACAACTGCCCAGGCAAAGAAAAATTACGGCATTCTGATCAGCCAGCCCGACCATTTAAAAGCAGCTGTTAATACTGCTCAGACCATGCGGAAGGATACGAAATATAACGCCGACAAGATTGTAGTAATGGCTTGTGCTAAATCGGTGGAAGCATTCAAAAAAGACAGCGAAATGAAGGCGGTTTTTGAAGCTGGTAAAGCGGCTGGTGTAACGTTTAAAGTATGTGGTATGTCGCTGGAAAAGTTTAAGATTTCTCCCGAAGAATTACTCGAAGGTGCCACCATTGTTCCTAACGGGTTAACCTATATGTTCGATCTGAAGCAGGACGGATTTGTAACAGTAGAATTATAAAACGGTAGTTACTGACTGCTAAAAGCTTCCCTGTTCCGGCTACGGTAACTTAGGTCATTGTAACCGGAGCTTGAAGGCTGTACCTTTGGTAATTAGTATTGGGAGTCTTACCCTTTAAATTGATATAGAAATGACAAATAATAAATTTTCATTCCGCAACGTTCCCGGCTGGGTTTATACCTTGGTAATTTTCGGATTTCTTTACCTGAGTGGCCTTCATACCGAAGCAATTGGACAGGTACAACGGGTTTTATTGGCAACCGGAATTATGAAACCTGATCTACCCGAAATCCCCGCAAGCAATACTTCTATCGATAAAACATTGATACCGGAAGCAATGGTTACCAATGACTTCTTATTACAGGATCTGCAAGGAAATACAATCAAATTCAGCAGCCTGAAAAACAAAGTGATCTTTATGAATATCTGGGCAACCTAGTGTCCGCCTTGCGTGGCTGAAATGCCCGGTATTCAGAAACTATATGATAAAGTAAAGGATAATCGAAACATTGCATTTGTAATGCTTTCGGTAGACCAGGAAGGTGCGGAAAAAGTAAAGAAATTTGTGTCTAAGAAAGGCTATACTTTTCCGGTATATCTGCCCGTCAGCAACCTTCCAGCAACCTTTCAGAGCCAAACAATTCCTACAACTTTTATTTTGGGTAAGGACGGCAACGTAGCTGCGCGCCATGATGGTATGGCTAAATATGATACAAAAGAGGTACAAGATTATCTTAGGTTGTTAACCCAATAAAAGGTTATTCACTTCTGTGTGTCCGCAATATGTCCGAAACAAAACAAAAAACCCGAAGCATTTCTACTTCGGGTTTCTGTTTGCAGAGAGAGAGGGATTCGAACCCCCGGACCTTTAACAGTCAACGGTTTTCAAGACCGCCGCAATCGACCACTCTGCCATCTCTCTGTTTTGATGATACAAAAGTATGCACCTGAATCGAATTTACAAAACCATTTTCGCAAAAAAATTAAAAAAAGTTGCAGTAATTTTCAGCCAAAAACCTATCTCTCTGATTCTGAATCTGAAACAAGCTGCGTTTTTACTAAAATTTGCATGTCTAAATGAGTTACTTTATACTTCCGTTTCAGCTTTTCGCCATTTAAAGTCAGGATCAGCACTTTTATACGGGCGTTTTTCAGGTTCAGCATAAAGGTCATTTCTTCCGGTTTTACTTTTTTTCGCCGTGTAACTGCAAATTTCTTTAGCACCGGACCTAAGTCTAACGCTACTGATTCATCTTCTTTTTTAAACCAGACCTTTTGCTCCTTCTCCGAAAACTGAATAAACAGCAGCTCTTTCCCGAGTTCAAATTGCTGTTCGTCTTCGCCGTGGGCAAAACCGGAAACGGAATGTTCAAAACTGTAATCGTAGCCGGTGGTTTTTAAAATCGGTTGGCGCTTCGTTTCAACATTAAAATAAAGCTTTCCATCGGCGGGCGCATTATTCCTGGTGGTACGATATTGCAGATTCAGGCCGCGCATCAGTTCTTCGGTTTGGTAAGATGCGTAAGTTCGTTCGTCTCTTCCGGAAGTTTTAACGGAATCAAGCCGTTTTCCGAACATCGTTTCCAGGCTTTCATAGTTATGCATGCGGCCCAGATACGTTAAAACAGAGGAAATTTCGGCTTCGTCTTTTTCCGGAATTTTAGTTTTGGCGGGCTGCACTTTTTCGCCGGAAAGCATACCGTTTTTCTGCAGATAGAATTTCAGGCGATTAGTCTGGCTACGCTGCGAAACGGCAAAAGCTCCCCACGGGCCGAAAGCAACCAGAAAAGCCAAAAGGCAAAGCGTAACCGGAATAAATTTAATATTCTTGCTTCGGCTGAAAAGGAAATACAATGCTACCGCAAACAGCCAGAATGCCAGCGCCAGCACAAAATACCGTTCTTCGGTAATGCCATAATCGGAAACGCGTCGCCAGATTGCCAGGGCAAACAAAATGAGCAAGGGAAATAAAGCCCGGTAAAACCATTTGGCATAGGTTTTTATCCAGGCATTACCTTCGGAATTACGGATGGGGTGAATTAATAAAAGCGAAAAAATACCGACAATGGAAAAACTCAGAACCAGGTACGAAACCCAGCCGCGCGGCCAATCCCACTCAATAATAATTTTGCCGAGGTACCCATATAAAATGAGCAAATAAACCGTAACCAGCGGCAGCAGCACAAATTGCGTAAAAACTTTCAGGCCTTTCGGGTATCGGATTTCCGATTCTAAAGCCTGCAGATCTTTCGGAACGCCGGCCAGGAAAAACCAGGGATGAAAAACGCCGGCCATAAACAGCCAGAGTCGGGCAAATATTTTATCGTCGAAATCTACCTGAAAAAGTTGCTGAATGGCTACAATGGCTACCGACAAACCCACAAACAAAACCCCGGAATAAAGCGTGGCTGTGAGGAAACGCAGGAATAATTTTTCGTTGAATTGCCAGAAACCGTGTTCAGTTTTCGGGTTGAAATACGGAGCGAATGATGCCAACAAATGCAAACCTAAACCAAACAAAAAGATCTGCCACACATACTTGATCATGTGTTCGCTATCGAGCCGGTGCGGGAGGTAAAAGTAATATGCGAGCAATGCGGCCAGGCCTCCGGCAAATACAAACCACCGGTTTTTCCGGCTAAAACCATAGCGTTCTGCCATCAGTTCCAGGTCGAAAAACAGGATCAGACCAAGCCAGGAAAAAACCACCAGCTTCCAGAGATATTGCTGTTGTTCCTGCGCCTGATAATTCAGTTCCAGCAATTCAAAGCAAATTACGGTACCGAAAACGGCCGATAAAATGGTAAGCGGGAAGCGCAAAAAAGTGCTGACGGCGCCGCGGCCAAGTTCCAGCAGCGAAAGATTTTTCCAGAACATAATTTTAGTGATTAGTGACTAGTGATTAATGATTAGTAATCAGAAGCTATATCATAAATACACCTGTCATCCTGAACGCTAGAGAAGGAACTTGTTCGCGATTAGCAGAAACGTTCTTACCAGTAGCCGTAAATTTCTTCAGGCTTACACCTACAAATTTTCACCACCCTATTATCATTTGAATGATGGTATTAACCTTGAAACTTACAAAGTTCAATGCATTTAAAATACTAAACCCTAGTTATCATTAACTACTTTTCCAGCCGTTTAGTAACCGTATCGATACTGATGTTTATTTCGAAGCCCAGGATCAGGATCATGGAAACAAAATCGAGCCAGATCATTAAACCTACCAGCGCGCCAATGGAGCCATAAAGGTGGTTATAAGTATCGAAACTGCTGATGTAAAGCGAAAAAAGCCAGGAAACCAGGAAGATCAGTAAAGTAGAAACTACCGCGCCGGCCGAGAAAAACGGCCATTTATCCTGAATGGCGGGCACGTAATAATAGATCATGCAGGTAGCCAGCAAAAACAGGAAAACCACCGATATGTATTTCAGAACCTGGATCAGGCCGTAGGTAGAAGTTTCTGTAACCACATCGTAATAAACCAGCACATCCAGAATGTAAGTTCCAAAGAAAATGGCGGCAATGGAGATGAACAGGATAAGCGATAGAACGATGGTAAGCACGGTGGCAATCAGCCGCTTTTTTAAATAACTGCGTTGCCGGAAAGTGTGGTATTTTTTATCGAAGGAATCGAGCAGAGCCATGATGCCATTGCTGGAAAGCACGAGCGCAAACAAAAAACCGACCGACAATAATCCGCCGCGTGGCTGGTTTACAATATCGTTAATTGTGCCTTCGGAAGCGTTGAACATTTCGGGCGGCATAAAATCGCGCAGAAAATCGATAATGTTCTCGTTAAAATCCTGGCCGCCGATGTAAGGAATGAGCGTAAAAAGGAAAACAATGGCCGGGAAAATAGAAAGCGTAAAGTTATAGGCCATGTAACTCGAACGTTTGGTTACCGAATCGAGCTTCATTTCGTGAATGAGCACGGTAAGCACATCGTAAACCGAAGCCTGCCCTTTATTGAACCGCAGCTTCTTCAGAAAAACAATGAAGAGCCGGTACGGACGACTGTGTTTTATGTATCTATCGTGTAACCCCATCGGCAAAATATGGCGCCATTGTTTGCTGAATTTCCTGCGGCGTAGGCGTTGGGCGGCCGGTTTTCATATCTACAAAAACCATGGTGGTTTCGCCAATGGTGAGCAACTGTTCCGCTTCGTTAAAAACTTCGTACTCAAATAAAATGCGCGCCGCCGTTGGGTTATGCTTCAGAAACAACCGGATCGTGAGAAGATCGTCGTATTTGGCCGGTTTAATAAATTTGGTTTTCATTTCCAGCACCGGCATCATTACTCCCGCGGCTTCCATTTCTTTATAATGAATGCCTAAACGCCGGAACGCTTCGGTGCGCGCCACTTCAAAATAAGCCGCATAATTGCCGTAATACACGTAACCCATCTGGTCGGTTTCGGAATAGCGCACTCTTATCTGAACATCGGTCTGGTACATTTTGGTTGTTGGTTGCTGGTTGTTCGTTGTTGGTTTCCAAAGAAAGAAAATCCGATCTAGCAGTTGACTTTTTCAGGCTCCTACCATACCGTTTTGAGTTTTCTTCCCGGAAAGCATACCGTTTTTAACGGCTGAAAGTTAACGATTTTGTTTTAAAAAGAAGCAGCGCAACGATTTTCCCGCTGCGCTGCTTCTTTTTAAAATTATTGATTGCGTAAATTATTGAACGATAAAATGCGCGAGTTTTTCAGGCCAAAAGCATAGCATTTTTTACTCAGGCATTCTATAATTCACTAATTCAAACCTTACTTCATGATCTTAGCGGCCGTTAAGGCTTTCTGGTAGCGGCGGGCGTTGGCGATGTGTTCTTTTTCGGTTTCGGCAAAGCTGTGGTAACCCGAAAAGTCTTCTTTGGCGCAGAAATAAATGTATTTGTGTTGCTCCGGATTTAAAACCGCATCTATGGAAGGAATAGAAGGCAGATTGATCGGACCCGGCGGCAAGCCTTTGTATTTATAAGTATTGTAAGGCGAATCGGTAGCTAAATGCTTGTTCAGTACGCGGCGGATCGAGAAATCACCGACGGCAAAAACTACGGTCGGGTCGGCTTGCAACGGCATTCCAATTTTTAAACGATTCAGGTACGCACCGGCAATTCTGGGTCTTTCATCGGGGTGCTGGTTTTGTTCGGCTTCTACAATAGAGGCTAAAATGGAAACTTCCTTCTTGGTTAAGCCTTGTTTTTTGGCTTTAGCAATGCGTTCGGCGGTCCAGAATTTATCGTATTCCTTCTTCATGCGTTCCATAAGCTGCTCCGGCGTGGTGTTCCAGTACAGTTCATAGGTATTCGGAATAAACATGAGCATGATGGTTTCGGGCGTAAAACCGAATTGCTTCAGGTATTCTTCATCGCTGAACATTTCGCGGAATTCATCTTCTTCGGCATCCAGATAACCGGCCAGTTTGGCAGCCAGGTCGTCTTTCAGGCGAATATTATTGAAGGTAAGTTTAATAGGCGTCTGGCGGCCCGAACGCAAAATACCGATGAGCTGGTAATTGGTGGCGTTATCGGGAATCTGATAATGGCCGGGCTTTACGAGTTTATCATAATTCATGAGTTTAGCCATGAAACGGAAAGCCAGTTTATCGATGATCACGCCTTTGGCCTCGATAGAATCCATAACGGCTTCGTAGGTCTGGCCTTTTCGAATGCGCACATAAGTTGGTTTGCCCTTGGTATCTACGTTATCGGTGTACATGAGCTGGTAAGCGTAATAAGAAAAGCTCACGAACAGGAACAACAGAAGAACAAGCAGATACGTAAGCGTTTTGTTGCGTGGTTTTGGTTTAGGTTTGGTAGCCATAAAATTGGATAACAAATTCTTAATGTCGCAGAATTTGTCCTTTGTCTATATTTTAATTAGTTTTGACCCGCAAAATTAACATTTATTTCAGTCGAAATATTCAATTAAACCTTAATTTATGATCCAGAATTACTTTAAAAAACTGGGAGTTATGGCTTTAGTGCTTTCCGGCACTACTTTAGCTGCTTCTGAAGTTCAGGCACAGACAACTGGTTGCTCTGATCTATTCTTCTCAGAATATGTGGAAGGTGGCACAGGTAATGGTTCGAAAGCGATCGAGATATATAACCCAACCAATGCAGCTATCGCATTAACGGGCTATAGTGTAAAACTGTATACGAATGGTTCGGCAACGGCTACCGCTACGCTTCCATTAACCGGCACCCTGGCTTCCGGCGATGTTTATATTATTGCAAATTCCGGTTCTAATGCTACATTACTTACTGCTGCTGATATTCAAGTTTCTGGTAGCGGCGGAACAAACGTAGCCAATCATAACGGTGATGACGCAATTGCATTGGTTAAAATGGTAGGTACTACGGAAGTTTTTGTTGACATTTTTGGCAATATTGGCTGCGATCCGGGAAGTGACTGGAATGTTGCTACAACTACCAAAAGCACCGCAAACCGCGTATTACGTCGTAAAGCAACTATTACAGGCGGGGTAACAACTCCACCTTCAAATACACCTTGCGATTTCCCAACGTTAGCTGCCGAATGGGATGACTTTATTGACACTGATTATACTAACTTTGGCTCTCATACTTCTTCTTGTATTTCAGCGCCAACTGGCCCTAGCATTGCTTTTGCGGCCAGTGTAGCAACCGTTGCTGAGAACGTAGCAGGTGGTACGCATACCGTTTCTGTAAACATTTCTAACCCGAATCCAACCGCTGCTGCTTCTGTTGATGTGGCTTTGGCTACTACCGGAACTGCAACTGCCGGTACCGATTTCACTTTCACTGGTTCTACGCTTAACTGGGCAGCCGGCGATAACACCCCAAAAACCGTTA
Source organism: Adhaeribacter terreus (assembly GCF_042657365.1). NCBI lineage: Bacteria > Pseudomonadati > Bacteroidota > Cytophagia > Cytophagales > Hymenobacteraceae > Adhaeribacter > Adhaeribacter terreus. The sequence goes on along the minus strand of NZ_JBHSKT010000001.1, from coordinate 548,489 downwards.
CTGTTACAATCATCGACGATGCTATTCTGGAGCAGAACGAAACGGTAGTTTTAACCCTGAGCAATCCTTCAACCGGCATTACTTTAGGCACTTCTACTTTCACCTTAACTATTCAGGAAAACGAAGTTGCTCCGGTTCCAACTTACACCGTTACCCAGATCGACAACAACGACCCTACTACTTTCCTGCCAGATTCTTTAGGCGTAAAAGTGAGAGTTTACGGTACGCTTTACGGCGATAACCAACGTACTGCCGGTTCTGGTCTGCAACTTACTTTAATTGACAACACGGGCGGAATTGGTATCTTCACAACTTCTGCTGCAATTGTTCCTGCAACTGCTCCGGTAGAAGGCGATTCAGTTTACGTAGTTGGAACAGTTGGTCATTTCAACGGCCTTACGCAAATTGTTTTAGACTCTATTGAAGTTTTAGCAAAAAACCGCACGTTAATTCAGCCGGCAGTAGTAACTGTTCTGGATGAAAGCACCGAATCTGAACTGATCACGTTGGCTAATCCGCTTACGTTAGTAGATCCTACTGAGTGGACTAACGCAGGGCCTGGTTTTACTGTTAAAGTAACCGATGGTACAAACACGTATGATATGCGTATCGGTGCTAATTCAGACCTTTTTAGCGCTCCTGCTCCAACCGGTACTTTCGTTTTAACTGGTATCGGCGGACAGTTTGACAACTCGGACCCACGTGATGAAGGCTACCAGATCGTTCCGCGTCGTTTAACCGATATCCGCGACGTAACCGGTATTTCTGAAAACCTGAACAACGCGATCAGCATTTATCCTAACCCGGTTGCTAACTTGCTGAAATTGAACTTAAGCGCTGTAAACACTAAAAACGCTGTTATTTCTGTAGTGAACGCTTTAGGCCAGGTTGTTGCTAACGTACCGGCTAATGCTACCGAACTGAACGTGACGAACTTCCCGGCGGGCGTTTACTCGCTGCGCATTGCTACCCAGCAAGGTGTTGCCGTAAAACGTTTCGTAAAAATTAACTAAGCGAAACCAAACTTATTTAAAAGGCTTCAGTAATAACTGAAGCCTTTTTTATTTTTGCCTTACCTAACTATGAAGAACGCCCAATTCATTAAAATTCACCCCGAAAACCCGCCGCTGAAAAAGATACTGGAAGTAGTGGACATTTTGCGTCAGGGTGGCATTATTATTTACCCCACCGATACCATTTACGGCATTGGCTGCGATCTGCACAATGCGCGCGCGGTAGAAAAACTCTGCCAGATAAAAGGCATTAAACCCGAAAAAGCCAATCTCTCGTTCGTGTGCTCCGACCTGACACATATTTCAGATTACGCCAAAGGCATTTCCACGCAAACCTACAAAGTGATGAAAAAAGCGTTGCCCGGCCCGTTTACGTTTATTCTGGAAGCAAGTGCTAAAGTGCCTAAATTCGGCGGCGCCAAAAAGAAAACCGTAGGCATCCGGGTTCCGGACAATGAAATATGTTTAACGCTGGTACGCGAACTCGGCAACCCCATTATTTCCACTTCCATTCACGATGAAGACGAGGTGATAGAATACTCTACCGACCCGGAACTGATCTATGAAAAATACCGCGGCCTGGTAGATGCGGTAATAGATGCCGGCTATGGAAACAACATTGCTTCTACAGTAGTAAATTGCGTAGACGATGCTTTTGAAATTGTACGCGAAGGCGCCGGTGACCTGGATGAATATTTGTAAAAACGCCTGCTGTTCAGCATAAAAAAACGCTATACTTTTGAAGCCGAAAAGTATAGCGTTTTTAGTTTTCAGGCCCGAAACCCAACCGTTTTTATTGCACCGCAGCCATTTCTGAAGCAGCAGGCTTTGCGTGTTTCCAGCGTTTATGCGACCATAAATAAGCTGCCGGATTTTCCTGTATTGACTTTTCAAGCCTGCGGGCATAGCGTTCTGTAATCGGGAACGCTTCGTTCTCAAAAGCGGTTTTCCCGTCCCAAAGCTGCGAAATGCGGTACTCGTAAAAGCCTCGTTTCACACGCACACATTCCACAAAAAAGACCGGGTATTTAAAAGTGGCAGCCAGCTTATCGGCGCCCACATAAAATGCGGTATCCTGGTTTAAAAAAGTGGTCCAGTACTGAATTTCGCCGCGCGGTGGGGTTTGGTCCGAAAGCATACTGATGGCCCGGAGAATATTTTTCCGGCGGATCATATCTTTCAGCGTGTCTTTCATATTTACCAGGTGCTGCCCGAAACGCGTGCGAGTGCGGAGCATAAACCATTCGAAAAATTCGTTATTTAGCACTTTGTAAACGCCATCTATCTGAAAGCTGTATTGTACGGAAGAAGCTGATAAAGCCCATTCCCAGTTTGCCTGATGCGAACCCAGAATAATTACCGGACCGGCCGATGCCGCATGCGCAAATTGCTCTGAATCGGGCATGCTGGTCCTTCTTCGCATTTCCGCCTTAGTAACCGTGGCCAGTTTCAGCGTTTCCACAATTACATCGCAAAAATTTTGGTAAAAAGCGGGAATAATGCTTACAATTTCAGCTGCCGTTTTTTCCGGAAAAGACCGTTGCAGGTTCAATCTTACAACTTTTTTGCGGTAACCAATAAAACGGTACAGGATCAGGCATAAAAAGTCAGAAAGCAGATAAAGCAACGGAAACGGCAATCGGGAAACAGCCAGCAAAAGCCACCACAACGGGTAATAACGCTTTTTAGGAGGGTACGCCTGCATGAAAATTGCTTAGCGGTTCTGCGGCAAGCGTTGCCCCGGCGTTTGCTTTTCGTTGCCTTCGCTGTCTAAATGGCTGCCTTGTTCAGAATCACGATCGAAACCACTCGGATTTTTTGAACCTGCATATTTATACCTGGCTTGTGCCCTCCAGGCCACATTGTTCACTTCGCCTTTAGCTGTAGAATGCAGCAACGTATAACTATTGCCTAAATTCATTTCCACGAAAGCAAACATGCGGTTCCGCTGGTCGCCTAAGGTATAATACTGCCAGATCTGGTAAGGGCGGGAATCGGTGTTGCGCGAAGTGCGGTTTACGTCGGTCCGTTCGTCGCTGATCTTGCTTGGCGGCCCGTATTGCAGGTACACACGGCCCTGATCGGTTTCGTAACCATGAAAGGTCTGATTTGCGAACGATTTTTCTACGGCTTCTATCCGGGTTTTGTACTCCAGCCAGGCACGTTCCGGGTTTTCGTCGTCGCGTTTTTTCCAGAAATTATACAGGTAACTTTTCTTCTGAAAATTGCTACCATTTTTGGCTACCTTTTCAATAAAAGCGCCTTCCGTTGTATTTGAGATCGGTTTCAGCGAATACAGGTAAAGATCGAATTTGGTAGAATCGAGACTCGCGAATGCCGGTGGCAGCTCGGTATCTTTCAGATCTGGCGCAACGGCGTTTAAAGCAACTTCTTCGTTTATGGTAAGCGGATTGCTGCGCTGAATAAGTCGCCGCTGGGTAGCAACCACTTTATTTTCTTCGTTGCGCACTTCCACAAAAAGATCATAATTGCCCGAAGCCAGCGTAGTAATATCCAGTTCCTGCAACAGCACGTTGGCCGGCGCAGCTTTCATTACTTTCTGCCCGGCAATGGTCAGCTTGGCCAGGTTGTCGCGGGTTGGAATAATGCGATAGAAAACCACCATTGGTTTTTCTTTACCCAGAACGTTTTCGGCGTTGTAAATTTCGGTGTAGAAACTTAGTTTATTCAGGCCTTTCGGGTAAAAATTAGAAACGTAACTTACCAGTTTATAACCGTTTTTGGTATAATCGTTTTTTTCCGAAGATTTGGAATATGAATCGATCAGCTGGATATCGCTGAGCTGCACGGCATCTTTTTTATAGCTTACTTTCAGCGGCAGTTCAATATTACTGGCTGCCTGGGTGCTATTGGCATCTTTGGCTTTTATGCTGAAATTGAAGTTCCCGTTGGGCAGAAAAATGCGCTTCTGCAAATTGAAAGCCGGCTGAAAAACTGCGGTATCAGAAACCACCGGCGACTTCATTAACAGCTTATCGAAATGACGTATTCCGGCTGAATCTGCGGCTTGTACTTCGAGCGCCACCGAAGCCTGAAAACCACCGGGCACCTTTTTATAGATCACCGAATTGCCGTTTACCGAACAATAAAGTTCCACCATATTTTGTTTATCGGTGGCTTTAAAACGCACCAGATCGAAGGTAGCATCGAGTTGTTTGGCTTGCGCCGCCGCAAAAACGGTAGCAAAAATGGCCAGAAAAGTAAAACGCTTAGAAAACATACGCCTGCAATAAATAACTTAAAGTTACGTAAAATAAGTAATATCGCAATCCGGAAGTTCCCGAACCACGCTATGATTTTACTTACCGAACTGCATTACCACCCCAGCATTGCCTGGTTTCAGCACGCTTATAAGGCCGACGAGATACTTATTGAAGCGCACGAAAACTATATAAAGCAAAGTTACCGCAACCGCTGTCATATTTTAACCTCGCAGGGCGAGCTCGCGCTAACCGTGCCCGTAAAAGGCGGCAACCGCAAAACGTTAATTACCGAGCTGGAAATTGATTACGAACAGAATTGGGTGAACACGCATTGGCGCACCATAAGATCGGCTTACGGCAATTCGCCCTATTTTGAGTTCTATGCCGATTACTTTCAGGCCGTTTACGAAAAGCAGCCGCAATTTTTATTTGAACTGAACCGCGAATTTCTTGGCTTATATATTAAATTTTTAAAATTTACAAAACCCCTGCGTTTAACCGAACGTTATGAGGAAAAATATGAGAAACCAGTACTAGATCTGCGCTCCTGTATTCACCCCAAAAAAGCACCTGACAGCCTGACACTAAAACCTTACAACCAGGTGTTTGGCAGGCAATTTGTAACTAACCTGAGCATGCTCGATCTGCTCTTCAATCAGGGGCCGGAAGCTATAAGTTACCTGTAACGCAGCTTCTTACCTAACCTGAACAATAAAGGCAGGCAGCTTGTTTAAAAATATACGAAGCTGTTTTCGTTTAAATGCGGAAGCGGTGGCAAAACAAACTTAATTACTTACTTAACTATTACATGGAAGCTAAATTTTCTAACCGGGTGAAGGAAGTGATCTCGCTTAGCCGCGAAGAAGCCATTCGCCTGGGGCACGATTATATTGGTACCGAACACCTGTTGCTGGGCATGATCCGCGAAGGCGAAGGAACCGCAATTGCCCTACTCAAAAAACTCGGCGTTTCCATCGAAGAATTAAAATATTCCATCGAACAGGCAACCCGCAATACCGCTTCGCCGAATACCAACATAACCGGCAGTATTCCGCTCACGAAGCAAACCGAAAAAGTGCTCAAAATAACGTACCTGGAGGCTAAAATTTTCAAAAGCGATATTATCGGCACCGAACATTTATTACTCTCCATCCTCCGGGACGAAGACAATATTTCATCTCAAACTCTAGCCAAATTCAACGTGAACTACGAAGCTATCAGAGATTCTCTGGATTACCAGCAGAACAACCCCATTGCCTCTTCAGATACCGACGACAACGACGACGACAAACTCTTTGGCAGCTCTTCCCGCGCCGGCAGCAGCTCTACGTCTAAAAAACCGGGCGAAAAATCCCGTACGCCGGTACTCGATAATTTTGGCCGCGACTTAACCAAACTGGCCGAAGAAGATAAGTTAGACCCGATCGTAGGCCGCGAAAAAGAAATTGAACGCGTAGCCCAGGTATTGAGCCGCCGCAAGAAAAATAACCCGATCTTAATTGGTGAACCAGGCGTTGGTAAAACGGCCATTGCCGAAGGTCTGGCCTTAAGAATCATTCAGAAAAAAGTTAGCCGTGTATTGTTCAACAAACGCGTAGTTACCTTAGATCTTGCTTCTTTGGTTGCCGGCACAAAATACCGTGGCCAGTTCGAGGAACGCATGAAAGCGGTTATGAACGAACTGGAAAAATCGCCGGACGTAATTCTGTTCATCGATGAGCTGCATACCATTGTTGGTGCCGGCGGCGCCAGCGGTTCTCTGGATGCATCCAACATGTTCAAGCCGGCTTTAGCCCGCGGCGAAATTCAATGCATCGGCGCTACAACGCTGGACGAATACCGCCAGTACATCGAGAAAGATGGTGCGCTTGCCCGTCGTTTCCAGATTGTGATGGTAGATCCTACCACGCCGGAAGAAACCGTGGAAATCCTGCACAACATCAAAGACAAATATCAGGATCACCACCACGTAATGTACACCGACAAGGCAATTGAAGCCTGCGTGAAGTTATCGGATAGATATATGTCTGACCGTTTCTTACCAGATAAGGCGATCGATATTCTGGACGAAGCCGGTGCGCGCGTGCACATCAACAACATTGTGGTGCCGGAAGATATTCTGAAACTGGAAGAATCTATCGAAAATATTAAGGTAGAGAAAAACCAGGTCGTGAAATCTCAGAAATACGAAGAAGCAGCCCAACTCCGCGATAAAGAGAAAAAACTCATCGACCAGCTGGAAACCGCTAAAAAGAACTGGGAAGAAGAAACCAAGAAAAAACGCTATACCGTGAAGGAAGAAAACGTGGCCGAAGTTATTGCCATGATGACGGGAATTCCGGTAAGCCGCGTGGCCCAGAACGAAAGTGCTAAATTGCTGCACATGGGCGAAGAGCTGAAAGGCAAAGTGATCGGTCAGGACCGCGCGATACAGCAATTGGTAAAAGCCATTCAGCGTACGCGCGTTGGTCTGAAAGATCCGAAAAAACCAATTGGTTCGTTTGTATTCCTGGGCCCTACCGGCGTTGGTAAAACCGAATTAGCCAAAGTATTAGCTACGTATCTGTTCGACAAAGAAGATTCTTTGGTTCGGATAGATATGAGCGAATACATGGAGAAATTCAGCGTAAGCCGTTTGGTAGGAGCGCCTCCGGGCTACGTGGGTTACGAAGAAGGTGGTCAATTAACGGAAAAGATCCGTCGCAAACCTTATTCGGTAGTTTTACTGGATGAGATCGAAAAAGCGCACCCGGATGTTTACAACCTGCTGTTGCAAGTTTTAGATGATGGTATCTTAACCGATGGCCTGGGTCGCAAAGTAGATTTCCGGAACACGATCATTATCATGACTTCCAACATTGGCGCAAGAGATCTTCAGGATTTTGGCGCCGGAATTGGTTTTGCGAATAAAGCCCGTCAGGAAAGCATGGATGACATTATGAAATCGACCATTCAGAATTCCCTGAAGAAAACGTTCTCACCGGAATTCCTGAACCGTCTGGACGATATTATCGTGTTCAACAGCCTGCAAAAAGAAGATATCCATAAGATTATCGATATTTCGCTGGGTAAACTCTACAAACGGGTTCAGGCTTTGGGTTACAAGATCGAGCTTACCGAAAAGGCAAAAGACTTTGTAGCCGAAAAAGGATACGATCCGAAATACGGTGCACGTCCGCTGAACCGGGCCATTCAGAAATACATTGAAGATCCGATAGCAGAAGAAATTCTGAAAGCAGAAATGGCGCAGGGCGATACCATAAAAGTAGATTACGAAGAAGGCAAAGAGCAACTCACGTTCGCTTCCGAAAAAACCGGCGACGAATCTACCAAAGGTGCCTCCGACGAATTACCGGAAACCTCTGAACCAACTTCTACCGATCCGAAAGCTTCGGAATAAAGAATAATAATCCCGATTGAAAAAGCCCCGAAATAATTCGGGGCTTTTTGTTTTTAAAACGGTAGGATTTGGGCGGGAAAAAGTAAATTATAAAAATCGAGGCCTATCTTATTTTAAGTTAAGCACATATAAATTATTAGCGCCATCTTTTGAAGAACCAAACAAAACTTTTCGCTTTTGCTCTAAAAACCCAACCGCCCACTCATCATAATTATTATTTGTTAGTCGCTTAAGGTTGGAGCCGTCTGGTTTTATAGAATATAATTCAGCATCTCCCTGAGCAGAGGCAGACTTATAAGAGGTAAATAAAATTTCCTGTCCATCTGGAAAAAAGCTGATTGGCAAGTTTGTAGCCTCTGAATTTGTTAACTGCTTTTTAGTTCCTGTTGCATCCGAAATAAAAATCTGCACAGTAGCTTGCATGCTACCTACAGGCATAATTTTGGTGAGTAAAAAAGTGGGATTGAATGAAGAAATAATCCAGGGCCTAAAATTATTTCCTAAATTAACCTTATTCTGGCCATCCAAATCTATTGAATAAGCTTCAGAAGAATTTTCAATTAAAACTAAATTCTGATCTGCAGAGACTGCCTTTGCTGAAGTCCCACCATCACCAGCAATCATTTTATTACTGGAATTATCTGTTTTCACCTTCCAAACGGTAGATTGTTTGCTATATAATAAGCTGTTGTCATTTTCAACAAATGCCATAACAGGCATCCAAGTATTATCAGTCTGAATAATTCTTAAACCTGTTCCATCAATATTACCAACCACTATTTCACCTTGCATACCAGTAGAAGAATTCCTATACACTGAAAAAGCCAGTTGCTTATTATTTTTTGATATCACAGGCAATAGCGCAGAAACATTTGGATAAGTAAGAATCTTTTTTTGGTTGGTTCCATCAGATTCTATGGAATATAAGTCAATATTATAATTTCCAGGGGCTGCTTGAGGATTTTGTAAAGTATAATAAATTGTATTCCCATCTTCACTAATTACAACCGTTCCTACCCCTTCCGGATGGTTTGTCAGTTTCTGCAAATCGGATACAGGTTCAGTAGTTGGTTCAACGTTCTCCTTGTCGTCTTTACAGGATGAAATGGCCAGAAGCAAGATAAAATAAAAGATCTTTTTCATATTTTGTTTTAAACTCTACTAACAGAAAGAATTTAACTGTCAATGAGCAAAAATAGCTCTGCAAAATTAACAAAACAAATAAGCACACTAATTCCACTCCAAAACGCTACCCCTCCCACCCGAAAAACTCCTTCCTCCTGAAAAAACCGCTTCAAAAAATAGTAATGCCGGCATTGTTTAATAAATTTGAAGCCAGAATTATTATTGAACGGATATCATGCCACATACTCATACCGGAACTCCCACCGAAATTTTAGCGAAAAAGAACGCAGAAGCACTTTTAGGCGGCGGCCAGGCTCGAATTGATGCCCAACACAAAAAAGGCAAACTCACTGCCCGCGAGCGCATCAGCTTATTAATGGACGAAGGCTCTTTCGAAGAGATCGGCAAATTTGTAATGCACCGCTCCAAAGATTTCGGGTTAGATAAAGAATATTATTTAGGCGATGGCGTGGTAACCGGCTACGGAACTGTAAACGGCCGTTTGGTGTACGTTTTCTCCCAGGATTTCACCGTTTTAGGCGGTTCGCTTTCCGAAACGCACGCCGAAAAGATCGTTAAAATTATGGAGTTGGCCATGAAAAACGGCGCTCCGGTAATTGGTCTGAACGACTCCGGCGGAGCACGTATTCAGGAAGGCGTAGTTTCTTTGGGTGGTTACGCCGATATTTTCTACCGCAATGTACAGGCTTCGGGTGTAGTACCTCAGATCTCTGCCATTATGGGTCCTTGCGCCGGTGGCGCGGTTTATTCGCCAGCCATCACCGACTTTATCCTGATGGTTGAAAATACTTCGTACATGTTCGTAACCGGGCCAAACGTAGTAAAAACCGTAACTCACGAAAACGTAACGTCCGAAGAACTGGGCGGTGCCAGCACACATAGCGCGAAAAGCGGCGTTACGCATTTCTCCTGCGCTAACGAAGTGGAAGCCATCAACAACATCAAAGCGCTTTTAAGCTACATGCCGCAAAACTGCGAAGATACTGCTCCGGCGGTGCCTTACGAAGCGAAGGAAGACGAAAGCCGTCCGGTTTTAGACAGCATTATTCCAGCCAACGCCAATCAGCCCTACGACATGCGCGAGGTGATCGAAGGCATTATCGATGCGGACACGTTCATGGAAGTGCACAAGAACTTCGGTGAAAATATTGTAGTTGGTTTTGCCCGTTTAGCTGGTCGCAGCATTGGTATTGTTGGAAATCAGCCTGCCGTTTTGGCCGGTGTATTAGATATTAACGCCAGCACCAAAGCCGCCCGTTTCGTACGTTTCTGCGATTGCTTCAACATTCCGCTTTTAGTGCTGGAAGACGTTCCGGGCTTCCTGCCGGGTACTGACCAAGAATGGCGCGGCATCATCACCAACGGCGCGAAATTATTGTATGCTTTCTCCGAAGCTACCGTTCCAAGAATTACTGTAATTACCCGTAAAGCGTATGGTGGCGCTTACGACGTAATGAACTCCAAGCACATCGGCGCCGATATGAACTACGCGTGGCCAACGGCTGAAATCGCCGTAATGGGTGCTAAAGGTGCTGCGGAGATCATCTTCAAACGCGAAATTGCTGCCGCCGAAGATCCGGAAGCAAAACTTGCGGAGAAAGTAACCGAATACCAGGAGAAATTTGCTACGCCTTACCGCGCTGCGCACCGTGGTTTCATTGACGAAGTGATCACGCCTTCCGAAACCCGTACCAAACTGATCAAAGCGTTTAAAATGCTGGAAAACAAAGCGGTGAAACTTCCGCGGAAAAAACACGGCAATATTCCGTTGTAGCTATTCCGATAAAAGTCCCCCTTTGGAGGGGTTGGGGAGGAATTCAGGCATTCTAAATATTTTTTCAGAGAACGTAAAAGTCCTCCCCCTACCCCCTCCAAAGGGGGACAAAAGTACCAACGCAGATTTCTCTGCATCACAAAAAAGGTTGCTCCGTGTTCGTGGCAACCTTTTTTTCATTATATTGGCCTCCCCAAAAACGCTATGCTTTTTAGCCCGAAAAGTGTTAATTGCGTATGGGGCACATTGTAAATGCCAGGCATATTTTAAAACTATGAGAAAAGAATCTTTCGAATTTTTAGAGAAATACTTAAATAACGCCTCCCCAACCGGTTTCGAAGCCGAAGGCCAGAAACTCTGGCTCGAATACATGAGGCCCTACATCGACGAGCATTTCGTAGATACGTATGGCACCGTAGTAGGCGTAATTAACCCGGAAGCGGAATACAAAGTAGTCATTGAAGCGCACGCCGACGAAATTTCGTGGTTTGTGAATTACATTACTGATCAGGGCTACATTTACGTGCGCCGCAATGGCGGTTCCGATGCCATTATTGCCCCGAGCATGCGCGTAAATTTCCACACCAAAAAAGGCATTGTAAAAGGCGTTTTCGGCTGGCCGGCCATTCACGTTCGCAAAGTAGAAAACGACAAAGCTCCGACCGTAGAAAACATTTTCATCGATTGCGGTTGCAGTTCTAAAGCGGAAGTAGAAGAACTGGGCATTCACGTAGGTACCGTAGTTACTTTCACCGATGAAATGATGGTAATGAACGACAAATACTATGTTGGACGCGCTTTGGATAACCGCATTGGTGGTTTCATGATCGCGGAAGTTGCCAGGATGCTCCACGAAAACAAGAAAAAACTGCCGTTCGGCCTTTACATTGTAAATGCGGTGCAGGAAGAAATTGGCCTGCGCGGCGCCGAAATGATCGCCCATCGCATTAAGCCGAATGTGGCCATTATTACCGACGTTTGCCACGACACGCAAAGCCCGATGTACGACAAAAAGATCAGCGGCGACCAGCATTGCGGCAAAGGTCCGGTTTTAACCTACGGCCCGGCGGTACAGAACAATCTGCTGCAAATGATCATCGATACGGCTCAGAAAAAAGAAATTCCGTTCCAGCGCGCTGCAGCCACCCGCGCCACCGGCACTGATACCGATGCCTTCGCGTATTCTTCCGACGGTGTAGCTTCGGCGCTAATTTCTCTGCCGCTGAAATACATGCACACAACCGTAGAAACCGTGCATAAAGACGATGTAGAAAACGTGATCAAGCTGATGTACGAGTTCATAATTCAGCTCGAAGCCGGTCATGATTTCCGGTATTTGAAGTAACCTCACCCAGCCCTCCCCTAATTCAGGGGAGGGCTTTTTTTTTCGCCTAATCCAAACTGTCATCTCAACCGCAGGGAGAGATCTCAACGGGTTCGTACTTCTTTCTAATCTGCCTTACTACTTTCCTTCGGAGATCTCTCCTGACGTCGAGATGACCAAATGAATTGGAAAGGAAATTCATTACTTTGATCAATCACCTTGGTCTGTGGCGCACAGACCAAAGCACCGCATCAAAAACGGTATCTTTTTTCCCCTAAAAACTCCCTGAAAAATTTCTAATTTTGAATTTCTAATTTCTAATTGAATTCAAGTGCCTACCTTCACCGATCAACTTCAAAACGCTATCTTTTTAGCCGAAAAACCTAGGCGGATAATTTCGCTGGTGCCTTCGCAAACGGAGTTGCTTTTTGATCTGGGGCTGGAAAACGAAGTGGTTGGCGTTACCAAATTCTGCATTCATCCGGCGGATAAAGTAAAAACCAAACCGAAGATCGGTGGCACCAAGAATTTCAATTTTGAAGTGATTGATGCTTTGCAACCGGACTTGATCATCGGAAATAAGGAAGAAAACTACCAGGAAGGCATTGAAAAATTAGCTGAAAAATACCCGGTCTGGATGAGTGATATTTTCACCCTGGAAGATGCGCTGGATATGATCCGGAAAATTGGCGAGCTAACCGGAACTTCCAAAAACGCTACGGAAATTGCTGCAAAAACTGAAGCCGGCTTTACTACTTTACCGAAACTGCAACCCCAGATTTCCTCCGCTTATTTTATCTGGAAAAACCCATACATGGCCGTAGGCAGCAACACTTTTATAAACGATATGTTGCAGCGTTGCGGCCTCCAAAATGTATTTGCCAATGCTGAACGGTACCCGGAGATTCGTATAGAAATACTGCAGAAAACGCAGCCGGAAATCATTTTACTTTCTTCGGAACCTTACCCTTTCAAAGAAAAACACATTCAGGAATTTCAGGCGATCTGCCCGCAGGCAAAAATTAAAATCGTAGATGGCGAAATGTTCAGCTGGTACGGAAGCAGGTTATTAAAAGCACCGGAATATTTTCAGCAGTTGCTGACAGAAATTTAACGGTACTACAGACAAGTAATTTTTAGTCCCCCTTTGGAGGGGGTAGGGGCAGGATTTTCACTTTAGCTGATACTCTCCCCTTGAGGGGAGCTGGAGGGGTGTAATCGTTTGAAGAGGAACACCCCTCTAACTCCCCTCAAGGGGAGAATCTTCGCAATTTGAATCTTTAATAACGTGAAATCCTCCCCCTACCCCCTCCAAAGGGGGACTTTATTATTGCCAAGAACTTACCTAACTACTCTCAGACGCTCATTATCTCAAACCCAATTTTCCGCAGTTCTTCCCAAAACTTCGGATACGATTTTCTTACTACTCCCGCATTTTCTATTTCAATTTCCTGCAACATCGCCAAAGGTGCAAAAGCCATCGCCATCCGATGGTCGTGATATGTTTCAAATCTAGTTTCTGAATTATCTTCGCGGGGAGATTCGAACTCCCACACTCCGGAAACGCTACCGTTTTTCACTAAAAAAGTGCCTGGTGAAGTTTCAGTTAAAGCTGCCCCGAATTTAGCCAGCTCCGTTTGTAACGCAACAATGCGGTCGGTTTCTTTAATGCGCAGACTTTCCAGCCCGGTCATTTCGAGTTCTATATTTTTTGCGGCGGCCAGTACGGCAAACGTTTGCGCCAGATCTGGAATATCCGAGAAATCTATCGCTGATTTTGCAGTATTTTCAGGCGTTTTGGTAAGCAAAATTCCTTCCGGTAAATACGTGGTTTTCACCCCGAAATCTTCCATGAGCGAAGCCACTTTGCTGTCGCCTTGCAGCGAATTTTCTTTTAAACCTGAGAGCAATATTTCGGTTTCCTTCGCCAACGCAACCATGCTGTACCAATAACTCGCTGCCGTCCAATCGGCTTCCACCGAAAACGCTCCGCCTGCATAACTTTTTGGCGCAATTTCGATAGCGTTTTCTACCAGTTCAGAAGCAACGCCAAACTGCTGCATCAAAGCCAGTGTCATTTCAATATACGGCCGGGAAGCAATTTTACCTTCCAGTTCCAGCTGTAAACCACCTGGCAAAATGGGTGCGCAAAGCAGCAAAGCGGAAATATACTGGCTACTCACATCGCCCCGAATCTTCACTTTTGCCAACCCTGAGAACTTCGGGTCAAAGCCCAGGATTTCCAGCGGTGGAAAACCTTCCTGCCCTGAATAATGAATATCGGCACCCAATTCCCGCAACGCATTTACCAGAATTCCGATCGGTCGTTGACACATACGTTCCGTTCCGGTTAAAACTTTTTGCTGATTGGTTAAACTGAAATAAGCCGTTAAAAAACGCATGACTGTGCCGGCATCTTCGGCATTAATTTCCTTTCCAGGAGCATAGAGTAAACGTTGCAGCAAAACGGTATCGTTCGCATCGGAAAGATTGTGCAGCGTAATTTTTTCCGGACTTAAAGCCTGAATTAAAAGTGCCCGGTTACTCTCCGATTTGGAAGCTGGTAATTGTACGGTACCTTTTAAAATGCCCGTAGGGTGCGATATTCGGATGTTCCTGGCGCTCATAGCAATTGGTAATAATGAAGCGCACGTTCCACTTCAGCGATGGTTATGGGTTGGTCGTAGATCGCCTTGCCTATCTCTTCCAGCAAAACGCAGTTTATTGTCCCCCGGAAGTTCTTTTTATCCTGCTGCAGATAAGGTAAAATTCCAGCAATATCTTCGGGCGTAAGTTTAACTTTCTCGAAAACCGAAGCCATGAACGTTTCGATCTTACTCAGTTCCGAAGCGGTAAGCAACCCTTTCTTTTCCGACAAATAACTTTCGCAAATAATGCCAACTGCAATTGCTTCGCCGTGTAAAAGCTCGCGGCCAGCCTGGTTCAGGAAATAACTTTCTACTGCGTGGCCCACCGTATGCCCGAAATTCAGGACTTTACGCAAACCATTTTCGAGCGGATCGGCTTTCACGATCTTGCTTTTTATTGCCACCGATTCCGGAATTAACTGTTGCCAGTCGGCGGCCAGCAAACCGTTCCAGCGCTGGGTTTCGAAAGCAGCTGCATCAGCAATTAGCCAGTGCTTGATCACCTCCGCATAACCCGATTTTATGAGCCTTAACGATAGCGTTTCCAGGAAAACCGGATGAATAAAAATGGCTTTCGGTTCCTGAAAAACCCCTAACTGGTTCTTGAAACTCAGAAAATCGATCCCGGTTTTACCACCAACGCTTGCATCTACCATAGCCAGCAAAGTAGTCGGAACATTCACGAACGTAATGCCACGTTTATACAAAGCCGCACAAAAACCACCCATATCCCCGATCACGCCACCACCCAGATTCACCACCACGCTCCAACGGTCGAATTGCTTTTCGGAGAGGAATTGCCAGATCTTTTCGGAAGTGACTAAGGTCTTATTTTCTTCGCCGGAAGGAATTTGCAAAACGTGATGTTCGGTTAGCTGTTTTTTCACCAACGGGTAGCAATCGCGCAGGGTATTTTCATCTGCTAAAACTAAAACCTGGCTGAAAGCTTTATTCTGCAAAAATTCCTGAAGTTTGGGAAAGGCTTCGGTGCCGAAGAAAATGTTTTCCATTTGGGTAATCTATTTCCAGCCGAAATTAAGGTTAATTGGCTGAAATCGGAAATGCGAAAATGGTATAGGTTTGGCGCTAAAAAGTAAAGCTTAGGCTGCTGCTTTCCGGGTGGTAGTAACTTCCGTAAAAATCCGCTGCAATTGTAGGAAATGGCGCTGTTCGTGCAGTACCATAAAAAGCAGGGTCTCGCCAATATTCATTTTAAGCAGGCGGAAAAATTCTACCGGAACGGCTTTTTTACCCAGATCTGCCTGCCTGGCTTTTTCTAAAAGCGAAAGCAATTGCTGCTGGTTTTTCAGAAAACCATGAACCACTGAAACTTGCAGCACCGAACCCTGCGGATTCATTTTCTTAATGGTCTTATGCTTTTTGGTGTTCTTCGGTGAGATCATTTCCACCGATTTTTTCCCGATCCAGGTAAGCGTAATTTCAGGATTGGTATTTACCGTAAAGTTGCTGCTTATGGCTTTTTCCAGGGCCGGATGGTAGTAATTGGAATATCGGTTCAGATGTTCGAGGCATTCCAGCAAACTCCAGCCGCCGTTGGCCGGTTTCTGATTCAGCTTTTCAAGCGGCAGCTTTTTTATTTCCGTTTCTACAAACTTAGAAATAGTTTCAGTTTCGCGGTGCAGTTGCTCTAATGTATGGTTCATGGCATTTCGTTTTTCACAAAGATACCGCCGCCACAAAGCCCAAAACCATGACGAGGATCAAGATTTTCAGACTATAATTTTCTTCAGGCGGCTCAACGTTTCCGGTTCCATTTTTAAATACGAAGCCACGTAGCGCTGCGGAATTTGCTGCAACAATTGCGGGCTGCGCTTTAATAAACGTTCGTAGCGTTCCGCATTAGAAGCAATATGCAATTCCACTTCGCGCGCCATCATGCCGAGCAAAGCCGTTTCAGTAAGTTTGTACCACACATCCTTGAATTTCGGCAGCGTTTCCAATAGCATTTTCCAGTCCGCATGGTTCAGGGAAAGCAACTCCGTTTTCTTAATAGCCTGCACGTAAAATTCGGAAGGTTTACCGGTAATGAACGACGGATACGCAATTAAAATGGTGCCCGGATAACCAAAACCAACGCAGATCTCCTTCCCGTTTTCCAGGTAATGAATAGTTTGTGTACCTTCCAAAACGAAATGCACCTGCGTTTCCACTTCGCCTGCGCTTACAATAAAATCGCCGCGGTTAAACGTTTGTTTCCGGTTCCAGACGCTGGTAATTTGTTCCAGTTCGGAAGTGGTGAAGTTGGCGAGCGTTTGGAGGAAGGTAGTTAAGGTTTGCAAATGAAAGATTATTTATATTTAAACTTTACAGGAAGTGTATATCTAACTTTTACTTTTTTACCATCCTGAATTCCAGGATTAAACTCTAATAATCTGACAATTCTTAACGCTTCCTGGTCAGCTTGAGAACATAAACCTCTCAAAATTACAGGTTCAAGTACTTTACCATTTTCATCAACAATGAATTGGGTTATTACTAAGCCTTCTTGAGAAAGCCGGGTTTTAGGATAATTCAAATTCTCTTGGATGAATTTTAATAACCCTGAAGTTCCGCCCCATTTGTAATCTGGCATTGTATCTACTGAACTATAAACAGTTTCATTACCTGAATCTAAATGGTTTGGCTTGTAGTCAAGAGGTATTACCCCTGGACAAGAAATTACATGTATTTGACCTTCGGTAACTACATCTTTTTTTGTTTTGCTCTTTACTGAGATTTTACTTTTTGAATTGTTAATTTCCTTTTTCTGAGCAACAACGATTTCTGAAGTAAAAAATAAAAGCAGGACAAATATATAAGCCTTCATCATAGTTTTAAAACTATTAAAATTTTCCATGATCCTTGGTTATACCTTTCCTTTATACTTCAAAATGCTATACAATTTACGCAAAAAACTCAAAAATTAACCAATGTTTTTCCAAACGTTCCTGCCACAGCTTTTTAAAACTAAACCCGACTTTTCCGGTTAAAAAACGTAGCGTTTTAATGAACCTGCTTTGACTTATTGCAGCTAAAAACCCCAATGGAAAACCAAACCTGGCATACGCTTTCTCCCGAAGAAACTTTAGAGAAACTCCAAACAACTACCTCCGGACTTTCGGCGGAAGATATTGCGGCGCGCCGGGAAAAATACGGACCGAACGAACTGGAAGAAAAAGCCGGTAAAAATCCGCTGATCATGCTGTGGGAACAATTTACCCAAACCATGGTGCTCATTTTACTGGCCGCGGCTCTTATTTCGGGTTTTCTGGGGAAAGAGATTGAAACCATTGCTATTCTGGCCATTGTGGTGCTCTTTGCCGTGCTCGGTTTTGTGCAGGAATTCCGCGCCGAGAAAGCCATGGCTGCCCTCAAAAAGATGTCGGTACCCACGGTGCGGGTGCGGCGCGCCGGCCAGGTACAGGAAATTGCTGCCCCCGAATTGGTTCCCGGCGATATCCTGTTGCTCGAAGCCGGAAACATTGTTCCGGCTGATCTGCGGCTGCTGGAAAGCGCCAACCTCCGGGTGCAGGAAGCCGCCCTAACCGGCGAAGCCGAAGCCGTAGAAAAAATTACCGAAGCCCTGAATATTCCTGACTTACCGCTCGGCGACCGTAAAAACATGGCTTATCTCGGCACCAATGTAACTTACGGACGCGGCATCGGCATTGTAACGGGCACCGGCATGAATACCGAATTAGGCAAAATTGCCACCATGTTGCAGGAAGTTAAAAACCAAGAAACACCTTTGCAAAAACGCCTGGATCGCCTGGGAAAAATGCTGGCCCTGATCGGAGCCGGAGCCGCCTCACTCATGATGGGGATTGGCGTTTTATTGGGCGAATCGTTGGAAGAAATGTTCCTGACGGCAATTAGTCTGGCGGTGGCAGTTGTGCCGGAAGGTTTACCGGCGGTAGTTACTATAACCCTCGCCATTGGTGCTAAACGTATGCTGAAACGCAACGCCCTGATACGCAAACTTCCGGCCGTAGAAACCTTGGGTTCGGTAACAGTAATTTGTTCTGATAAAACCGGTACCCTCACCGAAAACCGCATGACCGCCACCACTCTTAAACTTCCGGACCAACACGTAGAACTTGAAGAACTGAAAGAGAAAAACGGGCATTCCGAAACGGTAAAAATGGCGCTTTGCATTGGCGCCTGGTGTAACGATGCCTCCATTACTTTTGGTCCGGAAAACGAAGAATTTACCATCATCGGCGACCCGACGGAAGGAGCTTTGTTGGTCGCGGCTGCCCGGGCGGGTTTGCAATGCCATCTGGACACTCTGCCCCGCGTCAGTGAATATCCTTTCGATTCGGAGCGGAAACGCATGTCTACGGTGCACCGTTTGCCAGATAATACAACCGAAACTTTTTTTGAATTTTGGCGCGGTAAAGATTTTATGTCTTTTACCAAAGGCGCCGTAGATAGTTTATTGCAGATCAGCAGCCATATCTGGGTAAATGAAAAACCGGAACAACTGACCCAAACCTGGCAGGAAGAAATTCAGCAAGCCAACGAAGCCCTGGCCAGCGAAGGCGTGCGCGTGTTGGGCCTGGCTTATAAAACGCTATCGGCTTTGCCTGAAAAGCCCGAAGACGAACTGGAACAGGACCTGATCTTTGTAGGCATGATCGGGATGACCGACCCGCCGCGCACCGCGGTAAAACCAGCCATAGCAGAATGCCGGAATGCCGGGATCCGCCCCATTATGATCACCGGCGACCATCCGCTAACCGCTTCCGCCATTGCCCGCGAACTGGGAATATCTGAAAACGTGAATGCTGTAACCGGGGAAACCCTGCTCAAGCTTACGGATGAAGAATTAAGGGAAACGGTAAAAGAAATTTCAGTTTTTGCCCGCGTTTCCCCCGAAGATAAACTGCGCATCATTGCCGCCCTGCAGCAAAACGGCGAAGTGGTAGCCATGACCGGCGACGGCGTAAACGATGCCCCCGCGCTTAAGAAAGCCAACATTGGCGTAGCCATGGGCATTACAGGCACAGATGTAGCCAAAGAAGCCTCCGACATGGTTTTGATGGACGATAATTTTGCCACCATTGTAGCAGCCGTTGAAGAAGGCCGGGTAATTTACGATAATCTTATCCGCTTCATAAAATTCTCGCTGGGCGGCAATTTGGGAAAAGTCCTCGTTATGCTGGCAGCGCCTTTGTTGGGAATCCACATCGCCCTGAAACCACTGCAACTGCTCTGGCTCAATTTACTTACTGATGGCTTAATGGGTTTAGGCTTAGGAACCGAACCTTCCGAAAAACTGACCATGGAAAAACCGCCCCGCCATCCTGAGCAACCTGTACTTACCGGTCCCGACCTGCGCTATGTACTTTGGTCTGGTTTACTGATCGGCATCATCAGTTTGGTAACAGGTTACTGGTATTACAACCCTGCCAACCCCGATGACCATACCTGGCAAACCATGATTTTTGCTACCATTGGTTTTACCCAGATCGGTAATGCTTTTGGCCTTCGGGCGCACGTAAGTTCACCTTTCACTTTCAAAACGAATCCGCTGTTCCTAATCCTGACATTTATCACAGTCGGGCTGCAACTTCTGGCTATTTATTTCCCGCCCCTGCAAAAAATATTTGGGCTGGTGCCACTTTCCATTCAGCAATTAGGAATTTCTTTCGGATTAGGCATCGTACTTTTCGTAGCAAACCGGCTGGAGAAAATGCTGCGGAAGTAAGAAACAGGATTTACAGAATTAAAGGATTTACAGGACAATTGTTTAATTTAGAATTTTTTGAATCATAACTCCCTAATGGAAATTCTTAACCAAGATTTCACGCATATCGCCAGCGCAGCGTAGCTTGAAAATCACGTTATTAAGAAAGCTAAACTAAAAAAGAAGCTGACTACGAAGGGAAATGACACCAGTTTCTGCGTGCGCGGCCTCCGCACTTTCCGGTTTCGCCAGAAATACCGCGTGCGGCTAGGAAAGGGTGAGACGCGAACGCAGAAACGAAGCCGCCCGGCTTGAGGGAGAAAATTGCCGATGAAAGCAAGAAGCCAGATGTTTAGCAGAAAAGGCGTTTCAAAAACAGTATGCTTTTTAGCTGAAAAACTGCTGCCCGCCAACAAGGTCCTTCAGAGCTACGCTCGCAATCTTCGCGCTCCCGCGCTCAATTGTGCTCAGGATGACAGCAAAAAAACGCTATACTTTCAGGTAAAAAAACTCAATAGCAAACCAAACTACCAACCCGAATAAATCTCTCCTATCCTCAAGTTGACGAGAAAAAAACGCTATACTTTTAAAGCAAAAAGCTACCGTTCCATTATCTCAGTTTGTTTCCTGATACTCTCCAGGTGAATAAGTTTATAGAGTTCTTCTACAAAACCTGGGTTCATTCCCATTCTAGCAGCCCATTCCGGACGGGTTTTAAAAATTTCGTTCCAGCGCTCTATTTGTAAAATCGTAACGTTATTCTGCTTTTTGTATTCGCCCAGTTTTTCAACCAAAGCCATGCGGCGGGCCAGCATTTCAATAATATCGCGGTCGGCAACGTCAATTTTTTCACGGAGTTCTTCGGCGCAATTCTGAAATTCCGGATCGGGGCAATTTGCAGTTCTTACCTGCAAACGGTTCAGCATTTCGGCAAAAGCAGCGGGCGTAAGTTGCTGTTCTGCGTCGCTTAACGCTACAGCCGGGTTGGGATGCACTTCCACCATCAAACCATCGTAATCGAGATCTAATGCCTGTTGCGTTAACGGCAAAATATGTTCGCGCCGGCCACCAATATGACTCGGATCAACAATTAATGGCAGGTTTTTATAGCGGCTTTTCAGCTCTATCGGTATTTGCCAGAGCGGCGCGTTGCGGTAGCGGTTTTCACCCAACACGGAAAAACCTCGGTGAATGGCGGCTAAACTCCGGATTCCCATATTATAGAAACGCTCCAGCGCGCCGGCCCACAAAGCCAGATCAGGATTTACAGGGTTTTTCACCATAACCGGAATATCTACGCCGCGCAACGTTTCAGCCAGTTCCTGCACCACAAACGGGTTCACGGTAGTGCGCGCGCCGATCCACAACACATCGATGCCATATTTCAGCGCCAACTCAATGTGCTGCGGCGTGGCAACTTCTACCGAAACTGGTAAACCAATTTCAGTCTGCACGCGCTGCAGCCATTGCAAACCAATTTCGCCAATGCCTTCGAAGGTGCCGGGTTTGGAACGCGGTTTCCAGATACCAGCGCGAAAAAGATCGATGCCGGTATTTTTAAGCGAAAATGCCGTTTCCAACACCTGGGCTTCAGATTCGGCGCTGCAAGGTCCGGAAATGAGAAGCGGGCGGCGGTTATTTAAAAGCTGCGAAAAATAATTCTGTGCGGGGTTCAGTTCCATAAGCTGCGTGTACTGGGCAAAGGCGCCACGGGTTTTCAGGCCCAAAACCATAGCGTTTTCCTCCGGAAATTTTATTCTTCAGTTCAGGAAGTTCACTTCTTCTTTCACCAGAAAGCTTTCTCAGCCTTTCCGGAAATAAGGATAAACCGTGTTCAATCCGGCCGCTTTTGCGTATCTTTGCGGCTGTAAAATTACCTGAAAATTCAATGAAACCGAGTCAAAAAGTTTCTTTCGACGATACCGCCGTTGCATTTGCTTCGAAATCTGATTTTGAACTAAAAAAAATGTACTGGCTATTTGCTACCATGAACAGCAATTTCCTGGTAAAAACCGGCGGTCCGATCCTGGAAACGGCTTTTAAATGGCATTTACCCGTAAAATTCCTGGTAAAGCCTACCATTTTCGAACATTTCTGCGGCGGCGAAACCATTCAGGAATGTACCGGCACCATTAACAAACTGGCGCAATCGCACATCGGTACCATTCTCGATTATTCGGTAGAAGGCGAAGGCAGTGAAAAAAGCTTTGACCATACCATGCACGAAATTATTGCTACGGTAGAAAAAGCGGCCGGCAACAAAGCCATTCCGTTTTCGGTTTTCAAAATTACCGGCGTGATCGATACCGCTTTGCTGGAAAAAGTACAGGAAAACAACCCGCTTTCGGAAACAGAAAAAGCGGCTTTTGAACGGGGCCGGCAGCGTGTAGATGCGATCTGCAAAAAAGCGTTTGAAAAGAACGTACGCATTTTTATAGACGCCGAAGAAAGCTGGATCCAGGAAACGATCGATCAGCTGACTTACGAAATGATGGAAAAATATAACAAGCAAAAAGCCATTGTTTACAATACCTACCAGCTTTACCGCCACGACCGCCTGAATGTAATTAAACGCGATTACGAAAATGCCCTGAAAGGAAATTATTACCTGGGCGGAAAATTGGTGCGCGGTGCTTACATGGAAAAAGAACGCCGCGTGGCTGCCGAACAAGGTGAACCCAGCCCGATAAACCCAACCAAAGAAGCTTCGGATCAACTTTACAATGAAGCCCTGAAATTCTGTGTTGAACACGTAGATAGAATTGCGATCTGCGCCGGTACGCATAACGAAGCCAGTTCTGCTTTACTCATGGATCTGATGGCGGAGAAAAGCCTTCAACCTAATGATGAAAGGATCTTTTTTGCGCAATTACTGGGTATGAGCGATAATTTATCTTACAACCTGGCCCACGCCGGTTACAACGTAGCCAAATATGTGCCTTACGGCCCGGTAGAAGCAGTTATGCCTTATTTGCTGCGCCGCGCCAACGAAAACACAGCAATTGCCGGCCAAAGCTCCCGCGAATTTAATCTGATAAGTAAGGAAATGAAGCGCCGGAAAACTGCGAAGAAGTAAACTCAAATAAAACATTTCCAAGAAAACCGTTGCAGGAAAAATAGACTTCCTGCAACGGTTTTTGCTTTTCCGGGTTTTTCTGCTGTTTCCGTAACCAAAAAGTTAACAAGGCGTTTAATGATACTCGGAACCGCAACCTGATAAGTTTGCCAGTCTCCTAAAAAAGTATTCATTTAAACTTAATTTTTTTACGCAACTATGGAAAATACAAGCAATTCAAACCGCATGATGACAGGTATGTTCAGAGACCGTGCAAGTGCCGAGCGCGCTTACAACTCTTTATATTCCCGCGGTTATACCAAAGACGATGTAAACGTAATAATGTCTGACGATACCCGTAAAAGACATTTTTCTGATACAACCACTGAAACTGAATTAGGTAGCAAAGCGCTGGAAGGCGCTGGTGCCGGTTCGGCCATTGGCGGTACTTTAGGCGCTATTGTAGGTGCTTTAGCCGCTTTAGGTACTTCAGTAGCGTTACCTGGTTTAGGTCTGGTAATTGCAGGTCCGTTAGCAGCTGGTCTGGCTGGTGCCGGTGCCGGTGGTTTAACGGGCGGTTTGCTGGGAGCTTTAGTTGGCTCTGGTATTCCGGAAGAACGCGCTAAAGTTTATGAATCTGGCGTGAAAGAAGGCGGCATTGTAATGGGTGTAACCCCACGCAACGAAGAAGATGCCCGCTATTTTGAAACTGAATGGAAAAACAGCAACGGCGAGCATATCTATCGCTAAGCCGGCGCTTAAATAATTAAAAATCAATTACACAGAAAAGGCCTCCAAAATTTTTTGGGGGCTTTTCTGTGTTTATGAGCTTTTTCTGGTTTTTAAAAATCAAGGCAGGCAGTTTTTTTATTCCAAACCATAGCATTTTTCTTCCCGGAATTTCGTTAAGGAAGTAATTGCCCGTATTTAAACAAAGCGACCGGTAAAATTGTCCGGAAACAAACGTTAAAATGCCGCTTTTTTCCGTAGACTTATTGCAGCGAAACTGCTGAACGAGGCATTACTTTTGTGTATATTTGAAACGTACTTTAATAACGCATATGCATTATTTAAAATCTAAATCAATTTTTATAGCATCCCTTTTTTCGGTGGTCATGCTATTTGCCTGCTATACATCGCATTCCGGTTCCGGCGAAAAGAAGATGGACCTTGCAGGCCAGGGTAAAAACGAAATTCTGTTGCGCGTACTTATGCAGGGTTTGAACTCGGCCCATTTTAAGCCGGAGAAATTAGACGATAATTTTTCGAAGAAAGTATATGGCCTGTACCTGAAGCGACTCGATTTCAATAAAAAATTCCTGCTGCAGACAGACATCGATAAACTGCAGAAATACCAGACCAAAATAGACGAGCACGTGCAGAATGGTTCCTATGAATTCCTGGATGCCGCTACGCGCATTTTCAATGTTCGTTCTAAAGAAAGCCAGGAACTTTATAAGGAAATTCTGGCCAAGCCTTTCAATTTTGAGGTAGAAGAAAGCACGGAATTAGACCCGGAAAAACTGAAATTCCCGAAAGATAAAACCGAGCAGCGCGAAGCCTGGAGAAAATACCTGAAATACCAGACGCTGGTGCAAATGGCCGAACTGGTTGAAATGCAGGAAAAAGCCCAGGCGAAAAAAGACAATAAAACGCCGGCTAAAACCAATACCGAACTGGAAGCCGATGCCCGTAAAAAAGTGCTGAAAACGTACGACGACATGTATCGTCGCATCAGCCAGTTCGACCGCAACGACAGCGTTTCGGCTTACATAAATGCAATTGCCAACGCCTACGATCCGCACACCGAATATTTCCCGCCGAAAGACAAAGCTTCTTTTGACATTGCTATGACCGGCCGCCTGGAAGGTATTGGCGCCACGCTTAGCGAACGCGACGGTTATATTAAAGTAGCCGAAATTGTGCCGGGCAGCGCATCGTATCGCCAAGGTGAACTGAAAGCCGGCGATGTTATTCTGAAAGTGGCGCAGGGTAATGAAGAACCAGTAAGTGTAGAAGGCATGCGCCTGGACAATGCCGTGCAATTGGTGCGCGGTAAAAAAGGCACGGAAGTTCGTTTAACGGTTAAAAAACCCGATGCCTCGGTAAAAGTAATTTCCATTATCCGCGATATTGTGATCATTGAAGAAACCTACGCGCAATCGGCTTTGATAAATGCAGATAAGCCGGTTGGCTACATTAAACTGCCAGGCTTTTACGCCGATTTCGATAATAAAGGCGGCCGTAACAGTGCCGATGACGTGCGGAAAGAAATTGAAAAACTGAAGAAGCAAAATATTCAGGGTTTAATTCTTGACTTAAGAAATAATGGCGGTGGTTCTTTGCAGGATGCCGTTACGATGGCTGGTTTGTTCTTTGAGCGTGGCCCGGTGGTGCAGGTAGAAACCAGTGGATCTGCTCCTACTATTCTGGAAGACCGCGATGCACAGGTACAGTTCGATGGTCCACTGGTAATTATGGTAAACCAGTTCAGTGCTTCGGCTTCGGAAATTCTGGCGGCTGCCATGCAGGATTATAAACGCGGAGTAATTGTAGGTAGCGCTGCTACTTTTGGTAAAGGCACGGTGCAGCAGGTTTTTAACTTAGATAACGTAGTTCCAAGCGAATTTAACGCGATTAAACCTTTGGGCTCGCTGAAACTGACAACCCAGAAATTTTACCGGGTGAATGGTGGTGCTACGCAGCTTCGAGGCGTTGCTCCGGACATTTTACTGCCGGATATGTACACGTATCTGGAGCAAGGCGAAAAAGATCAGGATTATCCGCTGCCGTGGGATGAGATTAAACCAGCCGGTTACAAGCAATGGAATAACCAGCCGAATATTGCCAAACTGAAAGCTAATTCTGCATCCCGCGTTTCAGGTAATGCCAATTTCAAAATGGTAACCGAAATTGCGCAGCGCATGAAACAGCAATCGGATAATACGAACCGCTCGCTGAAACTGACTACGTTTATGGCGGAAAATAAAAAATCGAAAGAGGATGCCAAACGTTACGAAGAAGTAGAAAAAGGCAACAAACCACTCACGATTGCAGCCCTGAAAGTGGACACCGATAAAATTGGCGCAGATACGGTAAAACAAAATATTAACGCCAAATTTATTAAAGGCCTTTCGAAAGATATTTACCTGAGCGAAGCAACCAACATTATTAAAGACCAGTGGACTGGCGCTAAAGCTGTGGTAAAATAAACTGCACTGCTTTAAGAAACAAAAAAGCCCCGGCATATTTGCCGGGGCTTTTTTGTTTCTGTGAGTTTTTACACTCAAAACCCTACCGTTTTCAGATAAGCGCAAAAGCCTGGTCCAGATCTTTTATCAGGTAATCTGCATCTTCTAGCCCTATGTAAAAACGGATCAGATTTGGTGGCAGGTCCGATTTGTAATTTCCGGCGTTGTAAGATGCAGCAGTTGGGTAAATTAAGCTTTCGTGTCCGCCCCAGCTGGCAGCCATTAAAAAGTGCTTCAGATTATCGCAGAAACGGTCAATTTCCGGCAGGTTTTCGGTTTTGAGCTGAATGGTAAACTGGCCGGAATTATTGCGCATTTGTCTTTTGGCAAGTTCGAATTGCGGGTCGGAAGGCAGGAATGGGAAAAATATTTTCTGCACTTTCGGCTGTTTGGTTAAATAATCTACCACCTTGCGGGTTGTTTCGGCTATACGCTCCATGCGTACGGGAAGGGTGCGCAAACCGCGCAATAAAAGCCAGGAATTGAACGGCGAAATAATACCACCCAAGGTCATGTATTCCGATTCGAAAATTCGATTAATGCGTTCGCGGGTGCTGCAAATAATGCCGCCCATGGTATCGGAATGGCCGGAAATGTATTTGGTAGCGGCGTGCACTATAATATCTACACCCAGCGCAATGGGTTGCTGAAAAAGCGGCGTGGCGTAGCTGTTATCGATAATGGTAATGATATTATGGGCTTTGGCAATTTTGGTAACAGCCGCAATATCCTGCAATTCAAACGTGAAGGAATTAGGGCTTTCGAGGTAAAAAACTTTGGTGTTGGGCTTTATGGCTTTTTCGAAATTAGCTGCGTCGCGGCCATCTACAAAGGTAACTTCCACCCCGAAACGCGGCAGGTATTTTTTGAGCAGCGAATTGGTCCAACTATAGGGTTTGGCAACGGAAACAATGTGATCGCCGGCTTTTACCTGGCTCATGATGGATGCAGAAACAGCCGCAATTCCGGAACCGAAAGCTAAAGCATGTTCTGCCCCTTCCAAAGCAGCAACTTTCTTTTCCAGCAGGTCGGTTGTGGGGTTGTTACCGCGGGTATAAAAATCTACTTCACTTTCGTGTAACAAAGCTTCGCG
Organism: Adhaeribacter terreus; assembly: GCF_042657365.1. NCBI lineage: Bacteria > Pseudomonadati > Bacteroidota > Cytophagia > Cytophagales > Hymenobacteraceae > Adhaeribacter > Adhaeribacter terreus. The sequence continues at coordinate 520,872 of NZ_JBHSKT010000001.1, read as the reverse complement.
CAGCGCATCTACGGTTTTGCAACTGAAATTACTTGTCTGGATTATGGGTGGCGCCACCGAATTAAAATATAATTCACGGTCTTCGCCAAGTTCGTTCAGAATATAAGAAAGCTCCATGTGCTCAGGTTTAGATTTGCTTTTTCTTTAAACTCATTTCAGCGTTTTCAGTTACTTTTTCCGGCTTCGTTTTACAGCACTTTTTCCGCCCAAAAGCATAGCGTTTTTATAAATTCTTGCATTCAGAACACTGATAATCACAAGCTTATATATCCATCTGAAAATATTTTCAATAGACATTACAAGCGACTGATTTACAACAACTTGCGATTACAACTTTATACCATTTAAATGCCTTTTCTGCAACTAAAATGGTATGTTTTTTTGTTAAAAAAGTATGAAAAAGCTAACGGATGAAAATGTGATTCCGCTGTTTGCGGAAGAGAAAAAAAACGAGGAAACCTGGCGGAAATCTATTCCGGCACAAGTGTTTCTGAATTATTTTTCTGCCATAAATTACCATATACAAAACAACGCTTCCGACGCCGGTTTGCAGCACCTTACTTTCTTAAATGAACAGCAGACTGAACTTAAATCCGAGGACCGGCAAGCAATAACCAAATTATTACATACCTGCTGGAGCACCGAATACGCCTTGCGGGCTACTGCCGAACTTGGCGATGAAGCTTATTTGCGAAACGCCCTGCACTGGACTTTTCCGCAGGCTTATTATACCGTTTTTGAAGGATTACGGGCCTTTTTATTTACGCGCGGCATCCAGACGAACAATGCTTCTGTTATTCAGCGGGAAGTAGGCCGATTGGTGGTGCGAAACGCTTACCCCAAAGCCATTGGTTTTTATGCCGCTGGCCATTATAACGATTTTAGTGTGCACCGTTTGCCGCTGGCCGCTTATAAAGCCGGTTTGCAGGTAGCTGAAAAAGAGATCGATGCCCAGGCGCAGATCGGGCAGTTTTTACGCACCACGCGCAAGCAAAAAGCAGTTGCCATCAGAACGCAGTTGCAAAATAACCCGAACACCGCAATCAGGAACCCGAAAACCAACGAGATCCTGAACCGCTGGAATGCCGGCCATTGGCAGCAAATTACCTGGCGCATGGGCTATACCATATTCTTCGATCTGCTGAGCCGGTTACAGATCTCTTCGTCGCACCGCGAAATTGAGCGTTTTGTAGAAGCCGATATCGATTTTACGTTGTTCCATCATTCGCTGCTCAACATTGTGAGTTACCTGAACGGTATTCATGAAAGTTACGTGGCCAAAGCGATGGGACTGGAAAAATATGAACAGGTTCTGGAAGAATTGCCAACGCACCTTAAAGATGGTTTTGTGGCTGCCAGGTTCCGCGAAATGATCGAACCATTATTCAGCAACGACCAAAATTACCAGATCGGACTTGCGGCGTAATTTTCGTTGTTCGTTACTCGAATTAAAAAAGCAGTGCTAAGAAACTAGCAGTGCTTTTTTGTTTAAAAACGGTATGGTTTGAAGCAGAAAAAGTCTAAACGAATAAACCTCCCAGGTTTCAGAAACCTGGGAGGTTTTTATTATCTGAATTTCCGCTTCAGAAATTTCTAATAATTAATAATTAAAATTACTGGCTGCTAAATTTTTCGATCTGCACACCTTTCGCGCCGGCAATTTGCAGGGCTTCGGTAACTACTACTTTAATGCGATCTAGAATTCCCTGGTGGCCTTTAAATAAAGCCAGTACATTTTCCGGTACATCTTCGCCGGCAGCGGCATCCTGCATGGCGCCGGCCTGTTCGATCATGTAGCACATGGCTTTAATTTTCGGGCCGCGCACGGTAACTTTCGGCGAACTGAATTTGATAACGCCTTTATTCAGGTGCTCGGAAATCAGTTCTTCCTCCGGAATATTCTGGCCGGAAAGTTCGAGTAATTTATTGTAGCTTTCCGGGTGCAGAAATTCCTTCATCATCGGTTCCAGCATCCCCTTTACTTTAGCATCGGAAATATGATGGGCGTACGAAATTATATTAAATAGCCAGTTCAGCGTGCCGTCGTTCTCTTCGAAAATTAAAGTTACTTCGCTTTTCATAGTTCATTTTTGGTTTAAGGCTATAAACGAGAATAAGCCGTTTTAGATTTGTTTCCCGGTTTTTTCTTCTAAAAACATAGCGTTTTTCTCATATACTGAATTTAAGCGCGAATGGTTATAAATGGAAAAGATTGCCCGAAACAGCCGGAATCCGCAAATAAATTCGCATTTTTGCAGATTAATTTACAAATCAGAAAATTATAAAATAAAATGCAGCTAAGCGAACAGGAATTACGCCGCCGCCACGAACGGGAAGCCCTCATGGAAATGGGCATTAACCCTTACCCTTCCGAATTATTTGACGTTACGGCTCTGGCCACAGAAATAAAAGAAAACTATAAACCGGAACTGAACAACTACCAGGAAGTAAGCCTGGCCGGTCGTTTAATGAGCCGCCGTATTATGGGCAAAGCTTCTTTTGCCGAACTTATGGACAGCAGCGGCCGCATTCAGATCTACGTTTCCCGCGATGATATTGCGCCCGGCGAAAACAAGGATCTGTACAACACCGTGTTCAAAAAAATGCTGGACATTGGTGATTTCATCGGTATTAAAGGCTACGTTTTTGTTACCCAGGTTGGCGAAATTTCGGTGCACGTTACCGAGCTTAAACTGCTGGCTAAAAGCTTAAAACCGCTGCCAATTGTAAAAGAAGCGGTAGATGAAGAAGGCAATAAAGTAACCTACGATGCTTTCTCCGATCCGGAACTGCGTTACCGTCAGCGTTATGTAGATCTGGTAGTAAATCCGCAGGTAAAAGATACGTTCATTAAGCGTACCAAGCTGATGAATTCGATGCGAAATTTCCTGAACGAACAAGGTTACCTGGAAGTAGAAACGCCGATTCTGCAGCCAATTCCAGGTGGCGCAGCTGCCCGTCCGTTCATTACGCACCACAATTCTTTGGATATCCCAATGTATCTGCGGATCGCGAACGAACTTTACCTGAAAAGATTGCTGGTGGGTGGTTTCGATGGGGTTTATGAATTTGCCAAAGATTTCCGGAACGAAGGCATGGACCGCACGCACAACCCGGAATTTACGGTTATGGAAGTGTATGTAACCTACAAAGACTACAACTGGATGATGGATATGACCGAAGCCATGATCGAGAAAGTAGCTTTAGACCTGCACGGAAAAACCAAAGTTCAGGTTGGCAAAAACGAGATCGATTTCAAACGTCCGTTCCAGCGCATTTCCATGTTCGATGCCATTAAAACGCACACCGGCATAGATATTACCGGTATGGACGAAGACCAGCTCCGCGACGTTTGCAAGCAACTCAATATTCCTACCGAACCTTCTATGGGTAAAGGCAAACTGATCGATGAGATCTTCGGTGAAAAATGCGAAGGCCACTACATTCAGCCAACTTTCATTACCGATTATCCGGTGGAAATGAGCCCGCTTTGTAAAAAACACCGCAGCAAAGAAGGTTTGGTTGAGCGTTTCGAGTTAATGGTGAACGGTAAAGAACTGGCCAACGCTTATTCAGAACTGAACGACCCGGTAGACCAGCGCGCCCGTTTTGAGGAACAAATGCACCTGGCCGCCAAAGGCGACAACGAAGCGATGTTCATCGATCAGGATTTCTTGCGGGCTTTGGAATATGGTATGCCGCCTGCGGCTGGTATGGGTATTGGTATAGACCGTCTCTGCATGATCATGACCAACAACCACTCTATTCAGGATGTGCTGTTCTTCCCGCAAATGAAACCGGAAAAGCAGGTGCAAACCGTAGAAGAATAATAAAAACCGTATGGTTTGAACACAAAAAAGTCCCGTCTTTTCAAACGGGACTTTTTTTTAATCGCTTAACTAACTCTTCTTAGATAAACTGAAGACTGAATTTTAAATAACTCACTTCATTTTTACTTATTCTTTCAAACTCGTATTCCCGTTCGTTTTTCAATCTAAAACTCACTTATCAATTAATCTTCTTAAACTAGTTAACCGACTATACATTATTATACGGGCATAACCTGCTTAAGGTTGCTAAATCGAAAAAATTAGCTCATGCTGCCAGTACCGCCGGCATTGCTACCAGAAGTAGAACCCGTTGAGCCAGTAGAACCGGCACCGGAAGTAGAAGATGAACCAGCAGATGAACCAGCTTTGGAATCACCGCCTTTGTTCATGCCCAGCATAGAAGTAGCCTGATCGATCAGACCGCCTGCATTCATGCTTTCCATTTTAGACATACCTTCCTGCAGTTTTTTCTCAAGATCTTTGCCCAGTTTAGAAGCAGATTTCTTCAGGCTGTCGCGGGTAGCGGTACCGCTGTCCGGAGCCATTAATAAACCGGCAATAACTCCGGCACTTGCACCGGCTAAAAGCGCTAAAATAATTTTTCCGCTATTGTCTTTCATAGTATTATAAATTTATAGAGTTGATTTTTATTTCACATTGGCACGGCCTGTATTACAAACCGCTCCAATAATTTAGCTTAACGTTTATTGATATATTTGGTTTTATCAATATGTAAATTTCTGACTTTTTAGGTCCGGAAACCTACCGTTTTTATTTACCTGATGAACGCTCAAACATATAGTTTATTATATATTTAAGCAAACATTTTTTCTGGTATTTTTCTTTCGGAAAAAATGTTTTAAAATTAAGCCAGGCTGTTGATCCAGCGGATCAGTTCACGCTTCGATTTCCCTAACTTGGTTTCGAGGTTACCCAGAAATTTATCTTCCTGCCCTTCCAGGTAAGCCAAGTCCTGATCGGTCAGATCGCCGTATTGGCTTTTCATTTTACCTTTCACCTGGTCCCAGTTTCCCTGGATCTGCAGGCTATCGCCGGCGCGGGTAAGGCCCATATTTTCCATTTTGTTCATCGCCACTCGGAATGTTTCGTCCATCTGGTCGCCTAAACGCATGGCGCTTCTTTTTAAACTGTCGATGGTGCTTTTACCGCTTTCCGGAGCCATCAGCAAACCGGCAATAACGCCCGCGCTGGCACCTGCCAAAGCAGCCATCCAGATTTTATTGCTGCTACCATTATCGGAAGTATATTTTTTCTTCTTCTTTTTAGAAGCTCCGAGTACTCCGGTAGAATATTGTCCGCGACCAGAATTGGCGTTGGCTGCATTTTCGTATCTCACTTTTTTACCGCCTTTATTAAAATGTCCGCTGTTCATAATTAGATTTTTATATTGGTGAAGAATGATGATTCGAGGTAGTAAATACGCTGCCTGAAACGGCTTTTTTTTAACGTAGATTGACTATACGGGAAGGGTTGATTTTGGTTAATTTTTTTCAGCCAACTTCACCCCAGCCCATATTTATGGCTCTTAAAGCAAACGTTTCAGCGAAAAGATAGTTTAAGATGTATATTTGAAAAAACAACCTGAATCTATGAAATCACTTTTAAAGCCTTTGGCTATAGCGTTTCCAGCCCTGCTTTTTTTCTCCTGCAAAACCACCGAAAAAACCGCCTGCATCGATTCGGCTAAAGTAAACCCGGATGGTATCTGCATCGAAATTTATGATCCCGTGTGCGGCTGCGACGGCAAAACCTACGGAAATTCCTGCGTGGCCGACAATGCCGGCGTTACGTCTTATACCAAAGGCGCGTGTAAATAATGAGTTTAAATGTGAAAAAGCTACCGTTTTATGTCCGATAAAAAATACATTCTGCAAACAAATCCTTTTCTGGTTCCAACCACCGACGGCAAGCGCATTGAAGAACATTTCGGGCTGGCTACTACCCACACATCGGCTTACAGTGTAGCGCACATGCTGGCGCCGCCAAACTGGAGCGAACCTTTTCAGAAACCGGAATTTGATGAAGTAACCTTGGTTTTGCGCGGTAAAAAACGCATCGAAATGGATGATGAAACAATAGACCTCGGCGAACGCCAATCTATTTTAATTAAGGCCGGAACCCGTGTACGCTATTCCAATCCTTTCGATGAACCTTGCGAGTACGTTTCTTTCTGCGTTCCAGCATTCAATATTGCTACCGTGAACCGGGAAGATGAGTAATGTTCTAATGGCTTAATGTGCTAATGTGCTTATCTTTGAATGAAAGAATGAGTGAATTAGTAAGTGAAAACTATCTGGTGCAAGTGTTAAGCGATAGCCTCACTTGTGCCTACATATTTTAGAAAGTCTTCAGACTCTCGTGTTTATAAAGAATGTATTTACGCAAGTCTGAAGACTTACAGACATAACCAGAAACAAGTGACGCTATCGTTTAACACTTGCACCAGACAATGCACCATACTATGCCATCCTGAGCGTGAGCGAAGGACCTTGTTTGCTTATAGCGCTTCAGTAGACTATAAAAGCCTTGCAAAACGCTATGGTTTTCTAATGAAAAAGTCACAAAGATTAACTTTCTACCAAACCGCCAATAAGGTCCTACGCTCGCGCTCAGGATGACAGTATTTAATGAATAAAAAAAAGCCTCTGAATTTCTTCAGAGGCTTTTTTTTATTAGTGCCAATTAGCAAACCAGCCCATTAAAAAATTAGCATATTATTGTTTCGGGCTGATCATTTCTACGATATCTTCGGTAATACCAGTAGAAGAGAAACCGCCGTCGTGCATTAAGTTTTGCATGGTTACTTTTCTCGTCAGGTCAGAGAACATCATGATGCAGTAGTTGGCGCAATCTTCAGCAGAAGCATTACCCAGCGGACTCATTTTGTTCGCATATTCAAAGAAAGCATCGAAACCGCCTACACCGGAACCAGCCGTAGTCATGGTTGGGCTTTGAGAAATGGTGTTCACACGTACGTTTTTAAGTTTGGCAAAACGGTAACCATAATTGCGGGCAATACTTTCCAAAACCGCTTTCGCTTGGCTCATATCCGTATAATCAGGGAATACGCGCTGCGCGGCAATGTAAGAAAGTGCTACGATCGAGCCCCATTCGTTCATCGCATCCTGCTTTTCAGCCACCGCCATCATTTTATGGAAGGAAAGCGCCGAAATATCGAGCGTTTTCTGGAACCAGTCGTAGTTCAGGTCGCCGTAGTTTTTGCCTTTGCGAATGTTCGGACTCATACCAATGGAGTGCAGCACAAAGTCAATTTTACCGCCCAGGATCTCGGTAGATTTCGAGAACAGGTTTTCCAGATCTTCTACCGAAGTTGCATCGGCGGGAATAATTTGCGCGTTGCAGGTTTCGGCCAGCTTGTTTATTTCGCCCATCCGCATGGCTAATGGTGCATTTGTCAGCACGATCTCTGCTCCTTCTTCGTGAGCCTTAAGCGCCACTTTCCAGGCAATAGATTCCTCGTTAAGAGCCCCGGATATAATTCCTCTTTTTCCTTTAAGCAGGTTATAAGCCATAGTTTCGTTTGTCGTTATTCGTTGTTCGTTATCCGCGTACAGCTACGCCGAAATTAATCCTGCAATATTGCTAATTATGCTGAAAGCTGAAAATCTGAATATAGAAATTTGATTTGCTGCAAGAAAAAAAGCTATGGTTTTTAGGTAAAAAAGTCAGGCAACAAAAAACCTCACGAGTCTTAAGACCTGTGAGGTTTAAAATCAAAAACTCGAATAACGAGCAACGATTAACGAACAACGACTAAAGTGCCAGCAACTCCTTCGCGCTTTGGTAAGCATTGGTGCTTGGGTTGGCACCGGCAATCATCTGGGCAATTTCTTTTACGCGTTCGTCTTCGCTTAATTTCCGGATGTTGGAAACGGTGCGGTCGGCGCGGTCTTGTTTGTAAACAAAATAATGTTCGTTGCCCTGCGCAGCCATTTGCGGTAAGTGCGAAATAGCAATGAGCTGGTGTTTCTTGGCCATTTGCTGCATCATCTTGCCTACTTTCACCGCAATCTCGCCAGAAATGCCTGTGTCAATTTCATCGAAAACGATGGTTGGTAAGGCAGTTTTATCGGCTAATAAATATTTCACGCAAAGCATTAAACGCGAGAATTCACCACCAGAAGCAGCTTTACTCAAGGTTTGCGGTTGCGCGCCTTTGTTTGCACTGAACAAGATCGAAACGAGGTCTAAACCAGTTGGATTTGGCGCTACTGTTTGATGCTCGATCACAATTCTGGCGTTCGGCATTCCGAGTTCAGAAAGCAGATCATGCAACTCACTTTCAAATTTTGGAAACACTTTTTTACGACTTTCCGATAGCGTTTTTCCGGTTTGTTCTACTTCCGCAGCAGCAGCGGTCATTTCCTTTTTGGTTTTCTCAATGGCCGCGTCCAGATTATGTACACTGGAAACTTTGCCTTCCAGATCCTGCTCTATCAGCAACAGTTCAGCCACAGTTCTTACGGAATGTTTGCGCTGCAGCGTGTAGAGCAAATTCAAACGGTCCTGAATTACTTCCAGACGTTGCGGATCGGCTTCGGTTTTGCGTTCGGCAGTTTCCACTTCAGCGGCAATATCGTTCAGTTCAATTAAGCTGCTGTCCAAACGTTCTTTCAAAGCCTGAAAACTATCGGAATAAGCGGCAACCTGCCCCAGTAAATGCGAAGCATCTTTCATGGCTAGCACCACGTTCATTTCGCCTTCGCTTAAATATTGCAAAGCCTGGCTCAGCTTCAGCTTTATTTCTTCGGCGTGTTCCAGTTGCTTCAATTCACTTTCCAGTTCTTCCTGCTCGCCATCTTTTAAACCAGCTTCCGAAAGTTCGTTTAGTAAAAACGTATGATAATCCAGCTCTTTGTTGCTTTGCGCCAATTCAGCTTCCAGTTTTTTATAAGCTGCTTCGAGTTTTTTGAAGTTTTTATATACCGTTTGGTAACGCTCCAGCTCTCTCTGATTGCCGGCGTAAAGATCCAGAATATTCAATTGATAAGCCGAATCGCCGAGCTGCAGCGTATCGTGCTGCGAGTGAATATCCATCAGGAACGTACCAACCTTGCGCAAGCTTTCCAGCGTTACCGGTGTATCATTTATAAAAGCGCGCGATTTTCCGGTAGGCGTAATTTCGCGGCGCAAAATACACGTAGCATCGTAATCAATATCTTCGGCCGTAAAAAGCGGTTGGAGCTCATAATCGGCTACGTTAAAAACGCCTTCGATCACGCATTTCTGTTCGGTATTGAAAAGCAGTTTGGAATCGGCGCGGTTACCCAAAAGCAAACCAATGGCGCCGAGCATGATAGATTTACCCGCGCCGGTTTCGCCGGTAATCACGTTTAGCAACGGCGACGGCTGCAGTTGCAGATTCTCAATTAAAGCGTAATTCTGTATTTTTAAATCAACAAGCATGAATTTTCAGCAAAGCGTTTCGAGGTCGTAAACCAATTCCTGTATCTCTCCCAGCTCGAACGTGTGCAAACGTTGCCGGTAATCTCTAATACACAAAGATACATCAGAAAATTCGTTTACCGTGCCGTGAAATACGCGGTTATCGGTTAAAATAAGCTGCACCTCGCGTTTCCCAATTTCGGCCTTCTTATCAACCAGATTTTTCTGAAAAATACGAACCTGCCGCTTGCCCATTTTTAATTTTGAATGCGTGAATTGGTGAATCAGAGAATGATTGAATGAAAGAATTAGAAAATGCGAACAGCAAAAAACGGTAGCTTTTTCACTATAAAAACTCCGGAAAACGGTATGGTTTCTGAGCAAAAAAGTGCTGAAGTGAAATTTTTGTGAAAAAATTCAAGTATTGACTTATTCACGCATTCTCTCCTCCAATCATTAAAAATTTAACGCATGATCGTCTGGTAGCGCGCCGTATTGGTTGGGTCTATTTCGGAAAGCAATGTAATCGCGGCTTGCTTATCGGCTGGCGAAGCACCTTTCATTACGTTCACGATCTCGTCGGTTTTAGCTTCGAAGAAATCGCGGATCAGGGCAGCGCCTGGTTTTAAACGGGCCGACTGTTGAATGCCTCGCAAAGCAGTTAAAATATTGGTGCGCGCTTCCTCCGGTTTGGTCATGTAAATATCCATGCCTTGCAGATGGTAGCTGTAAAGCGCATTTCTCACCGATTCCATTTGCGGATCCTGCAGGCCATTTATTACCCAATAGCGGTTGCGGGTGCCTTCAAAAGCTTTCCAGCCGGGGTTATTCTGACCTTGCGCCACCACATTATTCATCACATTCACGGCTTTGTCATACATTTTCGAACCACCTTTCTGCGCGTAAGTGTCCATGTCCATACCAATAAAAGTATAGGCATAAAAAGAAAGCAGCGACGCTAAATTAGAGGTAAAAGTGTTTTCGGAGAATTGCAGCGGCTGCGCATCGTTAAACTCAAAGCTCCAGTCTTTATCGATGTGCGAAAAAACCACCGTTTCGTAAGCGGTGCCGTAAACCGGCCGGCTCGAAAGTGCCTGCACTGTGGCTTTGTAGTTCCCGATCTCGGGCATGGAAGTAATGGTAATGAAAAGCTTGCAGTTTATGCGTTCTTCCATCTTATACACGTCGTTGGTCCAGCGCGTATTATTCATATAATTGAAGATCTGGTTACGCATTTCGGTGAAGATCCGCTTGTTTGGCACTTGCTGCAACTGCTCGGTATTAACCGTAATTTCGCAATTCAGTTCCTGCGCCTGCGTTTGCAAACCCAATACCATCAAAAAGAAAACCGCTGCTAAAACTTTACGCATACATTCTTTCCATTATCGTCCGGACAATATCCTGCGCTACCGCCGTTTTTGCCTTCAGTTCAAAGTTCGTTATTTTATCGCGCTCCACAATACTGATCTTGTTGGTATCGTGTTTAAAACCGGCGCCGGCATCCTGAAGCGAATTCAGAATAACCATATCCAGATTTTTCTTTTGCAGTTTCTGCTGCGCGTGCACCAGTTCGTTGTTGGTTTCCAGCGCAAAGCCCACCGAAAACTGATTCGGCTTTTTCTGTTTCCCGAGCGTAGCAGCAATATCTACGTTCTTCACCAGCTCAATACTAAACGAATCAGAATCCTTTTTTATTTTGGTTCCGGCGGCTTGTTTTGGTTTATAATCGGCCACGGCGGCGGCAAAAACCCAGATATCCGCTTCAGCTGCATATTTCTGCACTTCGGCAAACATTTCATCAGCCGTCATTACCGAAACGGTATGGATTTGCGGATGAAATGTCTTGAGATTAACCGGCCCGGAAACTAAGATAACTTCCGCGCCTTTTTCAGCAAATTCTTCTGCCAGCGCAAAACCCATTTTGCCGGTAGAGTGGTTGCCGATAAAACGCACCGGATCGATCGGTTCATACGTTGGCCCGGCCGTAAGCAGTACTTTTTTTCCCTTAAGCAATGTGCAGGTCCGTAAAATGTTGGTAAAGCATTTCTACAATCTCTTCCGGTTCCGCTAACCGGCCCTGCCCTACCAGACCACTAGCCAGTTCGCCAAAACCCGCTTCGATGATATAGTTACCGTAGTTTTTCAGTTTGTCGAAATTAGCAGATACTGCCGGATGACGGTACATATCCAGGTCCATGGCCGGAGCCACAAAAACCGGGCAGCGCGCCGATAAATAACAGGCCGTAAGCAAATTATCGCAGAAACCATTGGCCATTTTTGCTACCGTATTGGCGCTTGCCGGTGCAATAACCATGGCATCGGCCCACAGACCAAGTTCTACGTGGTTGTTCCATTCGCCGCTTTCGTTCTTCACAAATTCAGTTAAAACCGGCCGTTTGGAAAGCGTAGCCAACGTGAGCGGGGTAATAAAGCCAGAAGCAGAAGTGGTCAGGATCACCTGCACTTCTGCTTCTGCTTTAACGAGTAACCGCACCAGATGCGCCGCTTTATACGCCGCAATGCTGCCAGTTACGCCCAATAAGATCTTTTTATGCCGAAGCATAGCAATTTACAATGAAGGCGTTTCTTCCTCTTCTTCCGGCATGCGGAACATCACTTTGCCTTCCATGAACTCTTCAATAGCCAGAATAGTAGGCTTTGGCAGGCGCTCGTAGTATTTTGAAATTTCGATCTGCTCGCGGTTCTCAAAAACTTCTTCCAGGTTATCTACGGTAGTTGCAAATTCGGCCAGTTTCGAGTTCAGCTCTTCTTTCAGTTTTACCGAGATCTGGTTTGCTCTCTTCGAGATAATTGCCACAGACTCATACACGTTGCCGGTTTCTTTTGCGAATTCGGCCATGTTGCGGGTAATAATTGAAGCAGGTACGTTTGCCATATATGTGTATATTTAAATGCTAAGTTAAAAAAATGGTAGGCTTTTGAGCCTTAAAACTCACTATTCTTTTGCCGCCGAAACCCGAAGTTTTTCCAGCTGGCTTTGTGCGGCCGTATAAAAACCTTCGGCTGTACGCAAATATTTACTCTTCGGATACTTATCAATAAAACCCTGGTACAAGCCCACAACGTCGTAATAACGGTCGCGCTGCTTTTCGGCTACGCTTTCTCTGGCCAAGTTATACTGCGATTCGATCTGATAAAAAGCCGCTTCTTCGTTAAATTCCGAAGAAGGGTAGTTGGTCTGAAAATTCCCCAGCGCAACTATTGCCGACTGGTAACGGCGTAACTGGTGATATAATTTAGCGCTTTCAAATGCTTTAACTTCCAGTTTTTCGTTCAGGTCGTCGTACATCTCGTTCGCTTCTTCCTTATTCTTGCTCTGCGGGTAACGGTTCAGGTATTCCTGAATAGCTTCCAGCGCGGTATAAGTATTGGTCTGGTCCAGATCGAAGGAAGGCGAATCTTTATAAAGCGATTTGGTGTGCAGGAACATTGCATCTTCGGCAAATTCGCTGCGCGGGTACGTGTCGTAGAAATTACGGAAATAATACGCACTTAGCACGTAATCGCGCTGAAAATACTGGGTATTGGCATACAGGAACTGCGCTTTCTCCGATTCCGGGCGACCTCTTAAAAGTGGTATCAGTTCTTCGAGTAAAAGTCCGGCTTTATAATAATCTTTCTTCTCGTAGTATTTCAGGGCGGCTTCGTACTTTTTATCTACGCTGTCGCTCTTCAGTATCTTCTGAAAATCGGAACAGGCAGTAAAAAACACCGCTACCGACCAGAAAAGAAGTATATGAAAAATTCGTTTGTTCATGAGGGCGCAAAAATAGCGATAATCTTTTAGAATTCCCAAGATAACGCTATTAGCCGTTCAGTATTGTTAAGGTTTCTTGCCATTCGCCGCTTTTGAGGCATTTTTAGCGGCGCGCTTTGCCTGGCGTTGCTCCTTGCGGGTAGGTTTGGCGGCGTTTTTTGCAGGAGTAGTTTTGGCCGGAGCAGCAGGTTGTTTCACCACCACTTTTTTCGGAAGCCTTGGCCCCAACACCATTTCGCGGGTAGGTTTTTCGGCGATCAGCCACTGATAACCATCCAGCCGGGTTTCTTCCGGGCTGAGTTCGTGCGGCGGAATAAAGCGGGCCACGGGCTTATCCAGGAAAGAAATGCTCTGCAATTTATTTTCCATGAACTGAATCATCATGTCGGAGCAAATGGCGCGGTTCATGCCGGTTACAGCCGTATCACCTTCCAGCGCATAATAAATGCTTTCGGAATTGCCGTTCACGTTTACCCTTCTTATTGCATCGTTCTTAAAGAAAGCGGTCATGTCGCGGCCTTTCACCTGGTTGTAATTCTTAAGCGTATCTTCCGAAACCGAAAAAGCATCGGTGTACATTTTCATGGTGTGCAGCTTTTTGTTCCGGATAAAAAGCTGCATGTGTTTGGCCGTAAGCTGGTTTTTGTCTGACCACAAAATAGGCCGCGTAAACATATAAATCACCGAATCTTTCTGGTTGTAGGTCAGCGAATCGCATTTCCCCTGTAAGTCGGTTTTAAAGATCCGCACTTCGTGGTAGGCATAGATCATGCTCGCTTTGGCCGTATCTTTCGATTCTTCCGAAATCAGAATATCTGCCGACATATAAAGCGTATCATTTTCCATGATATTCTCCAGCACCGGGCTTCCCGTAATTTCGGCGCGGCCCGTATTCTGCCAGTATTTGGCGCGTTGGCCTTTAATTATCACGTTATCGGTTTTCGAGGTCATGCTCACGTTACCGTCGGCCTGCCCGTATTTGGTATTCTGGTTGTAATACAAAACATCGCCGCCTAACAGGTACTTTTCCGTTTCAATTTTGGCATTCCGTTCAAAGTTCGAAACCTTGGTTATGGTATTGTAATTCCCTTTTTCGGCGTAAATTTTTCCGTCTTTGCCATTAATATTGGTAGGCCCGTTAAAATAAGCAATTTTAGTAACGGTGTGATAAAGCAGGTCGTTAGTGGTAATTAAATAATCCGGCGAAGTAAGTACCACGTTCTGCGTGAAGTGGAACATTTTGGTTTGGGTATTATAATCACCCGTCTGGCTCGTTAAATTATTGGTGCCGTCTATAATAGTACCGCCTTCGTTATAAAAAGCCGTTTTCCGATCCAGGTCATAATCCAGATTCGGGGTGGTTAAGGTCATGCGCGAATCCTGCAAAACTACATTGCCGCGCAGTTTCGCACGCCGGGCATCGCCATCGTAATAAGCCGTATTGGAAGTAGCCGTTACCGAATCTCCCTGCGTAATGCGCACATTGCTGAAGGCCTCCATGGCATTTTGATCGGCATATTGGTAAGCCGAATCGCAATACATATAGGTGTCCTGCTGCTTGAAAACCACGTTACCGAGCAGTTTACGGATCTCACGGCCGTTAAAAACGCCACCTTCCAGGGCATCGGCGCGCACCAGTTCCACTTTCTCACCTTTGGGCTTTGGCTGACCTTGTTGCGCCCAAACCCGAAAAACCGGAATGGCCAGAAAAAACAGAAAAAGCAGTACTTTCGTGATCTTCATTTAAACCTTAGTAAAGCGGGCAAAATTAGCAAAAAAGCCGGCACCGCCTAAATGCGACTTTTCCAGCCAGAAACCATAGCGTTTTTTAATAGCAAAATCCGAAAAACGCTATGCTTTTAACCGAAAAAAGTCCGGCCTGTTTTTAAACGCATTTACGCCCGAAATAATAAAGTGGTGAAGAAATTTATTTTTAACGGAAACAAAAGGCCCCCTTTGGAGGGGGCTGGGGGGAGGACCACACATTACTGATAAAAAACTCAGATAAAGTAATCCTACCCCTCCAAAGGGGGACAAAAAACATTAGAAAATCTGCACATTACCCAATGCTCGAAAAAATAGCTTCTTATATAAAAGAAAACGAACTGGCGCCGGCCGGTTCTAAAATTGTAGTAGCCGTAAGCGGCGGCCTCGATTCCGTAGTTCTTGCCGATGTTCTTCACAAACTAAAATACGAAATTGCCATTGCGCACTGTAACTTCGGGTTGCGCGGCGAAGATTCCGAAGCCGATGAATTGTTCGTGAAAAAGCTGGCCAAGAAATACGAAGTGCCGTTTTTCGCCGAACATTTTTCCACCCAGTCTTTTGCCGATGAGCACGGACTTTCCATTCAAATGGCTGCGCGGCAATTGCGTTACAGCTGGTTCGAAAAACTGCGCCATGAAATTGGTTTCGACTTTATTGCCACCGCCCATCATCAGAACGACACCTTAGAAACCATTCTGCTGAACCTCACGCGCGGTACCGGTTTGGCAGGTTTACACGGCATTCCGCCTAAAAACGGCAAATTAGTTCGTCCGTTGCTGTGCATGGCCAAAGACGATCTGTACGATTATCTGGTGGAAAAACGCCTGGCCTGGCGCGAAGATGCAAGCAACGAAACCACCAAGTACCAGCGCAATCTGTTGCGTCACGAAGTAGTACCGGTGCTCAAAAAGCTAAACCCGAATCTGGAAGAAACCATTTTCCAGACCTCCGAACGCATCCGCGGCGCCGAAGCCATTTTTGAAAATTACGTTGCAGAAGTTAAAAACCGCGCCGTAAAAGAATCCGACGAAGCAACTTATATAAATGTGCTAGAACTGGAAAAGAGTTTATCGTTGGCCACCGTGCTGCACGAGCTGCTAAAACCGTATCATTTTCCCTTCGAAAAGTCGAAGCAAATTGCCGAAAACCTGCGCAATACTTCCGGCACCCAATTCGATTCACCGACGCACCACCTGGTAATAGACCGCGAACAACTCGTGATCACGCCCAAAGACCTGCGCCACTTTGCCTCCTACGAAATTTCGGAAACCGTCACAGAATTGCAAGCCGAAAGCTTCACTGTCAAACTGAAACGCGTCCCCGCCGAAGGTTATAAAATTCCGAAAGGCAAAAACATAGCCGCTTTAGATGCCGGCTTGCTGCAATTCCCGCTCAAACTCCGCCCGTGGCAGGAAGGCGACTGGTTCGTTCCGCTCGGGATGAATGGTAAGAAAAAGATCTCTGATTTGCTCATAGACCAGAAAGTACCGCTGAATTTAAAATCGAAGGTTTTGGTGCTGACTTCTGCGCAAAGCATTGCTTGGGTGGTGGGGCAGCGGCCGGATAACCGGTTTAAAGTAAGTGAGAAGACCGAGGACGTTTTAGAGGTTTGGTTTGAGGGGAAAGGTTAAAATTTTTAAAAATAAATTTCAGGACCACTATAACAATTCGCGTAAAATAGTTAACATTACGGAAACAGAATAAGTTATGAGAAATTATGCCCTTTATTTTTCGAAAATAATTTTATTACTGGTTTTTGGAGTTGCGTTAAGCAGTTGTGAAGAGAAATGTGGTCCCACCTTAAACCCGCTCCTAACCGAAACAGAAAAAGCTTTTATTGCCAACCAACCCGGCGACACATTACATTTTGAAGATAATGCTGGCGAGAAATACTATATGGTTTGTAAAAATAAAACCCTGGCGGCTAGCGGCTTTTCTCATACCGGCCATAATAATCCGTGCGAAGATACGGATGTAAGGTGGGATAAGCTTGTTGCTGAATTTGAAGGAAACATATTAAATGATCAGAATCAACCAATTTCGCTACGGATTAAAATTGAAGGCGGATATCAACCTTATGATCCAGGTGGTCTTGAATTAAACCCCGCGTGCAACTCAAACTACAAATGTTTCTTTTACCTTATTTTTAACAATTCGGAAAAAGGACTTTATCAACCTCAAACTTTCTGGGGCAGAACGGAAGGAAGCTTATTTCCGGTAATAATAAACTATGGTTTTAAATCAGAAATAATGTTAGGCGGTCAGAAGTTTCAGAAAATAAATACGAATAGTATTGCCAATAAGTGTTCCGGCGAAACAAGTTTGGTACCTGCGGGCCTAGATAGTGTTTATTATTCCACTCAATACGGTTTGATCAGGTTGACAACAGTTGGCGGGAAAAAATACCAGCGGGTTTTATAGAGCAAAACCTAAGCAAAGCATTGCATGGGTGGTTGGTCAGCGGCCGGATAACCGGTTTAAGGTTAGTGAGAAAACGGAGGAAGTTTTGGAAGTTTGGTTTGAGGGGAAATGAAAATAGCTTGTTAAAAACACTCTCTCTGTAACATCTTCCGTGAATAATGGTTATTATTCAAAATTTTAATACCAATTATGAAGCTGTTTGCCACTCGTACTTTACAAGTAATGATTCTCCTGTTTATAGGGAATATATTAGGAGGCTGCTTGCGTGAAGATTGTGATCCACAAAAGAAGCCTTTATTAAGCGTAACGGAAAGAAGCTTTATTCCCAATCAACCTGGTGACACCCTGCACTTTCTGGATAATGCAGGCAATAAATATTTCCTGGTTTGTAAAAATAAAGACCTGGCGCCGGTAACGTACGTACCTCTCGGGCATGAAAACACGCCCTGCGAATCTGTTTATGAAACTTGGGATAAAGTTACGGCCCATTTTGAAGGAAATATTACAACCGACCGAAACCAACCTATTTCGCTCGAAGCCCGCATTGAAAGTGGCGACAACCCAAATGATCCGGGCATTATGAAGCCGTGCAAATCGAATTATAAATGTTCTTTCTACCTTTTTTTTAAAATTTCACAACAATATAATAATGAACAAATTTATTTAGGAAAAACAGAAGAAAGCTTATACCCAATAATCGGCAATTTTAATTTTATACCGCAAATATCCTTTAACGGACACCAATTCGGTAAATTAGTTACTGCCAGTATTTCCGACAGGTGCTCCAGCTATGAACCTTTCTTAACCGGAGGTGGCTCCGTAAATAGTCCACTTGGCCTTGACAGCATATATTATTCTGCGAAACAAGGATTAATTCGGTTAACAACCATAGGCGGAAAAAAGTATCAGCGGATTTTATAGATCAAAACGCTATCCTTTTCCCCTCAAAAACTCCCCCCATTAAAAAACCACAAAAAACGCGCGCCGCTTTCCGGTTTTTTCCTAATTTTACCCAACCGAATTTATTACACATAAAAACCTGAATATAATGAAAGTAACCGTAGTTGGCGCCGGTAACGTGGGCGCAACCTGTGCCGATGTACTGGCCTACCGCGAGATCGCGAACGAAGTAGTTTTAGTTGACATCAAAGAAGGTTTCGCCGAAGGCAAAGCGCTGGATATCTGGCAGAAAGCCCCGATCAACCTGTACGACACCCGTACCACCGGCGTAACCAACGATTACAGCAAAACTGCTAACTCCGATGTAGTAGTAATTACTTCCGGCCTGCCGCGCAAACCAGGCATGACCCGCGACGATCTTATTTCTACCAATGCGGGCATCGTTAAATCTGTTACCGAAAACATCATTAAATACTCGCCGGAAGCTATCATCATCGTGGTTTCTAACCCGCTGGACGTAATGACTTACGCGGCACACTTAACTTCCAAACTGCCACGCACGAAAGTTATGGGTATGGCCGGTATTCTGGATACTGCCCGTTACCGCGCTTTCTTAGCCGAAGAACTGAACGTATCTCCTAAAGATATTCAGGCGGTATTAATGGGCGGCCACGGTGATACCATGGTTCCACTGCCTCGTTACACTACCGTTGGTGGTATTCCGGTAACGGAGATGATTGCCGAAGATAAACTGAAAGCTATTGTTGACCGCACTAAAAATGGTGGTGGCGAATTAGTAAAACTGATGGGTACTTCTGCCTGGTATGCACCGGGTTCAGCAGCTGCGCAGATGGTAGAAGCTATTGTTCGTGACCAGAAACGCGTATTCCCGGTTTGCATTAAGCTGGAAGGCGAATATGGCATCAACGGTACTTATCTGGGCGTTCCGGTAGTATTAGGCAAAAACGGTATTGAGAAAGTGATCGAACTGCAACTGAACGAAGACGAAATGGCGCTGTTAAAAGCCTCTGAAAAAGCTGTTCGTGAGGTTATGGATGTGTTAGATAATATGCCAGCAGCCGTTTAATTAGAAATTGAAAATTAGGAATTAGAAATCATTTCTGGTTCTAACTAGAAAAGCAGCTTCGGAAACGGAGCTGCTTTTTTTATTCTTTGTCTGAAAACGATTTTTAGGATTTATGTATGGACAGGATTTTGTTTTGAACAGGCTTCATCTTTAAAAGCAAGCAACAGCAAATCAACCACCCCCAACCCCTCCTTTCCAAGCAGGGAGTTATCAGATATCGCAGTTCACATGTAGGGACAGGGCTTGACCTGTCCGCACGCATTGCAGATAAAAAACGGTATGCTTTAAGGCTCTAAAAGTCAACTAGAAATACTGAAGAAGAATAAACCACTGAAGTAAAAGCTCCCTTCCTTTACAAGGAGGGGTTTGGGGTGGTTTTTTCACGTATCCAAAATCCTGAAATCCATTAATCTGACGAATCCAAATTCAGACAAAAAAGGTCACTTCACCAAACTAACCTTAAACTTCTTCCCTTTGATACGCCCCTGCCCTAACTTCTCAATAATGGCATTGGCTTGTTTCTGCGGAATGGCAACGTAACTAAAGCGCTCCAGCACCTCAATCTTCCCGATCTGCTCCATTTTCAAACCGGCTTCGGCAATTAAAGCACCTACAATATCGCGCGGGCTGATCTTGTCTTTTTTGCCGGCAGTTATGTGAATGGTAGTAAAAGTAGCGGTTTGGGTTTTGGGTTTGGAAACGGCAGCCGTGCGCTGGAATTTTGAAACCGGCAGCCATTCGTCTATTTTAACTTGTTCCCATTCGCGTAGTTTTGCTTCCTCTTTTTCAGTAGCCAAGGTGTAAACCACGCCACTTTTACCAGCCCGGCCGGTGCGACCGCTACGGTGTAGAAACGCTTCTTCATCGTGGGGAATCTCGAAGTGGATAATGGTGGTGAGGGCGGAAATATCGAGGCCGCGGGCCGCTACGTCGGTGGCTATTAGAACCGGGATGGTGCCGTTGCGGAAAAGCAGCATGGTTTTGTCGCGGGCGGGTTGTTCCATGCCACCGTGCAGTGGTTTAGCGCCGATCTTTTTGCTTTGCAGAAATTCTACCAGCCCATCTACGGCTTCGCGGGTGTTGGCAAAAATTACCGTTCCGGCGTGATCGATGCTGTTCAGTAAATTCAGCAGAATGGTTTCCTTTTCTTCCGGCTTTACTTTTATGCCTAAGAACCGGATCTGGTTTGGGTTGGCGGCTTTGGAAACCTGTAACATTTTGGGTTTGTTCAGCGAACGCACTACCAACCCTTTCACTTTATCGGGCATGGTGGCGGAGAATAGAATGCTCTGGCGTTTTTTGGGCAAGTTGCGCATTAGTTGGTCCAGTTCTTCCTGAAAGCCCATTTCCAGCAATTTATCGGCTTCGTCCAGAACCAATTGCTTGATGTGTTTCAAATCGATGGTCTGGCGGTTCAGGTGGTCCACAATTCGGCCGGGCGTTCCTACCAATATTTGCGGCGGGAAAGCCAATGAAGCTGTTTCTTCCGAAAATTTATGGCCTCCATAAAATGCCCCGATCTTCAAATTCCGCAGTTGCTGACCGTAAAGTTTAAGTTCTTTCTGCACCTGCACGGCTAATTCTCGGGTAGGTACAATTATCAAGGCCTGAATTTGCTGCAGATCGAGTTGAACGGAATTCAGAATTGGTAAACCAAAAGCTGCCGTTTTTCCACTTCCGGTTTCGGCCTGACCGGCTACATCATGGCCTTCCAGCAAAAGCGGAATAGCTGTTTCCTGGATAGCAGTTGGAGTGTGGTATTTCATTTCCTGCAAACGTTGCAGAAGTTCGGGTTTCAGATTTAGTGCGTCGAAAACGGCCATAAGTGTTTCTTAAGTAAGCGCAAAAGTACGCAATATAATTTTGAGCTTCGGTTTACGACTTTTTTTGTCTGAAATGGTAGCTTTTTTTAAACAAAAAACCTGTGAAGTTTTAAAAAATTCACAGGTTTAAAGCAATTTTTCGAGTCATAAGCATAGCGTTTTAAACAACAGTAGCGTAGGGTTTAAACCCTACGCTACTAATTTTTCGGCCCAAAACGATACCGTTTTTTAATGATTAATTGTTAATGAATAATGAGTAATTGATACTCCGGATTGCAAACAAAAAATTAATCATTCATAATTATTCATTAATCATTACTCACTTCTGGCTGGCGCGGAAGAGTTTTTGCTTTTCTTCTTTCGTTAAGCTTTCGTAACCCGATTCCGAGATTTTATCCAAGATGATATCGATCTCTTTCTGGTCGGGGCGAACATTGCCGGAGGTGGTAGTGGTGCTGCGGGTGCGCGGGCCGGGATTGGTGAAGGTGGCTTTCATTTTAGGGCGACCGGCGGCCAGGTTGCTGAAAAAATCGCCGACTGCGTGTACAGGTTTTCCGAGATCGTTGCCTTTTTGAAGCTGTTTGATGAAAATGAAACCGATGAGCGCGCCACCTAAGTGGGCAATATTTCCGCCGGCATTATCACCAACGGCGCCGGAAATGGACAAAATTACCAGAAAAGCGGCAATGTATTTAATGCGCACCGGACCGAGTAAGATCAGGTTAAACGTATAATCTGGCAGTAACGTAGCGGCGGCTAAAATAATGGCTAACACGCTGGCCGAAGCTCCGATCATGACAGCTGTTGCCGCACGTGCTTCGAAAAAAGGCACCAGATTATAGAATAACAAATACAGAATTCCGCCGGCTAAACCGCCTAAAATATAGAGACTTACCACTTTTTTATTCCCCAGATATTCGCGCACCAGAAACCCGAACCAATATAGATTCAGCATGTTGAAGATGATGTGCAGGAAACCTTCGTGGGTGAAAAAGTAGGTAAAAATGGTCCAGGGTTTGAACAGGAACCGCATAATGTGCGCCGGCAAACCCAGGTTTATAGTTACGAGTTCGTAAATAACGCCGTAGCCAACCAGATACGAAATGGTGCGCAGCAAAATTAGCGTAACAAACACGATCACGTTTATCATGATCAGTTTGGTTACCGCGTTGCCGCCCTGCGTAAAAACGCGTTTTATATCGTCGAAGATCGAAGTCATAGAGAATTAGTAGAAATTTTTCCGGTCGTGGCGTTCCCAGAACTTTAGCAGAATATACGCAAAAAGCATCCCGCCGAGGTGCGCAAAATGGGCTACATTATCGCCCGGATTACGGGCCAGACCGGCATACAGTTCGTATGCGCCGTAAAAAAGCACAAAATATTTCGCTTTTATAGGGAACGGGAAAAATAACAACATCAGTTCGGTATTCGGGAAGAGCATGCCAAAAGCCATTAAAAGTGCGAAAACCGCACCGGATGCACCTACCATTTTGCCGTTCTGAACCAAGTCATTGTAAACACTTTTCACCGATTCTATTGTTGCCTGTACCATGGCCGGGTTATCGGCTTCGCGTTTGTATTGCGCTACCGCTTCCGGATTGTATCTTCCGCCTAAGTGTTCATCCAAAAACTGGCTGAATGCCAACGGGCTCGGATTTTCGGTATAAACGGCAACATCTTTTTTCATGTCCATTATTTCATAAGTCCGGATGCCCTGATAAAGCAAGCTTGCACCCAATCCGCAAACTAAATAAAAGACCAGGAAACGATTTCCGCCCCAACGGTATTCCAGCATCGGTCCGAAAATGAACAAACTGAACATGTTGCTGAAAATATGACCCCAGCCGGCGTGCAGAAACATGTGCGTAAATAACTGGTAACCCCGGAATTTATCAGACTGAAAACCATAAAGGGCAAATTGTTGCATGGCTTCCGGAAAAATGAAATTGGTCATGATAAAAATGACCAGGTTCATGATGAGCAGCGCTTTTACCGTAGGGGTGAGTTGGAACATTTTTTTAGTGATTAGTGAATAGTGTTTAGTGATTAGTGAGAAAATGTGAATATTGAAGAATGACTTTTTAACGTTAAAAACATATCGTTTTAAGATTTCAACTAATCATTATTCATTAATCACTAATCACTACTTAAAAAACTCCTGCAGCCGGTCTTTGTCCAGCATTACGAGGGTTTTGTGACCGTCGGGCGTGTAGTTGGGCGTTTGGCAGGCGAAAAGTTTGTCTACCAGCGCGTTCATTTCCAGGTCCGACAGGCGGTTGCTGAAGCGGGCTGCCACACGTTTGGCCATGGCGCGCGCCAGGCTTTCGCGTTTGCTTACCTTTAAACCGCTTAAGTTGTTTTTATATTGTTCGAGCAGGCTTTCCAGCAGTTCTTTTTCGGAGCTTTGCGGCACGTCGGCCGGAATGCCGTTTATGAGCAACGTATTGTGGCCGAACTCGCTGAACTGAAAGCCAAGATCCTGAAATTCGGCGGAAAGCTCTAAAACCAAACTATAATCGGAAGGCGAAAACGAAATGGCCTGCGGGAAAAGCAAGGTTTGCGAAACGCCGGTCTTTTTATCTAAAGCGCTGCTGAATTTTTCGAACAAGATCCGTTCCTGCGCCGCCTGCTGATCTACTAGCATAATGCCCGATTTTACCGGCACCAGCACAAATTTGTTTTGCACCTGGATGGCCGCTTTGCTGCCCGCTTTTTCAGAATTCATAGCCGAAGGAAACGTGAGCGGCTTGGTCTCAACGGGTTCGTCGCCAAAATCGAGGCCAGCCGGTAAGCTGTCGTTTTTCGGAAAAGTGGGTTCGCGGCGGCTTACTTCGTAGAGTTGCTCCCAGTTTTGCGCGTTGCCACTTTTCGGGCCCGAAACCATAGCATTATAGCTGCGCGCCTTTTCAAAACCACCAAAATCAGACGTGCTTGTGGGTTGCAGGCGAACGGGGTTCAAAGGCGCAAAATTCACATCGCCATCAAAATCTAAAGAAGGCGCAATGTTGTGCACGCCCAGCGATTTTTTCACCGCCGACTGCACAATGGCGTAGATCACTTTTTCGTCTTCGAACTTGATCTCGGTTTTGGTGGGATGCACGTTAATATCAATGCTCTGCGGCTCAATTTCGAGGAAAAGTACGTAGAACGGATGGCTGTCTTTCGGTAGCAACCCTTCGTAAGCGTTTATCACGGCGTGGTTCAGGTAAGCACTTTTTATGAAACGATTGTTCACAAAGAAGAACTGTTCGCCGCGCGTTTTCTTGCTGAATTCGGGTTTGCCAATGTAGCCATGCACCTGCAAAACATCGGTATTTTCTTCCACACTGGCCATCTGCTCTTTGTAATTATTCCCGAACAGATTAATAATGCGCTGGCTCAGTTTTCCGGCCGGTAATTTATAAACTTCGGAATCGTTCTGATAAAGCGAAAAAGCAATTTGCGGATTTGCCAAAGCCACGCGCTGAAATTCATCCAGAATGTGGCGCATTTCTACCGCATTGGTTTTCAGAAAGTTTCTTCGGGCCGGCACGTTAAAGAACAGGTTTTTAACCGAAATGGAAGTTCCGTCGGGCGCGGCCACGTGTTCCTGCGAAGTGATCTCTGAATTTTCGGCTAAAAGCAAGGTTCCGGTATCGGCGTCGCGCTTTTTGGTTTTAAGTTCTACCTGCGCAACGGCGGCAATACTGGCCAACGCTTCGCCCCGGAAACCCATGGTTTTGATGCAGAAAAGATCTTCGGTGGTTTTAATTTTAGAAGTAGCGTGGCGCTCGAAACTCATGCGGGCATCGGTTTCAGACATGCCGTGGCCGTTATCTACCACCTGAACAAGTTGTTTTCCGGCTTCTTTTACAATAAGCTGCACCGACGTGGCTCCGGCATCAACCGAATTCTCGAGCAATTCCTTCACCACCGATGCAGGCCGCTGCACCACTTCCCCCGCCGCAATCTGGTTCGCTAAATATTCGGGCAATAAACGGATAATATCTGCCATGTGGCACTGAAAACTTAAAAATGGAACGGGAACTTTGCAGCAAGTTAAGGCATTAAAAACAACCGCTTTACTCCCCGTGATAAAATTTATTAGTAATATTGCAGACTAATTGCCCCAAGACTTTTTTACCTAAAAACGCTATCGTTTTCCGGCGAAAAACTTGTTCTGCCGGAAATGTATGAATCCGGCTTCGGGCAGCGTTAATTTACTGAGGCCGGCCTCTTAAAAGTACCGGTACTTGGTTCGCTAAAGCCAGCTTTTGTACGGAAAAACCGTATGCAACTGGCCCGGAAAAGTAAGGAAACGCTGAAATTGCTGCTGCACAAAATTAGCCGTAATTCCGACGTATTCAAATTTTAGAAGTTCAGTACCTAATGCGTAAGTTATTTCAGATAATAATTCTTTTGTCTTTGCTTGGAGGGGTGGGTTCGCTTATGTCGTTCAATACTTCGGAAGATAACCTGTTGGTAGTCCGTGAAAAAAGCTGGGTCGACAGCGTTTTCATGTCCCTGACGCCCGACCAGCGGCTGGGCCAGCTTTTTATGGTGGCCGCTTATTCCAACAAAGACGAAAATCATTATAAAAAAATTGACCAGCTGGCCCGCGATTATAACATTGGCGGCCTCATGTTCCTGCAGGGTACTCCTTACCGCCAGGCTGTTTTAACGAACCGCTACCAAAGCCAGAGCCGCGTGCCCATGCTTATCTCCATGGATGCTGAATGGGGACTTTCCATGCGCCTCGATTCTTCCATGCACTATGCCCGCCAGATGACCTTAGGTGCATTGGACGATGAACGTTTGATCTATTTAATGGGCAAAGAAATTGCGCTGAAAATGAAACGTTTAGGCGTGCATATCAGCTTTTCGCCGGATGTAGATGTGAACGTAAACCCGGCCAACCCGGTAATCGGTAACCGCTCTTTCGGCGAAAGCAAGGAACAGGTAGCTAAGCGCGGCGTAGCTTATCTGAAAGGCTTGCAGGACAACGGCATTATTGCGGTAGCCAAACATTTCCCCGGCCACGGCGATACCGATACCGATTCGCACCTTGCTTTGCCCGTAATTACTGCCGACCTCGCCCGCCTGAATGAAGTAGAATTATACCCATTCCGGAAAACATTTGAAGCCGGCGTTATGGGTGTAATGGTGGCGCACTTATACATTCCAAAGATCGACAGCACGGCTAATCAGGCTTCTACCTTATCTAAAACGCTGGTTACCGGCTTGCTGAAAGAAAAAATGGGTTATGAAGGTCTGATCTTTACCGATGCGCTGAATATGAAAGGCGTAAGCAGCTTCTACAAACCCGGCGAACTGGATGTAATGGCGCTATTGGCCGGTAACGACGTTTTACTTTTCTCGGAAGATGTGCCAACGGCCATGGTTAAAATAAAGGAAGCCATTGCCGCCGGAAAAATCACTCAGGAAGAACTGGATCTGCGCGTAAAGAAAATTCTGAAAGCGAAATATTTTGCCGGCCTGAACAAATACAAACCAATTGTAACTAAAAACCTGGCAGCCGAAATCGATAAACCGGTAAGCACCGTGGTGCAGCAGGAAATCTACGAGCGCGCTACTACCGTAGTCAGAAACAAAAGCAACCTGCTTCCATTCCGAAATTTAGATACCATTAGTTTCGCTTCGGTTACCATTGGCATTACGCCCGATAACCAGTTTACCCGCACGTTAGATAATTACGCGCCTTTCACTAAACTGAACGTTCCGGACCGCTTTGCGCCAGATTCGATCTTCGATAAGCTTTACCCGAAACTCCAGGGCTCTGATATTGTAGTGGTAAGTATTCATGGCATGAATAACACGCCGCTGAAAGATTTCGGTATTGGCGAAGGCACCCGCAATTTTATTAAACGCCTGCAAATGAACGGTGCTTATAAAGTAGTGGTAACGGTAATGGGAAATGCTTACAGCCTGAAACAATTCGATTCGAGCGATTGGCTGGTTTGCGGATTTGAAGACAATACGGTTTCGCAGATGGTAGTGCCGCAGATCTTATTTGGAGCCTTGCCTGCCCGTGGCCGTATCCCGGTTACGGCCAGCGAAAATGTAAAGATGGGAGCCGGTGTTTCTACGCCAGCCATTAACCGTCTGCGTTATGCTACACCCGAACGCGAGGGCATGGATTCGAACATTCTGAAAGGGATTGATAATATTGCGCTTGAAGCCATTGCTTACGCCGCTACGCCTGGTTGTCAGGTACTTGTAGTGAAGAATGGTGCGGTAGTTTTCAACAAGGCTTACGGCCATTATACCTACGACAAAGCTCAGCAGGTTACCAATTACACGCTCTACGATATTGCTTCGGTTACCAAAGTAGCTTCTACCCTGCAGGCCATCATGTACCTGAAAGATCAGGGCAAAATTAACCTCGATGAACGCATTGGCACATATTTACCGGAGCTTCGCACCACGAATAAAGGCGGTCTGATCATCCGTGATATTCTGATTCATCAAGCGGGTTTGCAACCGTTTCTGCCTTTCTGGAAGAACACCGTTGACGATTCGCTGAAGCCGGAATACTATGCCCGCGAAAAATCTGCTGATTTCCCACACGAAGTAATTCCGGGTGTTTATGCTACCAAAACCATGGAAGATTCGCTGTGGCGCTGGACCATAAAATCGAAATTGATCTCGAAAAAACAAGGCGCTTTAAAATACGAATACAAATACAGCGACCTGGGTTTCTTTATGCTGAAAAAGCTGGCCGAAAAAATGCTGAAGCAGAACCTGAACGAATTCATGGATCAGAATTTCTACGCGCCGCTCGGCTTAACAACCATGACCTTCAACCCATTGGCTAAATTCCCGCGCGAACGCATTGCTCCCACCGAACAGGATAAATACTTCCGGAACAGCCTGGTGTGGGGCAATGTGCACGACCAGATGGCAGCCATGAGTGGCGGCGTTGCTGGTCACGCGGGTTTGTTTTCGAACGCAAATGACCTGGCCGTGCTCATGCAAATGGACCTGAATAATGGTAATTACGGCGGAAAAAAATACTTCAAAAACCAGGTGGTGCGCGAGTTTTCAAAACGGCAGAACAAGGAAAACCGTCGCGGTTTAGGCTGGGATAAAATGGATCCGGCGGGCAACGGCCCAACTTCCGACCTCGCGCCGCCAAGCACGTTCGGCCACTCCGGCTTTACGGGAACCTGCGCCTGGATAGACCCGGCTAACAAAGTGATCTACATTTTCCTTTCAAACCGGGTGCACCCGGATGCCGAAAACAACAAGCTCGTAAAATACAACATCCGGACGCGTATTCACGATGTGGTTTACAAATCCATCATTCCGAAATCGTAGTCTGGTTGATAGTTGTTGGTTTATATTTATGAGTGCCGGGAGTTATCTTCCGGCACTTTTTTGTTGCTTAACCATACCGTTTTTAACTCAGCTTTTACTTTTTCTCCGAAAACCCTACCATTTTTAATTTAGTTGTTAGTTTTTTGGCTGAAAACCATACCATTTTTCTTTAAAAGCAGTTTATTGAAAGATACCGGCTTGCTGTTTAAAATAACCCAAACTTTAAAGCAGCCGTTTGCTTTCTCTAAAATAAAATTGCTATTTCCGGCTTCGAAAAAAAATTTCACAATGAAAATAGGTATAGTTTGTTACCCAACTTTTGGCGGCTCCGGCGTGGTAGCCACGGAGTTGGGCAAAGCGCTGGCGCAGAAAGGCCACCAGGTGCATTTTATTACCTACAGCCAACCCGCCCGCCTCGATTTCTTCAACGAAAACCTCTTTTACCACGAAGTTTATATTCCGGATTACCCGCTTTTCCATTATCCGCCTTACGAACTCGCATTAGCCAGTAAAATGGTAGATATCGTGAAGTTCGAAAAACTGGATGTGCTGCACGTGCATTACGCCATTCCGCACGCATCGGCGGCATATATGGCCAAGCAGATCCTGAAAACGCAGAACATCAATATTCCGGTTATTACCACGCTGCACGGCACCGATATTACGCTCGTCGGCAAAGATCCGTCGTTCGAGCCGGTGGTTACGTTCAGCATCAACCAATCCGACAGCGTTACTTCCGTTTCTGATGATCTGCGGGTGGAAACCTACAAGTATTTTAAGGTTGAGAAAGAGATAGAAGTAATTCCGAACTTTATAAACCTGCAACGTTTCCGCAAACAACCCAAAGAACATTTCCGGGCGGCCATTGCTCCTTTCGGCGAAAAACTACTGGTGCATACTTCCAATTTCCGCCAGGTAAAACGGGTGGAAGACGTGATCAAGATCTTTGCCGAAGTACGCAAAACTGTTCCGAGCAAATTGCTTTTAGTAGGCGATGGTCCGGAACGGCCGGGCATTGAAAAACTTTGCCGCGACCTGAACATTTGCCAGGATGTGCGCTTTTTAGGCAAACTCGAAGCCGTGGAAGAAGTGCTTTCCATTGCTGATCTTTTCTTGATGCCTTCAGAAAAAGAAAGCTTTGGTCTGGCGGCTTTGGAAGCGATGGCCTGCGAAGTGCCGGTAATTTCTTCGAACGCGGGCGGTATTCCGGAACTTAACATTCAGGGCGTAACCGGTTTTCTGAGCGACATCGGCGACGTGGATGACATGGTAAAAAATGCACTTTTTGTGTTAAAAGACGAAAATCTGCCGCGTTTTAAAGCTGCTACTTTAGTCCACGCCCAGGAATTTGAAACGGATAAGATCGTTCCGCTTTACGAAAAATGCTATCAGCGTGCCGTAGAAAGTCAGAAAGAATCGGTAACGGCGCAAGCTTAAAACGGTAGGGTTTCAGGCAGAAAAACTAAAAGCCAGCTTCTGAAAAAGGAGTTGGCTTTTTTGTTGTAAAACGGTAGCGTTTCGGGCAGAAAAACTACTTTAGAAAAATTTTAACATTCTTTAAAATGTGAAGCAGCGTTTGTAATATTTGGCTTGTCTGTTAAAAGAACGCAAAACGATAACTATGAAAAAAGCACTTATCCTCCTTCTACTTGGAATTTCTTTAAACGCTTTCAGCCAGGGTACGCAAACCGAAGGAATTTCTGTGAGTAACCTGGATGTTTCAAATATCAACCCTGGCATTTTAGCAAATGGTGATATGTTCAATACCTTAGATTTTACCAGCAGACCTTATCCTTCTACCGGTAATTCTGCCTTTGAAGTACCTCGTGGAAGTGGGAAACACACTATTTTTGCCGGGGCACTCTGGATTGGAGGAAAAGACCAGCAGAATAATCTATACGTTGCATCACAAACATATCGACAGGGTACTCCGCATTCAGATGCAAATAACTGGCCAGGGCCTATAGGTAATATACATAATCCATCACATACCGCTAAATATGATAAGCTTTGGAAAATAAGTAAAGCCGAGATTCAGAATCACATTGCCAATTACAACAATTCTAATTATTCCATGCCACAAGCAATTGCTACCTGGCCGGGCAATGGAAATACGGCTAATGGCGAAGCGGCTAAACTTGCTCCGTTTATAGATCTGAATAATGACGGTATTTATTCGCCAACGCAAGGTGATTATCCCAAAATCAATGGTGATCAGGCAATCTATCTCATTCTGAACGATAATGGAAATGTGAAATATCCAACTTCACCCTCCATGCATGCCGAAGTTCATGTGATGCATTACGGTTACGATAACCCAAATATTGCGGCCATTTTCAATACGCTCTTTACCGAATACCGTATCATAAACCGCGGCACCATTAACTTGCAAGATTTCTATGCCGGTATTTGGATCGATTTTGACCTTGGCAATTATGGTGACGATTATGTAGGCTGTGATACTACTCAAAACCGCTTCTTTGCCTATAATGCAGATAATTATGATGAAGATAGCATTATCACAATCGATCCATATAATGGGCAACAACAAGTTTCATATCTAAACAGCTATTACGGTGCAAACCCACCTGCGCAATCAGTAATCTTTTTAGATAAAAAAATGAGCCATTTTATGTATTATTATCATGATTCGAATCCGTATTATGGATACCCGAATCGTGCCGCTGGATATTACAATTATTTGCGCGGACACTGGAAAATCGGCCAGCGATTAACATATGGCGGAGTAGGAACTGATTCCCTGAATGCTCCGGCAAACTATATGTATCCTGGCAATCCTGTTACAGGAAACGGCTGGTCAGAAATGAATAATTTAACTTCCTCCGTTACAAATGTTCCGGGTGACCGACGCGGCGTTGGTTCCATTGGCCCATTCAATCTGAACGCTGGCCAGGAACTAAAATTTACGGTAGCTTATAATTACAGTAGAGGAAGTTCTAATCTTAACAGTCTGGTAACAGCCGCCCAGGATGCCCAGACCGTGCATAATTTCTTCCGAAACTCAGTGGTAAGCTCAACCAAGTCTGAAAGAATTCAGCAAACCCTGAAACTTTTCCCGAACCCGGCCAACGACCTTCTGCAGATTCAATTGCCGGATTCGTTTGAAAACAAGGATGCCATTATTGCTATTACCGATTATACCGGCCGAATTGTATTGAAAACTAAAACTGCTAAAGCTAACCAGAACCAGCAACTCGATATTTCAAAGCTCAGCAAAGGCATTTACCAGGTTACCGTTACTTCCGAAAAACAAACCATTACGTCTAAGTTAGTTAAGCTGTAATACGGTAGGATTTCTGAGCTGAAAACTGCTTCAACCCTGTGAGGTATTTAAAACTTCACAGGTTTTTCCGTTTAAAACGGTAGTGTTTCGGGCAGAAAAACTAAAAGCCAGCCTCTTATCAGAAGCTGGCTTTCTTATGTAAAAACGCTATGGTTTCCGGTTAAAAAACCTGGTTTATCTCTTTTTTCATCACCGTAATGGCGTGCGCGGTCGGGTCGGTTTCCTGTGCGATGATGGTTTCCAGAATACGTTTGGCCAGATCGGTGCCTTTGCTTTTGTCCTGCATTTCGTGGTACGATTTATTAATGAGGGTTACCACATTTTCTTTTGCACTCTGAATTTTCTCCCAGGTCACGTCGGTCATGTAAATTTGCTGCGAAAGGTTGTGGTTGTATTCGTTCCGGATGTCATTAATAAGCATGCGGTGGTAATCGGAAGCGGTGTGGCCGCTGCTGCTCACGCGAATAAGCAGGTTACTCGGCGTAATGCGTTCCAGAAAAAGGGTCATCCTTTCGTAAGCCTGCAGGCGGATCGGGAGCACCGTTTCGGCGTTTTTCATGCGTAATTCCAGCAAGCGGAGTTTATAATCGCGGTCTACGTAGCTTTTTACCAGGTAATACATGCCGGCGAGCAGTAAGGCAGAAGGCAGAATAATTTTCAGCAGGTCGAAAATGAGTTCGGAAGTGTTCATTAAGGGTTAGATTTTTAGCGTTCTAAATATCGGAATATTTTTGAAATCATTTCAGCAATATTCGCGTTTTAAGAAAATACGGAACAGATTTTTTCCGGAATTTATTTCGTATTTTTACGCATCAAAACTGTAGAACATGGAAACTTCAACAATAAAAAAAGCGCCGATCACCATTACTGAGAAGGCGTTGGCGGAAGTAAAGCTTATCATGCAAGATAAAAACGTGCCGGAAGGCTACGGCCTGCGCATTGGCGTACAAGGTGGCGGTTGTTCGGGTATGTCTTACTTATTAGGTTTCGACAAAGCCAAAGAGGCCGACGAAACGTTTGACCTGGACGGTGTAACGCTGATCATGGATAAAAAGCACGGCATGTACGTTATGGGCATGGAAGTAGATTTTCAGGATGGCCTGAACGCCCGCGGCTTTACCTTCAACAATCCGCAAGCTAAAAGCACCTGCGGTTGTGGCAGCTCATTCTCCGCATAAGCAATAAAAAACGCTATCGTTTTAGCACAAAAAAGTCCGGCCTGAAACAAGCCGGACTTTTCTTTTGCCCTTTCAGTACGATTTCGGTGCATCTTCCGGAACCACCAGCAAAAAATCAGCTTTATTCCGGTTTTCCTTGTCCAGTTTTTTCAGTTCTTTCTGGCTCAGGTTTGAGATCGTCATAATCTTCAGATCGGGTTTCAGCTGCTTCAAGTACCAGTAAATTCCTTCAAAATTATCGGAATGGTACGAGCCGTTGAAGTGCAGGAATTTCTGGCCCGGCTGTAAATTCTTCAAAATAAAATACGCCATGGTGGCATCTTTCAGCGCCTGCGCGGCTACCATTTTACTGCCCTTCTCCCCCATGCTGTGCGAACCGCCAAACATGCTCAGCATATTTTTATAACCCGGTAATTCATAATCTATCTTGTAAGGCAGCGGCGCCATAAATTTCTGAGCATCAGGGCTGAAATTCGGTAAACTTTCTACCCCAAAATTGGCTACCGCAGCTGCATAACGCCTTGGCACATTGGTAGCAATAAATTTCAGATTATTGGTTTTAGCGAAAATAACCAGCGGTTTATAATCAGAAGCATAATTGCTCCAGAGCCGCGATTCGGCTTCAAAATTTTTCTCCGGAATCTGGCCGGCAAAATATTCGTTCAGCACCAGCTGCACATCGGCTTCAAACATTTCTGCGCCTAAAACCAATTGGTTGCCGTGGGTCTGAAACAGTTTTTGGGCTACTTCCAATTGCAACGCGTGCGCTATAGAATCGTTATGCTGCTCCCCGAACAAAATCACATCGGCTTTGGCCAGTTCCTGCAACATTTTATCGCGGTCGGTAGCTTTGCCTTCTTTGGTAAACAACTGGTAAGCCTGTTTTTCTTTCATAGCAAGCAACAGCAAAACGAAAGGCAGAAAAGTTAAAAAGCGCTTCATATGTTCAGAAAAACGGTAGGGTTTCGGAGCTAAAAACTACGCTGCTGCTCAAAAGCACCAACTATAGTAGAAGAAAAGTATTATAAAAAACGGTAGGGTTTGGAGCAAAAAAAGTAGCGGAGGGTTTAAACCTTCCGCTACTTTTTTAACCTTTATAAAACAACCATTTACTCAACTCGCGGTAATTCACTTTTTTACCATACATCAGAATACCAACGCGGTAAATTCGGCCGGCCAGCCAAACGGTAAAGAAAAATCCGGCAATGAGTAATACCATAGAAAGCACCAATTGCCAGGCAGGCACGCCAAAAGGCACCCGCATCATCATAGAAATAGGCGAAGTTAAGGGAATGATAGACATCCAGAAAGCAACGGGCCCATCCGGATTCTGAATGATCATGGTTTGCGAAACGACCAGCGAAAGTATGAGCGGAATGGTAATGGGCAGCATAAATTGTTGCTTATCGGTTTCATTATCAATCGCCGAACCGATAGCTCCAAGCAATGCACCGTAAAGCAGATAACCACCCAGAAAATAAAACAGGAAACAACCCAGAATAAGCGGAATGTTCAGGCTGTTCATGGCCGACATCAGTTCGTGCATTTCCTGGGCTTTATCTACATCTTTCACGTTTTTCATGGTTTCTTCAATTTTGTTATCGGAGAAACGGTCCAGCTGAAAACGGGAAGAAACGAACGTAAAAATACCAATTGAAAGCATGATCCAGAGCAGGAATTGGGTTAAACCAACGGCAGCAACGCCCACAATTTTCCCCATCATCAGCTGAAAAGGCTTCACCGATGAAATGAGCACTTCTACGATCCGGTTGGTTTTTTCCTCAATTACCCCGTTCATAATTTGCATGCCATACAGGAAAATGAAGAAATAGATAAGAATACCGCTGAACAAACCAATAATGGTGGTTACGCCGGTATTGCTTTTCTTTTCGCCGGTTTCGCTCAGGTTTACGGTGCCGATATCTACTTTGGCCTGCATTTTTTCTACCACCGCTTTATCCAGGCCGGAACGGGCAAATTTTTCCGTTTCAATTTCTTTTTCGAGCATTTTTTCCAGCTTATCCTGCAATTTGAGGCCGCCGTTGGTAGAACCATAAAGTTTAATGCCCGCAGGTTTGTCCAGGTCTAATTTTGGAATGTAAAGCAATACCGTATTTTCGGCATCGAGCACGTGTTTTTTAGCCAGTTCCAACGGCCCAGGCACCACTTTGAACTTCACGTCTTCTTCGTTCTTCAGTTTTCCTGCAAACAGGCCGGTTTCATCCAGCACTTCAATGGTTTTAGCTTCATCGGAAATGGTGGTAAGCCAGATCGGCACGATCATGGTGGCTGCCATTAACAAAGGCCCGAGCACCGTCATAATCAGGAAACTTTTTTTCCGTACCCGGGTCCAGTATTCACGCTGTATTATGAGCCAGATCTTATGCATGGAGTTCTTCGGTTAAAGTGGGAGTTGGAATATCTTTGGCGGTTACGGTCTGAATAAAGATCTCATTGATACTCGGGATCTTTTCCATCAGGCTGTGAATTTCCACCCGGTCCAGCATGTAACGCAGCAATACATTCGGGCTTTGGTTATCTAAGATCTTTACCGTAGCCCGGAAGTGGCCGTTATGCTCTGTTTGTTCCACTACCTTAAAATCGGGCGAAGCGAGCAGCAAATGGCCTTTTCCTTCTACCATATAGGTGTTGGTCTTGTAACTGTCACGAATAGCTTTAACCGGACCGTCAAGCACTTTTTTAGATTTATTGATAAGCGCAATGTTGTCGCAAAGCTCTTCCACAGACTCCATGCGGTGCGTGGAAAAAATAATGGTGCAGCCTTTTTCACGGAGCTCCAGAATTTCGTCTTTAATAATGTTGGCGTTCACCGGGTCGAAGCCGGAAAAAGGTTCGTCCAGAATGATTAGTTCAGGCTCGTGCACTACGGTGGCAATGAACTGTACTTTCTGCTGCATGCCTTTGCTCAGGTCTTCTATATTTTTATCGAGCCAGCTCCGCAGATCCAGTTTATCGATCCACTTTTTAATGCGGCTGGTGGCTTCGGCTTTGCTCAGGCCTTTGAGCTGCGCTAAATAAAGCAGTTGCTCGCCCACTTTCATTTTCTTGTAAAGCCCACGTTCTTCCGGCAAATAACCCATATACCGAATGTGATCAGGGCGCAATTTTTCCCCTTTAAAAAGCACCTCGCCGGTATCGGCGCCGGTAATCTGGGTAATAATACGAATGAGCGAGGTTTTACCGGCACCGTTCGGACCCAACAGCCCAAAAATGCTACCCTTCGGAATCTCGAAACTGACCCGATCGAGGGCCAGATGGTTGGCGTAGTTTTTACTGACTTCTTTTATCTGCAACATAGTTTTTGTGCGGAAAACGCTAGGGTTTTGTATTGTAAAACTACGGTTTTGCGCCGAATCTGCAAGCAGGAAGCATAATTTTTGGCTGATGATGAAAATGAAAATTACTGATTCTGAATGTCCTTTAACATAAAACTGCATCAACAACAAGGTATATTTGAAAGGCAACTTTAATCCTGTAACTTAGGGTTATCAATTGGCCTTTTACTTTATGCGCAAGTTACTTTTAGTGCTTTTTTTCCTACCCTTTTTCGCCTGCAAACCCGAAACTGAAAACCCGGCGCCCAAGCCCGATAAATATTTGATAAAATACATGTCCTATCCCATTAACTTTTTCATGGGTCCGGAACCGCTGGTAACGCTATCGTACAACGCAAAGGGTCTGGTAAGTAAAAGACAGGGCGGTTTTATTCAGATCAATCCGAATACAGGTTTTAGCTCCATTTTCCGCGCGGAACTTTACGAAGAGATAAGCTATAAGGGGCACGAGATCAGCATCATACAGAAAGATCCGGAAATAACTTTTGCCAATGAACCTAAACGGATATTCCTGAACTCCTGGGGCCGGATCGCGAAGATCATCCGGCACGACCCCATGAATACTAACCACCCGTACGATACTACCCAGTTTTTTTATGCCGGCCACAAACTACTTTATACCGAGCACAAAGACCGCAGCATTTCTACTACAAAGCACTTCATTTTCGATGCAGTAGGGAATCTTCAAAAAACCGAAACCTTAAGCTTTGATCATTACCTGCAGGATACAATTTATACAGAAACGGAAACGTTCGGCAATTATGATCAGGCTGCCAACCCGCTGAAAAACCTGGCTATTTTCGAGGAAATATTTTTACGATCCTTATCAAATCATAATTTCAGAAGCTATACCCGCCACCGGAAAAACCGCTACGGCTTCGTATATCAATCGGCTGAACAATCCTGGACATTCAATTACGATGAAAATGGAAACGCAATATTTTACGAATAAGGCATTTCATACTTTTTCTGCTCAAAACCCTACCGTTTTCAAACCTATAAAGTACTCAAAATACTGCCTATGAAAATCAACTTTAAGCTCAGCCTTTTTGTCTTTGCGCTTGCTTTCCTTCAGGTTTCCGGAGCATTTGCCCAACAATACAAACCCGAAGATTTTGGTTACCGCATCCTGAAAATGCCTTTTAAGAAAGATACCGTAGAGCTGGTGGTAAATTCAAAAAAGGGTGAAGAAAACCTGCGCAAACCCGTAATGCTGATCGAAAAAGGCTCATTGCCTAGTCCGTTGCTGTCGGTATATGATGGTCAGGGTATCAATTCCATTATGCCTTTTGACACCCGCATTCTGACAAAAGATTACCACCTGGTTTTTGTGAGCAAGCCCGGTGTTCCGGTAATGGTGAACGTAAAAAATATTACCAACCGCGGCGAATATAACGACCCGAAGACCGGGCATTTTCCGGCAAAATACCAGGAACTTAACAACATAGATTATTATGTAAACCGCGACGCGCAGGTTTTAAAATTCCTGAAAAAGCAGTCTTGGGTAGATAAAAGCAGAATGGTAATTGCCGGGCATTCCGAAGGCGGAACCATTGTAGCGAAGCTGGCTACGGTTTCTAAAGACGTTACTCACGTGATCAGTTCCAGCGCTAATCCGTTCGGACAAATGGCTTCCATAATACATTCCTGCCGGCCATACGATGATTCGACAAGAAATTACACCCGTGATATGTTTGATTACTGGGAAAAGCTGGTAAATAAATCGCCAGAACTTCAAACACCTCCCGGCAATACCCTGGAGCAACAATACAAATATGAGTTAAGCGCGAATCAACCTTCTTTCGAAAATTTCCAGAAAATAAAAGTGCCGGTTTTGGTTACCTATGGCGCGAAAGACAATTGCACACCATACAACGACTACATGCGCATTGCCATGATCCGCGATAAAAAGAAGAATTTTACTTTTAAAGATTATCCCGGTTTAGAGCACAATTACTTTAAAGTAGATGCAAAAGGCGAAGGCATTCCGGATAGAGGAATTGGCTGGACCCAAACGGCCAAAGACTGGAAAGCCTGGCTGGATAAGAATTAAACGTTTCCGACTTTTTGGACCCAAAAGTATAGCGTTTTTGAAAAGACTGCTGACTTTTTCTGCCTGAAACCCTACCGTTTTTAAATCGAAAAAGCCGTCCTGAAGAATTTCGGGGCGGCTTTTTCTTACAAACAAAAACTAAAACAATAAAACAGGGTAATGCTTATTATTACTGGAAATATTCCTTCACTTTCTCGAAGAAACCTTTTTCATTTTTTCCCGGGCTTGGGGTAAAGTTCTGAGAATCACGCAGCTTTTCTAACAGATCTTTTTCGCTGCTGCTCAGGTTTTTCGGCGTCCAGACGTTGATGTAGATCAACTGGTCGCCTTTTCCGTAACCGTTCAGGTCTTTAATGCCTTTGCCGCGCAGGCGCAGAATTTCACCGCTTTGGGTACCGGCTTTCAGGGTAATCTTCGCTTTGCCTTCTATGGTTGGAACTTCAATGCTCGCGCCTAAAGCTGCATCTACAAAGCTGATGTAATGGTCGTAAACTACGTTATTGCCGTCGCGCTTCAGCGTTGGGTGTACTTCTTCTTCAATCTGAATTAAAAGATCACCCGGTACACCACCGCGTTCCGGCACGTTGCCTTTGCCGCTCATGCTCAACTGCATACCATCGGCCACACCCGCCGGAATGTTAATCGGAATTACTTCCTCCTGCAACTGACGGCCTTCGCCATGACAGACGTCGCATTTCTGCGTTACGATCTTGCCTTCGCCGTGGCAGGTTGGGCAGGTTGCCGTACTCACCATCTGACCCAGCATGGTATTTACCACCTTGCGAACCTGGCCCGAACCCTGGCAGGAAGTACAGTTCTGGAGCGATGAGCCGTTTTTAGAACCGTTACCGGAGCAGGCTTCGCAGGCTACGTAGCGCTTAACTTTAATTTTTTTCTCAACGCCATTAGCAATTTCTTCCAGGTTCAGCTTAAGTTTAATGCGCAGGTTAGAACCTTTCCGCACTCTCCGGCCACCTTGCCGCTGACCGCCGCCAAAGAAATCGCCGAAGCCGCCACCACCGCCACCGAAAATATCGCCGAACTGGGAGAAAATATCTTCCATGTTCATGTGACCGCCGCCAAAACCGCCGCCGCCGTTCATGCCCTGGTGGCCAAAACGGTCGTAACGCGCACGTTTTTCCTGATTGCTCAGAATTTCGTAGGCTTCCGCTGCTTCCTTGAATTTATCTTCGGCCGTGTGGTCGTCCGGGTTCTTATCGGGGTGATATTTAATAGCAATTTTGCGATAGGCTTTTTTAATTTCTTCCGCACTTGCCTCCCGGCTCACGCCTAACACATCGTAATAATCTCTCTTTGCCATTGTATTTTATGCTCCAATAACCACTTTCGCGAAGCGGATCACTTTATCATTCAGGTAGTAACCTTTTTCAATTTCGTCTACCACTTTCCCTTTCATCTCGTCGCCGGCCGGCGTTTGCGTAATGGCTTCATGCAGATCCGCGTCGAATGGCTGCCCCTTGGCCTCCATAGGTTTAAGGCCTTTTTGCTGCAAAACGTTCGTTAATTTCCCGAAAACTAATTCCAGCCCTTCTTTTACCGCATTTACATCGGTTGCATTTTCCATCGCCATTTTGGCACGTTCCAGGTCATCCATTACCGGCAACAAGGCAGTCATTACGTCTTCCCCACCCGATTTCATCAGTTCAAGGCGTTCTTTGGAAGTACGGCGGCGGAAATTTTCAAAATCGGAGAAAAGGCGCAGGTACTTGTCCTTCATCTCGCTCAGTTCTTCCTCCGTCTTCGAAAGCTCATCGGTTGGCACGCCCGGCATCTGATGATCTGCAGGAATAGTTTCATTTTCTACCGCAGCATCCTGTTTTTCAATATTTTCCAGATTATTTACTTGCTCTTCCGAGTCGGGCGTATTTTTATCTTTTCCGGTTTTCATACCTGTAATTATCGTTTTATACTTATCAGCCAGCCTATCAATTAATTTGCCAAAGCTTTTTTCTGACATTGTGGCACTTTTTAAATTAATAATTAAGAATTAGGAACTAACCTAATGAAGAACGCTTGCCAGTGACTTTTTGGCCTCAAAACCCTACCGTTTTCTGAAGCAAAACCTAAAGCTCTTAGCCTTCCGAAACCAAGCAGTAACTAACCATTCAGCGCCTCCCAGATCATATCTTTGAGCTTGGTAATATTTTTATTGGTAATACTCGAAATAAAAATAGTCGGCAGGTCGGTTGGCAAGGTTTCGCGCATTTCTGCTTCCAGTTCATCGTCTATCAGATCAGATTTGGTAATAGCCAGCAGGCGCTTTTTATCCAGTAATTCCGGGTTGAAAGTTTCCAGTTCATTGAGCAGAATATGGTATTCTTCCAGAATGTCCGGGCTATCAGCCGAGATCATGAACAACAGAATGGAATTGCGCTCAATGTGTTTCAGGAAACGAATTCCCAAGCCTCTACCTTCTGAAGCGCCTTCAATAATACCCGGAATATCGGCCATTACGAAGGATTTGTAATCGCGGTAAGCCACTACGCCCAGGTTTGGGACCAGCGTGGTAAAAGGATAGTTCGCAATTTTTGGCTTGGCTGCAGAAACTACGGAAAGCAAGGTTGATTTTCCGGCATTCGGGAAACCAACTAAACCTACATCTGCCAGTAACTTTAATTCTAAAATTACCCACTCTTCAATGCCTTCTTCGCCAGGCTGCGCGTGGCGGGGCGTTTGGTTGGTTGGCGATTTGAAATGGGAATTACCCAAACCGCCGCGGCCGCCGGGAGTAAGAATTATTTCCTGACCGTCTTCCACGATCTCGGCTTTCAGTTCGCCAGATTCGGCGTCGCGGGCAATAGTGCCAATAGGTACATCCAGAATAATATCCTGGCCTTGCGCACCGGTACTGTGGCTGGAACCGCCATTTTCGCCGCGGCCGGCAATTACGTGTTTCTGGTATTGTAAGTGCAAAAGCGTCCAGAGCTGGGCATTGCCACGCAATATAATGTGACCACCGCGCCCGCCGTCGCCGCCATCAGGACCACCTTTGGCGTTCTTTTTATCGCGGTGTAAATGCGCTGAACCTGCGCCGCCGTGGCCGGAACGCGAACATATTTTTACGTAGTCGATGAAGTTTGATCCTGACACGTTCTGGGGTTTTAAATGATAGCTGAAAGCCGGTTTCACCTTGAGGCAAAACCGGCTTCCGATTAGTTTTTCAGCCTGAAACCCTACCGTTTTCCGATAGGTTCAAACTGCTTATTTATTGTGCTTTGGCCAAATGCCGGTCTATGATGGCGCAGCTATTGTCAAATATCTCTTCAATTTCGCCAATGCCGTGAACCGCAAAGAATTTACCTTGCTTTTCATAGTAATTGGCTACCGGCGTAGTTTTGTTATTATATTCCTGCACACGTTTGCGGATCAGGTCTTCGTTCTGATCGTCGGGGCGGCCGGAAGTTTTACCGCGCAGCAACAGTCGTTTGGTAAGTTCTTCTTCGTCCACTTCCAGCGCGATCATGCAGGTAATTTCGGTGCCATTTTCTTTCATTAGGCGATCCAGACCTTCGGCTTGCGGTACCGTGCGCGGGAAACCATCGAAAATGAAGCCGCCGGCAGTTTTATTTTCCTTCAGCTTGTTATCGATCATCCCGATTACCACTTCGTCCGGCACCAAAATGCCTTCGTCCATCAGTGCTTTGGCTTTTAAACCAAGCTCCGTGCCCGCCGTAATTTCAG
Organism: Adhaeribacter terreus; assembly: GCF_042657365.1. Lineage (NCBI taxonomy): Bacteria > Pseudomonadati > Bacteroidota > Cytophagia > Cytophagales > Hymenobacteraceae > Adhaeribacter > Adhaeribacter terreus. Next base: position 478,929 of record NZ_JBHSKT010000001.1, on the reverse strand, counting down.
AACGTAACAAATCACCGGTAGAAAGGTGTACAAGGTTATATTTATCAATCAGTTTCTGGCTTTGAGTACCTTTGCCAGCGCCCGGAGGGCCAAATAAAACGAGGTTCAGCATGCTTTCTTCGTGAAAATAAAGAGCAAAAATAATAATAAATTCGCGGAAACTGTTAATCTTACAGAAAATTATCCTTTTAATATGAAGAAAGCTATGGCTTCGATCGTACTCATACTGCTTTTATCCGCACACACCTTTGCGCAGCAAAATCCGCCGGTAAATAAAAAAGACGCTCTGAATACGCAGCCGGAAATGGAAGAAACTATCCGCAAATCGCATCGCCCGGCCGGAAAGAAAAAAGAAGTAATTCCATCCGAAGTACAGGCAAGAACTCATATTCAAAACCTTAAAAACGGGGTTTTACTGGTTCGGCTCAGGACCTCAGAAAAAGCAATTATCAGCCTGGAGAAAGCCGGGAATGAACAGATGGCTGCTACGTTGCGGCGGAGACAGGAAGCAGAAAACAAGCGTTTGATCGCCGCATTTCAGCAGCATTTTAAGTTTTGCCCGGTATATTTCTTTCTCAGCAGTTATTCAGACAAAATAAAATCGGGCGATTATAAAGGAAGCTTTGTAAATGAGAATCTGGAACTTACGGCTGCCCCTGAAATTGCAGACCGCAATTACTACGTTGCTGAAATAACCGACCTGGAGCAATACCGACCGGAACCGGATGATTTGAATTCAAGCAATAATGCCGAAGTTTCGTTTAAAGCACTGGTAGTTCGCGATAATGATTTTCACCAGCTCAATAAACCTTTCCCATATTTCATAAAAGCATCGCAGAATATTCCGCCGCGGAAACGTTCGGAACCGGAAATGGTAGAACTTTTGAACGGAAATCTGGTTTCTTTTTACAAATCTACGCTTAAAAAACGTTAGAGAACTTTATAAATATCGCGCAGGTTTCTTCCTAAACCGTTATAATCCAGACCATAGCCCACTACAAAATCATTCGGAATTTCGCGGCCAATGTATTTTACGCTGAGTTCGTGCTTCAGGCATTCCGGTTTCTGAAGCAAGGTCGCGATCTCGATGGAAGCGGGATTTCTTTCTTTCAACATAGCGAGTAATTTCACTACGGTATTACCGGTATCTACAATATCTTCCAGAATAACGAGGTGCCGGCCGGCAACATTTTCTTTCAAACCAACCAATTCTGTAACCTGCCCGGTGCTGGTGGTATTTTCATAAGAAGAAACCTTCATAAAAGAAATTTCGCAGGGCATGCTCACTTCTTTTAACAGATCTGAAGCAAACATGAACGAACCGTTCAGAACTGCAACAAACAGCGGGTTCAGGCTGGCGTAATCTTCGTTAATTCTGTCAGCCACAACTTTAATATCGTTGAGAATTTCAGTTTCCGGAAGGTAAATGCCAAAAGATTTATCGTGCAGGGTTACGGATTGCGATGCCATTGGTAACGTTTGATCAGGTTTGAAAAATCAAAAGTAATACAAAAAAAGGAAAAGTTTTTCCGTGTATTTTTGAGTTTTTTAGTTTGAAAGGACACCGTTTTTGTCATCCTGAGCACAATTGAGCGCGGGAGCGCGAAGATTGCGAGCGTAGCTCTGAAGGACCTCATCGGCGGGAAGTAGTTTTTCAACTACAAAGCATACCGTTTTTGAAAGACCTTTCTTGCTAAACATCTAGCTTTCTACTTTTATCGGCAATTTATTCCCTCTAGCCGGGCGGCTTCGTTTCTGCGTTCGCGGCTGCAACCCTTCCTTGCCGCACGCGGCATGCCTGCGGCACCAGAAGACTTGGAGGCCGCTCATGCAGAAACTGGTGTCAGTTTCCCTTCGTAGTCAGCTTCTTTTTTAGTTTAGCTTTCTAACTAACGTGATTTTCGCGCGACGCTGCGCTGGCGATAGGTGTGGGAAATTAATTAAGAATATTCATTGCCGTTTGCTTTAGCTGACGGTACATATTCAGATCAAAAGTCCTCCCCTGTTTTTAGGGGAGGATTTAGGTGGGGTATTTTGTCATAATCCTATCCCACTAAGCCTTAAAATCGTATTCAAATCAATTGCTACCAACTTCTGTAGATTGATTTGCAAAAAAAAAATCCTTCCGGAAACTGGGAAGGATCTTTTTCATATGGACTTTTCGCGTGAAAAACGCTACTGTTTTTCATGCAAAAACTTAACTACTTTCTGGCTACTGTAATCACATGTGTACTTTCAGTTTTCTGATCGTAACGTGCTTCCGGAGCCTGAATGGTATTTTCCGGATTCTCGATGCGGCGATCGTGCTCTCTGGAATTATCGGCGATGTGCGGCGCAATTACCAGCGAAACGATAGACATTAATTTGATCAGGATGTTCATAGATGGGCCGGAAGTATCTTTAAACGGATCGCCAACGGTATCGCCGGTTACGGACGCTTTATGCGCATCAGAGCCTTTGTATTCCATTTTGCCGTTGATCATTACACCTTTTTCGAAGGATTTTTTGGCATTATCCCACGCACCACCGGCATTTGCCTGAAACATCGCCATCAATACGCCCGAAACCGTAACGCCGGCCAGTAAACCACCCAGAATTTCGGCGGAAGAAGTGTACTGGAAAACGCCTTTCAAACCAAAACCAACAATAATCGGGACGATCAAAGCAATTGCGCCCGGCAACATCATTTCCCGAATAGCCGCCTGGGTAGAAATGGCCACGCATTTTTCGTATTCCGGTTTGCCGGTTCCTTCCATAATGCCCGGAATTTCGCGGAACTGACGACGTACTTCGTGCACCATGGCCATGGCCGCTCTACCAACCGCCGAAATGGCTAAAGCAGAGAAAATAAACGGTATCATGGCGCCCACAAAAAGTCCGGCTAATACCGGTGCTTTATAAATATTGATCGCATCGATACCCGCAATTCCTACGAAAGCTGCAAATAAAGCCAGGGAAGTTAAGGCAGCCGAAGCAATGGCGAATCCTTTACCGGTAGCAGCAGTAGTGTTGCCAACGGCATCCAGAATATCGGTTCTTTCGCGCACTTCTTTCGGTAATTCGCTCATTTCGGCAATACCACCGGCGTTATCGGCAATCGGCCCGAATGCATCGATTGCGAGCTGCATAGCCGTAGTGGCCATCATACCAGCGGCAGCAATTGCCACGCCATAAAGACCGGCAAACGCGTAAGAAAGCACGATACCGATGGCTAAAACGATGATCGGAAGAACCGTAGATTCCATACCAACAGCCAGACCACCAATTACGGTTGTAGCGTGGCCGGTAGAACTTTGCTGTACAATGCTGTTAACCGGGCGTTTGCCCATAGCGGTATAATACTCGGTGATGATACTCATTAAAGCACCTACGATCAGGCCCACAATTACGGCATAGAAAACTTCCATGGAAGTGAATTCGAAACCACGCATATTCATGGTATCGGGCAGCATCCAGTTTATTACAAAGTAAGAAGCTACAGCCGTTAAGATCACCGAAACCCAGTTGCCTAAGTTCAGCGCACCTTGTACGTTTCCGCCTTCTTTCACTTTCACGAACATTACTCCTATTATGGAGAAGATAATGCCCAGACCGCCAATCACCATCGGTAATAAAACCGGAGAAATCCCGCCAAAATTATCGTTCGCTACAATTTCGCGACCTAAAACCATGGTTGCCAACATGGTAGCCACGTAAGAACCAAATAAGTCGGCACCCATACCAGCTACGTCACCTACGTTATCGCCTACGTTATCGGCAATGGTTGCGGGGTTTCTTGGATCATCTTCCGGAATTCCGGCTTCTACTTTACCAACTAAGTCCGCGCCAACGTCGGCGGCTTTGGTGTAAATACCGCCGCCTACGCGGGCGAATAAGGCAATACTTTCCGCGCCTAACGAGAAACCGGTTAAAACTTCCAGCGCACGTTCCATTTCGATGCCGTTTACATCGGCGCCGGTACTTTGCACGAAGATCTGATAAAGCACAATGAACAGCGAGCCTAAACCCAGAATTGCCAGACCAGCTACGCCCATACCCATAACCGAACCACCGGTAAAAGATACGTTCAGCGCGCGCGACAAACTGGTTTTAGCGGCTTCGGCGGTGCGTACGTTGGCTTTGGTAGCAATGCGCATGCCTATAAAACCAGCCAGGGCAGAGAAAACGGCACCCATAATAAAAGCCAGGGAGATGGTCCAGTGCGATTTTTCGCCGGTAAAGCCCAGGTATGCCAGTAAAATAGTGCCGATAATTACAAAGTAGGCAAGTACCTTATATTCTGCTTTCAAAAAAGCCATAGCTCCTTCGGCAATATACCGGGCAATGGTCTGCATTTTTTCGTCGCCGGCATCCTGCCTGGTTACCCAGGCCGATTTAACGGCGGTGTACAGCAGCGCCAGGATTCCCAGCGCCGGGACTGCGTAAACGATTTCTTCCATTTAAAAAATTTTTGAGCTTGATGATGAACATAGTTTAATTGCTCTAAATATAGAATTTTCTAAATGAAATCTGCAAGAAATAAACGTGAAATTTATAATTCCTTTAACAGAACCTTGTACATCTCCGCCATGGCCTGAATATCGGCTTTATGCACGATCTCGTTAGGTGAATGTACGTTATCTTCCGGCGCACCAATAAAACACCAATCCCAGGGAATATCACTGTGCTGAAGCTCTTTTCCGTCAGATCCGCCCGCACTTTCCACTTCCACCTGATATGGAATTCCTGTCTTCTTCGCGATCTCAATGATCTTCATTACAAAACTACGCCGCGGAATTAAACTATCACGCAGGGAAATAGCCACGCCTTTTCCAGCCTCCACTCCTTCCGTAACCCAGGTTATATCAGAAATAAGAGCCTGCTTCACGCCGTAAGTTTCGTAAATATATTTGGCCAGGTAGCGCACCGAACCACCGCCGTGCTCCTCCCAGCAACTGAAAGCAATAATGCCATCTTCCAGCGTTTCGGCCAATTTCAACGCATTCCAGACACCCAGCCGGTTATCCAGGTAGCAACATTGCACAGTTTCTTCCGTTTCGCGGAAATCAGGTTTAAAAACCAGTTCAGTGCCACGTTCAATGTCCCGTTCAAAATCGTAGGTCAGTTCACCGGTTTCTTCATTTTCTACCAGCGTGCATTCAATTTTTCCTAAGCTGTCTTCGCCTACCAGTTTGTAACCCGTTTCTGTATCTGGTCCGCCAATTTTAATGAGCTGTTTACCATAACGCACCATAAAACCAATGGAATCTAAATGGGCAAAAACGGCCGTCCGCGGCTTTCCGAAAACCAGCAAAATACAGTCCTGAAAAGTTTCGCCAACAATAATTTGCGGTTGCAATTTCCAGTTCGCTTTTTCCGTTTCAATATAACGGAGCACGAAATTTGTCATGTTAATTTCATTGCCAGAAGGCGCGTGCACGGCACAGAGTTTTTTCAGTAATTCCATAGCGTTTTTATCAATTGCAGGTATGTGTGTACTTTTCAGCCATCACCAATAAAAAACGGTATGGTTTTGCACCGAAAAAGTCAGGAAATAATACTGGTAAAATTAGCACAACGCCATCGCACTTGTTGCGTTTACTTTTAATTACTTTCGTTTTTTTGTTATTTGCAGCTATGAAGCGACTTTTTTGCCTCTTTTCCCTAGCGTTTTTTGCCTTCGCTGCCCACGCTCAAAACGATTCGATCCGCAATACGGCCCGCGAACAGCAGATCGTAGATTCTATCATGCGCGTGATCGAGATCGATTCGGTGGTAGTGCTGCCGCAGCCCAAAGATATTCGCGGCATGCTTTTGCTCGACAAAGATATTCAGAACGAACTTGGTGGCGCAGTAGATAATCTCTACAATTTCAAATACGCTTTAGCCGAAAAACAATTCAAGTCGCTGCGCCGCCGCTACCCCAAACACCCCATGCCTTATTTTCTGATGGGCCTGAGCCAGTGGTGGAAAATTGTACCAACGAATATTCGCACCAAACAATACGACGCCGCTTTTTACGCTTACATGGATACCACCATTACGCACGCCGAAGCGATGTTTGATGCCAATGAGAAAAACTTTGAAGCTGCCTTTTTCCTGGCTGCTGCATACGGTTTCAAAGCCCGCCTGCACGCCGAACGTAGTGACTGGAGCAAAGCCACTTTCGCCAGCAAAAACTCGCTGGAATATCTGCAGAAAAGCCGTGTTGGCAACGACTTGAGTCCGGAATTTTTATTTGGCGAAGGCCTTTATAATTACTACGCAGTCTGGATCTCGAATAATTATCCGCTGCTTAAACCAGTGCTCCTGTTCTTCCCGGATGGCGATAAAAAACTTGGTTTGCAACAACTGAATACGGTAGCAGCAAACGGTTTTTATACTGGCACCGAAGCGAAATTCTTCCTGATGAAGATCTACGCCAACGAAGAAAATAACCCGGCTGCAGCCATGCCAATTTCGCGTTACCTGGCCTACACCTATCCGGATAATGCCTATTTCCAGCGCTTTTACGCCCGCTTAGCTTTTCTGGAAGGCAATTTCATGGAATCTGAACGCGTTTCGTTAGACATTCTCGATAAACTAAACCGCCACATGCCGGGCTACGAAGAAATTGGCGGACGTTATGCTTCTTATTTTCTCGCCTACATTTCCCAAAACAAGTACAAAGACCTGAACCGCGCCAAAGGATATTACGAGCAATGTGTAAATTTCTCGAAACAAACCAACGAAGAGAAATCCGGCTACGCACTTTATGCATTGCTGAATCTGGCCAAAATTGCGGAACAGCAGCAGGATCTGAAACTGGCAAAAAAGCATTATGAGCGCCTAAAAGATATTGCCGATAAGAAATCTGAACCGCATAAAGCTGCGAAAAGCTGGTTAAAGAAGCATCGGAAGGTATAATATTCTTTTTGTCAGTTGATTTAGCTTCCGTTTCACAACATCAAACAGCGCTACCGTTAAAAAAAATAATTATTTTTGAAGGATAAAGCCCTATCAATACTATACTTGTGAATAAACCTTATTTGATTGAATTCCCTAAACTTGGTTCACCTGATATTGGTTATATTTCCGTTGCTGAAAATTCCAGCCTCATTCCTTTTGACATTAAACGCGTTTTCTGGACCTACTATACCCCGGAAAGTATTGTAAGAGGGCGACATGCTCATTATAAGACTGAGCAGGTATTAGTTGCAGTAACAGGCAGAATTATTGTTACTACCGAAATGCCCGACGGTGAAATTCACACCTTTATTCTGGACAACCCGCATGTAGGCGTATATATTCCTCCTTCGGTCTGGCATACCATGCAGTATTCTCACACAGCCATTCAGATGGTATTAGCTTCTCAGCCTTATAATGAGGAAGATTACATCCGGGATCACGCTGATTTTCGCAAGCAATGGAACAAGTGATCCGGGCTTTTAATGAACAGGCTGAAAGACTGCTATACTATTCACCTTATAATTACCTCCGGGAACTAGGGCGACATTCGCATTTCAACTTTTTGCTGAACCAATTGCAGCTTTGGCTGAACCAAGCCGCCAACCATTTTACTTTCAACATAGAAATAAATGGCGCTGCTTATTCCTTTTTGTATCATTTCCTTCCCTGGGATAGCGATCACTTTCAGGTTTCTACCTGCAAGTTGTTCACCGTTCTGTATCCGGAAAATAATTTCGTTGACCTTGTTCAGGCAGTAGCAGGTTTTCTCAAACATTTACATTCCAATAATCCGGGCTACTTTTTCGGAGAAATTCCTGCGGAAGACAGTCTGCTTTTACAGGCTTTTACGGCTTCCGGTTTCCGGCTAAGTGAAACCCGGCTGAATTATTATTTTGATCAGGTACAAACTTTCGAATCTGAAAGATTTCCGGTACGGGTAGCGGGCAAAAACGATATCGATTTAATAAAAAAAGTAGCCTCTCAAAACCGAAACCCTTTTGACCGGTACCACGCCGACATCTTTTTTACACCTGAACAAGCAGACAACTACCTGGCAACCTATGCAGAAGCCTGTCAGAAAGGTTTAGCCGATCTAGTATTACTCCCCGGTGAAAATGAGCGAAATTCAGAAGCCTTTATGGCAATTTTACGCCATAAACAAGATGCTGAACAACTGAACACAAGTTTTGCCCGGATCCTGTTAACGGCTGTAAGTCCGGACTGCAAAGGCTGGCACCTGAAACTCGCTTCAGAAACTATTCAATTCGCTAAAGAATGGAATACCCGCTACGTTTTAATGACTACCCAAGCCACTAACAGAGCGGTTTTCCGCACTTCCGAAAAGCTTGGCTTTAAATTAGGAAGCACAACCCATTTATTAAGTATCACGATTTAAATTGTTTGCCGTAACTTAGCACTTCCTTTTTTACCCCATGACAATACCATTTTTATCATTTGAAGCCCAGAATAAGCAGATAAAACCTCTGATTATGCAAGCCATAGAAGAGGTTTTTGATTCACAATGGTATGTTTTAGGCAAGGCAGTAAAAAATTTCGAAGCCGCTTACGCAGATTTTAGCCAGACACAATTCTGTATTGGGGTAGCCAATGGTTTAGATGCCTTACATATTGCTTTAAAAACGCTGAATATTGGCCCCGGCGACGAAGTGATCGTGCCTTCAAACACCTACATTGCTTCGTGGATGGCAGTATCTTTTGTAGGTGCAACACCAGTTCCGGTAGAACCAGATCCGGAAACCTATAACCTTGACCCGTGCAAAATAGAAGCAGCAATAACCTCCAAAACCAAAGCAATTATGCCCGTCCATTTATATGGCCAGGCTTGCGAAATGGATGCAATTATGGCAATTGCAAAAAAATATGATCTGTTTGTGGTTGAAGACAATGCGCAAAGCCAGGGTGCTACTTTTAACGACAAAGTAACAGGCAGCTTCGGCGACATTAATGGCACAAGTTTCTACCCAGGGAAAAATTTAGGTGCTTTAGGCGATGCCGGCGCGATAACTACCAATAAATCTGACCTTGCGCAAAAAGCACAATCGATCCGTAACTACGGCTCGCAAAAGAAATATTACAACGAAGTTATTGGCATCAATTCCCGTTTAGATGAACTGCAAGCTGCAGTATTAAATGTAAAACTGCCTTTCCTTACAGAATGGACCCAGCAACGTCAGGCAGCTGCTACCATTTACTATCGGGAGCTTGAAGGAATCGAAGATTTGATTTTGCCCAAAATAATTATTGGCGCTACCCATGTATACCATCTGTTTGTTATCCGTACTTCCAAACGCGACACTTTGCAGGCACATTTAAACAGAAATGGAATAGGCACCCTGATTCATTACCCGGTTCCGCCCCATTTGCAAAAAGCGTATCAGGCTTCCGGCTTTAATCCCGGAGATTTTCCTATAGCCGAATCTTTAGCCAATACCAGCCTTAGCTTACCCATGTATCCCGGTTTAACCGAAAATGAAATTGTGGTAGTTTGTAATCAGATAAAAAGCTTCTTCTATGCCCAAGCTTAGCATTATAATCCCCTGCTATTTCAACGAAGAAAATATTCCGGTTACTGCTGGGAAATTGTTTGAAACGGAGGCCTTGTTTCCCCCGGAAGTCACCTTCGAATACATTTTTGTAGACGATGGCTCTAAAGACAACACTTTAGCCGAGCTCCTAAAGATCAGAAATGCAAATCCGGAAAAAGTAAAGGTTATTAAACTGGCGGGCAATGTTGGTTCCTATAATGCTATTGTTGCCGGAATGGAGTTTGCGACCGGCGATTGCAATGCAATTATTACAGCCGATCTACAAGACCCCCCAGAACTAATGCTACAAATGTACGCTTATTGGAAAAAGGGACTAAAACTTGTGATTGGCAACCGTCAGGACCGCGAGGAATCTACAATGCAAAAATTTTTCGCCAACGGCTTTCATTGGCTCATGAAAAAAATTGCCTTAAAAAACATTCCGGATGGAGGCTTCGACTTTGTTTTCTTTGACAAACAAATCAGGGAAGAAATTCTAAAAATAAAGGAAAATAATTCCAACGTTTTTTACCTGATGAGCTGGATGGGATATGACTATGTAAATATTCCTTATGTGCGCAAGCAACGCGAAATTGGTAAATCCCGATGGACATTGAAGAAAAAAATAAAGCTCTTAATTGATTCTTTATTAGCCTTTTCCTATTTCCCTATCCGGGCTATTTCCGTTATGGGATTACTGTTAGGAGTTATAGCTTTTATTTACGGCCTTTATATTTTAGTAGCAAAATTCTCAGGTGTTATTGCCGTCCAGGGCTGGACGGCAATAATGCTAGTTCTACTATTTGTTTCCTCTTTCCAGATGATTGCACTGGGTATTATTGGGGAATATGTCTGGAGAGGTTTAGATGCATCAAGGAAGAGACCCTTATATATCGTTGAAAAGGCTTTTCCAAATGATTTAAAGTAATATTTCAATTTTAGAAGGTTTTAGTTAAGCCTTATTTATCTCACATCAACTCAACATTCACCTAATTAAATAAAGCTTCAGAATATTAGGTTTTGTTTTTACCTGAATGCATATGGCATAACAGATTTAATCCCTATTAGATTAGATTAGATTGAAAATTTTAGATTAGATTGAAAATTCAGCCCTGAATATCCAGATTGCAGGAAAAATTCAGCCATATTAGCTTGATAACCATACTAGACCATCAAAAACACAGTAAAAATCACCACATTGCATTTTCCTGTCGTAACGTACATATTTCTTTCTCCTAACATTTTTATTCCTGCTGGATCTTATAAAAATCACACAACATCCGTAAGCTCCTAAACTGGAAAAAAGCATTATAAGCTTTTAAATAGCTTTGCTAAAAAACACCCATTCCGTGCAAGACTGCAAAATATAATTGAAGGAATTAAGAAAGATATTATTTACTAAAACGCTATTATTTTCAGCTCTAAAAGTAGCATTTATCATGCTTTCCAACTTTTAAGTCGTAGATTTTATGTACATTTGTAATCCTAAATCTGCTCTTTTTCACCGTACTAAACTCTACCTAAATTTTCAAAAATTGACGCATTTGAAACATTTAACATTATAAAATTGCCGAATCAAAAATCTTAGTCAGACTTTTGGAACTGTAACTATAAAAAATGTTAAAGGAGGCAGGCTATACTTATGTTACCGTTACTGTTTTTCGCAACATGAAAAATTGGTATCATGTAAGGTGTTTAGTTATTATTTGTTCTTTATTCTTCAATATTCTCTGCTAAAGAGAGATTCTTATGGATTTAAAAGATTTATTCTTAACTCCTATATACCTGATACTGATCTATGGTATGGCCTATTGGATCAGGCCGAAAGTTACTACTAACGTAACCAGAAAATATTTTATTCCTGCCTTAACTTTAAAATTAATTGGTGCCATTACATTAGGGCTTATTTACCAGTTTTATTATGGCAGCTTAGGAAATCCTGCCGGCGATACTTTTAACTACTTCTGGCACAGCAAACAGATTACGCAAGCTTTTTATGATTCCCCAAAAATTGGTCTAAAACTACTTTTTTCTCATGGAGAATATGACTCTGATACATACAGATATACTATCTGGATGTTTTGGTATAAGGCTCCTACAGAGTTCCTTATCGCTAAAATTGCGTCAGTTATAGGTATTTTTGCACTCAACACCTATACGGTGATTGCGCTATTTTTTGCATTTATTAGCTTTAGCGGCTTCTGGGCTTTATACATTGCTTTCCTGGAACTTTATCCAAAACTCACCAAAGAATTTGCAATTGCGATCTTCTTCCTTCCCTCTGTCTTTTTCTGGGGTTCCGGCTTGATGAAAGACTCATTGACCCTGGGGGGACTCGGCTGGGTGTTTTTCGGGTTTTACAATATATTTATTGCAAAGAAACAAATTTTCTGGTCCATAGTAGCCTTAATTATAGCTGGCTACCTGATTCTTACTGTAAAAATCTATATCCTTTTATCATTTATTCCGCCCGCATTATTCTGGATCTTTAACGAAAATAACCGAAGAATTAAAAGTCATACTATCCGGTTAATAGCTAAACCTGTTTTTATTGGTTTAGGAGGTATTGTGTCATATTTTGGAGCCTTGAACATAACCGCAGGTGATGAAAAATATGATATTGAAAAGTTGGGTGAAAGATCAAAGATTACCCAAGTATATCTTAGCGAATATGTTACCAGTGGGTCTGCCTATAATATTGGAGAATTAGATGGCACCATTGGAGGTATGTTAAAGTTAGCTCCTGCAGCAGTCAATGTTACATTATTCAGGCCATACTTATGGGAGGTCAGAAACCCGGTAATGCTACTTTCAGCGTTAGAAGCGGTTTTTTTTATGTATCTAACAGTTTATCTCTTTTATCAAACAGGAATATTAAAAAGCCTGAAGCTTATTGGTAATACTCCTATTCTCTTATTCTGCTTTATCTTTTCAATAATTTTTGCGATTGGCGTTGGCACAAGTAGTGGGAATTTCGGAACGCTGGTCCGTTATAAAATACCCTTGATGCCGTTTTATTTATCTGCCTTATATATTATGCGTAGTTATGCCCAAACAGCAAAAAAGCAAAAGAAACTTATTGCAAGAGCTATTTCACACCCCGCCTAATCCACTGCCAAATGTAGGAACTGAATGTAGGATGATACCATAAACCAGACTTTCCTTCGGGTGGTGTAATTAACTTTACCTGATCTTTCAAAACATCGTTTATAGCTTTTTTCAGGAAAGGAATACCAGCAGCCAATTGCAATACAGGGTAGGTTGTAAAATTGTCGTCTTTTTCCGGAGTAATGCAGGTCTGATATAATATTGTACCAGTATCTATACCCGAATCTACAAAGTGTACAGTTACACCACAGTTTTTAAGATCGCCTTCCGCTAAAGCCCAATAGCCACCATGTACTCCCCTGTATAAAGGCGTAATTCCAGCATGCATATTTATAAACTTCGCATTAATGCTGTTTAATACAGCTTTAGAAATGATCCTGGTTCCATTAACTACCACTACGTCTGGCTCCAGATTTATCAGGGCCTCTATAGTGGCTTCTTCATTTACCGAATTAACACGCAATATAATATCCTCCGGTATCGGAGTATTCACCAACCCGGCATGCTGCAAAATAGCCTTAACCCTACCCTTAGAAATAACAGACAAAGGTTTATCTACTAAAACTTTAAAAAGAATTTGACCCAATACCTTATTATAACCTAAATTCTTTACCCTTCTTTTAAGAAAGGATTTAGTATCTACCCCATCTTCTATAATAACCCGGGCAATATTAAAATCTTTGGCTAAAGCATGATAAATAATATTGGTTGAATCTCCTTTTCCGGCTAATAAAACTATTTTCTTATCACTTTTCATACTGTTCTTTAATTAATGCCGCTATTTCAGCCATCGTGAAACTAGCTATACCATATTGCTGCTGCAAATTTTTATAATGCACCAATACTTGTCTCAATTGTTCGATATTCTCTTCCAGATTTTTTCCAAAATTATGAGGGTGCCACCATAAATGGTACACTTGCTTTTCTTTTGCCGCAGCTGTTAATCCGGCTTTAATTCTGCTAACTTTTAACGGCTCCAAAAACTTTAACTGCTCAGAATATGGTCGGAAAAAGCGGCTTGCCGGAATATTATAAGGATAGGTTCTGGCAATCTCTTCCAGGCTATAACAATTATCTCCTGAAACATTCAGGTAGGCATCCAACAAGCGGGCGCCTCTTTTTAACGATGTCTGGGAACCGGCATTACCTTCCCGGTAGAACCAGGCTTCTTCATTCCCTCTGAAACACGTAATCCCGAGCTCAGCACAAATGTCAAGGTACTGCCGGTTATATTGATTCCTTGGAAACACCAGGCTTTCGATCCTGATCTCTTGCTGACCGGCAACTTTAATAGCAGCCTGAAGATCTGCTCGGAACGATTCTCTCGTCTGTCCGTCTTCCAGACAATAATAATGTGAAAAAGTATGGGTACCGATCTCCTGATGCGGTGTGCGCTTTATCTGCTCTATTAATGAACTGCCAAAATGATAGGCATCAGCATTTTCATCTTTACCTATATTTACCAGATCAGCATAAGGCGACAAAACCGGATTGGTATAATCGGGTCGTATTTCTGGTACCCCCCGCAACAATTCTTCTTTGGTACGAAAGAACAAGAAACCGACAGTAGACCAGGTAACGTGTATATCGAACTCCGTAAATAATTGCAACAGCGCAGGAACAACTTTTCTTACTGCTAAAATATTTTCTCCATAAGATTCGAATGTATGTACATCCCGGACACCCCAGAACAATTCAAAATCAAGGGAAATAACAAAAATACCTTCAGGCTTCACAGAGATAAAAGGTTAAAATTAAGCAACTAGTAGTAAATCAGAATAATAAAACTTAGCTAAAGAGCTTCAGAAAGTTTTGTTGATTAGCCAGAACCGAATAGTTATCAATTATTTTTCCACGGGCTGCTTTACCCTGGCTGCGTCTTACTTCTGGTTGCGTAAGCAGGGTTTCTATCGCGTTATACCATTCAGCTTCCGTGTTGCAAATAAAGCCATTCTTACCATTATCAACCACTTCACTATTCATACCAACCGGTGAAACAATCGCCGGAATGCCAAGAGCCATATATTGCAGAGCTTTAAAAGCACATTTTCCTTTTGCCCAGGCATCATCTTCCAAAGGCATCAGGCCGATATTAAACGAAAGCAGATCTTCTATTTCAGTTTCCTTCTTCCAGGGTTTAAATTTCAAAGATCTTAACGGTAGCTCCGGAGCAGCATTGGAAATTACGCAAAAGTCGAAATCATATTTTTTTTCAAGTGCTGCAATTACCGGCGTAACTATTGCCAGGTGCCGCAAAGTTGTATGTGTTCCTGTCCAGCCAATTACAATTCTTTTGGTATCCTGATCCTTTACTTCATTATGCAGGTTTAAAGTATCTATGGTAGTAGGATTTAAGATCACCTGCTTATTAAACTGTAAAGCAAAGTTACTCAAATAGGTATTTCCGGCACTTATTTTATAAGCCCACCGGCAAATACTTTTAACCTTATCGTACCATTTTATGCCGGACACGATCTTATTGTTTCCGGCGGAATCTTCCATCCAGATCGCATCGTCGAAGTCATAGATAACCTTTTTCTTTAAAACTTTAGTAATGATATATTCGAAAACCGGTGGCCCTAAAGGAGCTGCCTCCCGATGAATAAAAACAAAATCGTATTTCCCTAAATTGAATAAGAGAAATAATCGCCTTAAAAAACCTGTTAACACACCAGCAGCTTTCTTTAAAGTATATCCTTGCTTATAAAGTATTGTCCAGGTTGCATTGTCAAGAAAAGGAGCCAATGTATAATTCCATCCTTTCTCTTTCAGAAAAGGCAGATACTGTTCGAATCGGAATCGTTGGGATGGTGCTTTACCTTCAGGGTAGGGTACAATAAATAATATATTCATAAATTTTACTCGGAAGTATTATGCATGGCAAAGAAATATTGGTATGCACTTTCTGCTTTTTTTAACGACCGGTGATTCTCAGCCAGCTTTAAAATACCATCCCTGCAACCGGGATCGCTTATAATTTCAGCTATCTCATGAAGAGCAGATTCTATACTGCCAGGGACTTCTAAATTAAAGACAGCTCCACCGCCTTCATTTTTTATAATATCAGAATCATCACCAACACCTTCTGTTAAAATAATTGGTAGCCCATTAGCCCAATATTCTCCATTTTTCGTCGGTGAGCAGTATTTGCGGCAAGCAGCTGGCTTTATGGTAGAAAAAGCAAAATCACTAGCAGATAAATATTGTGGTACCTCATGATGAGCCACTTTAGCTGTAAATACTTTTGCCGGATCAATACCGATCTTTAACAATTTTGCTTTAACCTCATCAATACTATTTGGAGTAAGCAAAATTAGCCTGAAGGATAACCCGAAAAAATCAAACGCTTTCCTGAAAATATCAAAAGCCTCCTGGTCGTAATATATATCGCCGAACTTGCCGACATATATACCAACGATGCCATCAGAGCTAATATTCAATTTTTTCCTGATCTCATTTCTATCTGGCTTATTAAAGCTAAAATGTTGCGTATCAACCGAAACTGGTACAGTCCTTATTTTTTGTTCACTTACTCCTTCCGATAAAAGCTTCTTTTTATAATTATCAGCTACGGGCATTAACCCTGCTGCTACTGTTTTCTGCTTTTCTTCCCAATGCTTCTGAAAAACATATCTGGGGTCGTAGTTTTTCCAGACACCGGATTCAAGCATATAGTCTGCATGTGGTTCAAAAGATTCTACCAAAAACGGGGTTTTCAGTTTTTTCCACACAAGATAAGCTAATGCCCCGGCTGGAGCTCCACGAGCAATAATTTTGTCTACTTTGTAATGTTGAACAAGCTTGGCCAGTTCTTTTGGAAAAGAAACAAAATCATTGATCTTATTTAATACTCCATAATGTAAATCAGATGAATGCAAGGGTTTAAATTCTATCTTTTCATTTTTAAAAGATGGGGCAAATTTCACCTCAGATTCAAAATTTCTTTCAATAGTTATAAAAACGATTTTTTCTATAGCAGTAAAATTATTCAGGATTTTAAGGTTAGGAAAACAGGTTGCTACAGTTAAAGCGTCATTAATGCTCCAATAGCATAAATATAGAATAGTCATACCTTAATTACTCACATTAAATAAACCAGACCTCAACATAACTAACATCAAATTTGATTCTATAAAAAAAAATTAATGCCTAAAGACTAAATGACTCACAAATATTTTAATTAAATATTGTCAGACCGCATAATTAAGGGAAGAATAATATAAGAAGAAGCAATTAGCTCTCTTAAATATCAATTATGCCTTAAGATTTGCCTGTAAACTTCTCTAACTATATTTAATGACCTATATTTCCGAGATAAAATTGAAATTCTTTTTCTGCTTTCAGGATTACTTATTATCTTTTCAATTTTTACAAGAGCGTTTCTTATACTATTTTCCTCTCCAGCAACAAATGTTGCGCCACAATTTTCCTTATCAACAAGATACGTTTCATCTCCTATGCCATCGGTAATAAGTACAGGAAGACCATTTGCCCAATATTCTCCAACTTTAATTGGAGAAAGAAACAATTTAGAAGGACCTGGTTTATATGTAGCAATTCCAAAATCGCTAACAGAAAGATATTGAGGAACAAGTTCCGGTTTAACCTTCTTAAAATAAGTATTATTTAACTCTATTTTTGCATTTAATAATTGATTTTCTATGTAGTCTGGTTCATTAGGAGAAAGAATTAACAGCTTGAAGTTATTATTGAAATAATCAAAACACTTTTTAAAAAGATCGAAGGCTTCTTTCTCATAATATAAGCCGCCAAACTTACCTACATAAATTCCAACTATTTCTTTGGAACCTATCCCTAATTCCTGTCGTAATCTTTCACGAATTATTGTATTGAAAGCATACTTTTCATTATTTATACAACAGGGGACAGTTTTTATCTTTTTAGCATTTACCCCTTCACTAATTAATTCTGTACGGTAGTTTTCTGCTACTGGAAGTAAGGCATAAGAATATTTTTTTTGTTTCTCTTCCCACCGTTTCTCAAAAATATACCTTAAATCGTTTTTCTTCCACACTCCTGATTCTAACATATAATCAGCGTGTGGTTCGAACGATTCGACTACGAATGGAATGTTCGTTTTTAACCAGGCTTTATAAGCTAAGGCACCGGCCGGTGCTCCCCGTGCAATCAATAGATCAACTTTGTAATTTTGTATTAATCGGATTATAGCTTTAGGGAATATAAGGAAATCGTTAATTTTATTTAATAAATTAACTTTAAGGTTTTTTGACAGAATAGGCACAAATTCTATTTTTGAATCTCTATTCAGATCAAAATGAAATTTGGAATTTCGTTCAATCGATACAAAAACAATCTTTTTAACAAAAGTTTCTTTTTGCAGGATTCCAAGATGGGGAAAAATGGTAGAAACGGTAAGCGGATCATTTACCCCCCAATAACTTAAAAATAAAATTACCATTACAGGTTCATAAGTTAAACACTATTTTAGTTTGTTGATAATATTAATTCCGATCAGAGCTTTTATCAACAACAGGAAATATTTAAAACTTAAATGCCCTGCTTTAGAAGACTTAATAAGAAACTTTATAACTGAGCTTCGATCATTATCCATGTATGCGTGTATAGCAGATAAATAAAGGATCTGGCCAGCTATTAAATTTAACTGGTCTGCCGACAAAGTGGTATTTAATTTTAACCAATCCATCATACTCTGTAATTTCAAAATGAGTTTATGATTATCTGCCCTCATTGAACGCTGATCATGGTCGCTCATAGTTATGGTTATCTGATCTACAATGAATATTTGGTCATTTTCAAGATTCTGAAGTAAAAACATCCAGTCTTCTAACACAGCGAATGCTCTGTTTTCTTCAAATAACTTAAGCGCTGAATTAGCTTTCTTTACACCAAAATTACAGGCGAGTAAATTGCCTTTTAAAAAAAGTTCAATTGAATAAAAACCTTCTTTAATATTTACAAGGTCACTGTCATAAATCTGGCCATTCCTATTCAAGTTAAACTTTGCTGCTATAAAGTTAGGATACTTTGCCTGCTTGATCTTTGCATTCAATACTTCAAGGTGATTTGGCAGCATAATATCATCTGAATCAAAAAATATCACGTAATCGCCTTTGGCTTGATTAAAGCCAAAATTTCTTGCTCTCCCCCTTTCGCCATTACTAATAAAGAAATAGTTTAATCTGGTATCATTTACAGATTTTATTATTTCTCCAGTATTATCAGTACTTCCATCGTCAACAATCAATATTTCAAATTGAGTGTATGTCTGATTTAGAACAGATTCAACCGTTTCTTTAATGAAGGCGCTTCTATTATATGTAGGAATAACAACCGAAAAAAACATAAGCAAAATGATCTTAGCTAGTTAATCTAAAATGATGCAGATAAAGCAGGCGGGGGTTTAAGGTATAAAATTTCCCGGTCAGTATTTCAAATACAAAGAGGAGATTTAGGCTTTTGGTCCGAATCTCCTCTTTGTATTATTAATAAAACAGTTATTATTCGTGATATCGGAGAACTTTATGGCCTCCTTGCATTAAATAAGCATCTCTTTTAAACAATGCCACGTCTGCACCCATCATATCTTTCACTAATGAGGCCAAATCGTGCTTTGGTTTCCAGCCAAGCTTTTCCTGACACTTTGTAGGATCTCCAATAAGCAAATCAACCTCTGTAGGTCTGAAGTATACCGGATCTACTTCAACAACGATTTGTCCAATCTCTAGGTGGTACTCAGGATCATTACAGGCAACAACTTTCGCCACTTCGTTCACCCCTTCCCCTTCAAAAGCCAGCTCAACGCCTACTTCCGCAAAAGCCATTTTAATAAAATCTCTAACGGTGGTGGTTACCCCGGTTGCAATCACATAATCTTCCGGTTTGTCCTGTTGCAGGATCAGCCACATCGCTTCTACATAATCCTGGGCGTGGCCCCAGTCGCGTCTGGCATCTAAATTACCCAGTGAGATTTTCTTTTGCAGACCAAGTACAATTTGCGCTACTCCACGGGTGATCTTTCTGGTTACAAAAGTTTCACCCCGCAATGGTGATTCGTGGTTGAATAAAATACCATTTACAGCAAACATATCGTAAGCCTCGCGGTAATTAACCGTTATCCAGAAACCATACATTTTAGCTACTGCGTACGGCGAACGAGGATAAAATGGAGTTGTTTCTTTCTGAGGAACTTCCTGAACCAAACCATAAAGCTCTGAGGTAGAAGCCTGATAGATCTTGGTTTTTTTAGTTAACCCCAAAAGACGAACTGCCTCCAAGATACGCAAAGTGCCCAAACCGTCTACGTTGGCAGTGTATTCCGGCACTTCAAAACTAACCTTCACATGCGACATAGCGCCCAGGTTATAGATCTCATCCGGCTGCACTTCCTGTATGATGCGAATAAGATTAGTAGAATCTGTAAGATCACCAAAATGGTTAATAAATTTTGGATTATGTTCTAAACCATCATAACGCAGGTGATCTATTCTATCTGTATTAAACAGAGAACTTCTACGTTTTACACCATGTACAACATAGCCCTTATTCAATAAAAATTCAGCCAGGTAAGCACCATCCTGCCCCGTAATACCAGTTATCAGCGCAACTTTCATATATTAATTCTACTTTTCTTCTTTTATTTACAAATAAATTCAATCTTATTTTTCGAATTATACTCATCAAAAAATGCATCGCATGTATTAAATGCATTCGCTATTTGTGAGGGTTCTTTCGTGCTAGGCTGAACGCTAAATACTCTTTTCTCAAACCCTTTTGGATAATTTGCTGTTTTTACCAACAGATTCTTAATAGGCCTTAATGGTTTTTTAACCATTTCTAACCAGTTTGTTTGAAGCTTGACAAAGCTAAAAAAAGAACCATACAAACTTTTGTCATAAAGATAACGCATTCTTACATATTCCGAATGACCTGCGTTCGCATTTTTAAGATTACGAAAATTGCTCTGAGGATTTTCAATTCTTATTGCCGCTAATCCTGTACACCAGGCAATTTTCATATTTAAGCTGGTAGCTCTCAATGAAAGATCAGTATCAACCTGAACAACCCCTGTGTTAAAAAGCCCCAGTTGCGCTAAAGCTTTCCTTCTTATTATCATTGGTAAACCTATAAACCAGCCTGGCACACCATTTTTAATCCAATTATTAAAATTTTCAAAACAATCATCGTACATACTGATCTCATGCAAATCTTCAAGATTTATTAGCCCTGTATGAGAAGTAAGCAAATCAATTGCAGGATGCTGATCCATGAATTCAACTCCTTTCCGAATCAATGGATAGTCAAACGCATCATCGTCAGTAATTACCTTTATGTATTCCCCTTGGGACATTAATATGCCTTTATTAAAACCATGAGATTCGCCTTTATCTGGTTCTGAAACAAATTGATGAATTTTACCGATCTTATAAAGTCCTTCAAGAAATTCCATTGTTCCATCTTTACTTGCACCATCAACCACAACTAATTCCTCATTTTCCTTAAGTTGATCAACCAAGCGTTTAATAACTTCCTTTAGATAAGGTAGTTTATTGTATGTGGTAATAATATATGATATCTTGATATTTCCCATTTTTTTTAATAACCAAGTGCTTTAGCATATTCAAGCATTTTCTCTTTGGGCCTGATCTTTATAGGTCTAGCAGGAGTACCTATGTAAATGGTCCATGGCTCAGTATCTTTTGTAACCAAAGAACAAGCTCCAATAACGCTACCTTCCCCAATAGTAACGCCCGGCATTATTACCACGTTTGTCCCAATTCCAGCAAACTTACAACATTTAACAGTAGTAAAGTCAACGTCGTCCCGATATTCATCGGGCACTGTAACACTAGTAAATCCGGCCCCAAGAAACTTATCGCTACCACAAATAATTCTACTCCCAGCTGCAATTGTAACAAAATCTTCAACTATAAGCGTACTTTTTGCACCTCCTATTACCGTTATGTATGGTGATAGATGTGTATAATCTCCAATTTTTGCAGCGGTTGTAATATAAACTCCGGAATCTATTGCTACATGACTACCAATTGTTACTAAATGAGGTCTACGGATCTCTACATTATTACTAATAAAAACATCTTCTCCAACGGATTTTAACAATGCTTTGTCAAACTGAAGGGAATTTACAGGCAAATTATTATCACTCATATATTATAAAACTAATACGGATAAACTGATTGATAATAACTTATGGTTTTATTGATCCCATCCTGGAAAGGAGTAAATTCAAAATCAGGAAACACCTGTCTGAAATTTGTATCATCCATTACTTTCTTAGGGGCACCGTCTGGTTTATTATGATTCCAAACGATCTGACCAGAATACTTAAAGTTATTTTTAATTATTTCAACCAATTCTTTAACACTTAAGCCTGAATTCTGGGCAATATTTAATGGACTTTCAATGTTCTGAAGCTCATCATTTTGAATTACCTGTAATACGATCCGGGCAAAATCTTTTGCATATAACCACTCCCGGATAGCTACGCCGGTTCCCCAGATTTCAATTTCAGGTTGGCTTGTATTTTCAGCCTTTACAAATTTAGAGATCAGCGCATTTAAGGCATGGGCTTTATTCGGATCTGTTGAATCGTAAGGACCATACATATTTGGAACAAGTAAATGGATGCTTTTCATTCCATACTGCATCAGATAGCATTCACCCACTGCCCATAGAAGCCGCCGGGTAACGCCATAAGATAAAACAGACCGATGAAGATGACCATTCCACCATTCATCTTCAAGAAACGTATTTGCTGTGGCAGGATACGCGCAATTTGCAATCGGGTTAATAATAATTGCTTTAGGGCAGACTTTGGCAGCAGCTTCATACATTCCCAGGATCATTCTGGAATTGTCTGACACTACGTCAGCAGCCTTTTCTGTAACGTAATTTAGACTACCTACATGCGCTGCACAATTTATAATAAAATCTGGTTGTACTTTTTCTAAAAAAGCAACGGCTTGGCTAACATCCCGAAGGTCTGTACCCATTAAGAGGGAAGTAGCCTCATATTGGATATTATTTTCTGTAAGGATCTCAGCAATGTTCCGGCCGGCAAAGCCATTCCCCCCTAATAAGGCTATTTTCATATTTACCAACCTTTTTTAACAACATTTAAAATATAATCTACATCATCCCCCTTCATGGCATCATGAATAGGAATGTGTATCTGAGTTTCATTAAACTTCAGCTGATTTACCAGGTCTTTTCTGGTACCGCCAAACAAAGAATTATGATCTATGCCATCGTGCACCACCGAGGCGGTAATACCCTGGGCTTTCAAAGCAAGGATAAAGTCTTCCCGTTTTTCAACGTGGAACCCAAATAACCAGTTAGCACTTTCCCGGTCTTCTGATTTTTTAAATAATGTAATACCAGATACCTCGGCCAGCCCATCCCGATAACGATCCACCAACTTTTGTCGATACATCAACCGATCTTTGAAACCTTCCAGGTTTGCTAAGCCCAAAGCGGCCGCATAATCATTTAAATGGTACTTATACCCTACTTCTGTAATATCATACACTCGTTCTCCTAAAACAGAAAGCGGAGAGTTTGCCCGGTTAATGCCAAACCACCTTCTTTTCAAAGCTTCTTCAGCCATTTTATCGTCCAGGCAACAGATAGCTCCCCCGTCTCCGGTAGTAATATGCTTAATAGCCTGAAAAGAAAAACAGGTAAAGTCTGAAATAGCACCTATTGGCTTACCTTTATAGGTCGCGCCGGGAGCATGAGCTGCATCTTCAATAACCATTAAGTTATGTTTTCCCGCAATAGCATGTATTTCATCCATATCGCAGGGGTTGCCTCCCCAATGTACCGCAATGATTGCCTTGGTTCTTTCAGTGATCTTTTCTTCAATCGATTTCGGATCGATATTCCCATCCTCATATTTAATATCTGCAAATACCGGGATCGCTTTTTCCTGGCATACTACCAATGCGGTAGCCACAAAAGTTTGTGCAGGACAAATTACTTCGTCTCCTGGTTTAACCCCAGCCAGGACTATTGCTAAATGTAAGGCACTGGTACCACTGTTCAGTGCCAAAGGGTTGACTATGCCCAAGTCAGACGATAACCTGGTTTCAAACTCTTTGACCAGCTTGCCTTCGCTTAAGAAAGTTGATGATAAAACAGCATTTACATTATCTTTTGCTGATGGGTGAATAAAAGTATTGAATATAGGAATTATCTTCATCTGGGTTAATTGTTTAACATTTTTATAAAGTTACTAAAGCTGTTTGAATAAGCCTGGCGTGTGTGATATTGAAGCGCATATTCTCTAACTGAATCTGATCTTCTTAACAATTCAAAGTCATCCATAGAAATAAGTTCGGAAACCTTCTCTTTAATTGAAGTAATTATTTCATGTGCAGACATTCCTTCTATTGGCAAACCCAGAAACTCTGCCCGTAAAGCAGTGCTCTTAGATGTTAAAGGAATAAGACCATAATGTAATAATTGAACTACGGAGCCCGCTCCACCCTCAGAACAACTCACATAAACTGTACCAATACAATTATTCGCAATCTGTTCGAACTCAGAACTGGCTACATCCATAAAGCCTAAATATTTAAGATTGGCATGTTTTTTTAGCTGATCCTTAAACCAAATTGCAAATCTCTCTTCACCCTGGTAATCTACATTACCCGCTATATAAAGATTTACTTCAGGCATATCCTTAAAAGCTTCAACAACTAAATCAAGACCTTTATGAATTAACCCAATACCACCTAACCACAAAAAGTTATATCTTGCTTTAGCAATGTCTTTAGAAAATGGCTTAGGTACATGTACTGCGCTAATATTTAATTCTACAGCTTTAACTTTGGAAGAATATGTTTTTGTAAGAAAGTCAGAAGCAAAATGAGTCATATAATCCGCATACTCATCGGAAATAATATAATTGGAGTTTAAGCGAACTGGCGGGATCACAATCCCATTGCGTTCTTTAAACTCTTTAATACGAGATAATTCCGCCTGATATTGAAAAAGCCAATGACATCCCGTCGCATAATAAACTCTAATCTGACCATCAACTCTAGGGGCATCTTTCAGGTTGTTCTGTTCATCTATTACAAGGTCATATTTAAACCAATCAATTCTCATTGGCAAAATGGCATTGAAATAATCAACAACAAAACCCTGCTGGTTTAAAACATTTACCATTTCTACCGATTCCCAAAACATTGTGTGGTTTCTTACAATGTTTAAAGAATCTAAATCTCCTTTTAAGTAATTCTTTACAGCAGCTGTAGTATAAATTATTAGAGCCCGCTTTGACTTACTACCAAGCTTCTCAATTCCCAGATCATAAAAATGCTCATTGTTAAATGGATTGGTAAAAAGCCTATCGGCCCCAGCCCTTAATATATTAGCCAGTCTATACTTTACTCCTGCAATCGATGGCATATCACTTATCGAATATTAATAATCAGTTGAACTGTAAACCGTCGGACAAATATTCTTTCTGAAAAAAATCAGAAAGAGTATTCAATTAAAATCCTGATACCCTTAAAAAGCAAAAAACTACAAATTACGAGAGCAACTGCCTTGCCAATAATTTTATGTGCCGGTAAATTTAAGACTTTAAAAATCATAAAATTAATTAAAATAGAAGAAGCTGCGCTAGCAATACCAAAGAAAAGGATTGCCAGTTTCAGATCTTTCAAGTACACCCCGAGTAAAAGGGCTGACACTTTTAGAACCAAACCAATAATGTTAAAGGTAAATTCTGCTTTCTGCTTATTATACAGAGCAAAAACTCCACTCGTAGCCGAAACAGTCAATTTAAAAATATAGGAGTAACCTAAAAATGCAGTAAATACCCCTGCCATTTCCCATCTATCACCAAAAACATATTTAAAGATCAGATCTCCGTAAACACTTATAATACTTACCGGAATTAAGCCTAAATAAAAAACTTTATAAAAAATGGATGTAGTTAATTTCTGTAATTGTTCTTTACTTTCAATAACTAATTCCGAGGCCTTCTGAAAAAAAACCGGTGCAACAGACCTGCCCAACAAATTGATTGGCAAATCAAGAAGCGTGGTGGAAAAAGCGTAGAGACCTACATTAGAAACTCCAAAACTGGCAGACAACACATAGACAGGGGCTTGAACTGCAATCACATCCAGGTAACTTGTAGGCAGCTGGTACAGCGGGAAATTCCTGTATTCATAAGCTACATTTTTTAAATTTTTAAATGATGCCTTTGTAAATATCTTGTTATATAATTTTTGCAGACCACTAAATCCTAAACTAAAGAAACTAACCAGTTTGGATACGAAGTCACCCAACAACAATCCGTAAACATTGTTAAACAGAAAAAAACCAAATCCAATGGAAAGTAACTTACCGCTTAAACTGGAGCCTACATTTACTCCAGCTATCTTCGAAAAAAATTTCTCTTTAACCAGCCATGAAGTAAAAATGGAAGTTAAACTAAATATTAAAAGGAATACCGGTAAAAGGTAAATCCAATTTCCTAATGCATCAATTTGAAAAAAATCTAAAACCTGCGTTTTAAAGAAAAAAAGAATAATCCCGCAGACAATACTGGTAACTACACTAAGCACCATAGTTAGTAAAACTAGGGAGTAAAACCTTAGGGAATCCCGCTCCAGAAAAAAAGCACCTGTATATGTTAAGAAAGCAATAACGCTGAGATTACTCAGAATAGAATTAAACACAGAAAACAAGCCATAGGATTCCGGAGAATAGATCCTTGACATTACCGGGGTTAAGACAAAGCCTATCAAAGTCACGAAGAATGACCCAGAAAAGGTTATTGCAAAATTCTGAGTAAAAGATCCCTTGGCAGTTAGAGCCTTAATAAGTTCACTTATTTTATTTTGAATTGCTGAAATCAATTGATATTAGTAGAGTATTGAAAATTAACACTTTATATAAAATCGATAAAGGTCGAAAGATTTAAAACAAGGCTATTTTTGTAGTATTTGAACAAATCTTAGTCAGGTCAGTCAGTTTTAACACCCATACTCTGATAAATACTTTTGAATCTGGCTATATACCTTAACCATTCTGAGTAAGAACATTTATTGTAATTACATTTCTCCAGAATAGGCTTAATACTTTCAGGGCTAAAATCAACAGGAAAATTAGCCATTGGATCCAGATCTCCATTTAACCATGCCTGATTCAAACAATGATTAAAGGTGAAGATATCAAGATCAATATCTTTATACGTATTCGTAGCGGAGGTAATAAAAGATGTTTTCACTTTTTCATCTATTGCTTTAGCATACCTGCTTTTATGCTTTCTGAACCACGTAGTGGCTTTCAATAGCTGAAATGTTTCATCTGCTTTTAATTGATCATTTTCCCAAAGAAATAACCAGTATCGTTTGTCAAAAAAGGCAGATGCAACAGAGTATAAACTATAGAAAGGGAGTTGGAAATAGATACCATCTTTTATAAGCCCTAATCGATATAGAATTGAGTTTATTTTAAATTTATTATGAAATATTAATCTTAATACAGAGACTGGAATAGATGGGATTTCAGGAATGGTTTCTTCTAGTTCTGTATTTAATTTCTTAATTGTTGCTTTAAAGTTGCTTAAACTACTCCCCCAATAAAGTTTTGTTAACACAATATTATTGCCAATCATTGCATTTTTCACTTCATCTAATTTAATTGGGGCAACAAGCCAGAAGTCATCTTCCAATAATAGAAAAATATCAGAGCTCTTCTTAACCTGATCTATCCAGAGTTTTGTAGGGATAAAAAGCTGGTCGAATTTTGTCTCGCCAGCTATATGGGAATGAATACTTTTTACTTTATCATCATAACGTCCGGACAGGGTTATTGTAACCTCTGGAAATAATTGAGCTATTCTTTCTAAATATTCTGGTGGCGTTCCGTCATCTAAAACATGGATCTTGAAATTTCCTTCTATATATTTATAAATACTCCTCAAACATCTTTCTAAATAATAGGGTCTGTTAAAGGATTTAATAATGATATCCATTTAAAAACATTGCTTGAATTAACATCTGCAAGTTACTACATAAAAAAATACAGAAGATATACATACTCCTGAATTATTTCACAGATAAAAGAAAGTCATCAACTGATTTTAAAAATGCAGATCTTGTAAAGCGCTCCTTCGCGAAAGCCATTATTTTTTCAGACTTTGTTTTTAGCGTTTCATCATCCATTGCAGAAATTTCTGCTACCGAGTGTCTGATACTTTCAATCATTAGAGAACGGCTATCTCCCTCAATATTGTAACCAAGAAACGACGCCTGATTATTGGCTTCCGCGGTAGTAACCGGAATAAGACCATAATGAGCAGTTTGCGCTAAAGTAGCACAGCCGTTCTCTCCCGCACTTGGGTAAATATGTCCGGCGCAATTATGAATAATCTTTTGAAAAGAAGATTTGGTATAATCTGCAAACCCCTGATAAAAAACATTTTTAGAACCCTTTAATTTATCCTGCAGCCAATTTAAAACTTTTCCTTCTCTTTCGAGAGGACCGAAAATATGCAGCTTACTTTCAGGCATTCCTTCAAATGCCTCCACTACAATATCAAGCCCTTTATGGATGGCTCCCCAACCACCGATCCAAAGAAATTCCCTTTTTGAATAATCACGTTCAATATTTTCGGGCTCATACTCTACCGGCATGGCAAGCTGTACCAGTTTTGCTCTTTTATTAAAATCCTGCATTTGTTCTGGAACGCCCTTATACAAAATAAAATCTGCTACTTGGCTGGAATAAACGGGCAGAGACTGCCGTACAGGCTTAACAAAGAACCCATATGCATCATGAAACCAGTTAATCCGCTGCTGTTCATTCAGATTTCTTCTCTCCCATTTAAGTCCAGTTGAGTAAAAAATTTTTTTCTGGTTAGGGTAATTCGACAAAAAAGCTAAGTTATTGCCTTCATCGATTATAAGCCGATATTGCGAGGTATCCCGGTTTACATCAAAGGCATCTTTATCAACGCAATCTACTACGTAACCATGATCGATTAGTTTTTTCAGAATGGCCAAGCCTTGAAAATATATATTATGCATTTTGGTCTTTAAACCTTCTTCGAATCGACCCTGGATATAAAAATCGAAGGAAACCGTTGGAAAAATAAAGAGGGCACGTGGAGCTTTTTCCCCGTTAATTTCCAGGCCAAGATCAGAATATATGCTTTGTGATAATGAATCGATCTGGCTTTTAAGCCAAGGAGAAAGACGATACTTTAAGACATTTGAAATTTTAGAGGATACGTTCTTTTTCATATTATATTATGGTTAGGGCTTATTGTAAACTACCAGACCCTTTCCAACATTTACTTAATTTTTTTTTGATAGTACTGATACTTTAAAGCAGGAAAACTACTTATATCAAAAGCTCAGCAAATATTCTTATACCTTTGAAAAATATAAAAGATAAGGCTATTAACACCAAGGTCTTAATCACTTTAGCCCATATCTTTACTCCTATTATTTTAAACAACAACATACTAATAATAAAGTAAGATATAAAACTAGCAATACCAAAGGCTAAAACAGCTAGGTTTAAATCATTAAAATAAATCCCTATAAAAAGGGCACAACTTCTCAATATTAATCCAATAAAATTACAAATAAATTCTAATCTTTGTTTATTTACTATTGCAAAAACACCGGAAAAACAATTTACAATCAATTTAAAAACATAAGAAAAGCCCAAATAAGCTGTAAACACACCAGCCATTTCCCACTTTGCTCCGAAAGCTAATTTAAAAATAACATCACCAAAGACTGTTATTATAGAAAAAGGTACAATACTAATATATATTAATTTATCATAAATTTCGGATGTTATTTTTTTTAATTGGGTTTTGTCGGATAAATAGACTTCTGCAGCTTTTTGATAGAATACCGGAGCTACAGTTCTTTCCATTAAATTTAAAGGAATACCGAGTAAATTAACTGAGAACCCATATAAACCCACTGTTGTAGATCCAAAATAAGATGCTAATACAAAAATTGGTAATTGTAAAGAAATAAGGTTAAAATAGTTTGTTGGCAATTGATATAAAGGGAAATCTTTATATTTAATAGCTAAATTTTTAATTCTATTAATTGAAAAACCTGAGAACAGATAAGGCAATTGCGTATATATCCCACTTTTAAGGAATCCAATAAATTTGAAAGCTCTTAGTAGAAAATCACCAATAATTAGGCCCGAAAAACTATTACTTATATAATACCCATATCCAATAGAAGACACTCGCCCAACTAAACTACTCCCAACATCAACACTTGCTCTCTCTTTAAACCGTTTATCCCTGAGGAGCCAATTATTCATAATACTATTAAGGTTTGCTATTAAAAGTAAAAGAGGAATAGTATATATCCAATTATCTATACTAATAATATTAAAAAAGCTTAAAAAGGGTACTTTGAAAAAAATTAAACTTGCAACTAACAAAAAACATGTAACAAAATTCAAAATTAATGTTAATTGTACCAGAGAATAGAACTTTCTAATATTCTTTTCTAACAAAAAAGCTCCAAGATATGTTAAACTTGAGAAAACATTAAGATTGCCAATAATAGAATTTATAACAGAAAATATCCCGTATTCCTGAGGGGAATAAATTCTGGACATAACTGGTGTTAAAATAAATCCAATAATTGTAATTAATGCAGACCCTGAAAAGGTTATAGCAAAGTTTTGTGCGAAAGACCCTTTTTGATTAAGTCTCCTGAAAAGGACCTTAATATTATTTATTAATAAAAACAAGAGTTTTTTTTTACTATTTTAAACTTTTTTTTAAGTTAGTCTTCAAATAAATGTCGAATTTTAATTTATTTCGAAAAAATCTACATATAATTAAAATTTTCCTTCATCAAAGAATACAACAACGAATCACAAGTAACTTGCCTTTATTTAATTTGTTTAATTAAATTACAATTTTCATAAATAACTTATCAACGTAACTAAAGCATTATCTTCATTTTATTTATTAATTTACAATTATAAAATACTTTTACATTAATAGTTTTAATGATTTACTTTCCAGTTAATGATAGATTTTACAATCAATTTAAACCGGTCTAAAGTGTTTATTGCTGGGGTTTTACTAATATTTATAAAGATTGATAAATAGCTCAAATTATACTGGCTAATATTTAACAACATTTTTTGCAAATGTTTATTAAAAATATGGATTAATAACTCTGAATCAAAATTTTTGGTTTTAAGTTTATTAATTATTTCTGGTATTTGCATTTGTATATTCCGAATTTCTTTTGAAGAAACATTGTGCAGACAAGGATTAAATAATAATCTAAGATATTTTTCTTCTAACTCAGTTAATGACACTCCCCATGATTTAATATAATTTATTTTATTTTCTACACCATTGACTCCCTGTATTTTTTTTCTTAATGTAGTATTTTGTTGAGGATGCATTCTGTATAAATAAAGGACATCTGGAATAATTTGGAACTTTGTAAAATGAATAAGCCGCCCCCAGAACTCTGTATCTTGTGCCGCCAGAAAGGTTTCATTATAATACAAGTTATTAGCTTTTAAAACTTGTGCTCTTATCATTACTAAAGCGTGTGCAATTGGATTAGCAATTAATAATTGATGTTTAATTGCTACATGACCTATTGGTCGTTCTTTCGAAATATGGGTATTGGGCCCTATAGTTTCAAGCCAAGCACTACACAAACCAACTTGTAGATTATTATCCATAAAAGCTACTTGCTTTTCAAAGCGATGCGGTAAAGAAATATCATCTGAATCCATTCTGGCAATATATTTACCACGAGCCAACTTAATGCCTTTGTTTAATAGGCTTACCCAGCTTTGGCTTTTTGGTTCATCAAAAAAAAGAATCCGAGGATCATTATATGACCGGACAATTTCAGCGCTATTATCTGTTGATCCATCATTAAAAATCAAAAATTCAAAATCAGTGAATGTTTGAAATAATATACTATCAATTGCTTCTCTAAGATATTGAGAAGTATTATGAATAGTCATTATTACACTTATTGTAGGTTTCATATCTTATACTAAATCAAATTATTTATTCGTTGTTATATTCTTATTATAAATCCTAATCTCTTTATGATATCAATAATAACAAAAACAGGGAATAGCAATATTAATCAAAAGTCAACTAAATACTAAAGCTTTTTAGCAATTAATTAAATGAAAGTGGTTGGATTAAGCATCTAAATCCCTTGGCCATTTTATTGCTAACTTAACTTTAATATGCTACCACCCCCTATTAAACTTCCAATTTGATAAGAAAACAGAACCTGACTATCGACCTTTTTACACTCTTTTTATTAACTTGCTTGCTTAGCAATGATTATATAGTTTTCCAGAGCTTTTACTGTAATCCATAAAAAGTATAACAGTTGCCGTTTTTAAGCTGCCCCATTCTAAACCGATACTTGAAAAAATAAGAAAGCCCGGCTTTTTGAGCCTATAAACTCATCCTATTAGATCTAAGTAATATGAATACAATTCAAGTAGTTGATCTGCAAGGCCAGTACCAACGGATTATGCACGAAATTCAGGAGAAAACTAATGCTGTATTTCAGTCAGCCGCATTTATTAAAGGAACAGAGGTTACCGAATTTGAAAAAAAATTAAGCACTTTTAATAGCGTAAACCATACCATTTCATGTGGCAATGGCACAGATGCACTTCAAATAGCTTTAATGGCTTTAGACCTTGAGCCCGGCGATGAGGTTATTATCCCAGCTTTCACTTATGTAGCTACCGCGGAAGTTGCTGCTTTGCTGCGGCTAAAACCGGTTTTGGTTGATGCTGACCCTGAGACCTTTAATATTGATGCAACCAAAGTAAAAAACGCTATCAGTAATCGTAGTAAAAGTATCCTTCCGGTCCATCTTTTTGGGCAATGTGCGGATATGGAAACGCTATCGGATCTGGCCCAAAAGCACAACCTGCAAATTATTGAAGATAACGCACAAGCTATAGGCGCAGATTACACTTTTAGCAATGGTCAAAAAATTAAAGCCGGAACAATAGGCCACATTGGCACTACTTCTTTTTTCCCCTCAAAAAATTTAGGATGCTATGGCGATGGTGGTGCCTTGTTCACAAACGACAGCACCCTTGCAAGGAAAATTTCTATGATCGCTAATCATGGACAGTCTGAAAAGTATTATCATGATGTAATTGGCGTTAATTCACGTTTAGATACAATTCAGGCTGCTATACTAAATATAAAGCTGCAATATCTTCATGATTATACCACTGCCAGACAACAGGCAGCAGCTTACTATGATGAGGCTTTAGCAGATATTCCGGAAGTAAAAATCCCGGCCCGTGATCCAAAATCCACTCACGTTTTTCATCAATACACGCTCAAGATTGAAAACAGTAAACGGGATGCTCTACAGCATTATCTGAAAGAACATGATATTCCTACTATGATCTATTATCCACTTCCTGTCCATTTACAGAAAGCATATCAATACTTAGGTTATAAAAAGGGAGATTTCCCGGTAGCAGAGACTCTTTCTAAAAAGGTATTATCTTTACCGATGCATACAGAATTAAGCGACGATCAACTCAATTATATCACAGATAAGATCCGGAGCTTTTTTAAATAGAAAAATGGAAAAACATTATTTTGCCCATGAAACAGCCGTGATAGATGGAGGCTGTGAGATTGGACCTGGCTCCAAGATCTGGCACTTTTCACATCTGATGCCGGGCTGCGTGTTAGGCCAAAATTGTAACTTAGGTCAAAACGTAGTTATTTCTCCCGGAGTAATCTTAGGAAACAATGTAAAAGTGCAGAATAATGTTTCTATCTATACGGGAGTAATTTGTGAAGATGATGTCTTTCTGGGTCCAAGCATGGTTTTCACCAATATCCTGAACCCCAGAAGTGCGGTTATTCGTCGGGATCAATATTTAAAAACCCTGGTAAAAAAAGGAGCCTCAATCGGGGCCAATGCCACGATCGTTTGCGGTAATGAGATCGGTGAGTATGCTCTGATCGGAGCCGGATCTGTGGTTACGAAAAATGTTAAACCATACGCTTTAATAGTTGGTAACCCAGGCCGACAAACCGGATGGGTGAGTGAATTCGGGCATAAACTAGATTTCAATCAAAACGGTATTGCAATTTGCCCTGAAAGTGGCCAACAATATAAGATAAGTAATAATGCTGTAAGCCGAATTAGCTAAGATTAATGACTCTAAATAAAATAAAATTTGCGGTAGTTGGTTGTGGCCATATTGGAAAACGACACGCAAATATTATTGCACAGAACCCGGAAGCAGAACTTGTTGCATTGTGTGATATACGGCCTGAAGCAGAATTAGAAACAGCCGACTTCAACGTTCCTTTTTTTTCTTCGTTGGAAGAACTTTTACAATCCAATACAATAGTGGATGTAATAAACATTTGCACGCCAAATGGCCTTCATGCGCGGCAAGCTATGCAGGTTCTGGAAAAAGGAATGCATGTTGTTTGTGAGAAACCAATGGGGCTGACTAAAGGTGAATGCGAAGCGGTAATTTTCAAAGCTCTGCAAATGAGTAAACACGTATTTTGCGTGATGCAGAACCGGTATTCACCTCCTTCAATCTGGTTGAAAGAGGTAGTTAGTAATAAATTAATAGGCGAAACCTTTATTGTACAGATCAATTGTTACTGGAATCGTGATGAACGTTATTATCAGAAGAGTTCATGGAAAGGAACAAAGGATCTGGACGGCGGTACTTTGTTCACGCAATTTTCACACTTCATCGACACACTGTACTGGGTTTTTGGCGATATTCAGAATATTCAAGCGCGGCTTTATGATTTTACCCATCAGAGTTCTACTGATTTTGAAGATTCTGGCTTTATTTCTTTTGACATTATGAACGGAGGCTCCGGAACGATAAATTATTCAACAGCAGTCTGGGATCAAAACCTGGAAAGTAGCATTACCGTGATCGGAAGTAAAGGCAGTCTGAAAATAGGCGGTCAATATATGAATGAGGTTATCCATTGCCATATTAATGATTATGAAATGCCCGCCTTAGCCCTATCCAATCCGCCAAACGATTATGGAAACTATAAAGGCTCTGCAGCCAACCATCAATATGTAATTGAAAATGTGATTGCAACTTTAAAGGGTAATAGTACATTAACTACCAATGCACTGGAAGGATTGAAAGTTGTAGAAATAATTGAGCGAATCTATGCCTCAAGTAACTTCAAAAAATAATCTTATTAATATTTTTTTGAAGCCTCAATTCATACTTATCTTTTTTTTAAGTTAAAAATATCTTCAAAGCGGATCATCGTCAATTTCCATAAACTACCCTTATAAACGCTAATTCATTAACGCCCAAAGTCATCCTGCACCCGCACAATATCTTCTTCATCGGAGGGATTTAACGGATCAGTATGTTGCCATATTTCGGCTACAACTCCCCAATCATTTAAGCCGATCAACCGGTGTCGCTCCCCCTGTTTTAAAGTAATGTATTCTCCAGGACCTAACGTTCTGGAATCTGTTTCTTCATCTGTTACACTGGTTACGACTTCTACCTCTCCCTGGACTACTCTCCATAGTTCAGCTCTCCGGTTATGATACTGCCACGATAATCGCTTATTGGGGGCTACCACCAGAATTTTTGGACTTAACTTTCCAGAAAGGTTAATCTGCCCCATATTCAACTTATCAAAAAAGAGATCAATAAATTTATTGATCTGTCCCTCCGCAAGCACAAAAAAGCCTCCCCACGGTCGGTTCTGATCCTGACTTTGAATAGAGAAACCCTGGCTTTCTAACGCTTCTTTTGTTTCGTCAAATAAGGCAATTTTCTGAAGTTCCGTCATTAAAAAACTATAATCCATCCAAATGCTTTCATAAAAAAACAAGTTATGAAAACAATTTATTCAATTAAAAAAACTACACTTTATCCTTAAAAAACTCGTAAGTCCGACGCAAACCTTCTGCCCGATCTACTTTCGGTTCCCAACCCAAAATTTCTTTTGCTTTGGTAATATCCGGGCGACGACGTTGCGGATCGTTTTCCGGCAATGGCTGATATTTAATGTTCAGTTCTACCCCGGCTAACTTACTGATCTCTTCGGCAAATTCTTTGATCGTGATTTCCGATGGATTACCAATGTTTACTGGTAAAGCATAATCGCAGAGTAGTAAACGGTAGATACCCTCTACTAAATCATCTACGTAGCAGAACGAACGCGTTTGTGAACCATCTCCAAAAATTGAAAGCGGTTCGCCACGTAATGCCTGGCTTAAGAAAGCTGGTAAAACCCGGCCATCGTCCAGGCGCATACGCGGCCCATAGGTATTGAAAATCCGGATAATGCGGGTTTCCAGACCGTGGTGCATGTGGTATGCCATAGTTATAGCTTCCTGGAAACGCTTCGCTTCGTCGTAGCAACCGCGCGGGCCAACCGGATTTACGTGTCCCCAGTATTCTTCCACCTGTGGGTGAATTTCCGGATCGCCGTACACTTCCGAAGTGGAAGCGATTAACATGCGGGCATGTTTTACGCGGGCTAAACCAAGTAAATTATGCGTACCTAACGAACCAACTTTCAACGTCTGGATCGGGATCTTCAGATAATCGATCGGCGAAGCCGGTGAAGCAAAATGCAGGATATAATCCAGTTTACCAGGCACGAAAACGAATTTAGAAACGTCGTGGTGGTAAAATTCAAAATGTTGTTCCTTGAAAAGGTGTTCGATATTAGCCAAACTACCGGTAATAAGATTATCCATGGCAATTACATGGTAACCTTCTTTCAAAAACCGGTCACATAAATGTGAACCCAAAAAGCCGGCGCCGCCGGTAATTAAAACGCGTTTTCTGCCCATTATTATTTTATGCAATTT
Organism: Adhaeribacter terreus; assembly: GCF_042657365.1. Classification (NCBI taxonomy): domain Bacteria; kingdom Pseudomonadati; phylum Bacteroidota; class Cytophagia; order Cytophagales; family Hymenobacteraceae; genus Adhaeribacter; species Adhaeribacter terreus. The sequence continues at coordinate 442,445 of NZ_JBHSKT010000001.1, read as the reverse complement.
CTACTGTAGAGTGGTAATACGGCTTAACGCCTATGCCATAATAGGTAAAGCCGGCATCCTGCATTTCTTTTGTGTCGTAAATATTACGACCATCGAAGATCACTTTATCGCGCATCAGCTTACCTACAACTTTAAAGTTTGGAGATCGGAACTCCGGCCATTCGGTTACGATCAAAAGCGCATCGGCATCTACTAGGGCTTCATTCTGATCGTTGGCATATTCAATTTTATCGCCGATGATGTGCTGCGCTTCTTTCATGGCAACCGGATCATACGCTTTTACCTTGCAACCTTCAGCCAGCAGCTTTTCGATGATCACCAAAGAAGGTGCTTCACGCATATCGTCGGTTTTCGGTTTGAAAGACAAGCCCCAAAGTGCAAATGTTTTTCCGGCCAAGTCCCCACCAAAGTGCTTTTTAATTTTATTGAAAAGCACTGATTTCTGATTCTCATTTACTGACTCTACCGATTCCAGAATCTGCATCTGGTAACCGTTATCAGCAGCAGTTTTGATAAGGGCTTTTACGTCTTTCGGGAAGCAGGACCCACCATAGCCAATACCAGGATAAATAAATTTATTACCGATACGAGCATCGGAGCCAATACCTTTACGCACCATATTTACATCAGCTCCCATAATTTCGCACAAGTTTGCAATATCGTTCATGAAGCTGATCTTGGTAGCAAGCATGGAATTGGCGGCATATTTGGTCATTTCGGCGGAAGGAATATCCATGAAAATGATCGGGTGACCGTTGAGCAGGAATGGCTTGTAAACTTTAGACATAATGCCTTCCGCTTTTTCTGATTCCACACCAATTACAATACGATCCGGTTTCAGGAAGTCTTCGATGGCAGCGCCTTCTTTCAGGAATTCCGGGTTAGAAGCTACATCGAAATCGAAGGCTTTACCGCGGGCGCTTAGCTCATCTTCAAGGGCGGCGCGTACTTTATTGGCAGTACCAACCGGAACGGTACTTTTAGTAACCACTACCATGTAGTTGTTCATATTGCGGCCAATTTCGCGGGCTACGCCCAGTACGTATTTCAGGTCGGCGCTGCCATCTTCACCGGGAGGCGTACCTACGGCAATAAAAGCTACATCGGCATCCTGAATGCTTTCGGCCAGATTGGTGGAGAATTGTAAACGGCCTTTTTCAGTGTTCCGCAATACCATTTCTTCCAGACCTGGTTCGTAGATCGGCAGAATGCCTTGCTTCAGGTTATCTATTTTCTTCTGATCGATATCGATGCAGGTAACTTCCATACCTACTTCAGCCAAACAAGTGCCGGTTACCAAACCAACATAACCGGTGCCTACAACTGCTATTTTCATATTTTTTTCCTTTTTTAGTTTTAAACGAAGCTAAAACGAAAATTCAAAACGGTATCTTTTTTAACTAAAAAAATCAGGCCATCCACTTCTTCCACCAGTACTGAAACACAATTAACCCCCAGATCCGGGCGTGAATGTCTTCCGGGTTGCTAGAGAAAAGCTTGGTTTTTAACTTCCTGATCTCATCGACTTCAAATAAACCCTGGGCTTCGATGAACTGGTCGGAAAGCAGATCGTCGGTGATGAGTGGTTTCAATTCGTTACGGAACCATTTCAGCAAGGGCACTTCAAAACCGTGTTTCGGGCGTTTGTAAAGTTCTTCGGGCAACAAGTGACGGAAAGCATCCTGCACGATCTTTTTCTTCATGCCGCCATCTATTTTTGAAGATTCCGGCAAAGAAAAAGCGAAATCCACCACTTTGTAATCGAGGAACGGGGTGCGGACTTCCAGGCTGTTGGCCATGCTCATCAGATCTACTTTGGTAAGCATATCGTTTTGCAAAACCAGCTGCATGTCGGTGAGAAGCACTTCGTTCAGGTCGCCATCCTGGTGAATATTATCGAGGATCTTCTTTTTGCGCTTCTGGAAAAGTTTCTTGCCGATTACCCGGGCTACCTGCTTTTTAAAGAGCTTGCGCGCGTCTTTTTCGTTGGTGAAAGTGGCCAGCTGCCAGTAACGTTCCTTATTAGACAAAGTCATGCCGGTGGCAAAACGCTGAAACTGCCGTACGCGATTTCCCATGGTAGAGTTGCGCGATTTTGGTAAAACGTCCCAAAGTGGTGATAAAGCTAAAACGGCTTCTTCTTTCCAGCCGGCATGACGCACGCGGTAATCGCCCATGTGCTTGTTGTAGCCGGCAAAAAGTTCATCGGCGCCATCGCCGCTTAAAGCCACGGTTACTTTTTCGCGGGTGCGTTTGCTTAATATATACACGGCCAGGGCTGAAGAATCGGCGAAAGGTTCGTCGGTGTAATTCAGCAGGTCGAAAATGTGGTCGTAGAGATCGTTGTTGGTGAGCGAGAAAACGGTGTGATTCGTTTTATATTTATCGGCTACCAGATTCGCGTATTTGGTTTCGTCGAAGAACGGTTCGTCTTTATACCCGATCGAAAACGTGTTCAGCTTATTGGTGTATTTCGAAGCTAACGCTACGATTACCGAGCTATCGATGCCGCCGCTCAGAAACGCACCCAAAGGCACATCAGCGATCATGCGGCGTTCCACCGATTCGTCCATTAAACGAACGAGTTCTTTTTGCTGCTGATCGTAGTTGAGCGGGTTGTTTTTGGCTTTCTTTTTATCGTACGGAATTTTATACCAGGCTTTGGTCATTACTTTTCCGTTGCGGATGTGCAGGTAATAACCCGGACGCAGCTTTTTTACGCCCTTAAAGATTGAAGCCGGACCCGGAATATAATTCAGCTGTAAATAATTATAGAGCGAAACCAGGTCGAGTTTTTTGGGAATATTGAAGGCCATCATGGCTTTCATTTCCGAAGCAAAAATAAATTTATCGGCGTCTTTGTAAACCAGCAGTGGCTTTATGCCCATACGGTCGCGGGCAACGAACAGACTATCGTCCTGCTTGTCGTAAATAGCGAATGCAAAAAAACCGTTAAGTTTTTTCAGGAAGCTTTTACCCTCGGTGATGTATAGTTTCAGCAGCACTTCGGTATCGGTCTGGCTCTGAAACGTATGGCCTTTGGCTACCAGTTTTGCTTTGAGTTCGCGATAGTTAAAAATTTCACCGTTAAAAACGATGGTATAGCGACCGGTTTCGTCATGCATCGGCTGGTTACCACCTTCAGAAGTATCGATAATAGATAAACGGCGATGCCCTAAACCTACACAGGAGCTCACAAAATGGCCCTGCGAATCGGGTCCGCGTTTTTCAATAGCATCGGTCGAAGCCTTGAGGTTGCCGATAAAATGCCGGCCGGCGTCGTTAAAAGCGTATATTCCAGAGATTCCACACATAGCAAGCGTCAAAAATACGGGTAATTTGGAGATAATAGAATTTATTTTTTGAATTTCCTAAAATGCGGAACAAACGTAATAAAAACGGTAGGGTTTTGAGGGGGAAAAGTAAAGCAGTAATAGTAGCGTAGGGTTTAAACCCTACGCTACTGAAATATGCTAATCGTTTTTCTGGAACAAGTTTTTGGTTTTCCACCAGAAGCTGCGGAAGTAATAAGCAGGGGTTTTTCTAACACTACAAACAATGAGCTCTCCAATTACAGGTAATGACTTCAAATGAATATTTAAGGTTTTGTGCATTTCTTTTTCAGAAATCAAAATTTCTTTTGATTCATAGCCGATACTGGCGGCAATTAAAACCAACTCTTTTAATTGTAACGTGTCAGGAACAATAATTTTGAAATAGCCTTCAATATCGGTCTGAGAATAAATTTTGGTTTCTTTAATTACTATAGTAGTAAATGGAATTCCTTCTTTTGACTCTGAATCCAACAATTTACCCTCAATCACTAAATCTGCACCACTGACTTTTTCCGGTGTTTTTCCTACCGTTTTGGCTGGAGTTTCTTCTCCGGCTGCTTTCTTTTCCACGATTTGCCCAGCCGGGGTTGGATGATCAAAATAATGCTGCGCCTGGGTCTGGGAAGAAATGCCTAAAAACAAAGCTGCTGCCGCCAAAGCCCGGGGAAAGAAATTTTGCTTTGGCAGTGTTTCGGCGTAAACCGCGCGGTTGAGTTGGGAATCAGAGAAACGGCCGCAGGTTTTCCCTGAAATGTTACCAAAATAATCCAGCAACTGCTTATCCGTGAACTGGCTGAAATCAACTACTGTGGTGGCACAACTCGCGCAGAAACGGCCTTTTGCCTGCGGCGTCATCGCGTTCCAGTTTTCGGAACAGGGTTGGGGTACGGAAATTTTAAGTTGAGGACGCGCCATGCAAAGTTGGTTTAGGAAACGGTATTCAAAATACGCAAAAAACTATATTCCGGCAAATCGTGTTTTCAGCTTTTGACTTTTGCAGGCTAAAACCATAGCGTTTTGTTTATGTTTTCAACTTAATAAATCGTCCGTTCAGGTAAAACGCAAAGCTCAGGTTATAAACGCTGCCATTTAAATTACCAGCATACTGCACCGGATACATAATAAAACGGGTTCTGATACCATAATCGCTTTTTTCGCGACCGAATAACGATGGAATGAACGATAATTGGTGGCGCAACTTCCAGTCTATATTTACGCCTAAATTATACGTATTATCTGTCAGATACTGTTTATCATACCGTTCAGGATTGGCCTTATCATCAACTGAAAAAGAAACAAAAGCCGGCCCGGCGAACGGGGTTATCCGCCATTTAGCATTATCTAGTACAGTAACCCCAAACCCTGCTCCTACTTGTACCAAACCGTAATTCAAACCATCGGGCCAGTCATAAACACCCGTATAAGCTTTTTCCAGTTTTCCGTAGCCAACATTCGGGTTTAAAAACACCACTGCATTCTTAAAACTGAAATCGAAACCGAAGCCAAAGCCCAGCGCATTACTAAAAATTTTGTTCAGGTCACCACCCAGGCTGGAGTGGTTCAAGCTATAATGCAACCCCATTCCAAAATTACTGATCCTAAATGCGGGCAACTTAATCTTTTCCACAGAATCGAGCTGCTGGTAAGAACGGTGCAGCCAGCTGTTAACCTCTTTCTCTTTCCAGCCTTTATTGGTTTCAACCTGGTAGCGGGCCATTAACTCGCGAAAAGCCCTTAACTCCTGTTGCGCCAGATTCGGAGCTTCATTAATATGCTGAATGCTCATTAGTTTCTGCTGCAAAATACGCTCGTGAAACTCAAGATAGTTAAAAATTGCCTGGTTGAATTTCAGCGTAAGGTCAGTTTTTACAGAGTCGTGAATCCAGGATTGTTCCCGATCCATGAAGGCAGTAACCCCAAGAATTAATACGGTAGAATCTCCTATTTTTTCCTTCTCAGCTTTATAGAATATGGAGTATAAAAATTCCGAACCCATTGGGGCAACGGCCAACGGTTTCCCTTTAAAATCGGATAAACTTAATGGGCCATCTTCCCACTTTTTATAAGAAGGTCCTAATTCTAAAGGCTTGAACTGCGCACAAACCGGTTTGGCCAGTAAAAGAAAAGGAACGATTATGGCGAATAATTTTCGTAGCATTTACACTTTTTAAGCCTGCAAACTTAAAAATTAATATTCCGCCTGCAAATTTTTGTTACCACACAAAACGGTATGAAAAACACCACAAAAACTCTTTAAGCATTTTAAAATCGCTTTCAGAATTGCATCTAATTCTTAGCCAACTTCAGAAGCGTTTCATAAACTGAATCGATCACGTTTGCCATGCGGGTCAGGTCTAAGGTTTTCAGGGTATCGGTGGGTTGGTGGTAGTTTTTATTGCGGTAAAAGGCCGTATCAGTAACCATTAACGCGCTGAACCCGAAAGCCCAGTAATTCAGATGGTCGGAAAAATCGATGCCGGGCAAAGCCGCCGGACCAACAAACGATTTGGTGCGGATAAGGTCGGTTTTATGAAAAGTACGGTTGAATTGCCGCGCAAATTTCCCGGCCCCGAACTTCCGGACCAGCGTGATGTAATTTCCGCGGTTGCCATAAACCAGTTTCAAAGCTCCAACCGGATAATCCTGGGTGTGTTTTTCATCTTTAAAATACCCGATCATTTCCAGGCTCACCATGCCCAGAACCGGCACTTTTGCCTCAGCCAGCGATTTTGCATGAACGTAACTACCCATATTCTGCGTCCGGAAATAAGGCGGTTCTTCGAGCGTATACGCTACCAGATCAATGCGAACATTTAAATTTTCGTGCTGCAGCAGCCGGGCCAGTTCCAGCAAACCAGTCGTTCCGGAAGCGTTATCGTCGGCGCCCTGCTGGTTATCGCAAACATCGTAATGCGCACCTACAATTATGCGCGGCGCGTTTTCCGGCCCGAAAGAACAGATAATATTCTGATAGGTTTTCTTCCCGATGTTGTACGGCTGCACCACAACCCTTTCGCTGTATTTCCGGAACGTGGTTTCTATGTATTGCGATGCTTCATTCAGCGTTTTCAGATCCTGGTAATTCCGGAAGCCCGGCGTTTTGGTGAGCGTAATTAAATGGCTCCGGATTTGGGTGGTGTCGCTTTTACCAGCGTACAGATCAAAACTCAAAAACAGCAGAAAAACGGTAGCGAAAAGCTTCATAAAAGTCAGATAAGAATATTGGTATTGCTACTGTTTTCTTCTTCTCCCCTGCTCATCGAAATGGTCTTTCAGATGTTTTTCGGTGAAATAATACGTGGCACCAACCAGCAGGAGCATGAGAATAATACCAGCCAGAATACCGGTAAAGGCAGAAGGCCCCAAAGGAAAGGTAAAAGCCCCGATCAGCATCATTACCAGCCCGAGTTGCCAAAGCAGCTGCGCCGCGTAACGATTCCCGGCCCGCCAGATCTCATGGTTGCGCATAGATTTTGCCGTGCGATAACCGTAGTACCAGTTAATTTTTTTCGGTGGAAAGAAACGCAGCACCAGACCCGCCACCACAAAAATAAATCCCGAAATAAGTCCGATAAAAGATAAGTGATTCACTGTTTGGTTTGGTTGAATTACTGAATAGTTGCATTTAAAATCCGGAACTATAACGAAAATAATTACCGGAAAGGTATGCAGCACTTTTCCAGTCAAAAACCATAGCATTTTTCCTGCCAAATCTCCTTTGCATTACTTCATTGGCTGTTGAAACGCAAAGGAAATTTAATAAACAAAATACACACAAGTCCAGGCCTTGCTGCATTTTTTCAAAGACAGGCTGTTTTGTAGATATTAGTCAGCAAGAGAGGTGCAAGCGATATCAAATTATGATCAATTGCAAGACCGTCCAGAATGGCTACAAAAAATGTTAACCAAGAAAATATTTTGAGAAAACTGAAAGCTCAGCTTGCGTTGAATCTGCAAGCCGCAGTTTACTTATCCTAATAGGTTTATCCAGCGACAGGAAATTTCTGGCGTAAGCTGATAGTCGTTATGTAGTAATTCTTCCAGTGAAATAGCAGAAGGGTAGCAGGAAATTCAGTTCGCCTAAACCTGCTAATAAGAAAAGCAAAGTTCTTTCGAAACTAATATTCCCTATAGCCTAACATATTAAGGAGTAAAATTTTAAAACCTGAATGCTTCAACACTTTTTAAGTTTTGCGTGCAATCCGGAAAACTTAAAAAGTGGGGGTATTGGATCAGCGGCCAAAATCATCCTGCACCCGGACAATATCATTTTCATCCGAAGGGTGAGTCAAATCTGTATGCTGCCAGATTTCAGCTACTACGCCCCAGTCATTCAGGCCAATTAAACGATGCCGCTCACCCATTTTGAGTGCAATGTGTTCTCCTGAATTCAAGATCCGGGGGGTACTTTCTTCATTCGTTTCACTGGTTACCACCTGCACTTCTCCTTTCACTACCCTCCAAAGTTCCGCGCGCCGGTTATGATATTGCCAGGACAGCCGTTTATTTGGCGCAACGAGCAGAATTTTAGGACTAAGTTTTCCGGTGAGATTGATGTGGCCGTAAAAAGAATTCAGGAAAAACATCTCAATAAATTTATGGATCTGTTCTTCAGGGAGCACAAAAAAACCTCCCCAGGGCCGGGTATCATCATGGCTTTCAATCGTAAAACCGTTGCTTTCCAGGACTTGTTTCGTTTCGTCGAACAAGTTTTTTTTCAGAAGATCGTTCATAATTAAACTAGTTTACAGTGCGGCTTGAATTATATAGATATAGAAAATCAGCAAACTTTAGTATTAATTAACTCGCAGAAAATCACTTTAATAAATAATTATCTTTCACCACCAGGATTTTCCTTGGCAATTATTTATATAATTATTTTTAGATTTTTTACGAATTAACTAACAAAAAAGTTTTACCTGAGTTTTTAAGCCCGAAACCATAGCGTTTTGCCTGCTGTAACTAAACTTTAAACATTCTGAACTTCCTTCACGAACCGTTTAAAAGATCTTCCCCGGGTTCATGATACCGTGCGGGTCGAAAACGTTTTTAATGCCGCGCATCAGGTTCAATTGCGTTTCGCCGAGGGCAATGCCGATGTAGGGTTTCTGCACCAGACCAATGCCGTGTTCGCCGGAAATAGTGCCGCCCAGTTTTACGCAAAGCTCGAAAAGCTCTTTTATGCCATCAGTCAGTTTGTAGTTCCAGTCGTCGTCAGACATATCGGCTTTTACAATGTTCACGTGCAGGTTGCCGTCGCCGGCGTGGCCGTAACACACACTTTTGAAGCCGTATTTCCTACCGATTTCCTTCACGCCATGCAGCAGTTTCGGCAATTCGGCGCGCGGCACTACGGTATCTTCTTCCTTGTAAACTGAATTGTGTTTTACCGCATGCGAGGCGTTGCGGCGCAGTTTCCAGAGTTCATTTTTCTGCGCTTCGTTATCGGCAAGCAGAATTTCACCGATGTTGTAGTTTTGCAGCAGCTCATAAAGTGTTTCGGCTTCTTTGTACAAAACATCCAGGTCGTTGCCGTCAAGTTCTATTAATAAATGCGCCTCAATTCCTTCCGGCAGATCGGTTTCAATATTCAAATAACGACTCGCCCATTCAATGGCTTCCCGTTCCATAAACTCTAAGCCCGAAGGAACCAAACCGATCCGGAAAATCTGCGAAACGGCGGCGCAGGCCTCTTCGGCGGAATAAAAAGGGACACGCAGCAGCAGGTTTTTGGTTGGAAAAGGAATTAAGCGGAAAACGATCTTTGTAATAATGCCCAAAGTACCTTCACTGCCGATCATGAGTTGGGTTAAATTGTAGCCAGTGGCATTTTTCAGCACGTTGGCACCGGTCCAGATCAGTTCGCCTGTAGGCAAAACCACTTGAATATTCAGCACATAATCTTTGGTTACGCCGTATTTTACCGCTTTGGGTCCGCCGGAAGATTCGCTTAGGTTCCCGCCTAAAAAACAGCTGCCTTTACTGGCTGGGTCGGGTGGGTAAAACAAGCCTTTTTCCTGCACAGCCATCTGAAAAGCTTCGTTTATTACGCCCGGCTCTACTGTAGCCTGCAAATTCCGCTCGTCTATCTCCAGAATTTTGTTAAGTCTTTCGGTGGAAATAACCACGCCTTTATGAACGGGCAGCGCGCCGCCGCTCAAGCCCGTACCGGCCCCGCGCGGCGTAACCGGAATAAAATTCTGGTGGCAGAGCTTCACAATTTCGGCAATCTCTTCAGCGTTAGCAGGTTTTAAAACTACTTCCGGAAAAAATTTCAGATCTTCGGTTTCGTCGGAAGCGTGGCGGGCAAAATCTTCGTGGGAAGCGATTAACACAAATTTTTCGCCTACGATCTGGGTAAACTGATTTAAAACGGTATCGGAAACGGGAGAAAAAGTCATTTTGAAAGAAAAAATTTTGGCTTAATTTTAGAGCAGGAACAGGAAAGCTAAGATATGGGTTTGCAGGCGTTATTTAAAAAATATCCGATTTTTCTGATGCTGGTTTTGGTGGCAATGGCTTCCTGCCAGTCGTTTCATCTCCGTTCTTCCGGCCCCGTTTCGCCCGACGAAGCCGAACAACAGCAATTGGCCCGCGAGTTTAAAAAGCTCGAAAAGAAAGCGGCCAAGCAAGCTAGCTGGTCCGAAAAACGCAAACTGAAAGCAGCCCGCCACACCGAAGACAATAAGGTGGAAAAAGTAATTTCTACGGCACGTTCGTATTACGGCACTCCTTATAAATACGGCGGTACTACCCGCATTGGCATAGATTGTTCGGGTTTATTATACCAGAGTTTCAGCGCCATAGATGTGCATTTGCCGCGCAGTTCTAACGAACAAAGCCAGATTGGTCCCGTCGTTCGCCCCAAAGAACTTCAGAAAGGCGACCTTGTTTTTTTTGGTGCCAGCCGCGGAAGCAACCAGATCACGCACGTGGGTTTGGTAACCGAAGTAGTTAAAGAAAAGGAAGAAGTGCGTTTCATTCATTCTTCCACCAGTTTAGGCGTAAAAGAAGATAACGTTTTTTCGAACTACTGGAGCGACCTTTTTATTAAAGCCGTGCGGCCGCAGATCTGACCCTTTATTTTAATCCTTTATCAATTTAATTCCAGCCAACAAATCGAGCTACCAGTGTTAACATTTTTTTAATGTAGTCTTAGCATTCTTGCGGGGTTGTCGTATTACCTTTGTGCAAAATTTTCAACCCCAATATGAAAAAAATCTACCAGAAAATGTTCCTGCTGCTTGCGTTGGTTCTGCCAATGCATGTAAGTTGGGCACAAAGTACAACAGCTTCGTTAAACGGCCTTGTAAGCGATGAAAGTGGTTCTCCCCTGCCGGGCGCTACCATTATTGCCCTTCACAACCCTACCAATACGCAGTACGTGGCTACTACTAATACCGATGGCCGCTACAACATTCAGAACATGCGCGTGGGTGGCCCTTATACTGTAAAAACGAGCTACGTTGGTTTTCAGGAACAAAGCCGCCAGAATATTTTCCTGAGTTTAGGGCAATCGGTAAAACTGGATTTTGCCATTTCCAGTGGCACTATTGGCCTGGGTGAAGTTGAAATTTCTACCCGCCGCGACAACGTAATAAACCCGGATAGAACCGGCGCAGCAACCAACATTTCTAGAGAACAACTTGAGCGTTTGCCAACCCTGAGCCGTGGTTTATCCGATTTCACCCGGTTAACGCCACAGGCTTCCAGCACTTCCGGCGGAACTTCGGTTGGCGGTTCGAATAATCGCTACAACAATATTACGATAGATGGCGCGGTTAATAACGACGTTTTCGGTTTGGCTGGCAGCGGTACGCCGGGCGGTCAGGCTGGTACGCAACCAATTTCCCTGGATGCTATTGAGCAGATACAGGTAGTAGTTGCGCCTTACGATGTGAAAATGGGTAACTTTACCGGTGGCGGCATTAACGCAGTAACCCGCAGCGGTTCCAACAATTTCGAAGGCTCAGCTTTTGGTTTCTTGCGTAATGAAAACACCGTTGGCAAAAGTGTAGATGCTACCCGCACCAAAGCCGCCGACTTTAAAGATTACCAGGCTGGTTTCCGCATTGGTGGCCCGATATTGAAAGATAAATTATTCTTCTTCCTGAACGGTGAAGTTACCCGCCGCAGCGAGCCGCTGCAAAATAACCTGGGTTCTTCTACTTCCATTGTGCCTGCTGACAGCGTGCAACTGGTTTACGATTTCCTGAAAAATAATTATGGTTACGATGCAGGCTCTTTCGGAAACATTGACCGCTTAACGGAAAGCAATAAAGTATTTGCCCGTTTAGACTGGAACATCAACGCTAAGCACCAGCTAACGCTGCGTCACAATTTCGTAGATGCTTTCGACGATAATATCACCCGTTTCTCCAACAACTTCCGTTTCGGAAACAACGCTTATAAATTCAACAGCAAAACCAACAGCACGGTAGCCGAATTAAGAAGTAATTTCTCAGCCACGTATTCCAATAATTTAATTGTAGGTTATTCCCGCATCCGCGATTCCCGCGAAACTCTAGGCGGACTTTTCCCACAGGTGCAGATCAACTACAGCAACGGTGGAAATGGCAACGTAGTAGCCGGCACCGAACGCAGCTCTGCGGCCAACGAACTGGATCAGGACATTATAGAATTCACCGATAACCTGACCATTTTTAAAGGCAAACATACATTTACGGTTGGAACGCATAACGAATTCTTCAGTTTCCGTAACCTGTTCATTAACAATAGCAACGGTTATTACCAGTTCTCCAGCTTCAAAAATTTCTTTGCTGCCAAACCATTCCGCGCCGAGGCAACTTATTCTGCTATTCCAGGCAACGACCGGCCTTCTGCTGAGTTTGATGCCATGCAGTTAGGCGCTTACATTCAGGATGAATACAATGCTACTGACAGATTACGCCTGACTTTAGGTTTACGCCTCGATGTACCGGTATTACCAGATCAACCAGACCGTAACGAAAAAGTTGAAGATGCTTTCGACAGCTACCCGCAATATACCAATCTGCGTACCGATGCTACTCCGAGCGGCGAATTGCTGTTTGCCCCACGCGCCGGTTTTAACTGGGATGTTCGCGGCAATAAAACCTTCCAGGTACGCGGCGGTACCGGTATTTTCACGGGACGCGTGCCGTTTGTATGGCTTTCGAACCAGTTTACCAATAACGGGATAACGTTCAACACGATCTTTAATTCCAGCAACCCACGCTTCGAACCCAATCCTGCGCTGCAATCTACCATTGGTACAGCAGGAACCACTTCGGAAATTAACCTGGTAAGAGAAGATTTCAAGATTCCGCAAACTTTCCGCTCGAACCTGGCTGCTGATTATGAATTACCGATGGGCATTATTGCTACTGTAGAAGGAATTTATTCTAAAACGCTGAACGACGTTGTTTATAAAGACATAAACCTGAAAGATCCGGTTGGCACGCTTCCTGGCCCGGATAACCGCCCGGTTTACGCAACGTCGAGCAACGACCGTAAGATCAGCCGCGATTTCACGAACGTAATTCTGCTTGATAATGCTAAAAAAGGCTACACGTATACCGTAACCGGTCAGCTGCAGAAAACTTTTACCAACGGTATTAACACCATGATGGCTTATACTTACGGCGAATCGAAAGACCTGAACAGTGGCGCCAGCAGCACGGCCCGTTCTAACTGGCAATTCAACCAGATCGTTAACAACCCAAATGATCCGGAATTATCTTACTCCCGTTTCGACATCCGCCACAGAATTATTGCCAGCGGCGGTTATACCGTTAAATACGGCAACAATTTCGGCACTTCAGTTTCTGTATTCTATCAAGGCCAGTCAGGCACGCCGTTCACGTATTTATACCGCAACGACCTTAACAACGACGGAAATAATGCGAACGATTTGCTTTACATTCCGCGCAACCGCGATGAAATTATTCTAATAGGCAACAGCACCGTAAGCGCCGAACAAATGTGGAACGACCTGAATGACTTTATTGAAAACGACGATTATCTGAAAGAACGCCGCGGCCAATATTCAGAACGTAATGGCGCCCGTATGCCCTGGACGAATCAGCTGGATCTACGTTTAGGCCAGGATTTCTACATCAATGCCAATGGCAAGAAACATACTTTGCAACTTACTTTCGATGTATTTAACCTTGGAAACCTGCTTAATAAAGACTGGGGAAGAAACTACACCGTTGCAAATGCCGCTTACGAACTGGTTACCTACGCCGGCCGTCAGGCTGTTACCGGTTTACCAACCTTTACTTTTAGCAAGCCAAAGACTAGCGTTTGGGACGAAAACACTTTCGGTTCCAGATGGCAAGGTCAGTTTGGTCTTCGCTACATTTTTAACTAATAGATAATCAGAACAATAAAAAAGGCAGCCTGAGTGTTGCCTTTTTTATTGTTTTAAATTTCAAAAATTTAAGACTAAATATTTGAAGCTTTTGAAATTTGTATTAGTTTTGCAACACAATAACCAAACGGGGGATTAGCTCAGCTGGCTAGAGCGCTTGCATGGCATGCAAGAGGTCATCGGTTCGACTCCGATATTCTCCACAAAACCTGATCAGAAACGGTCAGGTTTTTTTGTTTATGGCTATTCCAGCCTCCCTTATCGGGCATATTATTAATTGCTTTGGATGCACTTGAAACGCAGAGCTATTCTTACTTAAATAATCGACTAAATATTATTTAAGCAAGAATTTATTTACTTTATCGTGCAAAATCGCTAATTTCGCCAACTTTCCTATCCATTGCCATTCAAAATTTAATCTGATCTTGCCTGGGTAAGAGGAAACTGCTTAAGACAAAAATGAATATACAAATAGAAGAAACTGAATTGCTGACGCTTACACCGGCAATTAGTATAGCTTACGATGCGGTGAATGACTGGATCTGCGTTACCTGGACGGGTAACCATTCTAAAGAAAGCGTAATGACATTTATTAAAGATATTGAAGCTGCTTTACGGAAAGAGAATTGCCGGAAGATCCTGAATTTGAACGCAAACTTTCTCCTCTCGTGGCAGGAAGCGCCGATCTGGGCCATTAAAAACTGGTTCCCGCGCTTATTTATTTTAGGTTGTACTTCTTTTGCCTGGGTGCTTTCGCCGCAATTTACCACCGGACCTATAATTACCGAAGTTTTCAAAACCCAGACGCCATTTTTACAGGCCATGGTCTTTACCGATGAAGAAACCGCTGCTGCCTGGCTGAGTGAAAATTAAATTTACCAAAACCTGATCCGCAATGGTCAGGTTTTTTATTGATAGTTCCGCACTTTTCAGGCTGTTTTCCCTACCGTTTTAATTTTATTGTTTCTGACTTTTGGGGCTCAAAATCATAGCGTTTTTCATTTCAGCAGAATTTTAAGGCAGGCAGTTTTTCCGGTTTGTTTGTAACTCCCGCCGGCAAAAACAGTATCAGTTGAAAACGAAAAACTCAAACTACCAAAACTATGGAACTGAATATAGGCTTAACGCCCGAGCAACTGAAAGGCAGTGTAGATCTTTTAACCAAAGTGCTGGCCAATGCCAACGTGCTTTACACCAAAACCCGTAATTACCACTGGAATGTTGTAAGCTCTGATTTTAAAGAGTTGCACACGCTTTTCCAGGAACAATACGAACAAATGGCAGAATCGATAGATGAAATTGCCGAACGAATCAGAACTTTAGGCTCTAAAGCAATTGGCACACACCAGGAATTTACGAAACATGCCACCTTACAGGAATTTCCCGGCGAATATCCGGATGCAAAAACTATGGTAGGCAACCTGCTCCGGGACCACGAGAGCCTGATCAGGGAAATGCGTGAAGACGTAAAAAAATGCGAACAGGAATTTGAAGACAAAAGCACCGCCGATTTTATTTCGCAGCTGCAACAAACGCACGAGAAAAATGCCTGGATGCTCCGCTCCTATCTATCCTGATCTTCAGAGAATAGACTCGTAAACTGTACATAAAAAAACTCCGGCAATTCCCGCCGGAGTTTTTTTTATGGTGTTATTAAAAAGCTACAGAAGTGAGCGCTAAAACACACAACATTAAAATTTGTTTTCGGCGGAACAAAACATTGTGGCCGGAAATAAAGTAAATGCGCACAGGCAACCGAATTAAGCATCTTTTTGTCTCATGCATTGTAGCTACAGCTTTCCTGAAGCACTATCTAAAACATACAACGCATGTTTGTTGCAAAAAAAAATTTAAGCCTAGCTGTTAAAATACACTCACTCAATATCATGCTAAAAAATATCCGAATATTTTTATTAATTTTGCGTTCCGATAATACTTTCTTTGTTAATGTTAAACCACTGAATTTCAGGTATACGAACTAAGTGATTATTCCCCGAAAAATTTTGATTTAATATTTAACAAACCACTAACCATTATATAAATAAGTGTATAAACAGCATAAACAGACCAAACTTCTGATGAAGGTAAACCCACGGGGTCTTTTCGCTTGTTTCCGGTTCAGCTTTATTTTATTAAGCTTCTGGTTCACTGTTGCTTTTTCGGCGCATGCCCAATCGTTACCAATTGTTTTCTGGGAAAAAGCTTTAGGCGGTAATAGAAACGACGATCTTACTTTTTTGCAGCAAACCTCTGATGGCGGTTACCTGGCAGGCGGCTTTACAGATTCCGGCCAGAGCAAGGATAAAGCCAGCGCTGGTTACGGCCTCACCGATTTCTGGGTGTTTAAACTCGATTTTAACGGTAACCTGGTTTGGGAAAGAACTTTTGGCGGCACCGAACAGGATATCTGTAATTTAATGGTGCAAACGGCAGATGGTGGCTGTATTTTAGGTGGCAGCTCCAAATCTGACCGCAACGAACATAAAAGCCAGCCCAACATTGGCAGCTTCGATTACTGGATTATTCGCCTGGATGCTAATGGCAACAAACTCTGGGATAAAACTTACGGCGGAACGGATTACGACTTTCTTTATTCCCTGCAGCAAACCCCGGACGGTGGCATTCTGTTGGGCGGTTACTCCGATTCGGGCGTTGGCGGCAGCAAAACCGTATGGAATGGCCTGCCCGACTACTGGGTTGTAAAGCTGGATGCGAATGGTAATAAACTCTGGGACAAATCTTTTGGCGAAGCTGATGCCGATGCAATTTATGTGCTGAAACAGGCGCCAAACGGAGGTTACTTTTTAGGTGGTGGTTCTGCTAAAAACACCGAGGGTCTTAGTCGTAAACGCCGCACCGGCGATGAATTCCACGTGGCGCATTTCGATGAAAACGGTATGCTTTTATGGGAAAAAACCTATGGCGGCCATGGTGACGATTACCTGACAGCCCTGCAGCCTACACTTGATGGCGGTTGCATAATTGGCGGGGTTTCCACTTCCGGCCGCAATGGCGACAAGACCCAGCCGAACCTGGGAAAAGGCGATTACTGGATCGTGCGGCTGGACGCTAAAGGCGAGAAGAAATGGGACAGAACCTACGGCGGCAAAAATTACGATTATCTTTCATCAATAGAAGTTACTTCCGACGGCGGTTTTCTTTTAGGTGGAATTTCAATCTCGCCCAAAGGTGCCGATAAAACCCACGACAGCAAAGGAAAAACCGATTTCTGGCTGGTAAAAACCGATAGCCGCGGCAATAAACTCTGGGACGAAACTTACGGCGGTGCCGAAGAAGATGCCTTATATGCGCTGCAACAAACTGCTGACGGCGGTTACATAATAGGTGGCGTTTCCGATTCGCCGACCAGCGGCCACAAAGAAAGCCGGCCATTGGGTTTTAAAGATTTCTGGATCCTGAAACTGAATGTGCTTGAACCTTCCTGGAACAGCCGTTATTAGGTTTTCGGAAATTAAAGTTCGTACCACTGCAAAAATATTACTCCGCCTGGTAAACATTTAAATGCCGGGCAACTTACTACTTCCTGCTGTATTAAAACTCCGGTGCTTTACCAGCCCGGAGTTTTTTATTTCAGAAAACGCTATGTAAAATGCGCCAAAAAGTCGGGTTTGCATTGTCGCCTGATAATTGTTTTGCGTATCAGCGTTAGGTTCAAATTTTCATTTATGGCTTTCTTTTCCGATCTTTTTTCCAACCGTGCCAAACGTAATTCTGAAAAACCACCGCTCAGTTTAAAAGAACGTTTTTCGGCACTTAAAAACTTACCCGGCTTTCTGAAACTGATCTGGCACACCAGTCCCAGAATGGCTTTTGCCAACATCATGTTGCGCATAATCCGGGCGGCGATCCCGTTGGCTACGCTTTACATTGGCAAGTTAATTATAGACGAAGTGGTGCAACTGGCTAAAACACCGGAAAACCTGGAGCTCAATTATCTTTTTATGCTCATCGGGCTGGAATTTGGGTTGGCCATTATTTCCGACTTGCTGAACCGCGCCACGGCTTTGCTCGATAGTTTGCTCGGCGATCTGTTTGCCAACCAAAGTTCCATAAACCTGATGGAACATGCGGCTACGTTAGACCTCGATCAGTTTGAAGATGCTGCTTTTTACGACAAACTGGAACGCGCCCGCCGCCAGACGTTGAGCCGCACCATTCTAATGACGCAGGTGCTCGGTCAGGCGCAGGATATTATTACCATGCTGTTCCTTTCAGTAGGTTTAATTGCGTTCAATCCGTGGCTTATTTTGCTGCTGGTAGTGGCCGTGATCCCGGCTTTTCTGGGCGAATCGCATTTTAATGAACGCAGCTATTCATTGGTGCATGGCTGGACACCCGAACGCCGCGAACTCGACTATTTGCGCATGACCGGCGCCAGCGACGATACCGCCAAAGAAGTAAAGATATTCGGACTTTCCGGGTTTCTGACTGATCGTTTCCGGCAGCTTTCTGACCAGTTTTACCAGGCCAATAAAAAGCTGGTGCTGAAGCGGGCCGCCTGGGGAAGTCTATTTGCAGCGCTGGGCAGTGCGGGTTATTACGGCGCCTACTTATATATAATATATAAAACTGTAACCGGCACGTTATCGCTGGGTGATCTGACGTTCCTTTCGGGCTCCTTCATGCGTTTGCGCGGGTTGCTGGAAAGTATCCTGAACCGTTTTTCAAGCATTGCCGAAGGCGCTTTGTATCTGCAGGATTTCTTCGAGTTTTTCCAGTTGCAGCCGCGCATAAAACCAAACCCGCAAGCCCGGCCATTCCCGAAACCGATCCGGCAGGGCTTTATCTTCGAAAATGTGGGTTTTAAATACCGCAACGCCGAAAAATGGGCCATCCGGAACCTGAATTTCACGCTGAAAGCCGGCGAAAAACTGGCTTTGGTAGGTGAGAACGGCGCTGGAAAAACAACCTTGGTAAAACTGCTTTCGCGCCTCTACGATCCAACCGAAGGCCGCATTTTGCTGGATGGTTACGACCTGCGGGAATACGATCCGGTGGAATTGCGCAAAGAAATAGGCGTTATTTTCCAGGATTTTGTGCGGTTTCAGCTTTCGGCGGGCAGTAACATTGCCGTGGGCCGCATTGAGGAAAAAGAAAACCAGCCGCGCATCGAAACTTCTGCTGAACTGAGTTTGGCTGATTCTGTTATTAAAAAATTGCCGGAAGGTTATAACCAGATCATTGGCAGAAGGTTTGCAAAAGGGGTAGATCTTTCGGGTGGCGAATGGCAGAAAATTGCACTAGGCAGAGCCTATATGCGCGACGCACAGCTTTTGATCCTGGACGAACCAACCGCTGCTTTGGATGCCCGCGCCGAGCACGAAGTTTTTCAGCGGTTTGCCGAACTTACCAAAGGTAAAACGGCGGTACTTATCTCCCATCGTTTTTCTACTGTGCGCATGGCAGACCGCATTCTGGTAATCGAAAACGGGCAATTTGTAGAGATCGGTTCGCACGAGGAGCTTCTTCAGAAAGGCGGTCGCTACGCAGAATTATTTCATTTACAGGCAGCCGGTTACCGGTAATTTACGAAGCCTGTAAACCTAGTTTCGGGCGGTAAAATCATAGCGTTTTACCGCCCGAAATTTTTACGAAACTTGGCAGATTTTTGCACTGCTTTTCCGAAGTATTTGCTTTGATAATTCCTTTCCGGAACATAATCACCTTATAAAAGCTGCAAGCAGAACATTTTAATTGAACTTTAACAAGAATATTATAAAAATTCCTGAATTTTTCAGACACATGAAAAAGCAGTTTTAAAGGCTAAAGACATACCATTTTTGCAATAAATGTTCTAAAAAATCAGCATCTATACAAATTGTACCATACCAACTTCGTTCAACCATATTTTTTAAGCGCCCGTTAAAGAGGTTCATGAAAAATTTAAACAAGTGTTCACAAAATGAAGCGACATGGTACGAAAAAAAATTATTGGCCTGTTTTTTCTAATGGTCACTTTCTTCCCGGCCCGACTAACGTATTCTAAAACTGATTTTCCGTTAAACATTAAACTGAACCCGATAAAGAAAATGGTTCAGAAATTGCCAATTTTCTCTCATAAAGTTTCCGCCTCGGTTTATTTCCCAGACAAAGCTCAAACCGATTCTCAACCCCTCATAACCGCAGATGGCTCCAAGATCAATCACCTGAAAGTGCGCAGACACCGTTGGATCGCAGTATCAAGAAACCTGCTGAAGCGCTGGGGTGGCCCCATCAGTTACGGCGATACGGTAGAAGTTTGCGGTATTTCGGAGAAACTGGATGGCACTTATATTGTGCGCGACACCATGAATAAACGCCTGAAAAACACCATCGATATTTTGGTAGATCGCCACGATAGCATTATGGGCCATTGGAAAAATGTGCAGATCGTGAAGTACCAAACGGTATCGGTTTCTATGTAAAAACTGCGGAGCCGGCGTTTCTGATAAATGAACGCCGGCTTTTTACTTGCTTCTCAAAACGCTATGGCTTCCGGACAAAAAACTGAAAGCGCTTGCAAAACGGTATGCTTTGGAGAGGAAAAACTCAGGCAACGCTTTAGCCTGGAGCTGCATCTGAAAGGAACAAAACAGGAAGATAAAATTCGGCGGAACTACAAATGTTCGGCAACATTCCGCTAACTTTAAATTCTGTTTTTGCAACTCCTTAAACTATGAAAAATCTTTTCGCAGCCTTTGCGCTGTCATTACTGCCCGGTTTGGGTATGGCCCAGAATTACTGGCAGCAGGAAGTTAATTACAAAATTGATGTGTCGCTGAACGATGAAAAGCACGAATTAAGTGGCACCGAAGAAATTGAGTATGTAAACCATTCGCCGGACCAGCTTTCTTACATTTACTTTCACCTGTGGCCGAACGCTTATAAAAACAACAAAACGGCGCTGGCGAAGCAAATGGTACTGAATGGTTCGCGTAAGTTACAGTTCGCTAAAAAAGAGGACCGCGGCTACATAAGCAACCTGGCCTTTGAAGTGAACGGCCGGCCGGCAAAACTCGAATACGAGCAGGAAGATATTGCCAAACTGATACTGAACGAACCGCTGAAACCCGGCGAAAAGATCACTATCCGGACGCCATTCCTGGTAAAAGTGCCGGGTGCAATTTCGCGTTTGGGGCATGTAGAGCAATCTTATCAGATCACGCAGTGGTACCCGAAACCGGCGGTTTACGACCGCAAAGGCTGGCACCAGATGCCTTATTTAGACCAAGGTGAATTTTATTCTGAATTCGGGAAGTTTGATGTAAAAATTACGCTGCCGGAAAATTATACCGTTGGCGCTACCGGCGAACTTCAAACCCTTTCGGAACTGGCGCGCCTCGATAGTCTGGCTGGCGTAACGGCGAAGAAAAGCAGTTTTGGAAACAATATGACTATCCCCGCTTCTTCGCCTAAAATCAAAACGCTGCATTACGTACAAGCTAATATTCACGATTTTGCCTGGTTTGCTGATAAGCGGTTTAACGTGCTGAAAGATACCGTGGAACTTCCCGAATCGAAGCGCCCGGTAATTACCTGGCAGATGTTCCTGAACAAAAATGCGGATGGCTGGCTGAAACGCAGAAACGATATTAACGATGCGGTTTATTATTATTCCAAACACGTAGGCGAATATCCGTACAGTGCAGCCACGGCCGTAGATGGCGCTTTGGGCGAAAATGTAGGCGGCATGGAATACCCGATGGTTACGGTTACTTTTCCGTCGGCTATTATCCACGAAGTGGGGCATAACTGGTTTTACGGCATTCTGGGTTCGGAAGAAAGGCAACACCCCTGGATGGACGAAGGCCTGAACTCTTATGTTGAAAGCCGCATAGACGACGACAAAAACGCAGAACAGGGCAAAAAAGATGGCTCCATTCCGGCTGGTTTGCGCAAGCATTTCGGGCTGGAAAATGTATCTGCTTCCATAACCGACGAAATGCTTTACCAGGCAACGGCCAGCCGCGGCAGCGATCAGCCGATAGAATACCACGCCGCCGATTATACTAAATGGAACTACGGCGGCATTGTGTACCAGAAATCTACTTTGGTTTTTAAATACCTGGCGGCTTATTTAGGGCAGGAACGATTTGATAAAGCCATGCACGCGTATTTCGAAGAATGGAAATTCAAACATCCGTATCCGGAAGATTTCCAAAGGAGTTTTGAAAAAAGCACCGGCGAAAACCTGGATTGGTTCTTTAGCAATATTATAAAAACGACCAACCCGGTTGATGTAGAAATTCAGCGCGAAGATGTGGGGCCAACCGGCCGCATAGTTACCATTAAAAACGAATCGGGCTACCCGGTAGCAGTGCCAGTAGCGGCTTTCGATGCGCAGGGCCAGAAACTTGAACAGCACTGGACCAAACCATTTTCCGGCACCGAAACCATAGCATTTTCTACCACCCAAGCCGAAAAATACGTGATCGATCCGGATTATGTAGTGCCTGAACTGAACCGCCGCGACAACCAGTTAAAAACCAGCGGGCTTTTCAGAAAATCAGAAAAATTCCGGTTGCAGAAACTGGGCGGCTTTGAACAGTACGATAAAAAACAGCTTTACTTTTTACCGGTAATTGGTGCGAATACCACCGATAAATTTATGCTGGGGGCCGCTTTTTACAACAGCAGCCTGCTTTATAAGCGTGTCAATTTCCTGGTAATGCCTATGTACAGCTTCCACGAAAACCAGGTGAACGGCATTGCCAATATCAATTATAACCTGGTGCCGCACGAAAACAATTTGCTGCGCCAGGCATTGCTCGGTTTCAACTTTCAGCGCTTCGAATATTTCGAGAAATACGAG
Organism: Adhaeribacter terreus; assembly: GCF_042657365.1. NCBI lineage: Bacteria > Pseudomonadati > Bacteroidota > Cytophagia > Cytophagales > Hymenobacteraceae > Adhaeribacter > Adhaeribacter terreus. The sequence continues at coordinate 419,944 of NZ_JBHSKT010000001.1, read as the reverse complement.
CCTTCGCTTACGCTGAATTTCAAGCGGAAATCGGGCCGAAGCCCGCGCCAGCAACTGGAGGCGAAATATACTTTTATAAATAATCACTTACCTTCCATTAATTTTGGGGAAGATCTTGAAAGAGGTATTGCATTTTATCAATTACATACACCTCCGGATTACAATGCCCAAACGTTGAATTACCGCATCTGGAAAAACAATGCACTGCAGGATATGAGTTTGCAATTGCAGTTTCAGCGTTTGCACGCTCATAGCTGGGTAAATGATGCTACATATAGTATTAAAGCCATCGCCAACTACGAACGTTACTGGAGCAAAAACAAGAAATTCAGCGCCCGGGCTTTTGGCGGGAAATTTTTAAACAATCCTTGGTTCTTCACAATGGGTTTAAGCGGCAGCCCCGATTATCTGAAAGAAACCATCTTCCTGGACCGGGCACAGAAATCGGATGGAATCCGGGCATTGGCTGACCAAACCGATAATGCGGATGGTGCTTTCAAAAACTATATTCCGTTGTTTACTAATGATTGGATGAGCACGCTGAATCTGGAAACTGACATTCCATTTATTCCGCTAAGTGCTTATCTGGATTTGGGTAAAGTTGGTGGTTTCGATGATTTATTTTATGGAACGGGTTTGGCGCTGAACATTGGTGAAGGTTTTTTCAGCTTATATTTACCTATTGCGGGCAGCAACTTTGTGAACGATACGCCGGAAAATTTCAAAGATTTTAAGCAGAATATCCGTTTCAGTTTGCGTTTGAATATGCTGAATCCGTTTAAAGCCCTGAACGAAGCGCTATAGTTTCAGATGAAAAAAGTACTTTTTGGCTTCATATTGATAGCGTTTTCGGGCTGCAAGACCAATTACGAGAACCTGCCCGCTTTTTCGGAAAGCAAACAGGTGCAGGTGGTTATTGAAACGCCGGCCGGTTCAGCGAGAGAATATGCGTTCAGCCCGAAAACGAACGAATTTGTGGTGGTGCAGGAAGCCGGGCAGGATAAAATTGTGCGCTTTCTGCCCTACCCTGCCAATGCCGGTTTCATTCCGTCTACCCGCACGCCCGATAGTAAACCGCTGCACGTGTTGGTTTTAAGTGAAAGCCAGCAAACCGGTACGGTAACGGAAGTAATGCCGCTTGGCGTGTTACTTTTAGAAAGTGCCGGCGAGCTGGAGTACCAGATCGTAACCGTGCCGGCCAAACCCAGCGAACGCTTGCTCGATGCCACTGATTCAGAGGAATTCATGCAGAAATATCCGGCCGCAAAGCGTATGCTGGAAACGTGGTTTTTAAATGCTGAACCGCAGAAAAACGTGCGCATTATGGGTTGGAAAGACGATAAATTTGCCGACGACCTGATCCGGAAACACATGAAATAGATCCGATTTTACAGCCATAAAAAAAGCCTTTCTGATATTTTCAGGAAGGCTTTTTACTTTTTCGGCCCGAAAGCATAGCGTTTTTACTACTCGATCAGGTTCACTTTATTTTTTACAACTTCTACCGCCTGACGCATATTTTCTACGTTTTGTTTGGCGGTGGCTTGTTGCTTCAGGTTGTTTTCGGTATCCAGGTTCAGCTGATTTAGTTCCTGGGCATTTTGAGCAAGTTCCGCTTCCAGTTCTATGCGGCGCTGCTTGTTCTTCTCAATGTTGCGTTTAATTTCGTCGGCGGCTTTAATTACGCGTTGCTCTTCGGCCTGGGTATTAGCTAAAACTTTTTCGGCATCTATTACCTGGCGGGCTACATCTTCGCGGTAAAGTTTGCGGGCGAAATCGCGCAGAATGGTTTCGGCGGCTTCGTATTGCTGTGGCGTAGCATCTTTGTTTACGTAGGCGCTGCCCATATCCAGGCTCCACCAAACCAGCGTACCGCCTTCGGTTACATCTACTTTAGAAACAATGCGCAGCGGCGTAGAAGCTACAGCTTCAATTTTACCTTGCTCAATGGTATAAATGCCTTTGTTGCTGGTAAGAATGTTTTTGCTGGTTAGTTTACCAACTTTCTCTTTCAGGTAATTTTCCCAGGCTTTCTCTACCAGTTTGGCATCGAGCTGAATGCTGATCTGCTGACCTTTGCGCGGCACGCCGTTAATGTTTTGTTCGGTTTCGGTAACTACCGTTTTTTGCGTGAAACCAGACAAGGTAAAAAGAAGCAGAAAAGCCGCGAAGTAAAAGAATTTCATAAGGAAAACGCTATATATTTTTATGGTAAAACTAAATTTCGGGATTCTAAATTAGAGAAAACAAACCGGTTTAGAAAAAAAGATTTGGTTAATTTTTCAGATTCTCCGTTAAAGGTTTTTTTGTGCTGAAAGCATAGCGTTTTTTTAAGTAAGGAATGAATGGATGATTTTATAGAATTGGTTCATTCGCCCAGCTTTTAATTAGCTGCATGATTATGCCGTTATACTTCAGCCCGAAAATCAACCACCCCCAACCCCTCCTGTCCAGGCGGGGAGCTTTTTTCCCTGCTTTATTCAACTTAAACACTCGAACGCGCAGCGGAGTACGATCAACAAAAGCTACGAAGTACAAGCAAATTTTGCCGCTGGCAAAGCCACTACAACCTACTATATAGGCACTGCTTCGTTTGCTACGAAGAAGAGAAGTATCACGGTGGCCTTTTGTCAAAGAGTTGTTTGAGCGGTCAGCGAGTTCCGCTTTGACTTGATTTTTTTGGTTCTTTTTGTATCAAGACAAAAAGAACAGAGAAGTAAGTGAAAAGCAATTCAGCAAATGATCAAAGGTAGTAAGCTGACTATAAAAAACGGTATCCTTTCAAGCCATAAAAGTCAATAGCTTACGAAACTACCAACTTAATGAGATCTCTCCTATCGTCGAAATGACGATATAAAAAACGCTATCCTTTTGAACTGAAAAACTCAAAATCACTTAACCGTCCATAATGTACCAAAACGGGCTATTTTATAGTGTTCTCTTTAAAAACCGGTATATTCTATTATATTTGACCTGTTAAAAACCTTCATCTCTAAAAACCTGTCTATTTCCGTGAAAAAACCTATTTATCTGGGTTTAGTGCTGGGTACCATGCTGTTTACGCAGTGCAAAACCAGCGAAACCCAAAATAAGGCAACTTCTGCCACAACTACTACCCAACCGGCCGAGAAAACCTACACGTTCGAGAGTGTGCCCGGCGATTCGCTGAAAGCCCGTATTTATACCTTAGACAACGGCCTGAAAGTTTACATTACGCAGTACAAAGATGCGCCGCGTATTCAGACTTATGTAGCCGTAAAAGCGGGTAGCAAAAACGACCCGGCCAACGCAACCGGATTGGCGCACTACCTGGAACACATGGTTTTCAAAGGCACTTCTAAATTGGGAACTCAAAACTGGGCTACCGAAAAAGTGGAGCTCGATAAGATCGAAGCGCTTTACGAAAAATACCGCCAACAAACTGATCCGGCTGTACGCAAGAAAATTTACCACCAGATCGACAGCGTTTCGGGCGTAGCGGCAAAATATGCCATTCCTAACGAATACGATAAAGCCATGAGCGGCCTTGGTGCAAAAGGTACCAACGCTTATACATCGGTAGAGCAAACGGTTTACGTAGACGATATTCCGGCAAATGAAGTGGAACGTTGGGCAATGATCCAGGCCGAACGTTTCCGGGAAGTTGTGCCGCGTTTATTCCACACCGAGCTGGAGGCCGTTTACGAAGAGAAGAACCGTACTTTAGATAACGATTTCCGGAAGGTTTACGAAGCCATGAATGCCGCTTTATACCAGCAGCATCAGTACGGCACGCAAACTACCATCGGTACTATTGAACACCTCAAAAACCCTTCTATTACCGAGATCAAAAATTACTTCAACAAATATTACGTGCCGAACAACGTAGCTATTTGTTTGAGCGGCGACTTAGATCCGGAACAAACGATTCGCACCATAGACAAATATTTCGGCAGCTGGCAAAAGCAGGATGTTCCTGCATTTCAGGTAGCCATGGAAGAGCCTATTACAGAGCCGATAAAACGCGAAGTAATGGGTCCGGATGCTGAAATGGTGATGATGGGTTTCCGGTTTCCGGGCGTAAAAGAAAAAGATGCGTTGGCCTTGCGTATGATCGACCGTATTCTGAGCAACGACCAGGCTGGTTTAATTGATATTAATCTGAACCAGAAACAGGCCGTTCTGAACGCAGCTTCTTTTGCCGACATCAACAACGATTATTCTTCGCATATGCTCTACGCTTCGCCTCGTCAGGGTCAGAAGCTGGAAGATGCACAGAAATTATTACTCGGCCAGATCGACCTGATCAAGAAAGGTCAGTTTGCTGACTGGCTGATCCCGGCTATTATTAATAACGAGAAAATTTCCCGTATGAAAGAATACGAAAGCAATGCTTCCCGCGCCGATGCTTTCGTTACGGCTTTTGTGGCCAACATGGACTGGAAAGATTACGTGAACCTGGATAACAAATTCGCGCAGCTTACTAAGAAAGATATTGTAGATGTTGCCAACAAATATTATGGCAATAACTACGTAGTAGTTTACAAACGCAACGGAAAAGACCCGAACGCACAAAAAGTTGACAAACCAGTGATCACGCCGGTTCCTGCCAACCGCGGCGTAGAATCTGAATTCTACAAAACCGTAATGTCTGCTGATTCGAAAGAAATTCAGCCGGTTTTTGTGGACTACAAGAAAGATATTCAGCAGCTGAACATGAAAAACAATGTTCCGGTGCTTTATTCGCGCAATAAAGAAAACGGGCTGTTCGAGCTGTACTATATCCTGGATATGGGCACCAACAACGATCCGAAACTGGGCCTTGCAGTAAACTATCTGAAATACCTGGGCACCGATAAACTGACGGCAGAACAGATGCAGCAGGAATTCTACAAACTGGGCTGCTCTTTCGATGTGTTCTCTTCGCAGGATCAGGTTTATGTTTCGCTGCGCGGCATGGACGAAAACTTCGACGCCGGTTTAAGCCTGTTCGAAAACTTCCTGAAAAATGCCAAACCAGATAAAAAAGCCCTGAAAGACTTAGTAGATGGTACGCTGAAAAGCCGTGCAGATGCTAAACTGAGCAAGCAGATCATTCTGAGCCAGGGTTTGGTGAACTATGCGAAATATGGCAAAAACAACCCATTCACAAACGTTATTCCAGAGAAAGAGCTGAAAAAGATCAAGCCGGAAGAACTGGTTAGCATGATCAAGAGCATTCCGACGTATGAGCACCGCGTGCTTTACTACGGTCCTCGTACTGAAAGCAAACTGGTTTCAACCCTGAACGAAGGCCGCATTTTACCGGCTACTTTAAAACCAGCTCCTGCCGAAAAAGTATTCAAAGAGCAGGATATCAAGCAAAACAAAGTTTACTGGGTAGATTACAACATGGTGCAGGCCGAGATCATTTTCCTGACCAAAGGCCAGAACTACAACCCGGAAATGGTACCAACCGTGCAGCTTTACAACGAGTATTTCGGCGGCAACATGGGCTCTATCGTTTTCCAGGAACTGCGCGAATCCAAAGCCTTGGCTTACTCGGTAAATTCCCGCTACAACAACGCCTCGAAGAAAGAACGTGCCAATTACATTATGTCTTACATTGGTACGCAGAGCGATAAACTGCCGGAAGCTATGGCGGGTATGGATGCTTTATTAGCTGAAATGCCGGTTGCTGAAATGAATCTGCAGAACGCAAAAGCTTCGATCCGCAACAACATTGCCACCGAACGCATTACCAAATCAGGAATTCTGTTCAACTACGAGCGCGCCAAGAAACTGGGCATCGACTACGACATCCGCCGCGAGATCTTCACCGACGTAAACGCCATGACCATGGACGACGTGAAGAAATTCCAGGCTGAAAACGTAAAAGGCCAGCCAAAAGCGATTCTGGTAATTGGTTCGAAAGACCGCCTGAACTTTAAAGAACTAGCAAAATACGGCAAAGTAGAACAACTGAGCCTGAAAGAAGTATTTGGTTACTAAAACGGTATCGAAATCCGCTAAAAAAGTAAAAAGGGAAGTTGCATTTGCAGCTTCCCTTTTTTAATTTGTACGAAACCTGTTGTTGACTTTATGGTTTAAAGCATAACCTTAAGGATGCATCGCAATCAAAAAAGCATACTTTAATTTTGGTTAGTCTCGCCGTATTCTTCTTTACGACCAGATTGGTTTTTTATTGGTTAACCGCAAACGGGCTTCTCCTGGCCATATTTTCAGCATTTTTTGCAGGAGCAATTGTAGAATTATTAAGAAAATTTTACAAGCGTAAACATTCTTCAGATTGAACTAAAAAGTATTAAAACTGCAAAGAATCGGTAGGCTTTTAGACAGAAAAAATCGTGGCAAAATGTGAGTTGAAAAATAACAAGTAAAAATTCAGGGAAAATATGGATAATCACCTGTATTTGAAGCATAAACATACAAACATGCAAAAACTGATCGCTGGAATATTGTTGTTCTTATTTCCGCTTTATGCTTTTTGCTTATGGATCTTCGTTTTTAACAAATACCCAAATCATCAGGAAAGAAATGCGCATTTTGCAGACTTTATGATTTTTTCGGATAACCCTGTTCTGGTTCCGCTATTATCCATTATTCTATCAGTAGCAAGCGCCATTTTATTGGGAAGTCTGACTATTGACAATCTTCTTTTAAGGGTACTTGTTTATGCTATAATTCTGGCAAACTGCTTTCTGATTGCATTGAATATTTATGGTTTAATGTAAAAAAACGTGTTGCGTGGGTAGAGAGGCGATGCATCGCCTCTCTACCCACGCAACACACAAAAAAAGGCTGCCCGAAACAAACCAGACAGCCTTTTTCAATAAAATCTAAATCCGGAAATTAACCGATCAGCGCATTCAGGGTTTCTGATGGACGCATGGCTTTTTCAACTTTAGCTGCATCCGGGTGGAAGTAACCGCCCATATCAATTGCTTTGCCTTGTGCACCTATTTGTTCCTGCACAATCTTATTTTCGTTTTCGGCCATGGCTTTGGCCAGCGGTTCGAAAGCAGCTTTCAGTTCGGCATTTTTGGTTTGCTCGGCTAAGGCGTGGGCCCAATACATAGCTAAATAGAAATGCGAACCACGGTTATCGATGCCACCAACTTTACGCGCCGGCGACTTATCTTTTTCCAGGAATTCGGCGTTGGCTTTATTCAGGGCTTCGGCTAATACTTCAGCTTTTTCGTTTTTGGTTTTGTACGCCAGATCTTCTAAGGAAACCGCTAAGGCTAAGAACTCACCCAGAGAATCCCAACGCAGGTAATTTTCTTCCTGGAACTGCTGAACGTGTTTCGGCGCCGATCCACCGGCACCGGTTTCGAACAAGCCGCCACCATCTAAAAGCGGAACGATGGAAAGCATTTTAGCCGAAGTACCAAGTTCTAAGATCGGGAATAAATCGGTTAAGTAATCGCGGAGTACGTTACCGGTTACGGAAATTGTATCCTGACCATTTTTAGCACGTTCGCAAGTGTAGCGCATGGCTTCCACCGGGCTCATGATCTTAATTTCCAGGCCGTTGGTATCGTGATCTTTCAGGTATTTCTCAACTTTCGTGATCAGGTTGGCATCGTGGGCGCGGTTTTTATCTAACCAGAAAATGGCCGGCGTATTGGTAATTCTCGCACGGGTTACAGCCAGTTTCACCCAGTCCTGGATCGGCAGATCTTTGGTCTGGCACATTCTCCAGATATCGCCTTCTTCCACGTCGTGCTCCATTAAAACATTGCCGTTCGCATCAGAAACGCGTACTTTACCGGCTTCGGAGATCTGGAAAGTTTTATCATGCGAACCGTATTCTTCGGCTTTCTGCGCCATTAATCCGATGTTCGGTACGGTACCCATGGTTTTCGGATCGAAAGCGCCGTTCTTTTTGCAGAAATCAATTACTTCTTGGTAAATGGTGGCGTAATTGCGGTCCGGGATCATGAATTTGGTATCGTGCGATTTGCCGTCGGCGCCCCACATCTGGCCGGAAGTACGGATTGCGGCCGGCATGGAAGCATCGATGATCACGTCGTTCGGGAAGTGCAGGTTGGTGATGCCTTTATCAGAATCTACCATGGCTAAAGCCGGCGCATTGTCATAAACCGCTTTGATATCGGCTTCTATTTCGGCGCGTTTTTCTTCGGAAAGATTTGGCAGTTTGTTGTAAAGATCGCCTAAACCGTTGTTCGGATCGAAACCAATTTCCTTGAAAGTTGCTGCGTGTTTTTCGAAAACCGGTTTGAAGAAAACGGTAACGGCGTGGCCGAACATAATGGGGTCAGAAACCTTCATCATGGTGGCTTTCAGGTGCAAAGAAAGCAACACACCTTTGGCTTTGGCATCTTCAATTTCGCGGGCGTAGAATTCGCGCAGCGCTTTGGCGCTCATGCGCGACGCATCGATCACTTCGCCGGCTTTCAGTTTCAGGCCTTCTTTTAAAGTAGAAGTGTTGCCCGAGTTGCTCACGAATTCAATTTTCACTTCCGTAGCATTTTCAACAGTAACCGATTTTTCAGAACCGTAGAAATCGCCGTCCTGCATATGCGAAACGTGGCTTTTAGAATCGGAAGACCATTTACCCATGCTGTGCGGGTGCGCTTTGGCGTACTGTTTCACTGCATCGGCCACGCGACGGTCGGAGTTACCTTCGCGCAAAACCGGGTTTACCGAACTGCCCAACACTTTGCCGTAAAGGGTTTTTACTTCCTTTTCGGTATCGTTTTGCGGGTTGGCCGGGTAATCCGGAATGTTGTAGCCCTGGCTTTGTAGTTCCTTGATAGCAGCAACTAACTGCGGAACCGAAGCGGAAATATTCGGCAGTTTGATGATGTTGGCTTCCGGCGTTTTGGCCAGTTCGCCTAAGTAAGAAAGGTCGTCGTTTACTTTCTGGTCTTCCTTCAGATTTTCCGGAAACGTTGCCAGAATACGGCCTGCCAAGGAAATATCGCGGGTTTCAACTTCGATGCCGGCGGCTGAGGTAAATTTTTTAACGATTGGTAAGAATGAATACGTGGCCAATGCCGGCGCTTCGTCGGTAATGGTATAGATAATTTTCGACATAGTTTAATTTTAATTATGAGTTTTTCGCTACAAAAACCTAGCGTTTTGACTCCTGAAAAAATGGTTAAAATCGTTCGGGCAGATTGCAGCAAGAACGGTTGGCAAATATAAAGGAGTTTTTGGAAATGGCTAAATGGGAAGGGTTTTAAATTGTAGACAGGTGTTTTTAGGGTTGAATGCTATAGTGCTTTTTACAGTCATCTCGACGTTAGGAGAGATCTCATCGGGTTGGTAGCGAAGTTTGCTATTGAGTTTTCAGGCCAGAAAGGATACCGTTTTTTCCCTGTCATCCTGAGCATAATTGAGTGCGGGAGCGCGAAGATTGCGAGCGTAGCTCTGAAGGATCTTGTTGGTGGGCAGCAGTTTTTAAACTACAAAGGATAGCGTGTTTGAAGCACCTTTTCTGCTAGACATCTGGCTTTTACCTTTCATCGGCAATTTTCTCCCTCAAGCCGGGCGGGCTTCGTTTCTGCGTTCGCGGCTGCAATCTTACCTAGCCGCATTGCGGATTTCCTGACGGCACCGGTAAGCTTGGAGGCCGCTCTCACAGAAACTGGCATCATTCACCTTCGTAGTCAGCTTTTTTTAAGTTTAGCTTTCTAGCTAATGTGGTTTACGCGCGACGCTGCGCTGGCGATATTGAGAAATAATAATTAAGAATTACCATTAGGGAATTGTGATTCTAATAATTCCAAGTTCAAACAATTGTCCTGTAAATCCTGATCCTTTTTTAGGGTTAGGGTTGGGAGGCGATAAACTTACCAGATAATATTTCCTTGTAGCGCAGCAATAACTTTCTCATCGCTTACCTGCTGAAAATCTTCGTAGAACTGACCTACGGCATAGAAACCTGGCGGTGCCATTAAGCAGATCAATTCGTCTACCAGCGGTTCGAATGCATCGATAGCCGATGGCGGAGCGACTGGTACGGCAACTATTAATTTCTTCGGGTTCTGCTTTTTTATCATCAGCACTGTTGCCATGAGTGTGTGGCCGGTGGCAATCCCGTCGTCTACCAGAATTACGAGTTTATTATGCAGTTCTGTTGGTTTGTGGTTGCCCATGAAAAGCTGGTACCGGCGTTTCAGTTCTTCCTGATTTTTCCTCGTTTCCTGTTCTATATATTGCGGGGAAATATCCAGCCTTTCATTAACCTCTATGCTATCCATGCTTACCGCGCCAATGGCATATTCGGGATTATGCGGATGACCGATCTTTTTCGACAAAATCACTTCCACCGGCAGATCAAGTTCTTTGGCAATGTAAGCACCAATAGGAACCCCGCCGCGCGGAATGGCCAGTACAATACCGTCTTCGCCTTTATATTGCAGCAATCTTTCGGTTAATCTTTTGGCGGCATCCTGTCGGTTTTTGATCATGGGTTTTCGGGGTTTAATTTCAAGAAACAGTTTCCGTATTAAAGGTATTTTTCAAACCAGTTAGCGGCCAGTTCCGAAACTTGTTCCAACGTTCCCGGCTCTTCGAATAAATGCGTGGCGCCCGGTATCAGTTTCATTTCTTTTATGCCGGTCATGTGGTCGTAAGCCTGCTGGTTCAGTTCTATTACCTGATAATCGTTGCCGCCAACCAGCAAAAGTATGGGCGCCGTAACTTTTGCCAGCACAGGAATGGCCATATCCGGCCGGCCGCCACGACTCACCACAGCTTTTGATTTATCGCCCAAAGCTGCCGCAGCGCCCAAAGCCGAAGCTGCGCCGGTACTTGATCCGAAAAATCCGATAGAAAAATTACGGGTATGTTCATTTTGCGAAGCCCAATCTGCCACTGCGATCAGTCTTTCGGTAAGCAACGGAATTTCGAAACGTTTCTGGTAATCCTGATCTTCTTCGGGCGTGAGCAGATCGAATAAAAGCGTGGCAATGCCTTTGTCCTGCATTACTTTGGCCACGTAACGATTCCGGCTGCTCAACCGGCTGCTGCCGCTGCCATGCGAAAAAATGACCAGCCCTTTAGCGTTTTCCGGAATGATCAGATCGCCGGGAAGCGTAACTTCACCAACGGTTATGGGTATAGTTGCATTAAAAATTTCTGAAGTCATAAATTACAGATCCTGAAAAACCAACTTTAAAAGAAACAGCCCAAACTGGATTTGGTTTGAATGAAACCGCCAGTTTTTTGGTGGAAAACCCTACTGTTTTGCCGCAATATATTTCTGTCTGAATTCCGTTAGTAATTTCTAATTTTGAATTTCTAATTTCTAATAAAAAGCAGTGTACCTCTACGTAAAAGCTTTGCACATCATTTTTGTAGTTACCTGGTTTGCCGGCCTGTTCTACATTGTGCGCCTGTTCATTTATTTTGCCGAAGCCGCCGAAAAACCCGAGCCCGAAAAAACCATTTTACAAACGCAGTATAAACTCATGCAAAAGCGATTGTGGTACGGTATTACCTGGCCTTCGGCAATTCTCACGCTTATTTTCGGCGTCTGGATGCTTTATTTATATACCGGTTTTCAGCATATTCCGGGTTGGCTTTGGCTGAAAATTGCGTTTGTAGCTGGTTTGTTTCTGTACCATTTCAGCTGCCAGCGTATTTTTAAACAGCAGCAAAATGGCCTGGTACAACAAACGTCCACGCAACTCCGCATCTGGAACGAAGTAGCCACGCTGTTCTTGTTTGCCATTGTATTTCTGGTGGTTCTGAAGAACAGCCTGAATTTTATCTGGGGCGTAATCGGGCTGGTATTATTTGGCGTAATATTGATGCTGGCCATCCGGATCTATAAAAAAATCAGAACTTCCTGAAAGGATTCCGGCTTTACTTAAATGCAAAAACGCTATACTTTTTCACGTGAAAAGTATAGCGTTTTTGTTTTCGCGTAGGGTTTAAACCCTACACTTCAGATTTCACAATCAACACTTTAACCATTAAACTATTTAGCAATTCAACCTTAAACTGCTTTGCTGAACATTTTTTCCGCCGCGCCAGTCTGGGTGTTTGCAGCCCGCATTTTCAGGTCGAAAGCGTTGCAGATGTTGCGGATAAAACGATTTCCGAGTGGGGTAACCTGTAAACCGTTGTTTCCTAATTCGATCAAATCGTCGGCGTTCAGATCCAGCAAATGCAGCAGAATTTCCGGGTTTAATTGCGCACATTCCGGCTCAGAAATCCATTTTGTACGGCCGGTGCAGGCAATATTCAGAATGTGGCTGCGCATTTCCACGTCTTCGTCGGTGCAGAAATAACCTTTCACAATCGGTAATTCCTCCATTTTCAAAAGCGCGTAATATTCTTCTACCGTTTTTACATTTTGCATGTAGCCGTAGAACGCATCACTGATCGCAGAAACGCCCAACCCGATCAGCAATTTGGTATTGTTGGTGGTATAACCCATAAAATTTCGGTGCAGGCGGTTTTCAAGTTTGGCCACGTAAAGGTCATCCTCCGCTTTCGCAAAATGATCCATTCCCACATCGTGGTAACCGGCTTCTAAAAGCATTTCGCGGCCCAGTTCGTAAAGCGCAAATTTCTCTTCGTCCTGCGGCAGGTCTTCTTCCGAATAAGCCCGTTGCGATTTTTCTTTCCAGGGCACGTGCGCGTAACTATAAAACGCAATCCGGTCCGGCGAAAGCGTAATAACCTGCTCAAACGTATCTTTTATGCTTTCCAAAGTCTGGAATGGCAGGCCGTAGATCAGATCGAAGTTCACAGAAGTATAACCAATTTCACGCGCCATTTCGGTACCGTTTTTCACGTTCTCGAAAGGCTGTATGCGGTTAATGGCCTGCTGAACTTTCAAACTCAGATCCTGCACGCCGTAACTTACCCTTCGGAAACCCAAGTCGTACAAAGCCTGCAAATGTTCGCGGGTGGTATTATTCGGGTGACCTTCAAAACTAAATTCGTGGTTTGGGTGAATATCACACCCTTCCAGCAATTTAGTGAGCAACGTAGTCAGGTTTTCGGGGCTGAAAAAAGTTGGCGTTCCTCCTCCTAAATGAATTTCCCGGATCACCGGTTTTTCTTCCAGAATTTCGCGGTACATGCTCCATTCTTTCAGGATTGCCTGCAGGTAAACCGGTTCTACGCCGTGGTTTTTCGTTATGCGTTTATTGCAGCCGCAGTACGTACAAAGGCTTTCGCAGAACGGCAAATGCAGGTATAAACTAATGCCTTCTTTAGAATTGGTAGCCTGAAACGTGTCTTTTACAATGGCCTGCCAGCGGTTTTTATCGGGCAAAGCCGAATCCCAGAACGGTACGGTTGGGTAACTGGTATAGCGCGGAACGGGCTGGTTATATTTCTCGATCAGTTGTTTTAAAGTGTTCATCTTTGTGCGGAAAATGTACAATACAAAGGTCCTGAAAGCGGTTTTACATTCTTAAAATGCCCGTCAGCTGAAACCATGATCTTTGTCACTTTTCATATGGCTTCCAAAGAATTCTGCAGTAAAAAAACGGTAGGGTTTGGGGTCGAAAAAGTCGGAGCCGGCAATTTCTTTCAACTACTTTGCAATTTTAACCGTACCAAACTTGCAAACCCTTTCGCTATGAAGATCAGATATTTACTTTTTCTGCTTCCCGCACTGCTTTTTGCCTGCGAAGGCTCCGACCAGATCGAAAACCGCTCGAAAGATGAGGAAACCGTGGCCGTTGAAACGCCGGTAGTGCAGGGCGAAATTGATGGCCGCGACACCGTAAAAGTTAAACTGCAAACCGAATTCGTAGCGTTTTTCATCCAGTTCCAGTCGGCGGTTTTTAACGAAGATGCCGATGCGTTCAACCATTTTATAGATTCGGAACGCGGCGTTTATATTATTGAAAACCCGGGTGCCATGCCTAAAATGACCCTCGTAAAAGATATTCGGAAATTTAAACGCGAATTTCAGGGCCGTTCGTTTTTTACCATAAAAGATGGCCTGCAAAGCTGCAAATTAAAAGAAGAAGCCCTGCCCGGTTTTAACTGCGAAGGCCAGACCGGCGGCAACTCCGGCTATACCAAAGAAGGTTGTTTTGCCGCCGATGCCGAAGCTTTCCGCAAAACGGAAATACACAAATACGCCAGCCTGCCCGAAAACGAATTGCAAAACATTGAAAAAACGCTGCCGCTCGTGCAAAAAACCGTAGTGCAAACCTCCACCTCCTACCAGTTCCACTTCGGCCAGATAAACGGTAAATGGAAGGTCCTTTTCATAGACCTGCGAATTCCGTGCAGCGCGTAATTGGAATGATTGAATCAGGGAGGAGATTTCAGAATAGAAAAATTCCAGACTACGCATTTGCAAATACTTTTCAAGTAAAATGGTAGGCTTTTCAGGTAAAAAACTCAGAATTCCGTATTCCCAAATTCAGAATCAGACAAGCTCACATTCATTAACACATTAAATTATTAGCACATTAAAAAATGGCCTGGTACCAGCAATATCCGCCGCCCGACCCCGGATTGGTGAAACAACTTACGGCGCAGCAAAATGAAATGCGGCAAAGAGTGATCATCCGGAAACCGGATTTCGAGCTGAAAACCATTGCCGGCTGCGACTCTTCTTTTATTGGTGAAAATATCCTGTCGGTGTTTGTTTTACTGAGCTGGCCGGAGCTGGAAATACTGGAAAAAGTTTACCATTACGGCGAAGTGGAATTGCCTTACATTCCCGGATTTTTAGCCTTTCGCGAAAGCCCGAACTTGCTGAAAGCCTACGAAAAACTACAAACCAAACCCGACTTAATTATGGTTGACGGCCACGGCATTGCCCACCCGCGCCGGTTAGGAATTGCCAGCCAGCTTGGAGTTTTGTTGAACAAACCGACTTTGGGCGTGGCCAAGAAAATTCTTGCCGGAAAATACGAAGAACCCGGTCCGGAAAAAGGCGCCACCACTCCTATCATTCACCAGAAAGAAATTATAGGCAACGTATTGCGCACCAAAGAAAAAGTGAAGCCGGTTTTTGTATCGCCCGGACATTTAATGGACCTGGAAAACGCTACCGAAATTGCCTTAAAAACTGCTATTAAACACAAACTTCCGGAGCCAACCCGCTTAGCCGATCATTACGCCGAAGTATTTAAAAGCGAAGTGCGCAGCGCCTGAAAAACTAATTCCCCAACCTTGTTTTTTGAATAAATGTCAATGTTTTCAAATTCTGAACTTATACCTGAACGACGATGGAAAACTACGAAATGGCTTCTGAAAACCCGCTGCATGAAGAAACCCTCCAGGTAAACGCCCAGATCAAAAACTACCTTTCCGAATCTGCAAAATGGGCAAAATTCCTGGGCATTGTGGGTTTTGTATTGATAGGTTTCATGGTAGTTGGCGCCTTTTTCATTGGTACGTTCATGAACTTTATGGGCCGTAACCAGATGCCTGAAAACGGCGAAAATCCGTTTGCTTCCGGCGCTTTTTCCATCGCTATGGGCGCTTACATTTTACTGATTGCCTTGCTTTATTTTTTCCCCTCGCTTTACCTTTATCAGTTCGGCACCAAAACCCAAAATGCGCTGCGCAATAACGTACAATTCGATTTTACCGCTGCTTTCGGCCGCCTGAAATCTTTCCTTAAGTTCTTTGGAATTCTCACCGCAGTTTTCCTGGTTTTTTACGTCGCTATTTTCCTGATGATGCTCGTTTTTGGCGTGTTTATGAGCGGGCGTTGATCTGCAAACAAAACCTTTAGCCTGCCAGGCAGTAAAAAGCAAACGTCTTACATTTAAATAACCATGCTTATGACTTCAACCCAAACCGTTTTAATAACCGGCGCTTCCAGCGGCATTGGTTACGAATTGACCCGCTTGTTTGCCCGCGATAATTACAAAATTATTATGGTAGCGCATTATGCCGGAAAACTCGAAGGCGCCGCCCAACAGATCCGCAACGAATTTCCGCAGGCCGATATCATGACCATTCCCTGCGATCTGAGCCAGCCGGGCAGCCCGGATCAGCTTTTTGCCGAAACGCAAAAAAAGGACCTTGAAATAGACATTCTGGTAAATAATGCCGGCTTCGGCGAACATGGTTTTTTCGCCCAAACCGACCTGCGAAAAGAACTCGAACTGATACAGCTGAACATTGCTTCGCTTACGCATTTAACCAAATTATACCTGCCATTTATGCTCAACCGCCGTTCCGGAAAGATCCTGAACGTAGCTTCCGAAGCCGCTTTTATGCCCATTCCACTTCTTTCGGTTTATGCCGCTAGCAAGGCTTTCGTACTTTCTTTTTCCGAAGCGTTGCAGAATGAAATTCAGGATTCAGGCGTGAGCTTAACCATTCTCTGCCCGGCCGCTACCGATACCAACTTCTTTAAAGTAGCCGGCGCCGAAAACACCAAAGTTGCCCACTCCGACCTCGATTCGCCGGTAGATGTAGCCAAAGCCGCCTACGAAGGCCTGATAAAAGGCGAAAAACGCATTCTGCCAACCACTAAAGCCAAAATGCACGTAGCACAAGGCAACATGATGCCCGATTCCATGCTCGCCAGCCTCATGCGTAAGCAAATGGAACCGGTTGATAAATAAAAACGCTATAGTTTTACTCCCGAAAAGTCTGGTTTTGGCCAGACTTTTTTTATGCCTTTCCCTACCGTTTTCAATCTTTTTACCAAGCCCTGCGTAGTTTCGCAAAACGCTATTCTTTACCAACCCAAAATTACTATGGAAAATCTCCGGCAATTCAGCGGCGAAAGCGAAAATGAGATCTGGCAGCAAATTGCTGCCGACATGCACCAACAAAACGAAATTCTGGAATACAGCGCCCAGATCAACCAGCAAGATCATCAGGTTTATTTCGATATTGACATTGACCTGGGCGGCGGCTTTGAAGGCGGTTTTGAAACTACTACGTTTATGGCGCCGGTAAATAATTCGGAGCTGAAATTTCACTTGTATCCGCAAAACTGGCTAAACGAAGTTGGCAAAATTCTGGGCCTGGAAGACGTGGAATTGGGTTATCCGGAATTCGACAAAACATTCATCATTAAAGCCAGCAATCCGGAAAAATTAAAGCGCATTTTCGCAGACGAAACCATCCGGCAAACGCTCCTCAAATACCCGGATTGCGAACTAAAACTCAGCCACGAACACGACAAACCAAACGCCCGGAACTTACTTACTTTCAACCTCGACCTTGCCTTGATCAGCCCGGAACACTTGCGCGAAGTTTATCATGTAATGCTGCAGATCCTGGAGAAACTGGGACAGCCAACCCTTCCAAATTCTGGCGAATTGTAAGTCCTTTGCAACCATTTACTGGTCATAAAGTCTGAAATTCATATTCCAACCACAACAAAAGCTGTCATTTTTTCCGGATTTAAACAAATTTTGCCTTTGGAAAGTAGTTTGCTAAACGCTCAGAAACGGTATCATAAATCGGATAAAAACTATGAACTTTAATAATTATACCATTAAATCTCAGGAAGCTATTCAAAAGGCAACTGAGATTGCCGGCGGCAACCAGCAGCAGGCAGTAGAAACCGGCCACCTGTTAAAAGGCATCCTGCAAACCGACGAAAACGTTACGTCCTTCCTGATCAAAAAACTGGGCGTAAACCAAAATATCCTCAATACCAAACTCGACCAGATCGTGGCGGCTTACCCCAAAGTAAGCGGCGGAAGTCCGTATTTAAGCAATGCGGCCGCAGCAGCTTTACAAAAAGCCACCAATTACCTGAAGGAATTCAACGACGAATTTGTAACCATCGAGCACATGCTGCTGGCCATCATGGCAGGCTCCGACAACGTGGCCACGCTCATGAAAGATACCGGCTTTACCGAGAAGCATTTGAAGGCAGCTATCAAGGAATTACGCGGCGGCGAAAAAGTTACCGACCAGAACGCCGAAGCCAAATACAATTCCCTGAAACGCTATTCCAAAAACCTGAACGAAATGGCCCAGGCCGGTAAAATAGATCCGGTAATTGGCCGCGACGAAGAAATTCGCAGAGTTTTGCAAATCCTGAGCCGTCGGAGTAAAAACAACCCGGTACTTTTAGGTGAACCCGGCGTTGGTAAAACCGCTATTGTAGAAGGTTTAGCGCAACGCATTGTTTCCGGCGACGTGCCCGAAAACCTGAAATCGAAGACCATTTTCTCCCTGGATATGGGCTTGCTCGTGGCCGGCGCGAAATACAAAGGTGAATTTGAAGAAAGACTGAAAGCGGTTATAAAGGAAGTGGTAGATTCAGAAGGCGAGATCGTGCTTTTCATCGATGAAATTCACACCCTGATCGGCGCCGGTGCTGGTGGCGAAAGCGCCATGGACGCAGCGAATTTACTAAAGCCGGCCTTGGCGCGCGGCGAACTGCATGCTATTGGCGCCACCACTCTGAAAGAATATCAGAAATACATCGAGAAAGACAAGGCTTTAGAACGCCGTTTCCAGTCGGTAATGGTCGATGAACCAAACATTCCGGACGCGATTTCGATCCTTCGCGGTATCAAAGATAAGTACGAACTGCACCACGGCGTGCGCATTAAAGATGATGCCATTATTGCCGCCGTAGAACTTTCGAGCCGCTACATTTCCGATAGATTTTTACCGGATAAAGCCATCGACTTAATGGATGAAGCGGCCGCGAAACTACGCATCGAGATCGATTCGTTGCCCGTGGAACTCGACGAACTGAACCGCCGCATCATGCAGCTGGAAATCGAACGCGAAGCCATTAGAAGGGAAAACGACAAGGACAAGGAAGCGAATCTGAGCCGCGAAATTGCCGACCTGAGCGCCAAACGCGACGACCTGAAAGCCAAATGGGAAAACGAAAAAGGCGTTATCGGCGAAATTCAGAAGGAAAAAGAAAACATTGAGCAATACAAACTGGAAGCCGAACAAGCCGAACGCGCCGGCGATTACGGCCGCGTAGCCGAGTTGCGTTACGGTAAAATTCAGGAAGCCGAAAAACACCTGGCCGAACTGCAGAAAGCCGTAGAAGAAAACCAGGACGCCAACCCGATGCTGAAAGAAGAAGTAACTTCCGAAGACATTGCGAGCGTGGTAGCCAAATGGACGGGAATTCCGGTAAGCAAAATGCTACAGAGTGACCGCGAAAAACTGCTGCACCTGGAAGCTGAACTGGGCAAACGGGTGGCCGGTCAGGAAGAAGCCATCGCCGCTATTTCCGATGCCGTACGCCGCAGCCGCGCCGGCTTGCAGGACCCGAAACGCCCGATTGGTTCATTCATTTTCCTGGGAACGACCGGGGTTGGTAAAACTGAATTAGCCAAGGCATTGGCCGAATATCTGTTCAACGATGATAACGCCATGGTGCGGATAGACATGAGCGAGTACCAGGAACGACACGCCGTAAGCCGTTTAATTGGTGCACCTCCGGGCTACGTGGGTTACGACGAAGGTGGTCAGTTAACGGAAGCCGTGCGCCGGAAACCGTACTCGGTAATTCTGCTCGATGAAATTGAAAAAGCGCACCCGGATGTGTTCAACATTCTGCTGCAGGTTTTAGATGATGGTAGATTAACCGACAATAAAGGCCGCATCGCGAACTTCAAGAACACCATCATTATTATGACCTCGAATATTGGCGCGCACATCATTCAGGAGAATTTCAGCTTGATGAACGAAGGCAATAAAGAAGAAGTGATCGAGCGGACCAAAGAAGAAGTTTTTGAGCAACTAAAGAAAACCGTTCGTCCGGAATTCCTGAACCGTATTGATGAGCTGATCATGTTCCGTCCGCTGAGCCAGAAAGAGCTGCGCAAGATCGTTACCATTCAGTTCAAACAAATTCAGGACCGCCTGGAAGAGAACGGCATTCACCTGGAAGCTACAAACGAAGTGCTCGACTTTTTGGGCCGCGAAGGCTACGATCCTACTTTCGGCGCCCGTCCGCTGAAACGCGTACTGCAGCGCATGGTGCTGAACGAACTGAGTAAGGAGATCCTGGCCGGCAAGATCAGCAAAGATTCGGTGGTAGAAGCCGTGATGGAAGATGATAAAATCGCATTCAAAAACCTGGATGTTGCCTTTCCGAGACCGGAATAAAAACGGTAGGGTTTTAGCCCGAAAAAATAAAAAGTCCCGCTGGAGATTCCAGCGGGACTTTTTTGCTTTAATTTGAGCAGAAAACGCTATGGATTTCACCTGAAAAAGTCGGAACTCAACAGTATTCAGAAACCCAATCTGCTATCTACTCAAGCACCAGTTTTTTAATCCCGGAAAACTTATCGTTGCGAATTTTGATAAAGTAAACCCCTTTTCCAAGTTTGCTCAGATCCAGTTGCTGCGGTTCAGAGTCTAAAAACTTCACTGGCTTTTTAATCAGTACCTGACCAAGCACGTTCGTAATTTCCAGGTTGAACGGTTCCGGTTGGTTCTGTTTCAACGTTAAGTTAATTAGGCCGGTACTCGGATTCGGGTAAATTTCAAACAGCTTCTCCTCCAGATCTTCCGGAGTTCCCGACGGTAAATTACACTGCCAGTTAGCAATAAACCCGTTCAAAGTATAAGAGCTATTGGTGATAAACTGCATAGTGATTGCACCACCGGAAGAAGTGATAGCAGCACCGTTATTCGGCAGTCCGCTCCCCAAGGTATGATACGTTCCGATCAGCGGCGATGCCGTATTTGCTCCATCGTAGATCCTCACCACATCGCCGGGAGTATCTACATCAAAATAAGTAAAGAAAAGAGAAACCGAAGCAGCATTTGGCGGCGCGATCACAACAGTACCATTCACATTATTCTTGTAAGCGCCCGTTGGCCCCCCATCGTCGTAAATTACGCCGGAACAGAAATTATTTTGCACTAAAGTTCCCAACACAGGCATCAGAACAGTTCGGCAGGCAACGTTTGTTGAGTTGTAATTAATATAATTGGTTTTGACTAAAGTATCGCTACCGAAAGCATTCGTGGTGACCAAGGTAATGGTGTATAAACCAGGCGCTGAAAACGCATGCGTTGGGTTTTGCAGCGAAGAAGTATTGGCCGGACCTGAATTCGGATCACCAAAATTCCATAACCAGGAAGTTGGCGTATTAATCGTAGAATCAGAAAAACTCACTATACCGTAGCATGGATTCACGGAATTGGCACTGAAGGCTGATACCGGCGGATCTGTATTGGGGTAATTGCAGTTCCAGGTGGCACTAAAACCGTTTAACGGAGAAGAACTGTTGGAAATAAACTGAATGGTCATGGCTCCGCCGGTGGAAGTTATAGGAGCTCCACTATTCGGAAGAGCAAGCCCCCAGACTGGTGTAGGGTAATACGTTCCGATCAGATTGGCAGTGGTGTCCGGCCCGTCAAAGATCTTCAGCACATCGCCGGGCGTATCTACGTTAAATTGTGTAAAGGTAATAGAAACGGTAGCCGCATTTGGTGGGGCTATCACCACGGTACCATTCACATTATTGGAATAAAAATTAGAAGGTCCGCCATCGTCGTAGAGCGAACCGGAACAGAAATTATTTTGCACCAAAGTTCCGGATACCGGCATCAGAACAGTTTGGCAAGCAGCATTCGTCGGATCATAATTGATATAGTTCGTTCTAACCAGTGTGTCGCTGCCAAAAGCATTGGTGGTAACCAGGGTAATGGTGTATAAACTAGGTGCCGAGAATGTATGCTGCGGGTGTTGCAACGTAGATGTATTGGCCGCACCTGAATTCGGATCTCCAAAATTCCAGCTCCAGGAAGTTGGTGTGTTGGTTGTGGAATCAGAAAAACTAACCGTACTATAGCATGGGGTCATAGTGCTCACGCTAAAGTCCGATACCGGCGGAGCTGGATTCTGAACGATGATGATCGTGTAATCTTCTACTTCAATATCTGGATACCAGGAAGGACATGGATCATTTATTCCTCCAGGCGTACGCATCAGAACCCTCATCCTGGTAGGCCCCAGAAGTGCTTTTCCCGGAATTACAAGAGAACCCGAGGCCACCAGTTCGTTATTGGAAAGTACAGCCTGCATATTAAACACCTGTTCACGTTGCTGAAAAATATTATCGTGGTTGAAGTCGATCCAGATCGTGATATATTCTGCTGCTCCGGCACTTTTTCCCAGCGTAACTGAAACCGGAATATTGCCCATTCCCGCATGGGCGAATGTATTCAGATAAGTATAATTCCCGTAAGCATACACTTCAGCCCCGGTATTATTGTTAATATTCCCGATAGTTACATTTCCGATCCATTGACCGGTATTTGTATTATTGGTGTTGATACAATAATAATTACAAGGAACCGAAATATTCACTGATTTCGAATAAAGCAGTGTATCGCACACGCCGGTTTTACAGGCAACAAACGTTACGTCGTAACTTCCGGCAGCAGTGGTAGAATAAGTATGGATTGGGTTTTGCAGCGTTGAGGTATTTGCAGCTCCCGAAGCAGGATCCCCAAAATCCCAATACCACGAAGTAGCACCATTCTGTGAAGCATCATAAAACTGTACCGAACCCTGACAAATTGACCCCATATTAGCCGTATAATCAGCAACAACAGGATACGGGTTCGGCAAAATATTAACCAGGTAATCTTCCACCTCTGCGTTGGTAGCATTCATTTGGCAAGGGTTCGTGAAATACTGAGAACTACTCATTACCACGCGCATCCGGGTAAGTCCGGGAAGCGCATTGCCTGGCAAAGTAATATTTCCAGCTGCCTGTATAATTCCCCCAGCTCCCATGGTCGTCAGTTTATTGAATACCTGCTCATTCGCCTGAAACTGGCCATCCTGATTAAAGTCTATCCAGGCAAAAACATACATATATACACCGGAGTTAATAATATCTACCGCTATTGGGTTTGGCAAACCCAGCATCAGGTCCGTTTTTAAATAAGTATAATTGCCGTAACCGTTAGGCTCCGCGCCACTGGCGTTATTAATAGTACTAACGGCCACCTTACTAATATACCGTCCCGCACCAAAATGTCCGGAAGAAGCACAATACGTTTGGCAAGGCACTGTGGTCGTAATCAGATTTATTTTGATAATGGTATCGCATTGTGCTCCTTTGCAGGCTATTAACTTAACAGTATAATTGCCGGCCGGCGTGATCGGATAAATATGTATGGGGTCCTGCAAAGTAGATGTATTGTTTACTCCCGAAGCAGGATCGCCAAAATCCCAGTACCAGGAAGTAGCCCCGTTCAGGGACCGATCCAGAAACTGAACCGTTCCTGAACAAATGCCGGTCATATCCGGCTGAAAATCTGCTGTAACCGGCTGGGCATTCGGTAAAATATTAATGGTGTAATCTTCAGATTCCGTGTTCGATACGTTCTTAATACACGGATTCCAAAGCGGACCGTAGTTATCAGTCATTAAAACGCGCATTCTGGTAAAACCGGGCAGCGCCGAGGCAGGTACCGAAATATTTCCGGTCGCAACCTGAGGGCTGGCACTATAAGCAGTTTCATTAAAAACCATTTCGGTTTGTTCAAAAAAACCATTCCTGTTAAAATCGATCCAGGCCAGCACCTGCCTGTAATTCGTAGAAAAATTAGAGCCAATGGTTACTGAAATAGGATTCCCGGCTGAGCCAACTACAAGATCTGCCCTTTTATTTGTGTAATTTCCGTAGCCATTCGGGTCAGATGCACTCGGGTTATTCAGGTTACCAAGTGTAACATTCGAGATCCACTGATAAGGAGTATAATGCCCGTCTGAAATACAATACGTTCGACAGGGAACAGGCACATTTATGTAATTAGTTTTCACGATCGTATCGCACTGCGAACCTTTGCAAACTACCAGGGTAACCGTGTAGCTAGCACTTGTTCCTGTAGGGTACGTGTGAGTTGGGTTCTGCAAGGTAGAAGTGTTATGCCCCCCGGAAGCAGGATCACCGAAATTCCAATACCACGAGGTGGCGCCATTTACCGATGCATCCCGAAAGGGCACTGTTCCACTGCATACCGCATTCAGGTCAGCCGAAAAATCACCTACCAGGGGAATCGTATTTGGCAAAAGCGTTAAGAGATAATCTTCTGTTTCCCCACCGTTAGTAATATTGGAAATACAAGGGTTATTAAGATCGTAGATATCGCTGATGTTTACCCGCATTCTGGTAAATCCAGACTGCACATTATTGGGGATAACAATATTGCCGGTTACATTTAAAGGAAGATTAGGCCCCACATAATTTGAGTAGTCATGAAACATCCGCTCACTGTTCTGGAACACGCCATCTTTATTCAGATCGATCCAGATTGTGACGTATTTATAATAATACGCAGTGCTTAGCTCAATTGTAAAAGGATTGCTGCTTCCTAAAACCAGATCGCTGTTCAGATAGGTATAATTCCCATAACCCAACGGATCCGGCCCACTAACATTGCTCAGCGTACCGATCTGCACTTTCGCGATCCATTGCGAAGAATTCGAATGGTTTTGCGATGGACAATACGTAATGCAGGGCTTCGTAATGTTCAGGTATTTATTTTTTACCACGGTACCAGACCCGTTCGCATTGGTAGCAACCAAAGTAACGGTGTAGCTTCCCGGGTTACGATAAACGTGGGTTGGGTTCTGCAGCGTAGAAGTATTCAGCGCCCCGGAAGCAGGATCGCCGAAATTCCAGAGCCAGCTATGCGGCGAATTGGAGCTTTGGCCGGCAAACGTTACAACGGTATCGCAGGTAGATGAAAAAGTAGATGTAAATTGTGGTACCGGGAAAATATCGGGCGTAATAATGACCGTGTAATCTTCTGCCTGCCCGCTTTGCACACCGGAACAGCTCGTAAAATTACTGCCAGTATTATCGGAAATGATCCGCATTCTAAGAGGAGTGTTTAAAGTAGCTGTAGCCGGAATGGTGATGGTACCAACAGGATTTATAGTATTTAAAGCTACAGCTACCAGCTCATTAGCACCCGTAAAATCACCGTCGTTATTATAGTCGATGTAAATGCGGGCATCCTGAGGGTTACTACCAGTGGTGATCGAAAAAGGGTAACTTAATCCGGTTGAAACTCTTAAGGTTTTGTTGCATGTGAAATTCTCATAGCCTGCAACGCCATTGGCCGATGCATTCGTAAACAACCCATTACCGATACTTACATTTGTAATACCGTAACCACAACAGTAATTAATTGTATTGGGCGTACAGGTAGCCGCTACCGGCACACTGTTATGGTAGTTTATATAATTGGTTTTAACCAGCGTATCGGCTTCGTTTGCATTGCTTACTATTAAAGTAATATCATAATTCCCGGGAGCTGAAAAAGCGTGGGTTGGATTTTGTAACGCGGATGTATTATTCACTCCGGAAGCCGGATCTCCGAAATTCCAGAGCCAAGTTACAGGCCCATTCTTAGACCGATCCGTGAAACTGACTGTGTTCGTACAGGTTAGGGAGTCGTTAGCCGTAAACGCTGCAACTGGCGCGGCCAGGTTAGTAACTAAAGTAATCCGGTAATCTTCTACCTGCGAATATCCCGGCGAAGAACAGGGCGTTGGGATTGGCGATGAGAAATTATCTGCCGCCACCCGTAACCGCAACGGAAGTCCGGTAATAGCACCCGCCGGAATAATGATATTACCGCTATGATTCTTTTTATTGTTAGAACTAAAGAGCAGTTCGATAGCAACATTAAAAACACCATCGTTATTCGCATCGAGCCAAACTCTTACATTCTCATTTACATTATTGTTGGTTGTGATACTAACAGGATAAGTTACTCCCGGAGAAAGCGTAGTACCAATAGTGCAGGAATAATCTACATAACCACTGGTGGCTGTTACCGGCCCCGTGGTATTATTAATTGCACCATTGTTAATATTAACATTCAAGATTCCCATCCCAAAAGCAATATTACCAGCGGGAGGATTACCCGGTGTACATGAATTTACCACGGGACATTGCGCCTGACTGTTAAAAGCAATGAATATCCCGGGCAAAAACATGAAAATCAAGGAAAAGAAGTTCAAAAATTTAATTCGTAAAGTAATCCTCTTATTCATATTTAATTCCAGATTCCATTTTTAAACAGGCCAGCAATAACTTCAAATGTACGCTAAATTTCGTTTTAACCGAAACACCAGCAGATAGCCGAATTCAAATTACTGCCAGAATATTCTCCCGAAAAGGAACCTGTGAATTCAAGCACAGGAATGATTGGTTTCTTTCAGAAAAAAAAGAAAAGCAGGAAAATTACTGATCCGGTTATCAATATGTTTTTTTCTTTGATACAATAATAAAATTAATCTCCCATTTAAAGCTCTGGAAGCGGGGTTGTAAAAGGACGAAATCAGATTCAAAAACCTGGACGTTTCATCTCCGCGACCAGAATAAAAAACGATAGGGTAATAGCCCGAAAAAGTAAAAGTCCCGCTGGAGATTCCAGCGGGACTTTTTTATTGAAATTTGATATCGTTTTCTATAACCTTAAAATTACATCCGTTTGAAATTATAAACAGATTTCGCTCCGGTCTGTATATTTACATATTCTGCCTGCATCTCACTACCACCATTCAAACACGAATAAGTAAGTGTATGAGATCCGCTTGGTGTATTAGGCCGTCCTTGGTTTACACCACTGCAAATAACATCTTCCGTACTGGTAAAGGTGTAAGAAATCTTATCCCCACTTACGGTATATCTGAAATTAAACCGCATTGGTGTGCAAATCTCATTACAATCCGGATTTTCGGAGTAACCAGTTCCGTCACTACCAAAATAATAGATCAGATTTTTTCCAGGCGCACCGTTACAGGTTGGCATGCTCCATTTACCTACCGGGCAAGCACCAGATTCACCATCCACTCCCGTTGCTTTGGCTTTTATTGCTTCAAAATCTTCCTGATATTCATTATCCCAGCAACTTGTCAGTGAAAACAGCATTAGTAAAACACTGAATAAATATGTCTTTTTCATAAAATATCTTTCCTGAAATTATAAACCAAAATTTAACCCGATAATACTGCCGTAAGAGCCTTTTGCCATCACAAACTGCTCGAAAGAAAGGCGAAAAAAGAAATTTTTCTCTCCTTTTTTATTGGTGCTTAAATACTTGTGCAAATAAATGCCGGTATGCAAACCTCCAGTAAAAAAACTGGCATCTGTATCACTTACCTGAGGGCTATAAGTTTCTCTCGAAGCATCCCAGGCGTCAGCAGAATAGGTACCTTGCGTAAAATTCAGAGCCGGTCCGGCTAATATACCTGCCGAAATAAACTTCGTATCGAATTCTTTAAAAGCATAACCGCTTAAATAATGCTTGGAGCCATAAATAGTCTCAATAGACGAAGTTCCTGAACCATCATCCGTCATCCCTCCGCTTGAAGATTTTACCATATTATTATAACGGATCCAGAACATATCTAAAAAATTATCGCTGGAAAACCCGATACCTGAAATGACACCAGGATTGGCATAAACCCTCTCGTAAGCTATTTTAGGCGCTTTTTCCGGATAACCATCCTGTTTATAAGCGCCATAGGCCAGAATAATACGGCTTGGGTTTTTAACGATTTTTCCTTTAGCCTTAGCTTCATTTACCGGCAAAGGCTCGGCAGCAATTATCGTTGAGAGCGTTTGATTATTTACCGCTGAATTTCCAAGAGTTGAAAATGTTTCGCGATTGCCATTCTGATAAAGGATCATGAAAACTTCGGCTTTCCTGATATTATAAACCGGCCCGTCCTGAAATTGGAACTGCTTGTATTTTACGGCATCATCGGTAATTTCCAGCACTTTGGCCTGAATTTCAGATTTATCATTTTTCACGATCACATCCTGCGCCTGCAAACCTGAAGCGACAAACAAAATAAAGATCAGGGCCATAAAAAGTTTCCTGAATGGCGGGTAGCGTTTTTCCATAAAAAGATATAAGTGAAGGAAAATATAGAGAAATCAATTTTGTTTTAAAACAAGCAAAGTTACCCGCCTGTTTCTGCCTGCACAATACCCATATTTAGGTATAATTTCTCAACACAGGTCATTGATTTTATGCGCATTACAACCTGTAAAAACGCTATGGTTTCAAGCTCCAAAAGTCGCGTTCCAGGCCCAATGCGACTTTGACTTTCTATTTTGCGAACCAAAATATTTACCAGAGGATCTTTCCGGCATTTAAATATTGCAAAAAAATAAAAAAATTATTTTAAAATTATATAGAACAAATACTATTTAACACATTTGAAAGCGTCTGTTTTTCTTCAGAAACGCTATGGTTTTAAGCACTAAAACATAGGAGCCAAACTGGACAAACCAACAATAAATCCATATATTTTTAGTGAACAGCATTAAAATTTTAGTCAGCAACCTTAAATACTATTTGTAACATATAAAAATTTGTTAAAACATTATTTCCTCCGTCTTTTCGCAGCCAAAACAGCCTTATAGCGAAAATACCAAACCCATAAAAATTAGTGCAATAAACTTACTCAAGGTCATTTGCTTACTCCATTTAAAACTATATATTTGGAGGTTAATGAGTACTATTACCAAAAATCAATGTACATGTTCTCGTTACCAGCATACTCAACCTACCCTTTGTTCTAAACTATTGTGCTATATTAATTTAATATGCTACAGCATGAAGTTTCTCTAACGTAAATCATTATTCCATTTATTTTTTAACTATCCTTTTTATGCACAAATTCTTACAAAAACCCTCACCAGGCCGCTGGCATACCCTTGCCAGGCAACTGAGGAAGTTCTCTGGCTGCACTGCTCTGGCCGGAGGCCTGGCCATGGCCGGAATTTTCTCCGCACCTGAAGCAAGGGCGCAGGCAGTAGCAAACTATCTATTTGCACCTTCCAGCGGCACTTACACCTCATTAGGAGCTTCTGCCACACAACTTCCAGCATCTTTTATAGTTGATACTGGCGTTTCAGGCGCGATCCCTTTAGGTTTCACGTTTAACTATGCCGGTGTTGATTATACAACGGTTTATGCAAGTTCCAACGGGTTCCTTTCTTTTAACCCGAGCATAACCGCAGAAACCACGAACAGTCCATCAGGTTCTGCTTCAACTTCCCGCCCATTAATTGCTCCCCTCTGGGACGATCTCGCCGGAAGTACAACATTAGGTTCCAGCGCAGCTTATGAAACTACCGGCTCGCCAGGTTCCAGAGTATTTACTTTTGAATGGTCTAACTGGCTATGGCGCTATAATGCCACTGCCCCGAATATCTCTTTTCAGGCCAAATTATATGAAGCCACTGGCAAAATTGAATTCGTTTACAGACAGGAAAACGGTTCTTTATCAAGCTCGCCAACGGCCTCAATTGGTATTACAGCTTCTGCCACTGGGTCTGGAAATTACTTGAACTTAAGCGATGCCACGGCAGCACCAACAACTAGCTCTACTACAGCAACAACAAATATTGCTACCAAGCCGGCTACTGGTCAGATCTACACATTCAGCAAACCTGCAACAGAAATTGGCGCAGTTGCTTTAATTGAACCAATAGCTACCGGCTGCTATTCAAGCACGCAAACGGTAAAAGTTCAGTTTAAAAACCTGGGTAGTGCGCCAATCGACTTTTCCGTTACACCGCTTACAGTTACAAGTGCAGTAACAGGCACAAACCCAACCACCTTTCCAAATGTGGTGATCAATACGGGAACGCTGGCCGTAAACGCTACCCAGGATGTTGTAATTTCTACTAATTATGACATGACTGCCAGCGGAGCCTATACGTTTAATGCCAGTGCTTCTTTACAAGGAGATGCAACTGCAGCTAACAACGCAATTGCAGCTACTGTACGCAACGTACTTCCAACTGCTACCTTACCGGTAAACATGGACTTTACTGGTTTCACCGGTTCAAATCTTGCAACGGTATTCCCGAACTGGAAAGAAGCTACAGGTGCTACCAGCCCAACCGGTACAACTTCCTCCTGGTCAAACCGCAGTAATTTAGGTGGCACCGGTAACGTATCCGCTTATGTAAACCTTTCCAGCAACTCGAAAAGAGAATGGATCGTTGGGCCTAAAATTACACCCACCGCCACTTCAGCAGTTATTTTTAAAGCTGCCGTAACCGCAGCAGGCGCAATTACCCCGAACACTTCAGGCGGAATGGCCGGAAGCGACGATAAAGTTCAGGTAATGGTAAGTACAGATTGCGGCTCAACATTTACCCCGATCTATACAATTGATCAGACTTCCGGCTTAACGAATATTCTGACCAGCCAATACGTTTCGCTGGCTCAATATGCAGGCCAGAACATTGTAGTAGCTTTTTTTGCTACCGAAGGTACTGTTGATGATGCTAATAACTACGATTTCCACATCGATGATGTATTTATCGGCACTCCGGCTGCAACCCTTGACTTAGGCGCTACCGCATTTGTTAACCCAGTAGCTAACGGCTGCTATAATGCCAGCGAACAAGCTATTGTAACGATCCGTAATTTTGGTTCTGCCCCGATCGATTTCAGCACAACCAACGCAACCGTTTCTGTTAGAACGCATGGCACAAACCCGGGTGTGATCAGCATTCCTGTAACTACAGGCATCCTGGCTCCTGGAGCAACTCAGAACGTAACTGTAGGAAACCTGAATATGTCTGCTGCAGGTACTTATAACTTCCGGGCTTATACTACCATAGCCGGAGATACAGATGCTTCCAGCGATACTACCCGTGCAACCCGAACTGTATTAACAACCGCGAGCCTTCCTCAACTGGTAAACTTTACCGGTTTTACCGGCTCCAACCTTTCTACCATTTCACCAAACTGGAGAGAAGGTGCTGGAAATACTCCTGCAGGAACTACTTCAGAGTGGCTTAACAAAGCTGACTTAGGCGCAACCGGCAATATTACAGCTAAAGTTAATTTATATACAAACTCAAGAAAAGAGTGGATAGTTGGTCCAAAAGTAGTTGCAACTGCTACAACCGAATTACGCTTTAAGGCAGCTATCACTGCTTATGCCGGGCTTTCAGCTCACGCTACTGGTATGCAAGGCACCGACGATAAAGTACAGGTATTGATCTCTACTAACTGTGGCAACACCTTTACGCCGCTTTATACCTTCGATGCTTCTACAACTGCCAACCTGACCAATGTGCTTACCGATTTTTCTTTCCCACTGGGAACTTATGCCGGTCAGCAGATCATGATAGCTTTCTATGCTACTGATGGCCCTATTGATGATGCTCCGGATTATGATTTCCACCTGGATGATATTTTCCTGGGCACTCCGCCAAACGTAGATATGGGTGTAGAAGCATTCACAACCCCTGTTTTAACCAAGTGCTTTACAAATGCTGAGCCGGTAGAAGTTACTATCAAGAACTTCCACGCCAGCCCGATAGACTTCAGCGTAGACAATACTGTTGTATCTGTTAAAGTAACCGGCCCGGTTAATACCACATTAACTACTACCCTTAATACCGGTACTTTAGCTCCGGGTGCTACCCAAACCGTAACCGTGGGCAATATTAACATGACAGCCCCTGGAAACTACAATTTCAAAGGGTACACTGCTGTAATGGGCGATAATATTACCGCCAATGATACTGCCAGAACTGTTCGTACAGTTTACCAGGCAGTTGCTTTACCGCAGGAAACGAACTTCACCGGTTTTGATGGTTCTAACCTGAACACTTTATTCCCTAACTGGAAGGAAGCAGCAGGCGTAACTCCGGTACTCGGAACTTCTAACTGGGTAAGTACTACCGGTTTAGGCGGAACATCTAATGTAACAGCCAAAATCAACCTGTATACCAATACCCGTAATGAGTGGATCATGGGTCCTAGAATTGCTGCAACTGCTACTACATCGCTACGCTTTAAAGCAGCCATTACAGATTATGCCTCAACAAGTGCAGATGCGGACGGTATGCAAGGCACCGACGATAAAGTTCAGGTAATGGTTTCTACCAACTGTGGAGAAACATTTACTTCGGTTTACACTTTCGATGCTACAACTACAGCTAATTTAACGAACGTACTTACTGATCAGATAATCCCGCTTGGTAATTTTGCAGGTCAGGAAATTATTGTAGCTTTCTATGCAACAGATGGCCCAACGAATGATGCTCCTGATTATGACTTCCACATTGATGACTTGTATATTGGTACTGTTGTGCCAGTAGATCTGCAGGCAAGAGCATTGGTTAGCCCGGTTGCGTTTAATGGCTGCTTTGGTGCTACTCAAAACGTAAGTGTAAGAATCCGTAACTTTGGTACAAGCCCGTTAGATTTCACTACTAACAATGCTACTGTAACGGTAAATGTAACGGGTGCTGCTACTCAAACATTAACGGCTACTTTAAACAACAACACCATTAATGGTGGTAACCCGCTGGCAGTTGAAGGCGAAATCGTTGTTCCGGTGGGCACACTGAACATGTCAACAGCAGGCGTTTATACATTTAACGTATCTGCAACTACAATCGGGGACGGCAACACAGCCAACGATGCGATTCCGGCAGTAAATATTACAGCTAGCCCTGTAGTAGCAGGCACTGCTTCCGCTACCAATCCTAATGTTTGCGTTGGCAGCACTGCAACTCTAAACCTGACTGGTAATACCGGTGGAGATATCCAGTGGCAGCAGGCAACTTCAGCAACTGGTCCGTTTACGGATATTGCTGGCGCTACAACGCCTACTTTCACTACCACTACCGGAATTAACCAGCCAACTTATTTCCAGGCGGTTCTTAGCTGCGGTACTTCTACTCAAACGTCGAACGTAGTAACAGTAAACGTTATAGATCCGCAGGTTGCTACTTCAACTCCTGCTGCACGCTGCGGCGCCGGAACAGTAACGCTTAGTGCAACTGCTGCCGGTGCAGGAACCATTAACTGGTTCAATGCTGCAACTGGTGGATCTGTTTTAGCAACTGGTAACACTTACTCGCCAAATGTAACTGCTACAACTACTTTCTATGCAGAAGCAAACGAAGGTGGTGCAACAACAACAATTGGTAAAGCTTCAACTCCTGGTACTGATGGTACAAACACAGGTGGTGGTCTGGTCTTCAATGCGCTCAACCCATTTGTTTTGAACTCAGTTGTAGTTTATACGAACCTGGCTAATGGCGGCAACCTGATCGTTAACCTGAAAAACTCAGCTGGCACTACCCTGCAGACTACTACTTTTGCCTTACCGGGCGTTAGCGGTATGACTGCAGTAACGGTTCCGCTTAACTTCAACGTACCAGCTGGAACAGGCATGCGACTGGAACAAGGTTCAAGTCTGGGACTGTATCGTGATTACACAAGCGTTCCATTCCCTTACAGCTCTCCTTCTACAGGGGTAACCATTACTGATGGTACACTTGCTGGTTACTACTACTTCTTCTATAACTGGAGCGTTACCACTGGTTGCCGCTCAGCAAGAACTCCGGTAATAGCTACAGTTAACCCAATTCCGCTAGGCAACTTACCAGCTGATCTGAATGTTTGCGGTGCTACTTCTACCGTATTAGATGCCGGTAACGCAGGCGCTACTTACCAGTGGTTCCTGAACAATGCGCCAATTACCGGTGCTACTTCGCAAACCCTGACTGTAACGGCTAATGGTAATTACAAAGTGAACGTTACCAACGCAACTTCCTGCTCAGGCGTTGACTCTGTTCAGGTAGTATTCAACACGAAACCAGCCACTCCTACTGTTACTGCAGGTGGTGCAATTACTTTCTGCCAGGGTGGTTCTGTAGTGCTAACAGGTGCTTCCACAACTACTGGCGTAACATATAGCTGGTTACTGAATGGAAATGCGATTACAGGTGCTACTACTGCTACTTACACTGCTAACGCAGCCGGTAACTACCGTGTAGTTGCAACCAATGCAACTGGCTGTACTGATACTTCTGCTACTACAACGGTAACAGTTAATCCGCTTCCGGCTAAGCCAACAGTAACTCCGGCTGGTACAGCCGCGATTTGCCAGGGTAGTTCTGTGGTGCTTACAGGCGCTTCTACTTCTACCGGTGTAACATATAGCTGGTTGCTGAACGGAAATGCGATTACAGGTGCTACTGCTGCTACTTATACTGCTAATGCTGCCGGTAACTACCGTGTAGTTGCAACTAACGCAACTGGCTGTACTGATACTTCTACAGTAACTGCAGTATCTATCAGTGCTGCACCAGTTACTCCAACCATTACAGCGGGTGGCCCGACCACTTTCTGCGACGGTGACTCCGTAATGCTGACAGGTGCTACCACAACTACCGGTGTAACGTATCAGTGGCTGGTGAACGGCAACGCGGTAACCGGTGCAACTACAGCTACTTTCAACGCTAAAGCTGCCGGTAACTACAGAGTGGTAGTTGCAAATGCTTCAGGTTGTACGGATACTTCTACTGTAACGGCAATTGCTTTAACACCACGTCCTGCAACGCCAACCATCACTCCTTCCGGAGATTCCGGTCAGGAACTGACTTCATCTGCGGCTACGGGTAACCAGTGGTATCTGAATGGTACAGCTATTACTGGTGCAACTGCCCAGACTTACCAGACTACCGCTAATGGTAACTATACTGTAGTGGTAACGGACAACACGACTACCTGTGCTTCCCTGCCTTCGGCTGCGGTGAATATTACCAACACCGGTATTAAAGGTGCCATGGCGGGCATGAGCGTAAGTGTTTACCCGAACCCAAGCAACGGTAAATTCAACGTGAAGCTGGTTGGTTACAAACACGATGCTGCTTTAGAGCTTTACACCCTGACTGGTCAGCTGATCGTGAAGGAAAACGTGAAAGCCGGACAGGAAGCAACCAAACTACAGGTGAAAAACCTGGCGGCCGGTACTTACCTGCTCAAAGTAGTTTCTGAAAAAGGCGTGCAGATCAACAAGCTCATCGTAGAATAAGCTTGCTGCTCAATTGAAATAAAAAAAGCCCTCCGTAAATACGGAGGGCTTTTTTTATGCCCTGACTTTTTCTGCTCAAAACCATACCGTTTTTATAACTGGTAAACTTCAGAGGTTGATGGAAAGCTATTTGATGAAGGGAATTACTGAAGCCTGACTTTTTGCAGTGAAAAGCATACCGTTTTCGATAACTGACTTTCAACAGGGAAAAGCATAGCGTTTGCGACTTTTCAGACTGGAAACCATACCGTTTTTTCAAGTTATACAATCTGAAGATCAGAAGAATATCGTTGTGAGTTTTGCACCTAAAATGCATACCGTTTTTTAAGGAAATGTAAGTAAATTCCTTCGACAGATTCCATGCTTAAGGTTTCAGTAGCAGTTAATTTCTCCATTTCTGATCATTATTTACTGGCCGAAATCTGTTCACTTAAAAAAAGCAGGCATTCACAAGTTAAACAGCTCTGTAAGTATTATGGAATAATAGCGCCCTGCTATATTTAGATTGGCTTATTGTGAAAAATAAACTCTTGTTTCCGGCTTGAATTTGAACATGCAGGCCGGGCAACTAACAATAAATTACATATGCATAATCCTTACTCCGCTCTTCCCGGCAATAAATAACTGTTTCCGCAACCTGTACGGAAGCAGCTATTTCTGAATGCTGGTCTACCCCTTTCCTAATCTCATACTTTTATCTTATTTCATTATTCACTATGGTTAAACCATTACCGATTATCGAGGGCATACATAGCAATGCCTTACGACCGCCGACCAACAGTCAACGCTGTTTCAGGCTTTTCTTTTTATTACTGGCCTTTTGCAGCCTCGGCTTATTGCAAGCGCAGGCGCAAACTACCGTAACCATTGGAACCGGTACAAACGCATCGGGTGCCAACGTATTGTTTTCCACTAGTACAGGGGGAAACTTATGGTCTAAATCGGCAACCTTGTATACTGCTTCCGAAATTACTGCCGCCGGTGGTACTGCCGGAACGATCACGAAGATTGCCTGGAATAAACAAGGCACAGGAGAGTACACAGCTGGCAATGCCAGCCTGAGTATTTACATTAAACAAGTAAGTAAAAGCGACCATACCAATTCTTCTCTGGACTGGACAACTGAGCTTGGAACAGCTACCCTGGTATATTCTACCACTACGCTGAGTTTCATGACCGGAACCGGCTGGCAGGAATTCAACCTGCAAACTCCTTTTGTTTGGGATGGCGCCAGCAACCTGGAAGTTTATACCGCTTTCCACCACCCTACTACCTTAACCGCCGCCATGACCTGGCAATACACGGTGGTGCCAGATATGAACCTTGCCCGCGTAGGCTCAACCCAGCTTGGCACTGAAACGCTGATTGCTTTCGACAACCGGCCAAACGTACGCTTTACACTTACACCTGCAAGTGCCTGTACCAGCCCGCCAACACCCGGAACGGTTACCAGCAGTGCAAGTTCGGTTTGTGCCGGCGCTAACTTTACTTTAACGCTAAACGGGTTTTCAACCGGTTCAGGCCAAACCTTTCAGTGGGAATCTTCTACCAACGGCACAACCTGGACCCCAATTGCGGGCGCAACCGGAGCATCGGTAACTGTTAACCAGGCGGTTGCTACTTTTTACCGGAATTCCGTAACCTGCGGCACTTCTACTGTTTCTTCCGCGCCATTGCAGGTAACTACTATTCCGGCTCTGAGCGGTATTTATACCATAAACGGAGCAAACCCGACGGGCGGAACCAACTTCCAGACTTTTGCTGCTGCAATAAATGCACTTACATGTGCAGGTATTTCCAGCGCCGTTACTTTTAACGTAACCAACGGAACTTACAACGAACAGATCGTAATTCCGGAAATATCCGGAGCGAGCGCTACCAATACCATTACTTTTAATGGAAACGGCGCAACCCTTAGCGCAAGCCCCGTAACAGGCAACCGCGATATGATCCGCTTATTTGGTGCTGATTACGTTACGATCAACAACTTCAACATTGCAACTACCGGTACCGGAACTTCAGATTTTGGCTGGGGGATTCATTTTATGAACGCCGCCGATCATAATACGATCAGCAACAATACCATCAACATCGGCTCGCTAAGCACTACGGAAAGCAATTCGGTTGGTATTATCTTCTCCAACTCCAGCACAAGCGTAACGACAACCGGCAGCAACAATGGTAACAACAACGTTATTTCCGGCAACACGATTAACGGTGCTTACAGAGGTATCATGATGCACGGTTTGCCAGCTAACCCGGGCAATAACCAGATCATTAACAATACCATCAAAGATTTTTATACTACCGGTATAGAAGTTAATGGTATGAATGGTACGTTAGTGGAAGGAAACGATATCAGCCGGCCAACCCGGACAACGGTTATTGCTTTTAACGGCATTACCCTTGCAGGAACTGCGCAAAACACCATTGTAAGTAAAAACCGGATCCATAATACGCACGGCAACGCAAGTTCCCTTACTACCGCTGTGAATGGTATTATTTCTTCTTCCAACGATGCTCCCGGCGGTTTCGAGAACATTGTTAAGAACAACTTGATCTATGATGTGAACAACACAACCGGAGCAGTTGTGGGAATGAGCAACACCGGCAGCGATGGCGTTTATTATTACCACAACACCATTAACCTCGATAACCCGAACGGAACAGGAACAGCCAGAGGTTTTTATCAGACCACAGCAGCAGCTAACCTGAAACTGATCAACAATATTATTGTAGTAGCCACCGGCGGTGTTCAGGCCAACCAGCACGCTATTTATTTAAATGCACCTACCACGGTTATTGAGAGCAACAGAAATGATCTTTATGTGCCAACCGGCCACACAGGTTATTTTTCAGCTACAAGCAGAACCACTTTAGCCGACTGGCAGGCAGCCAACGTAACTACGCCATTCGACATGAACAGCGTTGCGGTTAATCCTTTATTTACCAACATGACTGTGGGCAATTTTCAGCCAACAAACCCAAGCCTGAATAATATTGGTCAACCGCTGGCAGCAGTAACCGACGATATTACCGGTGCTACCAGAAACACTACTAATCCGGATCCGGGCGCGTACGAATTCACACCGTCTGCGTTAGACCTGGGAGCTATTGCGTTGCTGGCACCAGTTGAGAAAAACTGCTATAGCAGTACAGAACAGGTAACGGTAGCTATCAAAAACTATGGTATTTCAGCGGTAGATTTTGCTTTGACTAATGCAACCATTTCGGTGCCGGTTACAGGCCCAGGTGCACCAGCTACAGTTTCTATAACGCTTACCAACAACACGCTGAATGGCGGCCAGCCACTCGCATCCGGCGATACCCTGATCGTACCAGTTGGCACGTTTAATATGTCGGCTCCGGGAACGTATGTATTTAATGCGAATACGGCGGTAGTAACCGGCGGCACAGATGGAAATGCTTCTAACGACGCAATTTTACCTGTTAGCATTACTGTAAATGCGCTGGCAGTTGGTACTGCTTCGGCTTCACAAGGCAATTTCTGCGCAGGCGGAAGTGTAACCCTGAATTTAACCGGCACCACTGGTGGTGATATTCAGTGGCAGCAGTCAACTTCAGCAACCGGACCGTTTACCAATATTGCAGGGGCAAATTCAGCTACTTATGTTGCAGCTCCGATCACGCAAACTACTTATTACCAGGCAGTGGTTAGCTGCGGCACAACCAGCTTTACTTCGAACGTGGTAAACCTTACAACAAATAACGTTACTGCTACCGGTGCAACCCGTTGCGGTTTTGGCCCGGTTACACTTAACGCTACTGCCGCCAATGGCAGCATCTTGTGGTATGACCAGGCTGCTGGTGGCTTGCCAGTGGCAACAGGTTCCAGCTACAGCACTACAGTATTCAATACTACTACATTTTATGCCGTAGGTTCTGTGCCGGGTACCAGCTCTCAGATCGGTCGTACCAGAACCTCTACCTCAGGTGCTTCCAACACAAATACTGGTATCATTTTTAACGTTAATTCTGTTACACGCATAGACTCCGTAAAAATCTACCCGATAGGAACCGGCGCAGGAACAGTAAAGATCGTTCTGAAAAATGCAGCTGGCCAGCGACTTGATTCTGTTACCGTGAACGTAACGGGAACTACCGCACCAGGAGCCCGCACGAATGTACCTTTAGGTTTTGAAGTACAACCAGGAACGGGTTATAAATTAGCGTTTGACGGCTTTACTGGCGGCATAACGACTCTTACCCGCGAAACGTCTGGCAGCGCTTTTCCTTATGCAACTCCGCAAAATGAATTGGTACTTACAGCCAGCCAGTTAACAAACGGAGTTCCAGCCTTAACTACTACTTATTATTATTTCTACGAATGGTCGGTTACACCTCTTTGCCAGACTGCCAGAATTCCGGTAGTTGCAACTGTAACGCCAGCTGATCAGATCACGGTTGCAGGCTCAAGAGCTATCTGTACCAATTCTAATACCACGCTTACTGCCAGCAGCAGCAACGCCAATTATACCTACACCTGGTCGCCGGCTACCGGCCTGAACCAGACTACCGGTGCAACTGTAATTGCTACTCCACGCACTACCACGCAATATGTAGTTATTGGTACCGATGGCAATTGCTCAGATGTTGATACTGTAACGGTAACTGTTACGCCAATTGCTGCCGGAACTGCTCAAGGATTTGCGGCACTTTGCACCGGCGATTCTACCTGGTTAAGCTTACAAGGTTCCGCTGGCAATATTCAGTGGCAACGCTATAATGGTACTGCCTGGGTAAACGAAACTGCCAGCGGCGCTACTACTGCGTTCTATAAGATCATTCCTACACAAACTTCTATGTACCGTGCCGTAGTTTCTAACGGAACATGTACTCCAGTAATAAGCGATACTGTAAACGTAGCGGTAGGTTTGCCTACAGTTGTTTCTTCCACGCCAAACACCATTTGCGGTGGCGGAACGGTAGCACTTTCAGCAACAGCTTCTGAAGGAGATATTATTCAATGGTTCAGTGCTGCAACCGGAGGTACGGCGCTGAAAACAGGTAATACTTTCAGCCCGAACGTAACAGCAACAACAACTTACTATGCTGAAGCCGGACGTTTCAAAAACCAGGGTAAAGTTGGCCCGGCCTCGAATGCGATCGGTGCAGGCGCTTACGGTAACTTCAGCAACCAGATGGTTTTTGATGCTTTGGTACCACTGCGTATCGATTTCATGACTTTGTATTCTGACGGACCAATGTCGTTTAAGATCTTTTTACGCGATATGGTAGATGGCAACAAGCTGGATTCTGCTTTTGTGTCGCTTCCTGGCGCAGGTCAGCACCGCGTAGCCGTTGGTTTTGAAGTAATGCCAGGCACAAACTATGCGATCGGAATTCCTAACTACAGCGGACCAGGCCAGCTTTACCGCAATACTGCCGGTACAGCTTTCCCTTACACGTTACCAGGCGTTATCAGCATTACAGGTTCTAACTTCTCGCCTGCTACTGCCCGGTACTATTATTTCTATGACTGGAGCGTTTCTACTATTGGTTGTACTTCGGCCAGAACAGCAGTAACGGCTACTGTTACTCCGGCGCCGACTGTAGCTTTAGGTCCGGATATTACCCAGTGCAGCTCTGCTCCTGTTACTTTAAATGCCGGCAATGCAGGTGCTACTTTCCAGTGGTCACTGAACGGTACTGCCATTACAGGCGCAACCTCGCAGACTCTTCCTGTTACAAATTCCGGTACTTATGCCGTAACTGTAACCAATGCATCCAGCTGTTCTTCTTCTGATACCATTGTGGTTACGTTGAGCACATTACCGGCTAAACCAACCATTACAGCGGGTGGCCCGACCACTTTCTGCGACGGTGACTCCGTAATGCTGACAGGTGCTACCACAACTACCGGTGTAACGTATCAGTGGCTGGTGAACGGCAACGCGGTAACCGGTGCAACTACAGCTACTTTCAACGCTAAAGCTGCCGGTAACTACAGAGTGGTAGTTGCAAATGCTTCAGGTTGTACGGATACTTCTATTGTAACGGCAATTGCTTTAACACCACGTCCTGCAACGCCAACCATCACTCCTTCCGGAGATTCCGGTCAGGAACTGACTTCATCTGCGGCTACGGGCAACCAGTGGTATCTGAACGGTACAGCTATTACTGGTGCAACTGCCCAGACTTACCAGACTACCGCTAATGGTAACTATACTGTAGTGGTAACGGACAACACGACGACCTGTGCTTCCCTGCCTTCGGCTTCGGTGAATATTACCAACACCGGTATTAAAGGTGCCATGGCGGGCATGAGCGTAAGTGTTTACCCGAACCCAAGCAACGGTAAATTCAACGTGAAGCTGGTTGGTTACAAACACGATGCTGCTTTGGAGCTTTACACCCTGACTGGTCAGCTGATCGTGAAGGAAAATGTGAAAGCCGGACAGGAAGTAACCAAACTGCAGGTGAAAAACCTGGCGGCCGGTACTTACCTGCTTAAAGTAGTTTCTGAAAAAGGCGTGCAGATCAACAAGCTCATCGTAGAATAAGCTTGCTGCTGAATTGAAATAAAAAAAGCCCTCCGTAAATACGGAGGGCTTTTTTTATGCCCTGACTTTTTCTGCTCAAAACCATACCGTTTTTATAACTGGTAAACTTCAGAGGTTGATGGAAAGCTATTCGATGCAAGGAAATAACTGGAGCCTTACTTTTTGCAGTGAAAAGCATACCGTTTTTGATAACTGACTTTCCAAGCCTAAAAGCATACCGTTTTTTACAACTGACTTTCAACATAGAAAACCATACCGTTTTCGACTTTTCAGGCTGGTAACCATACTGTTTTTAAATATCAGAACCGCACGGAAATAACAACTTATTTACAGGAAATTCATAATGTAGCTCCTGGAGTGCTTTAAAAAACAGGATTAAAGTGTTATTCATCAACCGCCTTACAATTCAATAACCGTTCGGGCTCGGACAAATTTTCTTCCTCTATTTACTTGTTCAGGGCTTTTTATTTCATCCAAACAGGCATTTTTCAGGCTTTTTAGCTGAAATTCAGGGCTTTTGGCAACAAAAAGCGTCGCAGATCCATCTTTAGTTAGAAATTATTTTGATTAAAATTCTAAAATACTATATTTGAATAATACATACTCAGGCAGGCAAGTTTCTATTTTTAAGAAAATTGCATTTTTCTTTTCCCCTGCCTTTCAGGCTCTGATAAGATCGGTTTAACGGTTTTTATTGGATGCATATTATCAGTGCGTTTTTTTTGATCAAGTATTGAATTGCCATAACTATCTAAACTATTAACATTATGCACAAAAATTTACCTCAATCCGGTTTAAACTGGACCACCCTGGCACGACGGTGGAGAACACTCAGGAATCGTGCGGCGCTGGGAACGGCTCTGCTTTTCGGTAGCAGTTTATATGCTTTTAACGCACAAGCCCAGGCTGTTTCGGCTTACAACTTTGCGGCATCCAGTGGCACATTTACGCCATTGGGCGCTACGGCAACTCAGGTACCTGATCTGGTAGACGATGAAGTTGTTTCGACAGCCATTCCTATAGGGTTTACCTTTAATTATGCCGGCACGAATTATACCAGCGTTTACGCTACTGACAATGGCATTCTTTCTTTTAATCCTTCCACTATTCCTGCCTATACGAACGACCCTTCCGGTTCGCCATCTGGTACACGCCCTTTAATTGCACCGCTCTGGGACGACCATGCCGGTTATGTGGTAGATGGCGCCGAGGCTGCATATGAAACTACTGGTGCTGCCGGTTCCAGAGTATTTACTTTTGAATGGAAGAACTGGGCCTGGGATTATTTTGCTCCGGCAGGCGTAATAACTTTTCAGGCAAAACTATACGAAGCCACCGGTAAAATTGAATTTCACTACCGGCAGGAAACTACGCCCGCTAACAGTGCCAGTGCTACCATTGGTTTAGTTGGAACAGCTAATGGCCCGGGCAATTTCCTTACCCTGAATAATGCTTCTGCTACTCCAACGGCCAGTTCAACTTTTGCTACTACCAACATAAGCACCAAACCGGCTACCGGCCAGATCTATACTTTTACCAAACCGGTTAGCGTAGATATTGCAACCGATGGTTTAGCTTCGCCAACGGTGGTAGGCTGCCCTAACCCTAACCAAACTGTAAGCATAGCGGTACGGAATGCCGGTACTGCACCAATTGATTTCAGCACTAATCCGTTAACCGTTACCGCAAGCGCTACCGGCACTAACCCAGCCACTTTTACGCCGGTAACTGTAAGCACTGGTATACTGGCTCCGGGTGCTTCTCAAAACGTAGTAGTTTCTACCAACTATAATATGAGTACGGCGGGTTCTTATGTTTTCAGTGCATCTTCTTCCATTACCGGCGATGGTTTTGCGGCGAACAATGCCATTGCGCCCGTTACGGCTACGCGTACCATCGTAGCGCCGGTTGCCATACCGCAAAATGTAAACTTTACAGGCTTTACCGGTTCCAACCTGAGCACGCTGTTTCCGGGTTGGTCTGAAGCCAACGATGTTATTCCAACAGGTACTACTTCCGATTGGACCAGCGACGATTATGCGAACACAACAAACGCTAACGGCATATCGGCAAAGGTTAATTTATACAGTAATGTAACCAAAGCCTGGATGATCGGTCCAAAAATTACAGCTGCTGCTACTACGTTTCTGAAATATGATCTGGCGCTTACTACCTGGGCTGGAACCAGTGCGGCAAGCCTGGGCTCAGATGACGAAGTAAAAGTGATGGTTTCTACTGATTGCGGCGGAACCTGGACAGCCATCCGGACCTATAATTCAGCTTCAACCATCAGCAATACCGGCCAGGTTGAATCAATAAGCCTTGGTGCTTACGCCGGACAGGATATTATTGTAGCATTTTACGCTACCGAAGGTTCTGTTGATGACGCCGCCGACAACGATATCTTTATCGACAATGTTTCTATTATAAGCATTCCGCCGGTTGATTTGGGAGCAACTGCACTGGCCAACCCGGTTACTTCTACCGGATGCTACGGCAATGTGCAGGGCGTAAGCGTTACGATCAAGAACTTCGGTTCTGCCCCGCTTGATTTTTTAACTACTCCTGCCACCATAACCGTAAACGTTACCGGTGCAGTTACACAGACTATTCCTTTCCAATTGCTGAACAATACGCTGAATGGCGGAAACCCATTAGCAATTGGCGCTACGTTAACAGTTCCGGTAGGTACACTGAATATGTCGGCGCCGGGTGTTTATACGTTCAATGCCACTACAACTA
This sequence comes from Adhaeribacter terreus, assembly GCF_042657365.1. NCBI lineage: Bacteria > Pseudomonadati > Bacteroidota > Cytophagia > Cytophagales > Hymenobacteraceae > Adhaeribacter > Adhaeribacter terreus. The sequence goes on along the minus strand of NZ_JBHSKT010000001.1, from coordinate 375,934 downwards.
TTGCCGGCGATGGAACTGCTGCCAACGATGCCATGCCTGCAACAAGCATAACAGTAGTAGCACCAACTGCCGGCACAGCAAGCGCCGCACCGGCTAGCATCTGCGTGAGTGGCGCCACAACGCTAAGCCTGACTGGCCAAAACGGAGGCGATGTTCAATGGCAACAGGGCACTTCTGCAACGGGTACATTTACCAATATAACCAGTGCAAGCGGTTCTTCATTCACAACCCCTACTCTATCCCAAACTTCCTACTACCGGGCTATTGTAAGCTGCGGCGCTAATTCCGATACTTCGAATATAGTAACAGTAACGGTTAATAATCCGCTGGTAACAGCTTCGGCAGGTGCTACGGTTTGTAGTGGAACAACTGCAACTTTAACTGCTACTCCATCTGCAGGGGCCACCATAACCTGGTACAGCTCTGCTACCGGCGGTGCTGCGCTGGCAACCGGAAATACCTATTCCCCAACTGTAACAGCGAACACAACTTATTATGCCGAGGCAAGTGTGTCTGGAGGCAGTGGTCTGACATCGCTGAATGCGCATCCATTAACAGGAGGAAATGGTTGTAGTGGTGGCAATATGTTCAACGTAAACCCGATCAGCAATATTTCCATCACCGGTTTCGATCAGAACCTGAACATTGCTGCGGGGACTTCTACCACGGTAACTGTTTATTATAAAACCGGATCTTACCTGGGTTCTGAAACCACGGCTTCGGCCTGGACATTACACCAGTCTTTAAGTGTTACTTCAGCCGGCCCAAATACCGCTACACTGGTTTCTATAAACCCGCTTACGCTTATAGGTGGCCAGAACTATGCTATTTATATAGAGGCCGATGTAAATTACACATCCATTACTGCACCGGCAACCTATACAAATGCTGATCTTTCTATTATAGTAGGAGCCGGTTTATGCGGTTCATTTACCAGTGTAAACGCAAACCGGGCATGGAATGGCGTACTTCGTTATACAGCGGGCTGCCCGGGTCCACGGGTTCCGGTTGCAGTAGTAGTAAATCCGGCACCAGCCACTCCAACCATTTCAGCAAGCGGCCCAACTTCTTTCTGCAATGGCGGCAGCGTAGTTTTAACGGCTTCATCTACTACTACCGGCACTACTTACCAGTGGTATAATAACGGTGTGGCAATTACAGGTGCAACCAACGCTACTTACACGGCAACTGCTGGCGGTACTTTTACTGCTGTGGCTAGCGCCAATGGTTGCTCAAGTCCTGCTTCTGCAGTTACTACTGTTAACATGAATACCCTACCTGCTGTACCAACCATTACTGCCGGCGGTTCTACTACGATCTGCCAGGGCCAATCGGTTGCTTTAACGGCAAGCTCAACTTCAACCGGGGTAACGTATCAGTGGTTTAATAACGGTACGGCCATTACAGGCGCTACTGCTGCTACTTATTCTGCCAATGCTGCCGGTACTTTTACCGTAACTGCTTCCAATAACGGCTGTACAAGCGCTGCTTCTACGGCTACTACTGTTACCCTGAATGCTATTCCGGCAACGCCAACCATCACTCCTTCCGGAGATTCTGGTCAGGAGCTGACTTCATCTGCGGCTACGGGTAACCAGTGGTATCTGAATGGTACAGCTATTACTGGTGCAACTGCCCAGACTTACCAGACTACTGCCAATGGTAACTATACAGTTGTAGTAACGGATAATTCGACTACCTGTGCTTCCCTGCCTTCGGCTGCAGTGAATATTACCAACACCGGTATTAAAGGTGCCATGGCAGGCATGAGCGTGAGCGTTTATCCGAACCCAAGCAACGGTAAATTCAACGTGAAGCTGGTTGGTTACAAACACGATGCTGCTTTAGAGCTTTACAGCCTGACTGGTCAGCTGATCGTGAAGGAAAACGTGAAATCAGGACAGGAAGTAACCAAACTACAGGTGAAGAACCTGGCGGCCGGTACTTACCTGCTGAAAGTAGTTTCTGAAAAAGGCGTGCAGATCAACAAGCTCATCGTAGAATAAGCTTGCTGCTGAATTGAAATAGAAAAGCCCTCCGTAAATACGGAGGGCTTTTTTTATGCCTCTACTTTTTCAGCTCAAAACCATACCGTTTTTTTGGTCTGCGAAATTTCAGAGGTTGATGGAAATCTATTTGATGCAAGGAAATAACTGGAGCCTTACTTTTTGCAGTAAAAAGCATACCGTTTTCGACTTTTTGTGCTCAAAAGCATAGCGTTTTTAGAACTGCGAAACTTCAGAGGCTATTAAAAATTCATGTATTGAAAGTGTTTGCATCAACCTTACTTTTTGCAGTGAAAAGCATAGCATTTTTCATAACCGACTTTTTCCTGTGAAAAACATAGCGTTTTTACCATGCTGGTTTACAGACTTAAAGCCGAACATTTACAACACAAATCACGCATCTTATACTTTCGTCTTTCCCTGACTTTTTCTATTCAAAACCCTACCGTTTTCGGCTGGTTTTCAGCGCTTACACGAAAATATCGAAATCTTATATATATAGTGAACGGCTTAAATTTTATAGTGAATGAAAAGATAAGCCTGAAGCAAAAACAACAAATCAACGCCAGACAATAACAAAACAAATATTTATTATTTTGAAATTCAAGCATTTATGAAATTTATATAAAAATCAAGCCAAAATTTTGAGTAACTTTAGGCGCAAATTATTTTTTAATCTTTTAATTACTTTAATGAATCAGTACTACTTTAGGAAACAAGCTTTCCAGGGTCTGAAACACGAAGCCCTGAAAGGGTGTAGCAGGCCTACCCGCTTTTTCTCCCTTCTGTTGCTGGCTCTTTGCTTTGGTTTTATGCCGAATGCAAATGCACAGCAAACTCCGCAGTTTGCCAAAGATGCAAGCACCAGTACTAACAGCATGCCTTTTAATTCGAATGGCGCTAAACGCTTGCAGAATTTTTATTATGCCAATGAACTGGTAAGCACTTCTGCTACCGTTCCGGGCAATGCTCACTCGGGCATGATTACGCGCATTTATTACAAGGCGCAGAATGCAGGCATAGGCACTTACCTGGATCTTAAGGTAAAGATGGGTCAGACTACGGCCAATAGCTTTCCGGGTACAGCAGGCAACACTTTTTTCACGAACCTGACTACGGTTTTTGCCAGCGCTTCTCATACGTTCGGTTCCAGCGCAGCCGATGAATGGGTGCCGCTCGACCTGACTACACCATTCTTATATGATGCCGGAAAACCTCTTATTATTGAGGTTCAAATGACGGGCCGTGTTGGTACTGCCGGGTTTACAGTACGTACGTCTTCCAGTCCAAGCAATATGCCGCAGCGTCGCGTGTACAACAACACTTCTTCAACAGCTTTAACTTCTCCAACCGGAAGTGCTGACAGAACCTGGCCAGATTTCGGAATCGATGTAACTGCTACGGCGCCTTGCACCACTCCTCCAACTGCCGGAACTGCCGTGGCTTCGGTGCCATTTGTTTGCCCGAACACCAATTTTCAGTTAAGCATGGACGGTGCCGATGTTGGTACCGATATTACTTACCAGTGGCAATCTTCCACGGACGGTACAAACTGGACTAACATTCCGAATGCAACCGGCTCTATTTTTACAACTACCCAACAGAACACTACTTTTTACCGCGCTCAGACTATTTGCAGCAGCATTTCTTCGCCTTCTAACGCAGTAACAGTAGTAACGAACCCGAGCCCGATGAGCGGTACTTATACCGTAAACAAAAATGCTCCTTTTTCACCAACCGGAAATTACCAGAGCCTGAACGACCTGGTGCAGGACCTTACCTGCCGCGGTGCTTCCGGCCCGGTTACTGTAAACGTAGTGGCTGGCTCAGGCCCTTACAACGAACAGGTAGTTATTACCAATATTACGGGCATAAACGCCACCAATCCTCTTGTTTTTAATGGTAATGGCAATGCCGTTACGTTCGAACCAACAAGTGCTAACCGCTCTATTTTCCGTTTAGACAGCGCCGATTACGTAACGATCAACAACTTTGAACTGACTACAACCGGTACTTATGGCTGGGTGATCCAGCTTTCCAACGGCGCCGATCATAACGTGATCAGCAACAACATTATTAACAGCTCTGCCACTACTACTACCGAAACCAGTGGCACCGGTATCGTATTTTCATCTTCGAACACCGAGTTAAAAACCGGTAATAACGGTAATCATAACGTTATCATCGGCAACACGATCACGGGTGGTTACAAAAGTATTCACCTGGCAAGTGCTGTAACGGCGGCTGGTAATAACCAGATCAAAAACAACATCATGAAAGATTTTTATGCAACCGGTATTTTGCTGGATGCCGCTCAAAATACTTTGGTGGAAGGAAACGATCTGAGCCGGGTTACCCGCACCACTGCAAACTATACGTTCTGCGGTATTGAACTTAAAGGCAATTCGGCCGGAAATATTATCGCCAAAAACCGCCTTCACAATACCCACGATACTATTTCTTCTACAACTTCAGGTTATGTGTACATGATCTATCTGAATTCAACAGATGCTGCGGCTGGTTCGGAAAACATTATCAAGAACAACCTGATCTACAACATTAAAAGCTTAGTAGCTATTTATGGTATTTACAACCTTGGCAGCGATGGTGCATATTTCTACAACAACACCGTAGTTTTAGACGCGAATACTACCAAAGAAGTACGTGGTTTTGCCCAGAGTACTTCTGCTACCAATATTAAATTCAACAACAACCTGATCTACCTGGGTGGTAGCGGCGCGGGTGCCAGACATGCTCTTTATTTAAACACAGCAGCTTCTTCGATAGCCGCAGATCATAACGTTTATTACATCGATCCGGCTCTTGCCAACAAAACCCTGGCTTATTACAGCGTAGCTTATGCAACCCTTGCCGACTGGCAGACTGCAAACAGCGGTGCTTTCGATCAGCATGCACTTTTTGCTGACCCGATGTTCGACAACCCGGCTACCGGCAATTATGCTCCTACCAACTCTATGCTGAACAACGCAGCGGCTGCTTTAACCGAAGTAACCGACGATATTACCGGTGCTCCGCGCAGCACAACTCCTGACCCAGGCGCGTACGAATTTGTGCCGGTTGGTTTCGATGCTGGTATTGTTGCTTTGGTTACGCCGGTTAGCCCGGCAGCACCAGCCAGCCAGCAGGCAATTCAGGTTTCTATCAAGAATTACGGTGCCACTATTTTAACCAGCATGGTAATTAACTGGAGCGTAGACGGTGTGGCTCAAACGCCTTTCAACTGGACTGGTTCTCTGGCTGGCGGTCAGATTTCTGCGCCGGTTACCGTTGGCAACTTTACATTTGCTTCCGGTGCTTATAACCTGGAGTTCTGCACTGCTTCGCCAAACAACGCTACTGATTCGAATACTTCGAACGACTGCTTTACTACCACCATGTATGCGTGCGCACCATTAGCAGGTACTTATACAATCGATCAGAACAGCCCGGTTTCAGCTACCAATTTCCAGAGCGTAACGGCAGCAGCCGAAAGCCTGAATAATTGCGGTATCAGCGGTCCGGTTGTATTTAATGTAACGGCAGCTTCCGGCCCGTATATCGGCCAAGTGCAATTCCAGACCATTGGAGGAGCTAGCGCAGCCAATACCGTTACTTTTAACGGTAACGGCAATACCATTTCTTTCAAGGCAACAGCCAATGATCGTCAGGTTATTAAATTAGATGGTACCGATTTCGTAACGATCTCGGACTTTACCATTGCGGCTACCGACTCTACTTATGGCTGGGGTATTCACTTAATGAATGGCGCTGACAACAACGTTTTCAGCAATAATACCATTAACGTTACAGCAACCAATACTACCGCCGATGCTGCCGTAGGTATTGTATTCTCTAATGCCAATACTGCGGTTTCTATTGCAGGCAACACTGGTAACAACAACGTGATCTCCGGCAATACTATTTCAGGTGGTTACAAAGGTATTCACCTGAACAGTGATTTAACGGCTCCCGGTAACAACCAGATCATCAACAACAACATCCGCGATTTCTATTACGATGGTATCAGACTGAATGCTGCCAAAGGAACGCTGGTAGAAGGCAACGATATCAGCCGTCCGACCCTGACCATTGTGAATACTTTTACTGCTATTGCAGTAGCCGGTAATTCGCAGCAAACTGTGATCAGCAAAAACCGCATTCACAATTCGCACGGCGGAACTTCCAACAGCACAACCGATGCTTATGGTATTTCAGTTTCGTCGAGCGACGCTCCGGTAGGTTCTGAGAACATTATCAAGAACAACCTGATGTACAACATCAACAACATAGACGTGGTTTATGGTATTTACAATGTAGGCAGCGATGGCATGCACGTATTCCATAATACTTTCGATCTTTCTAACCCAAGCAGCACGGGTACTGTGCGTGGTTTTTACCAGGTTAATGATGCCACCAATATTAAATTTGTAAACAACATCGTTAATATTGCCAGCAGCGCTTCCGGTAACAAATATGGTGTAAACTTCAACACGCCAACTTCTACAATTATCAGCAACAACAACGTGATTAACGTACCGGTTGGGATTACCGGCCGTTATGGTACAAACGACTTCCTGACGATGGCTGCCTGGACAGGTGCCAACAGCAATGCTTATGACCAGAACTCAGTTTCTACCAACCCGATGTTCATTAACCCTGCCGCAGGAAACTATATTCCGAACGCAGTGGGCGTAGATAATATTGGTCAGCCGCTGGCAAACGTTACCGATGACATTGACGGTGCGCCACGCAGCGCTACTACTCCGGATGCCGGTGCATTTGAATTCAGCGTTCCGGTAGATAACGTGGGTATTGTTGCTATTTCCGGTCCGGCTGCAAACTGCGGTCTTTCAAGCCAGGAAAGCATTACTGTTACGATCAAAAACTTCGGAACAAGCGTTCAGACCAGCATTCCGGTTACCTATTCCCTGAATGGGGTAGTAATGGCTACCGAAACCTTTACCGGTACGCTTGCTTACAATGCTACTGCCAACTACACATTTGCGGCGAAAGCCGACTTGTCGGTTGCAGGTCCTTACACCATTGTAGCCAGCACTATGCTGACTGGTGACAATACGCCATCTAACGACAGCGACACGCTGAAAATAGCGAACTCGCTGATGCCAAACGCAACGGTAAACATCGATTTTGAAACGGTTGCCAATGGCTTAGACGCTATGCGTAAAGTTGTAAATGCACGCGCTAATGTGAAAGAAGATACTGCTGCCAGCTTCGGTGCAGCTTCTACCAAAGGTATGATCATGGATGGTGTAGACCACGCCAGCTGGACCATTCCGACCGGTGCCAACAACCCTTGGAGCACTAATATGGATAATTTCTCGGGTGTTTACATGTGCTTACAGCCAAAAATCGGAAGCGTTGACGATTCCCTGATCCTGACTTTCGACCTGAAACAATTGTATAAAACTGCAAGTGCTAATACCAATTTCCGCGTTACGGTAAACGGTCAGCAGATCGGTAATACCTACAACCCTCCTTTTGGTGGTTATGGTGCCGGCGGCGCTACCTGGTCACACGTTAAGATCAACCTTACCGCATTCCTGAACCAGCCTACTATCCAGATCGGTTTAGAAAGCAACGTGAAGGAGCCTTTCGCAAAAGGAACCGGTACTGCCAACCTGATCGACAATATCAATGTGCAGCACTACCGCATTACTACTGGCGTAAAAGAAGCGCTGGCAGCCAATGCGATCAAGGTTTATCCGAACCCGAACAACGGTACTTTCAGCGTAACACTGAACGGTTTAACGCAAGGAGCTACTCTGGCAGTTTACAACCTGGCTGGTCAGCTGATCGCTACTGAAAACGTGAAAGCGGGTCAGCAGGAAGCGAATATGAACCTGAAAGGTTTAGCAGCGGGTACATACCTGCTGAAAGTTACTTCTGACAATAAAGTAAACGTTACGCGCCTGATCGTGCAGTAATTTTTCTGAAGCTTTTTGGGAAAAGCCCCGGCAAATTGCCGGGGCTTTTTTTATGCTTGCACTTTTTTATCACTAAAGCATACCGTTTTATTCAGCAGACTTTTAAGGCCGAAAACCATAGCATTTTCCAAACCCGAACTTCAGGCTTATATTTACCGGTACAACTACAACAAAAGGCTTGAACACTTCCGTATTTTCGGCTTACCTGCAACTTGGTTTCCATCATATTTTCAATTTGCAGGCTTACGATCACCTGGCATTTCTGGTGGCTTTGGCGGCGCCTTTTGTGTGGCGGAACTGGCGGAACGTGGTGTTGCTGGCTACGGCTTTTACCATCGGTCATTCCATTACTTTGGCGCTGTCGGTGCTGCAAATTATTCCGGTAAACGAGGGTCTGATCGAAACTTTGATTCCGGTTACGATCCTAATAACGAGCCTTTTCAATATTTACCGGCACGCCAAACCACAGCAGAGAACGGTAGGGTTTTGGGTACAAAATCTCATGGCGGGCGGTTTTGGACTAATTCATGGCATGGGTTTTTCGAATTACCTTCGGAGTTTACTTGGCAGGGAAAGCAAACCGGTTTTAGAGTTGTTTGCGTTTAACGTGGGCATCGAGCTCGGGCAGGTTTTGATTGTGTTGTTGGCATTGTTTGTGAACACGTTTGCCATACGGTTTTTACCGCGGAAGATCTGGATCATGGTAGTTTCCGGGATTACGGCACTGGTTTCGGTTTATATTTTATTCGGGATATTTGCTAGGTAGCGTAGGGTTTAAACCCTACGCTACAGATTATCCCGCAAGTTTAGTATAGCGCAACTTGTGGGTTTTCATTTTGGTCAGTTTGCAACTGACCTTTCCTGAAAGGCAAACAAGCCAACTACCTACAAAAAACGGTAGGTTTTGCACTGAAAAAGTCTCAATAAAAATCGCAATGCTTCCGCCAATTAAAAACTGGCTATTCTTTTCAGTCACAAGTTACACTTCGCTAAACTTGCGACATTATTTGATGTATACATCCCCATCAGCGGTAGATCAGGATTTCTAAATCCTGAACAGCAGGCTTAAATGAAAATCCAGTAGCGCAGAGTTTAAACCCTGCGCTACTGGATTTTCCGTTTTCGGAAATATCCGCTAAAAATTGTATCTTGTTGGGGAATGCGCTTTTACTTTCCGCATACCGAAGAGTCCCCCTTTGGAGGGGGTTGGGGGAGGATTTTTCGCTTGCTGATTTTTAGCTGGAATGCGTAGCCCTCCCCCTCCAAAGGGGGACTAAGAACATAACCTTATTTTTAATCCGCACAATTATTCATAATGCTGAAACGACTTTTTACAGCTTTAACCATAGCGTTTTCCATCAGTTCCGCTTTCGCGCAGAGCAACACCGACCAGAGCAAATTCCGGCAGCTGGGGCAGGAATTGCCTACGCCGAATACGTATCGCACGGGTTCCGGGGCGCCGGGTCACCAATATTGGCAACAAAAAGCCGATTACGTAATTTCTGCGGAACTCGATGATGAAAAACAAGCTATAAAAGGTTCGGAAACGATTACGTACACCAACCTCTCGCCGGATAAACTGACGTATTTGTGGGTGCAGCTCGATCAGAATATTTTCGATAAGGAAAGCATTACGGCACTAGCGAAAACCGGCGAAATTAAAGACCGGATGAGTTTTTCGGCGGTGGAATACATGCAACAGCAGGGTTTTGACGGCGGCTTTAAAATTGAAAGCGTAAAGGATGCGAAAACGAATAAAGCGCTGAAATTCACGATCAACAAGACCATGATGCGCGTGGATCTGCCGCAAACCCTGAACCCGAAAGGCAGCTACAGTTTCACTATAAAGTGGCACCACAACATTAACGACCAGCGCAAAATCGGCGGCCGCAGCGGCTACGAATATTTCGAAAGAGACGGCAATTATCTGTACCAGATGGCGCAGTGGTTTCCAAGAATGGCCGTGTACGACGATGTGAACGGCTGGCAGCACAAGCAGTTCCTGGGCCGCGGAGAATTTGCCCTGCCTTTCGGAGATTATAAGGTAAGCTTAACTGTGCCGGCCGACCATCTGGTTACCGCTACCGGAGAATTGCAGAACGCGGAACAGGTACTTACTTCGGAAATGAAAAGCCGCCTGAAAAAAGCGGAGAACACGAAAAAACCGGTTTTAATTGTAAGCCAAAGCGAAGCGGAGAAGAACGAAAAAAGCCGCAGCGGCAAAAAGAAAACCTGGACTTTTTCGGCTAAGAACGTGCGCGATTTTGCCTGGGCAAGTTCCCGCAAATTTATCTGGGATGCGATGCAGGTCAACATCGAGGGCAAACCGGTTATGGCGATGTCGTTTTACCCGAAGGAAGGAAATCCGCTTTGGGGGCAGTATTCTACCGAGGTAATTGCGCACACGCTGAAGGTTTATTCGCGGTTTACGGTGCCTTACCCCTACCCGGTTTGCATTTCGGTACACGGCGCGGTGGGCGGCATGGAATACCCGATGCTGAGCTTTAACGGCGGTCGTCCGGAGGCGGATGGCACGTATTCTGAAAACACCAAATACGGCATGATCTCAGTGATTATTCACGAAGTGGGCCACAACTTTTTCCCGATGATCATTAACTCCGACGAGCGGCAATGGAGCTGGATGGACGAAGGTTTGAACACGTTTGTGCAGTATTTAACCGAACAGGAATGGCAGCGCGATTACCCGAGCCGCCGCGGTGAGCCGTACAAAATTGTGGACTACATGAAGAGCGACAAAAGTACGCTGGAACCCATCATGACCAATTCTGAAAGCATTCAGCAGTTCGGGAATAATGCGTACGGCAAACCGGCCACGGCCTTGAATATTTTACGCGAAACGGTAATGGGCCGCGAACTTTTCGATTATGCGTTCAAGGAATATTCGCGACGCTGGAAGTTCAAGCATCCCATGCCCGCCGACTTTTTCCGGACCATGGAAGATGCTTCGGGCGTGGACCTGGACTGGTTCTGGCGCGGCTGGTTCTACACCACCGACCACACCGACATTGCCTTGGAAAGCGTAAAATGGTACACCATTGACAGCAAAAACCCGGAGATCGAAAACGCCAAAAAGCTGAGCGCGCAGAATGCCGAACCCAAAACGTTATCGCAGCAGGAAAACCTGAAAAGCATTACGCGCACGCTGGTAGAAGAAAAGCCGGAGCTGAAAGATTTCTACAACGCCTACAATCCGCTGGAAACCACCGCTTCGGACAAAGCCCGCTACCAGACCTATTACAACTCACTTTCACCTTCCGAAAAAGCCATTTTAGACAAAGGCCTGCACTTTTACGAAGTCGATTTCCGGAACCTGGGCGGGTTGATCATGCCGCTTATTGTACAGATGAAATACGACGACGGCATCGAAGAAACCGTACGCATTCCGGCCGAGATCTGGCGCATGAATAACGAAAAGGTAACCAAGGTTTTTATTACTGAAAAGCCAGTGGTTTCCTTCACACTCGATCCGTTTTTAGAAACTGCTGATATTGATCTGAACAATAATAGTTTCCCTCGCAGGTTGGCGCCTTCGCGGTTTGAGTTGTTTAAAGACCGGAGTGAACGCGGTAGTAACCCGATGCGGGAGCAGTTGAAGCGAGATAGTGGTAGTGGTGCTGGGGGAAGTAGTGCGGAGTAGGGTAATAAGTTAATACAGCATGTTAATAGATTTTAAAGAAATTCCTCTCAAAAATAGCGAAAGTGCTTTAGCCGATTCTTTCGAATTATTTGCACGTGACTTTTTAGAATTGCAAGGTTACAAAATAATCCAAGAACCGTTTAGGGGTGCTGATGGTAAGAAAGATTTAATTGTTCGCGAAGCAAGAAAAGGTATTAATGGACTAACCAATATTGACTGGTTAGTTAGCTGTAAACATAATGCCAATTCAGGAAAGTCAGTTTCTGATATCGATGAACCTAATTTAACTGATAGAGTTGATTTTAATAATTGCCAAGGTTTTATTAGCTTTTGTTCAACTATTATATCGTCCTCTTTATCTGGAAACTTAGAGGCATTAAAGAGAAAATATGAAGTCTTAATTTTTGATAGAGAAAAGATTGAAGCTCATATAGTTGGCAATCAGTTATATGATAGTTTATTCAAACGTTATTGCCCTAATTCATTCAAAAAATGGAAAGACTTAGATAATTACAGAGAACCAGTAAAATTATTCTCTTTCATTGTCGATAAGTATTATTCTGATATAACTACAATCATAAAAAAAGTTTTTAACGATGATTATGGTTTTTTCATAAAGAGTATAAGAAAATCCGAAAATATTTACGAACTATTTAAAATACAAGAAGTTGAAATTGTAAAAGAAGAAATTTTAAACAAATGGCTTGAAATGTCTTCTGATGAAATGAAGTATTTTAAAGATTATCCTGAAGTAGTTAAAAATTTAGGAAATTGCTGGACCTATGCTGTTCCATATGAATTCAAAAAGATTCCATTCGAAAAAGTAAAAGATAAGTTAATATGTTGGGGACATAAACTTAGTGTGGAAAAAGATCATAATGGTGAATTCTACAATACGATTTCATATCCTATTCAGTATTTCCTCTACAAAAATCACTTTGTCGTTAGTGATGGGGGAGAAGAATATTTTGAAAAGCTTTTTTTTAAGTTAAAGTCTTTAATTGATTAAAATTTGACAGTATTACTTCCAAATCCATATTTTTAATAATCACTTGACCTAAAGCAAACCACCATGAACATACAAGCACGGAAAATACATTTTGTGCAGGAGTTTTAAGTTTGAACAACGAAAAGTTGTTTGCCAAATTCCAAGAGATGCTGCAAACCGAAAAACTTAAAAATATAGTTCTTAAATAAAGCGTCCCAATTCCCTCGTTCGCTGACTTTTCCCTCTCAAAACCCTACCATTTTCCGCAGCAATCAGACAGCTATTTACGATCCGGAAGTATATCTTTGAGCCATAAATTATTCCTGCATGAGCATCCAGCAATTTACTTCCGATAGCAGAACTACCATTAACTGGGCCAGCGGTACCAGCACCGAAATTTTTATCCATCCTTCCAACGGCAGTTTTGCAGACCGTAATTTTCTGTTCCGGATCAGCACGGCAACGGTAGAAACGGAAGAATCTGCTTTTACGTTTTTCGAAGGGATTACCCGGCACCTTATGATCCTGAAAGGCGAGCTGGAGCTGATCCACGAAGGACGTTATACCAAACACCTGAAACCTTTCGATCAGGATACATTTTCCGGAGAATGGAGCACGCGCAGCAAAGGCAAAGTAACCGACTTTAACCTGATGCTGAAAGCGGGTGCAACGGGTTCGTTAACGCATCACCGGATCGAAGCTGGAAACGGTATGGAATTTACGGGAAAAACTACGTATTACTTCCTTTTTTTCGCTACGGGAACGGCTATTTTGAGCAATGGAAATACTGCAAAACCCGGAGACCTAATCAGGATCGGAAACGGTACGAAGGTTACTATTCAGGCACAGGAACGCTGTGATCTGGTGGAAATTGAGGTAATGCTGGATCAGCATCAGGCGCTTTAAAAACTCGTATTGGTGATACTTTTACCAATGAATTTCTGTTACCGGGGAAATACCTGCAACAGAAATTCACCGGCAATTGCAGCAATGCAAAGCAGCAGTTACGCACCCTTTCTGCACTTGATAAAAAAGAAGGGGAAATTTTCGGTAATGTTGATGATCTCGATCAGGCCGGCTTTACCAAACTCTGCTTTGACCGATTCTTCGTCGTAGAAAAACATGTTAACGCCTTCGAATATTTCATAACGATCTTTGCTGATAAATTTGCCCTGGCCGTAGGTGGGCGCTGTTTTGGAAATAACGGTAAAGATCATGTAGCCATTCAGGGAAAGTTGGTTATAGCAATCCTGGATCAGCTTTTTCCGTTCGTTACTGCTTAACAGGTGAATTAAAGCATAGCAAAAAATACCATCATATTGTTCTTCATCGAAGGGCATTTCGGTTACAGAACCATAGTAGATTTTCAGGTCATTCCCATAGCGTTTTCCGGCCATTTCGATCGCGGTTTTTGAGATCTCGATTCCCGTTACTTTAATTCCGGCTGCTCTGAATATTGCGGCATTCTTGCCGTAGCCAATGCCGGGAATAAGCATATTTTCAACTCCCTGCTGCACGAAAAAATCCCTGGCCAGTACCGCAGAATTCGATGGTTCGAAGCCCCACATTTCCTGCTTCTGCACAAAAGTTTTTTCCCAGAATTCAGGCGTTTCGTTTTCGTTTTTCATGCCATAATTTCTATAAATCCATCCGTTCCGTTTATCCGAATGCGTTGCCCGTCTTTTATCAGGCTGGTGGCATTTTCTACTCCTACTACAGCCGGCAAGCCATATTCCCGCGCAATTACGGCGCCGTGGGTCATCAGTCCGCCAACTTCGGTAACCAGGCCTTTTATGGAAACGAAAAGAGGGGTCCAGCTGGGATCTGTGAACGTGGTAACTAAAATGTCGCCTTCTTCCAGATCGGCTTCGGCCATGTTTAAAATAACGCGTGCGCGCCCTTCTATTACACCCGCAGAAACTGCCAATCCCGCTAAAGCGCTGGCCGGAAGATCTTCCCGTTTGTACGTACCCGCAATTATTTCGCCCTCGGAAGTGATCACGCGCGGCAGGGTTAGTTTTTCATAATGGTTGTGAGTTTCTTTTCGTTGGCGAATTAGCTCGTAATCCAGATTCTTGCTTTTTACAACTTCCTGAAATTCTTCGAAAGTGAGATAGAAACAATCTTCTTTTTCCTGAAACACATTGGCTTGTACGAGCTTTTCGGCTTCCTGCAGCAACGCCTGTTTGTAAACAAAATAATGGCTAACCCAAACGTATTTCGGGTATTCGCGGTAGCCGGCAAAATTCCGGATCAGGTCGATCATTTGCTTTGTTTCCGCAGCCTTTTGTTCACTTTCCGGAAGTTGTTTTAAACGCGTCAATATTTCCCGTTCTTTTTCCAAAGCTTCCTGTTTTCCTTTCTCAAATTTCCGCTTTCCGGCGCCCGGCTCAAAGTTCCGGATGTTGCTCAAAATGATCGGTAGAAGTGTAGTTGGTTTTTCGCGCCAGCGGGTTCTGGTAATGTCAATTTCTCCGGCGCAGCGCATGCCGTATTTGTCCAGGAAATTCCGGATGGCGGCTTTCACTTCCGGCCCACCTTTCAGCGTTGCCAGTTCATTTAAAAAATTATCATCTTTAACCTGTTGCAGCCACGCAATAACTTCCGGATACGGGCGAATGGCATCGGCGACATCGAGCAGTGCCAGCCCCATTTCCGATGTAACGTTATTGTCTACCGATTGGGAAAGCGTATCGGCAACGTTTTTTTCCCCCAGCCATTCAAACATCTTTTCGTTGAGCCAGGCGGAAGCATCCATAAAAGCCATGATCGCAGCGATGCTTTGCGGGTCGGCTAAAAACTTTTTAAGCTGCTGCAGATCTTCCAGAATAAAGTCGAATAGTTCTGCACCAGATTTCTGTTGAATGGCTTGTTTTAATGCTTCCAGTTCTATGCAGCTACGTTTGATTAACGCCGCCACAATTTCCGGATCATTTTCTATCTGGTTACGGAAGCCCGCGGCAGATATGAGGCTGGTACGTTTTCCGGCCCCGGGTTTTTCTGCCTCAAACGATACCGTTTTTATAAAACCTTCCCGCTCCAGAATAGTCTGAAGTGCATCTTTTATCAGGGGTTCCGATTGCTCCAACGTAGCCATAATTTTTTCCCTGGTGGCCGTTGCGGCCAGCAAAGGTGTAAAATCGACGAACAATCTTCCTCCGGCCGTTTGCATAGGGCGAAGCGCCGTTAATTGCCAAACGGAAAGTCCCAGCGGTTTCATGGCGTCGGTCATCATTTGCTGGTGACCTACGGAAACATACACGTGCTTTTCCTGATCCTGCGCTTCCGGAATGGGAAATAATGTTGTGATCGGCCGGCTCTGAACGATGTAAAAATCATCATCGGCCAGGCACCATTCAATGTCCTGCGGGCTTCCGAAATGTTGTTTGATCTTTCGACCTAAACGCGCTAGTTGTAAGATCTGCGCATCCGTCAGTACCTGTTCGTTTTGTTGCTGAATTTCGATCGGGAGTTCCTGTATTCCGCCATTTTTTAAGGCATGAATAGCCCGTTTCTTAGTGGATATTTCCCTGGTGATAATTTCTTCATTTCGGACCTTATAGTTATCGGCATTTACAATTCCGGCAACCAGCGCTTCACCAAGACCAAAGCTGGCATCAATCGATACAATTTTCCGGTTAGAAGTTACAGGATCGGCGGTAAACATAATGCCGGCGGCCTGCGGAAGAACCATTTGCTGAACAACCACCCCCATCTGCACTTTCCGATGATCGAAACTATGCTGAAGCCGGTAGATCACAGCCCGCTCGGTAAACAACGATGCCCAGCATTTGCTGATATGTTTCAGAATTTCTGCTTCTCCGATAATGTTCAGATAGGTATCCTGCTGGCCGGCAAAGGATGCGGTTGGCAGGTCTTCTGCGGTTGCGCTTGAACGTATAGCAAAGGCATTTTTTTCTCCGAGCTGTTGCAGTTGCTGCACCACTTCTTCCTGCATTTCGTGTGGAATTGGTGCCTGTTCAATTGCCCCGCGGAGCTCGGCACTAAGAGCAGTAATTTCTGCCCGATCTTCCGTTTTCAGCAACGATAACTTATCAAGTAATTCGTTAACTGATCGCGTTTTCGAAATGATCTTTTTAAAAGCTTCGGTAGAAATGCAGAAGCCAGCCGGCACCCGGATCTCTCTGATCCGGAGCAGTTCACCCAGGTTTGCGCCTTTGCCACCTGCCAGCCTGGTTTTTGTTCTGTCTAAATCCTGAAAACCTGAAACGAACGAACTCATATGCTTCATATTAACGATTATTTATTGTTCAGTTTTTGGGTTGTTTCCTGCATGATTTCAATGGCTTTTATGAAGTAGGTTTCTGTAACCCTGATCTGCTCGTCTGAAAATGAAACCGTTAGTTCTTCCGACTTTTTCCGATATTCTTTATAAAGCGGTTCTAAAAGGGCCATGATGGTTGCGGTGTCGGGCTCGATTATGATCTTGCGCCGGTCGTTTTCTGCAAACTTGCGTTTAACCAAACCTTTCTTTTCGAATCTGTCTATTAAACCGGTAACGGCACCGGTGGTCAGGCCAGTTAAATTGGCAAGTTCGCCGGCGGTCATTTGCCCTTTCTGGAGCAGGAAACCTAAATACTTATGGTCAGTTCCCGAAAGTCCTGCTTTGCGGGCTACAGCTTCATGCATTTGAATGGAAGTGTAGGCGTATTGCTGACTCAGTTTTCTAAACCCATTGATCAGTGCTTCGTCCATTTTATATCTTAGCTATTAATTATCTTAGCAACAAAGATAATTATTTTTTTAAAGTATCTTATAGTTTTTTCCTTCAAAAACCTACCGTTTTACTTTCTAATTTCAGGGAATGAACCCAGGAAGGCAGCAGGCGTAAAAATGAGCCGGAACAGGAAGGCAAAAGTGTTGGATGTGTATTTGTTTCCGGAAAGCTTTATTTTACATCTGCGAACCAACTGCCTTTCAAAAATTCATGCGCGCATTACAAACGTTCAGGCAACGATTTTTAGATTTCCGGGCTTCGGCTTTGGGGCGGTTTCTGCAGTTTGCATTTATAATTTTTGTAGCGGTTTTAATTGCGCAGCAAAGTGCTCCGGCTTTGGGCGAACCGGTGGCGTATATGTTGGGTATTCTGGTGGCGGCGGCTTTGCTTTGGGCTTCCGAAACCATTCCGCTTTTTGCAACTTCTTTGCTTATAATAGGGGCCCAGATCCTGTTTCTGGGTAACCCGGGCAATTGGGCGATGCTGCAGATTCCAGGCAACGAACCTATTCCGTACCGGAACTTCCTTGCTCCTATTTCCGACCCCATTATTGTGCTTTTTCTGGGTGGTTTTATTCTGGCAAAAGTGGGCGTAAAAGTAAACGTAGACCAGTATGTTTCGAGTCTGGTGCTACGGGTTTTCGGGTTTTCGGCGGGAAGGGTTTTGCTGGGGGTAATGGTTTCTACCATGGTTTTTGGGATGTGGATCAGCAATACCGCTACTACCGCCATGATGATCACGCTTACCGGTACGTTCCTGGGTTCGGTGCCGGTGGGCAATCCTTTCCGGAAAGCACTTACCCTGGGAATTCCGTTTGCGGCGGGCATTGGCGGCCTTATGACGCCCATCAGTTCGCCGCCCAATGCCATTGCCATTGGTTTGCTGGCCCAGGAAGGTGTGCGGGTAGATTTTCTGACCTGGATGGTGATCATGACGCCGCTGGTACTGGCGCTTTTTCTGCTCACGTATTTCCTGATCTGGTATAGATACCGGCCGGCCATGCCCTTGCAATTACCGCCCATAGAAATAAAACCGTTCCCGAAAAGTGGCTATTTTGTGATGCTGGTTTTTACCATTACCGTGCTGCTTTGGCTTACCGATAGCACTCATGGCGTGCCGGCGGCGGTTGTGGCGTTGTTTCCGGTTATCATGTTTACGGCTACGGGCTTTCTGAATGCGAAGGAATTTAACAGCCTGGAATGGAATATTCTGTTTGTGATTGCCGGTGGTCTGGCGTTGGGCCAAGGCATGAGCCTGACCGGGCTGGATAAAGTAATTGCCGGCATGCTTCCGCTGGAAAGTAACTGGATCGTGCTGATTACCTTTGCCCTTACCATGTTGCTGGGAACGTTCATGTCGAACACGACTACGGCTATTCTGTTTATTCCAATGGCTATTTCCCTGGCGCAGCTTTTACCGGATGTGAATATGAAATTTATGGCGATCGGGCTGGCGGTTATGGCAAGCAGCAGCATGGCTTTGCCCATCAGCACGCCACCCAATGCTATAGCTTACGCCACCGGCGAGGTTACTACTTCCGACTTTGCTACGACCGGAATTTTCCTTGGCGTTTGCACGCTTTTTCTGACGTATGGGTATTTCTGGCTGCTGAGTTATTTCGGGTTGTGGTAAAGGATTGAAACAATTCTTTTTTTCAAAATATCTATTCCATTGCCGGCTGCTCTAGCTGACGATTACATTGGTTTAAGCTTAAATCTCTTGCAGAAAATTTTGGCTAAAGCCATTCGAAAACATCTTGCTTTTCCGTCAGCTAAAGCAGCCAGCAATGAATTTTGAGATTTGATTTTATTCTACTTTTCAAGCTCCAAGAAATGAACTAAAAAAGGCAGTCGGGAGACAGCTATTGGAAGTTTGCTTTTGGGAAATTTCCTTCTAACTTTCGGTGGTTTATTCCATTCAGATTTCACAAAAAACACCGAATCATGCATCCGCAATTAGAAACCATTCGCAAAACCCGTACGGCTTTACTCGCACTGCTCGAAGGCCTGACCGTAGAAGAACTGAACGAAATTCCGGCCGGTTTTAACAACAACATTATCTGGAATGTGGCTCACTTAACGGCGGCGCAGCAGGGTGTTTGTTATTTTCGGGCGGGCTTAAAAATGCCTGTTATTGATGAAGCATATTTCAAGGCTTACAAACCCGAAAGTAAACCTGAGCGAAACGTGAGCGCTGAAGAAGTTGAGGCAATAAAAGCACTTCTGTTCTCTACCTTAGACCAACTTGAAGCAGATTACCAGCAAAACCTATTTACCAACTACACGCCCTGGACTACCCGCTATGGTGTAGATATTAAAAATATAGACGAAGCGATCTCTTTTATTCCTTTCCACGAGGGCTTGCATTTGGGTTATATTACAGCGCTGAAACGCGTGATAAAGAGTAAAGTCTTAGCTTAAGTCACTTGATTTTCTTCAAAAAAAAACTCCGCAGCTTTAATTTGTGCGGAGTTTTTTTGCTTAAAAGGATACCGTTTTCAGCTATTCAGCCGCCAGCATTTCGCGCTGGTTTTGCAGTACGAGCATCTGGATCTGGATGAAACCGTTTAAGGCACCCGTTACCCGTTCTTCGCTTTTATCTAACACGCTGGCCTCTACCGGAATGGGCTGAAAACTGGTAGTTGCAGCATGCATTTTGTTGTATTTTTCGGCCAGTGCTTTCAGGGTTTGCAGTTTTTTTGCAGCCGGCAGATCATCTTTAAAATAATCGCGCACCCAGCCGTCGGTCAGCAGATCTTGCTCCTTATTCAGCTCGGCGGGAAGTATTTTACGGCCGGTTTCTCTTTCTAAAATATAGGCTTTCAGTTCTTCGCACATCGCGTTTATTTTCTGGCTTTCGGCTACAGTTTCTGAATTTACAGGTTTTAGTTTCAGCAGGTTGGCTACTTGCTTTTGTTCATTTTGCAGGATCTGTTCGTTGCGGAGAAAATACCGGGTATTCAGTTCATTTATTTTGGTGGAACTGCCCGGAGAACGCACCAAAGACATGAGCAATCCGGAGCCGGCTACAATTAAAATGGAGGTTACAATAGAATTCATTTTGGTTTCGGCGTTGCGGATTCCGGTGAAAAAATAAACCGGCAAAAACAACAGCAACATAATACCAATGGCGGTTAAACCCAGCACATTTGCCAGCGGCCAGTGCATGAGTTTAAAGAGGGTGCTCAAACTAAATAAAATGGCGCTGAGCGTGCCGGCGGCTAAAATAAACTGACTTTGTGCCTGTTCTTTTTCCTTTAGTTTGAGGGTGAACAATAACGGTAGGAAAAGCAGGCTAAAAAGTGCGATTCCGGAAACGATGAGCACGCCGGCGCCGGGCCAGTGCATGAACTTGAACACGATGCCGAAACTGAGAACAATGGCGGAAAAAGCGCCGCTGGTAAGCATGATCTTTTTCATGGCGTAATAATTTTTGTTGGTTAATAAAAACAGCGTTTCTTCTTCTATTTCCTTTAATTCCTGCTTGTAAAAAGTCTGGATGGTGGCGAAATAAAAGTCCTCGAAGTTGCCGTTTGCTTCGAGGTTTTGCTCAATGATGCAGCAGACGTGATCAAGCAGATCGTGCTGCAAAGTTTCCATTTCCACGCCGCGGGCCCGGATGTCGTGGAGAATGAAATCTATTTGTTTTTCACTGAGGCAATACATTTAAATTCCCTGCGGTTTGAGGTCTAACAGAAATTTCATGGTTTCCATAAAATCGGCCAGCTCGCTTACTTTTTCTTTGGCTTTGGTTTTGCCTTCGGCGCTCAGGCTGTAGTATTTGCGCACGCGCTTGCCAATGTATTCGGTTTCCGTGCGTACCAGGCCGGCGTCTTCCAACGCGTGCAAAGTGGGGTACAAAGCGCCTTCGGTGATCTGAATTTTTTCGGAGGTCAGTTCTTTCACTTTCTGGGTTATTTCGTAGCCGTACATGCGCTTGTTGTCTTCCAGCAATTTCAGGACGATGGTTTTGAGCGTGCCTTTTATGAGTTCGGAGGAATAGATCATTTTTAAGGTTTGTAATCTGAACGTTAAGATACATAATTTTCTTATGCATTATACTTAAAGGTATTGAAAAAGTTTTCGGGGAAATGGAAAATGGTTGAAAAGAAAACGAATGCGCGACTTTTTATGCCTTAAACCCTACCGTTTTTATTAAGAGGAAACCTGTTATTTTTGGCAAAAAACGTTGGCTGAAAGTGCGTGAGGGATAGCAGCGGAAAGCCCGCAGCGCAGCGAGGAATTGCAGCGAATAGCCCGGCCCAAAGGGACACGCCCTACATTTAAAATTCTGAAAATGGACCTGTTTGGTAATTATACTGACGAAAACACGAACTTATTGCCCGAGGGCGGAACGGTAAATTATTTTGGTAAAATTATGCCGTTGCCGGAAGCGAACCGGTTTTATGAGGCGCTGCTGCACAGTATTGCTTGGAAAAACGACGAGGCGAATATTTTCGGGAAGCATTTTATAACCAAACGGAAAGTGGCCTGGTACGGCGACAGCGGCTTTTCTTATACGTACTCGAACACCACAAAACAGGCTTTGCCCTGGACGCCGGAATTGCTGGAACTGAAAGCGCTGGTGGAAAGTAAAACCGGTGCTACGTTCAATTCGTGCCTGCTGAATTTGTACCATACCGGCGGAGAAAGCATGGCGTGGCACTCGGACGATGAAAAGGCGTTGGCTAAGAACGGCGCTATTGCATCCTTGAGTTTTGGGGCGGAACGGAAATTTGCTTTTAAGCATAAACAGACCAAGGAAGTGATTTCGCTGGTGTTGGAGCACGGTAGTTTGCTGGTGATGAAAGATGAAACGCAAACCAACTGGCTGCACCGCCTCCCGCCTACCAAAAAAATTTCCAAACCCAGAATTAACCTTACTTTCCGGACTATAATGGGTTAGCTGTATTTTTTAGCGGGAATGGTTTGAATCAGCGATCGGGTAATTTGCGGCAAGGCAGTTTTTATGCCTGAAACCATACGGTTTTTCACCGCCGGAATCGTAGTTTTAACCGGAATTATTGGCAGAGCATTTTCCTGAAACGGAGCTTTTTATCAATTTGGCTGAAATTTAAAATGAAACGCCATGAAAGCTTCTACCGAACGCAAACTCATCCGCTGGATTCATTTACTGCTGAGCATTCCGATCCTGGGTTATATTTATGGTCCGGTGGCGGAAATTCCGAGAGCGGCTTTTGCCACCCGGTTCGTTTTTTTGCCGGTGGTAATTCTTTCGGGTTTGTGGCTCTGGAAAGGGCATTGGGTGAAAAAGCGGCTTAAACTGTAATAATATTGCTACCTTTAATTCTTTCCAGAACCTTCTTCTTCAGCAATTTTAAGTGAGTTTTTATGCCTGAAACCATAGCGCTTTTCGATGATTATTACCTGGAAGCGGCTACCGATAAACCAGCTTTTGACGCATTTTTTATGGCAAACAGCCCGAAGGTTTTCAGCGCAACTTCTACTTTTTCGTACCAGCAAGCGTTATCGAAAATGGAAAATGAGCAGCTTGAAAAACTCGGCTCAAATCTGGATAATAGTTACCGTTTATGCTTTTACCTGAAAAAAGGGGAAGAAAAAATCGGGTGGTTTAAAGGCGAACAAAAAGACAAAGACAGTTTTTCGATGTCGAATACCGGCATTTTTCCGGCGCACCAGCAGCAAGGAATTTACAAAGCCATGCTGCCCAAAGTGCTGAATTTGCTGCAAGAAGCAGGTTTTCAACGGGTGATCAGTTATCATCAGGCTACTAACAACACGATAATTATTCCCAAACTAAAAGCGGGTTTTCTGATAACGGGTTTTGAGATCAGCGATGAATATGGTTTGCTGATCAAACTCACTTATTATTTTAATGAAACGCGGCGGCAGGCAATTGATTTCCGGGTTGGCCGCCAGAAAATGGATGAAAATTTAGCGCCGTTTTTCAGTTAGAAAATTTGGCGTGAAGCAGTTTTCGGGGCTAAAACCATAGCGTTTTTATTAATACAGTTCCTTTTCTGAACCTCACTAAATGTAACATTTCACAATAATTGCATCCTTACTTTTCAGGCGCAAAACGATACCGTTTTTAATAAAAAAACACACTACCGGTCAGAAACCAGCAGTGTGTTTTTGAGAAGAATTCTGGCAAAAAACTGATCAATCGCGCACGATCTCGAACCAGCCTTTGTACGATTTTCCGCCGTTCGGTTCTTTCACGATGTAGTAATACGTACCATCGCTGATGCCTTCGCCTTTAAAGCTGTTATCGTAGTTGTCGTAAGCTTTTAAAAGTACACCCCAGCGGTTATAGATCTTGAGCGAGGTGTTTGGTTGAATACCTTTGTAAATGAACGCATCGTTGCTGCCGTCGTTATTTGGCGTAATGATGTTTGGCAGGAAGAGCTCCCCGACTTTCACGGTTACTTCGCGCTCGGCTTTACAATTGCCTTCTTTGGAAGAAACGGTAAGCTTGTAAGTTGTGGTTTTCAGCGGAGAAGCGATAGGGTTCATGGCTGTAGAATCTGATAAGCCGGTGCCCGGCGACCAGGAATATGTATAATCTGCAGCATTTGTAATATTCGAGAGCACTTGCAGCGGCGCCGAACGTCCAAACATAATTTCCTCCAGGCCTTCGGCATATTTCACTTTTATATCCTGAATTTGCGGCAAGGCAAGCACTTTTACTGCAAATGAAATGGTATCGGAGCAACCGGAAACCGGGCTGGTAATGCGGAGGTGATAGCGGTAGTTTCCCGGAGCAGTTGGTTTTACGGCAATGTCTTTCTGTGTGCTGGCATTAGCATCTAGCCCTGCATTTGCCGGATCGGAAGCTGCATCTAAAGTCCATTGGTAGGTATAATTAGCTTTATGGAGCTTAATAGCCGGCGGAATTAATAGGGAATCCGGGCGCAGCAATTTCACTTTCAGATCAGCCCGGTCGCCGAGGCAAATGGTGCGTTGCTTCTGTCCGCCTTCCGGCTCGGCAAAGTTATTTTTCACCACGTGAATGCGGTAAATGTAGGTAGCGGTTCCTTTTATCGGGCAATGATCGTCGGTAATGGTTACCGGCAGGTAATAATCGCGGCCTACGTGCTGAGCTTCCGGGGTAATGTAAAGCAGGGCTTCTACCATTGTAGTACCATTATTCCGGATCTTCAGATAGCTGTTTGGCATTCTGTCTACCACCGTTGTATCGAAGGTTACCGTAAGTTTATCGCCGGGGTTTGGGTCGGAGAAAAGGAAACGGAGCGGGGTAGAATTACAGGTTTGCACGTCAATAATGGTGTCGCTTTTTATGGTGGTATTGAAAATCGGCGCCGGCGTTGGAATATCAGGTTGTGTAGTCTGGTTACCTGAGCAATCTTCTACAATGAACAGAATATCGCGCCTCACGTGGCCCACTTTAATCATGGCACCGTTCACTTTTCTGAATTCGTTGATCTGCACCACCACCACGTATTTGTTGCGGCCCAGATTCGGGTTGGTGCCTGGGTAATAAGCCGAAGGCGTAAAAATCAGCTCGCCGCTCAACGGGTTCAGGTTGAAGGAAGGCGTTGCTGCCCAAACCATGGTTGTTCCAGTGGGAGAAAGAGGATCTTGCATGGGCACGGTAGCAGGTCCGTTCCAGTTAACCGTTACAGAAGGCATAGGGAAAGTTGGTGTGAAATCAGGCGGCATTATGCCTTGCACCAGCGCTACCTGCGGCCGTAAGGGATTGGAATATGGGCTTTTCGGATTAGGATTGTTAATAGGCGTGTTGGGATTGAGCATCATCGGATTCGGTTTATAGGCAATTGGCGTATTGTAATTCGATTGTGCGGCAATTAATTCATAAGACAAAGAATCGCCGTCCTTTTCGTTGGCATTGAGGCTGAAGCGGGTTTGCTGTCCGAAACACACAATTGGAATAGGAATATTGTTGCCACTGAATTGCGGCGATGAATTATAAAACTGCACCTGCGAATTAACTGACGGCCGCAACTTTACAAAGGCTTCGGTATAAATATAATCCTGGCCTACAATGTTTTCGTTGGTGTTGCGGGCGCTGTTCCGGGTACTGAAAATAATGTCGTTACAGGCTATTTCGTCGGCAGTTAATACTACCAGCGCATTAAATGTAACTTCCTGGTAATTTGGCCTTCCGGTAGTGGAGCAAGGATTACCGACCGCTTGACAATACGGTGAACCGGTTACGAGCCCGCCCTGCATGGTCATGGGGATAACCCGACCGGTATTGCAACCCGGCGACCAGACTTTGAGATCGTTATAAGTATAAGCAGCGGCGCCGGTACAATCGCGGTAAACTTTGGCCGTAACCATGTACATATCCGGCGAAATGCAAACGTAGGTCAGGTCGCCGCCCTGAAAGTGAGTGGCAAAAACGTTGGTAGAAAGCCCGAAGAGCACGCATGCTACTAATAAGGCCATCATTTTTATTTTAGTTTTCATTGTTTCTTTTGTTAGGTTAAAAAAAAGGCAATAGCATTCCTCCAAAACAGGTGGCTGTTTCAAAATTTGGCTACATGAATATTTCAGAATGAAACGCTTAACATACGGGCATTACTGGCCTTGCAATACCGCAGCGAAGGTTTTTTATGGAAGCGCACAAATTATGGGGAAGCCATGCATTACTTGTTCGGTTGCGCGCCATTTGGAAAGGCTTTCTAATAACAGGTCGCAAACAAATGCCGAAAGGTTGCTTTGGTCTGCCAGAAATTTTACGAACCGAATCTGGTGGCGGCAGTTTCAGGAGACAAAACCCTACCGTTTCCAGCGTTGTGCGGGTGAAATAATGCGTGTAAAATTTGGTAAACCAACCGCCTCCGCTACATTTGCAGGAATCCGGTATCCTTTAAATTTATTTTCAGAAAATGATGCAAGCCAACGAACCGATTATCATTGAACAAACCTATAATACTCCCGCAGAAAAAGTGTGGCAGGCGCTTACCGATAATATCCAGATGAAAAAATGGTACTTCGACCTGGAAGACTTTAAGCCGGAACCGGGTTTTAAATTTCAGTTTGAAGGCGGCACCGAAACCCAGACTTTTCTGCATTTGTGCGAAGTAACCGAAGCAATTCCGGAGAAAAAACTAACCTACAGCTGGCGCTACAACGGCTATGCGGGTAATTCTTTTGTAACGTTCGAGCTGTTTCCGGAAGGCGAAAAAACCCGTTTAAAACTGACGCACGCTGGCCTGGAAACCTTTCCGGCAAGTGAACCGGCTTTTGCCAAAGCGAATTTTGTGGAAGGCTGGAATCATATTAGCGGCATTTCTTTAAAGGAATTTCTGGAAGCAGAACCGGAAACGAAACGGTAGGCATTTTAATAAAAAAACCCATGAAAATTGCCTTAACCAGCGTATTTGTACACGACCCGAAAACCGCATTTAAGTTCTATACAGAAGTGCTGGGTTTCGTAGAAAAGTTGTATGTGCCGGAACAAAACCTGGCTATTGTGGCATCGCCGGAAGAACCAAACGGCACCGGACTTTTGCTGGAACCTGCCGACAGCAAACTGGCAAAAAACTATCAGCAAGGTTTGTTTGCCGCCGGAATTCCCGCCATTGTTTTTGGTGTGGCAGATATACATGCGGAATTTGAAAAACTGAAAGCCAACGGCGTAAACTTCCGGCAGAAACCCGTAAAAACCGGAACTGGTACGCAGGCGCTTTTTGAAGATACCTGCGGCAATTTAATTCAGCTTTATCAAGCCTGAAATTACGTTTTACCTGTTCGCATTGGTCTGAACTGCAAATTAAAAACCACAGTAAACAGACGAATTTACAAAGTCCGGAAGTAAACATAAAACTCCAGAAAAATGCCTTTATTAGAAGTTCGGAATATCAGTTTTCAGGAGCGAAACCATACCGTTTTGCAGGACATAAGCTTTACGCAGCAGGAATTACAAAAACTGGTGCTGGCCGGCGAAACGGGTTCTGGAAAAAGTACGCTGCTGCAAATTATTGCTGGCTTGGTGCAACCCAGTTCGGGCGAAGTTTTTTTTGAAGGCAAACGTGTACGCGGGCCGCAGGAAGTTTTAGTGCCGGGGCAGCCGGGTATTGCGTATTTAAGCCAGCACTTTGAATTGCCGCAGTTTTTGCGGGTAGAACAGGTGATGAAATACGCGAACACTTTTGCCGACGAAGAAGCTGAAAACCTGTATGAAATCTGTCGGATACAGCACTTGCTGAAACGTAAAACCAGCGAACTTTCGGGCGGGGAACGGCAACGCATTGCGCTGGCAAAACTCCTGCTTGGCGCTCCCAAATTACTGCTGCTCGACGAACCTTTTTCGAACCTGGATAACGGTCATAAAAAACTGCTAAAAACCGTTTTGCGCGATATTAGCGAACAGCTCAAAATTACAAGCTTGCTGGTTTCGCACGACCCGCTGGATACGCTTTCGTGGGCCGATGAAATACTGGTGCTGGAGAACGGGCAAATTGTGCAGCGCGGCACACCGCAGGAGATCTATCGCCGGCCGGTTAACGCTTATACTGCAGGGCTCTTCGGGAGTTATAATTTAATTCCGCCGGCTGAAGCATTTGGTTTTGAAGCCATGTTGCGCATTGCCTTAAACGAAAAAAGTCTGCTGATCAGGCCGGAATATTTAAAGATCAGAAAATCTGCTGAAAACGGTATTGCAGGCACGGTAAAAAGTGTGCAGTTCTTTGGTAGTTATTCCGAAGTGGAAGTGCAGCTTTCCGGCGTTTCGGTGATTGTAAAAACGGTAGGGTTTCAGGGCAAAAAAGGCGATAAGGTTTGCGTTACGGTTGCGGCCGAAGACGTTTGGTACGTGTAAACCGCCGTTTATTTTTAAGTGCGTATTTTTGTTTTATTGCAGTAACGTTTTACTTGAAATTCATGAATTATAATCCGCCGGAGATCAGGTCTGTGGAAGTTACCCGCTACTTAACGCCTTTGCGCGAAGGCGGGTCGCTGCCGGCCATTGTAGAAGCCAACGACGAATTTTTATACGCGCTGAAATTCCGCGGCGCGGGCCAGGGCGTAAAAGCGCTGATCGCGGAACTGGTAGCCGGCGAAATTGCACGTTTGCTGGGTTTCCGGGTGCCGGAAATTGTATTTGCCCATGTAGACGAAGCTTTTGGCCGCACCGAACCCGACGAAGAAATCCAGGATCTTTTACGCGCTTCCGAAGGGTTGAACTTAGCGGTACATTACCTGAGCGGCGCCATTACTTTTGATGCGCTGGTGAACCAGGTAGATGCCAAAACGGCTTCCGGAATTGTGTGGCTCGATTGCCTGGTAACCAACGTAGACCGCACCGCGCGCAACACCAATATGCTGATCTGGCACAAAGAACTCTGGCTAATCGATCACGGCGCGGCGCTTTATTTTCATCATTCGGGCCAAAACTGGGAGGAACGGGCCAAGCGGCCTTTCGTGCAGATAAAAGACCACGTGCTGCTGCCCAAAGCTACCGAACTCGACATTGTTGATACGGAATTCCGGAAAATACTGACCCCGGAACGCATTCAAACCATTGTAAATTTATTACCGGAAGACTGGCTGGCAACTTCGGCTTTTGAAGATGCGGAAGAGAACCGGCAGATGTACGCTAATTTTTTGAACACCCGGATCGCGCATTCGGAAATATTTGTGCAGGAGGCGAAAGATGCAAGAGAAGCACTTATTTGAGTACGCCGTGCTCCGCGTGATGCCCAGGGTAGAGCGCGAAGAATTTCTGAATGTGGGCGTAATTCTGTACTGCGCTTCGCAGGGTTTTCTGCAAACGGTTTTCCATTTAGATGAACCCCGGCTGCGCGCTTTTTCCGCTGAACTTGACCTGGAAGAAATCCGGGAGCGGTTGCAGGCTTTCGAGCGCATTTGCCAAGGTGGCACCGCCGGCGGCACGATCGGGCAATTCCCTTTGGCGAGCCGTTTCCGGTGGCTTACGGCTACGCGCAGCACCGTGGTACAAACTTCTAAAGTGCACCCGGGGTTTTGTAATGATCCGGCTGGTAAACTAGAGAAATTACTGGCGGAGCAGGTTTTGTAAATGAGTTTTTGAGGCAAAAAGGATAGCGTTTCTTGTCATCCCATGCGTTCGTCGAAGGAACTTATAAAGCTGCATTTCTAAGTTTTTCAACCTAAAGCAGAATGTTTCAGATTTTAATAAATTATGAAGCATAACTTTATTACTGAAGCATTTAAGACCAGCATAATGCCGGAACCAGAACTGATAAAGAAGTGATCTGGCGTTTAACCCAATAATGAAAACCTATGCCTGAACAAATAATTGAAACCAACGGCGTTGAGATCTGCACAGAAACATTTGGCAATGCTGATGCCCCGTGCATTTTGCTGATGATGGGCGCTACGGCTTCCATGATCTGGTGGGATACGGAATTTTGTGAAAAACTGGCTGCGCAAAACCGCTTTGTGATCCGCTACGATAACCGCGATGTAGGCCGTTCTTCGGTTTTTGAGGAACTGAATTACGACGTAACCGATATGGCGAAGGATGCTTTTGGAGTACTGGATTTTTACAAGCAAGAAAAGGCGCATCTGGTGGGCATGTCGTTGGGCGGAATGATCGCGCAGATCATGGCTTTGCAGCAACCGCAACGGGTTTTGAGCTTAACGCTTATTTCTTCCAGCGTATGGGCCAACCGCCCGGAATTGCCGCAGATAGAACCGAAATTTTTGCAGTACCACAGCCGCGCGGCCACGCTAGACTGGCTCGACAAAGCCGAAGTGCAGGAATATATGGTGGGCGGCTGGAAACTGGTAAATGGCTCGAAACGGAAGTTCGATGTGGTGCGCGCGAGCCAGCTGGCTTCGGAAGAAATTGACCGCGCCAACAGCCTCATCAGCATGTTCAACCACGCAATGCTGGGCGGCGGCGAAGCGTATTACGACCGCACTTCCGAAATAAAAGCGCCGGCACTCATCATTCACGGCACCGACGATCCGATCCTCCCCTATCCGCACGCGCTGGCTTTAAAAGATGCTTTTCCGGAGGCGAAATTAATTACGCTGGAAGGCGCCGGCCACGAACTTCACCGCGACGACTGGCCGCTTATTATTGAAGAAATTACTGCGTTAACTTCTGCTAATTGACCTGTGAGCTATAAAAACACTTTTATAAAAGTTTCGGAAGATTGCCCGGTTGTAACGGCGGAAATTCCGCTGGCGAAGAACGGTAAAAAACCGGCACACTTAATTCAATTCGAGCTTTTAACTGAAAATCCCTACCATTTTGATCATGAAGAACTGATCTGGGAAGTTTATATCCGGCAAAAGGAAATTCCGCAAAATGTGCTTGAAAGCGAAGGCGAAGAAATGAAAGCGCACTTATTTTCCAAAGGCCATCCGTGCCTGCGGGCTTCGGCGCTGATAAAACGCTACGGCTTTGGCGCACATTACAACGAAGCCGGGAAAATTGCGCTTTTCGGCTTAGGTTCTGAAGAATATGAGCAGTTTTTAAAGCAGAAAAACGTAAAAGTGCTGGCTGGCATGCGCACGAAAAAAGTCTGAGTCCGGAGAAAAATGTAATTGTTGCCGAATATTAACCGGCAGCACTTACGTTTATTGAGTTTTTAACTGCAAATCGATAGCGTTTTCTGCCTTTTAATTTCGGAAAAGGAGAAAATTTACTCTGGCTTAGGCAATAGATTCTTACTTTTGCCGTACACATACCAAATCATTCTATCTTACAACATGAAAAAACTAGTATTGCCAGCTTTGATGATCTCAATGGCTTTTACCGGATGCGTGAGCTCCAAAAAATACAAAGACCAGACTGCCAAATATTCGGCTCTTCAGGCGCAGTACAACGATTGTAATTCTGAGAAAGAAAAGCAGGCCGTAAAGATCGGCGCCATGCAATCGGAGATCGATAACCTGAAAGCCAACAGCACTTCCCTGCTTAACCAGATGAGCAATTTCTCGATCCTGAGCCAGCAACAATCGGAAAGCATCCGGAAATCGCTGGAAAACATCAGCGAAAAAGATGCTTACATCAAAAACATGCAGATCTCGATGCAGAAGAAAGATTCGCTGAACCTGGCTTTGGTCATGAACCTGAAGGGCGCACTGAAAGATGTGAACGATTCTGACGTGGAAGTGAAAGTGGAAGGTACCGCGGTATTCATTTCCATTTCCGACAAAATGCTGTTTAAAAGCGGCAGCTACGATATAACCCCGCGCGCCAAAGAAGTTTTAGGCAAAGTGGCTGAAGTAGTAAAAGCGCAGCCAAACACGCAATTTATGGTGGAAGGCCACACCGATACGAACCCGATAAAAACCGGCTTCATTAAAGATAACTGGGATCTGAGCGTATTGCGGGCTTCAGCTGTGGTGCGGGTTTTACAGCAAAATTATGGCGTAGATCCGAAGCGCATGATCGCAGCGGGCCGCAGCCAATACCAGCCGCTGGTTTCTAACGATAATGCTGAAAACCGTTCGCGCAACCGCCGTACGCGCATTTTAATTCTGCCGCAGCTAGACGAGTTCTTTAAATTAATGGAACCGAAGCAATAAGCGTTTTCAAATTATTCCTGTTTACTTTAAAACTCTGCAGCGGAAACTAGTTGCAGAGTTTTTTCATGCAGATTCCCGGCGTTACCCTTACCAATATTTTAACGCTGCAACAGTTCCAGATTTTCAGCAAAACTGCAAGCAAACCCGATTACCATTTGTTTAATTTTTTCTTTACAATCAATTATAAAACTGTAATTTCGCAGCCGGTTTTTAAACTACCCCATGAAAAAAGAGATAAGCAATGCTTTCGGGAAAGTTTTCCTGACGATCGAATATCAGCAGGAGAAAAATTGGGTAGAGAACACGTGGCTGGGCTACCAGACCACCGAAAGCATTATGAAAGGCGCCAATGTTTGTATAGAAGAGCTAAAAGCTAACCACTGCGCTTACTTGCTGAACGATAACCAACAGGTTGTAGGCCCCTGGGATCATGCCACCGACTGGATCGCGCAGGACTGGACGCCTCGTGCCATTGCAGCCGGTCTCACTCATTTTGCGCACGTAGTCAGTCCGGAATCGTTGGCGGCTATGTCGGCAGAAATGATGCAGACTAAGATAGAAGGTTCCTTTAACATGAAAGCCTTCGATAATCAGGAAGAGGCTAAAGCCTGGCTTATGGCGGCGCAGAAAGACGCTTAAAATCCAGCATTTAATTTCCTGAAAAACGCTATGCTTTCGGGCGTAAAAAGTCTGAACCAGATAAAACAAAAAACCCGCTGCCGGAATAAGGAAGCGGGTTTTTCTGTTTAAACAGATAGCATTTTTAAGCCATGGGCGGCGGCGGAAAAGGTCGTTGATTTTGCTGTTCTTTCGGCGCTTCCGGCGGGCTGGTATCTTTAGCAGGTGGCAGAAGTTCTGCGGGCTTTTCTGTTGCCAAAACAACATTTTCAGAAATTGGCAAAGGCTTTTCCTGCGGCGTTTCGTTGCCTTGGGGTTCTATAGGCGCATCGCCTTTTTTCTTGCGCGGTTCTCTCCAGTACGGCCGGATGATCAAGCGCAACGACTGGTCGTAGGTTATGTAATTCCAGACCCAGGTGAAGAACGTTACAATTCTGTTCCGGTGGCCGGCCAAACTCATTAAGTGCACAAAAAGCCAGACCAGCCAGGCAAAGAATCCCTGAAATTTAAACTTCGGCAGGTCAACCACAGCTTTATTTCGCCCGACTGTTGCCATAGAGCCTTTATTATTATACACAAAATTTTCCGGCGTTTCCCGGTTAATGATCCGGGGCAGGTTTTTGGCTAATAATTTGGCTTGCTGAATGGCTACCTGCGCAACCATCGGGTGGCCACGCGGCGTATCTTCGGTTACCATTAAAGCGCAATCGCCGATGGCAAAAATGTTTTCGTAGCCTTCTACTTTATTGAATTGGTTTACGTTTATGCGTTGGTTTTTAGCTACCGCATTTTCCTGCAAACCGGGCAAAGCCGTACCACTTACTCCAGCTGCCCAGATCAGGGTTTCAGCGTGAATACTCTGGTCTTTTCCGAAGTAAACTTTACCATCTTCGTATTTTTCCACCGGCGCATTCAACCACACGTGCACGTCCATTTCTTCCAGATATTGCCTGGCCTTGGCGGAAGATTCGGCACTCATACCATTCAATAAAACCGGACCGGCCTCGATGAGGTAAATTTTCATGCTCCGGAAATCGAGTTCGGGGTAATCTTTGGGCAGTACGTTGGCTTTTAATTCTGCAATGGCGCCGCTTACTTCCACGCCCGTTGGGCCGCCGCCTACCACCACCACATTCATGAGTTCTTCTTTCTCATAAGTCGTGTTCATCAGCAAAGCTTTCTCGAAATTCTGGAAAATGTAGCTCCGCAAATTCAAAGCACTCGGAATGGTTTTGATCTGCATGGCCGCTTTTTCGATGGTTTTATTCCCGAAAAAGTTGGTCTGGCTGCCGGTAGCAATCACCAGAAAATCGTAGCCGATCGGGCCGATATTGGTTTCTACTTCGTTTCTTTCGGCATTGATGTATTGTACTTCGGCGTAGCGGTAAATAAAATTATGCTGCCCTTTAAACATTTTGCGGATCGGCGCTACAATGGTATCGGGCTCCAGACTGCCGGTGGCTACCTGGTAGAGCAAAGGCTGGAAATTGTGGTAATTATTGCGGTCTAGTAAAACTACCTGAACCGGTGCGTGCCGCAGTTTTTTTACGAGCTCCAGTCCGCCGAAACCGCAGCCGATAACCACGACGCGGGGCAGATTGGAAGCCGGAATGTTTACGTTCATACTTCTCGAATTTTAGTACGTTCGAATTTCGAATGTTCGATCATCGAATACTTATCCATTATAATGTATCAGCTCTTCGAAAATCAGAAGGATCAATTTTCAAAATTGGCTTACTCCAAATAAGGAAAGAGGTTGCTGAAAAACGCTATGGTTTTAACGCCAAAAAGTACGCAGCCGCTTTCGGGGCATAATAAATAAAGCCTGAAAACGCTATGCTTTCAGGCTTTAAAACTCATTATTCGTTGTTTTTCTGATTCTTGAAATCGCCTCGTTTTATGGCGTCTATCAGTTCTTTCCAGGCGGTAAGCGGTATGGTTGGAGCCATGTAGCGGCGTTCTATATTCGCATCCTGCAACCTGATCCGTTCCCGGAAATTAACGCCCGGAGAAGCTGGTGCATCGAGCATCATGCGTTCAATTATGGCTTCGTTCAGGTTCTTGGCAACGGCTCTCTGATCTTCATCAGGCAGCTTTAAAGAGAGAAACGCGCGCTTGAAAAGTTCTTCGGT
The DNA here is from genome assembly GCF_042657365.1 of Adhaeribacter terreus. Classification (NCBI taxonomy): domain Bacteria; kingdom Pseudomonadati; phylum Bacteroidota; class Cytophagia; order Cytophagales; family Hymenobacteraceae; genus Adhaeribacter; species Adhaeribacter terreus. The sequence goes on along the minus strand of NZ_JBHSKT010000001.1, from coordinate 341,354 downwards.
GGAATACGGAAATATGCGGACTTCCGGCAGCGCCGTCAGGTCTTCTTTCATTTCGATGATCACGGAATAACTATCGCCGCGGAAGGTTTTCGGAATTTTTATGTACTGTGCTTTGAAACCCACCGAACTGAAAACCACGCTGTCGCCGGCGAGTACGGCCAGTGAAAAATAACCGTATTGGTTGGTGGTAGTTCCGCGGCCGGCTTTGGGTACGTATACGCTGGCGCCAACCAACCCGTATAAACTGTCGCCGGCCGTAACGATACCGGTAAGCTGCACCACTTTAGCCTTACCTTGCGCCGCCGCTTTTTCGGGAGCAATTACCAGTAAAAAAGCCGCTACAGCAAAAACCAAAGCGGTAAAAATATTTCTGAAACCAGTAGAAAAATGCATGATAGCAGGTAATTTAATATTGTAAAGGCATTTCTGCCCGAAATTCGGCGTTTGCACGGCCGCTATACAATAATACCGCATTTCTGGTATTATTGATGCAAGCCGGCTAAATTTGTTTCACCTAAACCCCACAAAATGCGGCTCAAACACTTTAACGTAGCTTTCGGCGAACAAGTATTTAAAGCGCTCGGCGATGAATCCAGGATCCGCATTCTGAACCTGATCTTCCGCAACAAAGAAATGTGCATTTCCGACCTGGAACAGATCCTGGATTTTACGCAGACCAAAGTTTCACGCCACTTAATTTATCTGAAAAATGCGGGGCTCGTGAATTTTCGTAGAGTTGATAACTGGGCGTTTTATTATTTAAAGGAAGAAACGGAGGATTTTGTAAGTCTGATCTTCGGGTATCTGGAGAAGGATGCGGTGTTGCTCAAAGATCAGAAAGTTTATGATGTGCTTTATTCGAATCGCGAATTGGCGGTTTGTAAATTGCATAGTCGACGGTGGCAGGTTTGAGTTTTTCTGCTTGAAAGTATAGCGTTTTTTTGTCTTTCACGTCATCTCGACGTGAGGAGAGATCTCATCAAGTCGGTAGTTTGGTTTGCTATTGAGTTTTTCTGCTTGAAAGCATACCGTTTTTTCTGTCATTCTGAGCACAATTGAGCGCGGGAGCACGAAGATTGCGAGCGTAGCTCTGAAGGACCTCATCGGCGGACAGCAGTTTTTTAACCAAAAGTGCTAGCGTTTTTTGAAACACGTTTTCTACTAAACAGCTGACTTTTAACTTTCATAGTTGATTTGTTCCCTCAAGCCGGGCGGCTTCGTTTCTGTGTTCGCGTCTCACCCTTTCCTAGCCGCAGTCGGCTTTTCTGACGAAACCGGAAAGTGCGGAGGCCGCGCACGCAGAAACTGGTGTCAGTTTCGCTTCGTAGTCAGCTTCTTTTTTAGTTTAGTTTTCTGGCAAACGTGGTTTTCGAGAAACGCTGCGCTGGCGATATGAGTGTGAGTTGAAGATAGCAGAAAGCAAAAGCTCCCCTCCTTTTCAAGGAGGGGCAGGGGTGGTTGATTTGCTGTATAGCTTACTTTAAAGTATAATGTTTTTTTGAAATTCAAAAATCCTGTCCATCACAAAAAGCCTAAAAATCGTGTTCTAAGACAAAATCCTTTAATTCCTGAATCTGACGAATCCAAATTCAGACAATTAAAAACCGTGTTCAGACGATCAACAATTTAGCAATCAGCAATTAAACAATTTAACCCTACCTTTGCCGAACCATTTGCGGCGCGGGCTGGTTTTTTAGTTTTGCGCCTTTTTAAGCTTAGCATGAAAAATTACACCCATATTTTCTTCGACCTGGACCATACGCTCTGGGATTTTGAAAAGAACTCTGAAGAAACTATTTACCACCTTTTCGAGGCATTTAAATTAGGCCGTTACGATTTTACCTGCGCCGATTTTTTCAAAAAATATTCTTACGTAAATAAGCGTTTGTGGCAGCTTTATAATGCGGGCAAGGTTAACCAGGAACAATTACGCCGCACGCGTTTCACCAAAACGCTCCGTGATCTGGGGGTGCCGCAGGATGAAATTCCGTTTGAACTGGAATATGAATATTTGCGCATCTGTCCTACCAAATCGGCGGTTTTTCCGTTTACCCACGAAACCCTCTCCTACTTAAAAACCAAATACGAACTGCACATTATTACCAATGGATTTAAAGAATCGCAGGAACAGAAAATTTCGGCGTCTAATTTACAGACTTATTTCGGCGAAGTAGTTACCTCGGAATGTACCGGTTTTGCCAAGCCCGATAAACGTATTTTTCAGCATGCTTTGGAACGCGCGAATTGCACCTCCAAAAATTGCTTAATGGTAGGCGATAACCTGGAAGCTGATATTCTGGGCGCGCAAAATGCGGGCATCGATCAGGTTTTCTTCAACCCTTCCGGGAAAAAGCACCCGCTTAAAGCTACTTACGAAATTGTCTGCCTGAGCGAACTTCAGCAGATCCTTTGATTTCGTTTCTCGTTGTTCGTTGTTCGGGTTTTTATGTTGAAACCGATAGCGTTTTTATCTGAAAGTAAATTTTTATCTGGAAGTAAATTCAGATTTGCTAGATAACTTTTGATTTCCATTTTGAAAGTCATTTTTTCACCTTAAAACCATAGCGTTTTTAAAGCTGAACGTTGCATTTCGAAAAAAAAACGAACAACGAATAACGAGCAACGAACAACGAAATAATAAGTACCTTTGCCTTGGAGTTCGTGGTTAACTTTGAACTCATAACTTTAAACTCATAACTGAAATAAATATGTCGAACGGATTTTTTAATGTACCTACGCCGGTAAACGAGCCTGTAAAAAGCTACGCGCCGGGTTCCAAAGAAAGAGAAGAACTGCAGAAAATGTACAAGGAGCTGAAAGGTCAGCAACTTGATATTCCGATGTACATTGGCGGCGAAGAAGTTCGCACCGATAATAAAGTAGCTGTTACACCGCCGCACGATCACAAACACGTATTGGGTCATTTCCACCAAGGCGAAGCGGAGCACGTTACGCAGGCTATTAATGCTGCTTTGGCAGCACGTGAAGAATGGGCGAACATGCCTTGGCAAAGCCGCGCGGCTATTTTCCTGAAAGCGGCTGAATTACTGGCTGGTCCTTTCCGTGCTAAAATGAATGCGGCAACCATGCTGGGCCAGAGCAAAAATGCGTACCAGGCTGAGATCGATTCTGCTTGCGAGCTGATCGACTTTTTCCGTTTCAACGTGAAGTTCATGACGGATATTTACAACATTCAGCCGGAAAGTGCGCCGGGCATCTGGAACCGTTTAGAGCACCGTCCGCTGGAAGGTTTTGTGTTTGCACTTACGCCTTTCAACTTTACTTCTATTGCGGGTAACTTACCGGCGGCGCCTGCTTTAATGGGCAACGTGGTGGTTTGGAAACCTTCTAACACGCAGATCTATTCGGCGAACGTGTTGATGGAATTGTTTAAAGAAGCCGGCGTTCCGGATGGCGTTATTAACCTGGTTTATGTAGATGGCCCAACGGCTGGTGATGTAATTTTCAAGCACCGCGATTTTGCTGGTATCCACTTTACCGGTTCTACGGGCGTATTCAACAACATCTGGAAAACCATTGGCGAGAACGTTTCGCGTTACCGCGGTTACCCAAGAATTGTGGGCGAAACCGGTGGTAAAGACTTTATTTTAGCACATTCTTCGGCTAATGCCAAAGAAGTAGCGGTGGCTATTTCGCGCGGTGCTTTCGAATTCCAGGGCCAGAAATGTTCGGCGGCCAGCCGCGCTTATATTCCTTCCAACATTTGGGAAGAAGTGAAAGGCTACGTGTTGGAAGACCTGAAAGACTTTAAAATGGGCGATCCGGTAGATTTCAGTAATTATATTAACGCGGTGATCGATGAGAAATCTTTCGATAAACTGGAGAAATTTATTGAAGCGGCGAAGAAAGATCCGGAAGTGGAAATTATTGCCGGTGGTAAATGCGATAAATCGAAAGGTTATTTCATTGAGCCGACCATTATTCTTTCCAAAGATCCGGCTTACGTAACCATGTGCGAAGAATTATTCGGCCCGGTACTTACAGTTTACGTGTACGAAGAGAAGAACAATTTCGAAGACACGCTGATGCTGGTAGATTCTACTTCGCCTTATGCGTTGACGGGTGCAGTTTTCGCGCAGGATCGTTATGCGATTGAGCTGGCAACTAAGAAACTGGTGCACGCGGCGGGTAACTTCTACATCAACGATAAGCCGACCGGAGCCGTAGTTGGTCAGCAGCCGTTTGGTGGTTCGCGCGCTTCGGGTACCAACGATAAAGCTGGTTCGGTGTTCAACCTGATCCGCTGGACTTCTACCCGCACGATTAAAGAAACCTTCGTGCCGCCGGTAGATTACAAATATCCGTTCCTGGCGAAGTAATTTCGTTTCGACTTTTTAGTGCTGAAAAGCTACCGTTTTCTGAAAAGGAAGGCGGTAGCTTTTTTTTTACAGAACCTACTAAAAGTCTGAATACACAACAAATAAAATATTCATTATCAAATAGTTACACTTGAAAATATTTCAGCCAACAAGTCTAATTATAAAAATTATTTTTTTGTTGAAAGATTTAAAAGCAATACCTTTCACCTATTGTTAATGATCTAAACCAAAATACTATGAAGAACTGCTCTACATCGCTTTTAGTTTTGCAATTTTTCTTAGCCCTTATGTTTGCAAGTTTTCAATCAGAAAGTTTCGGACAAGAAAGCAGGCTAAGACTTTATGAATTTCAAAATAAAACTCCTATTCAATATGGTCATCTAGGAACAAGAACTAATTGGGTTGTTTCAAGGCCAGGATCGAGCATGAATTATGGTTATGTTTCCAATGGCTGGCAGCATAATTCAAATTCAACTTATATTCATGATTCAAAGGGAAATGTAATTGAACGTTTAATTCAGACTCCAACAGGTCAAAACATGTATCAATATCAATATTTCTATGATAGTACAGGGTTTCGTATTCAGGAAACTGGAGATATGTGGCGCAATAATGCTTGGTATGCAGGTGATGGAACTCGTTACGTTCTTACTTATGACAGTCAAGGTAATCTTACAGAGATTATTTTACAAGAACGTAAAAATATGGGAGCAATTACTTGGAACAACAAAGACCTACACGTCTATGGATTTGATAATCAAAATAGAGAAGACAGTTATGAATACAGTGTATGGAATTCAAACCTAAACGTTTGGGAAAAAAAATCGCGAATCACAAATTATTTATACAATTCAACAAACAAAATTACTTCCTATATTACTGAAACCTACGTTAATAGCAACTGGCACCAAACGTACCGCTACACTAATTTAGCTTGGGAAAAAAAAAGTGGGATGCTTGTGGATGGCCTTGTAAACTTTTCCAGGGAAATCTGGAACAATGGAAACTGGGTGAATGAATCTAAATATTCGAAAGTATACGATACCAATGGAGGTTTTAAAGAAACTATTCAAAGTTTTAAAAATGGGAACTGGGCAAATGACTTTACCCAATTCGTTGAACAAGACTCTCTTTTTAATGTAATTGGCATTGGCTCAGAGACATGGCAAAACGGGAATTGGGTATTGAGCAATCATCATAAATTTCTTCATACTTATAGTCCTAACCAAGATATTTTAGAAACACGATCTCAAATTTATCAAACTAATACCCAAACATATAATTTTAATCAACGCTGGGTTTATTCAAATTTTCAATATTTTTCTATTACCGGCATCAAAAATGAAGTTCCACAGGAAATTTCAGTTAGCATTTACCCGAACCCAACCCAAAATCTGCTCAACATAGACCTTCTGGAAAATACGCAGATAGTTACTGCCCAACTTACAGACGTAACCGGTAAAGTAATTTTAACACATCATTTCAAAGCTTCGGAAGCAAAAAAACTAAACTTAGAAAACCTGAAACCAGGAATTTATTTACTGAAACTCGAAACAGAGAAAGGTCAGACAGTTCGAAAAATCCTAAAAAACTAACAAACAGACTTTTTAGTGCCAAAAAGCTACCGTTTTTTGAAAGAGAACGGTAGCTTTTTTATTGTCATGACAGGCAACAAATTCGCGAGTTTCTGCATCTGCATTAAGTCGGTTGTAAAATATTTTCACGCGGCTAAGGGTATCAAAAATTTCTTTTGTCTTTAGCTTCAGAAACCGGGAAATGCCTGCAACGGAATTGCTTAAACCGGCGTCATGATCTTGATTGATGCTGCCTGAACTATGAAAAAACTTTTACTGCTTTTGTGCCTGGTAGCCGGCTTTTCCGGATGTGCTTTTGCGCAAACTACTTTCAGCTTCGATAGCATCTGGGCGCCGCCTTATATCTGCCAGGCAAGCGAATTTGATGTGGAAGTTTTCGGAATTGTGGCCGATGGCAGTATTCAGTATGGCACCCAGAGTTTTTCGGTAAGTAACGATACCATTTATGCCAGATTCAATTTTATTTCCGGTGCGGGTCCGGCAATGCCATACCCTCTTTACCGTATAATAAATGTGCCGGCGCCCTCAATCTTCGGGCAATATAAAGTTGTGGCACAAGGCATTTTTAACGGGCAGGTGCAACAAACCATTACCTCCCGGATCTCCATTTGCTCGGGCGTTTCGGGAATTCAGGAAACTGCAAAAAAAGTGCTCCCTATTAAACTTTTCCCTAATCCGGCGCAGGAATTTTTAAACCTGGAAACCGCTGAAATTCACAGCCCTGCTTTGGTAGCTACTATAAAAGACCTGACCGGAAAAACCCTGCTTACAGAAAAGCTACAACCAAACAGGAAAAATCAACTGTCAATTGCTGCGCTGCCGGCCGGTATTTATGTGCTGCAATTGCAATCAGAAGAAGGTTTGGTGGTACGGAAATTTATGAAACAATAATTCTATTCCAGGCAGTTTTTCGGCTTAAAACCCTACCGTTTTGGTTCCAAAAAGCACTTTTTCAGCCGATTACTCAGAAAACAGACTGTTCGCCACATTTTAGCCACTTTAGCAGATCAATTACGTTATTTTTAGTTATTGTCAATTCATCTCTCTTTTTATGACTGCATTATTTACTTCCAAATTTTTAACAGCGGCGTTTACCGTATTGCTGCTATCTGGCGCTGACAACAACGTTATGGCCCAGGAAAATGCACTAAAATTCCGGCCCGGAAAACTAACGATAAAACCATCTGATAGCCAATACAGCAGCCATGCCAGAACAAACGGAATGGTTTCGAGGCCGGGTAACAGCATGGATTATACAGTTGATCCCAGCAGCGGCAACTGGCAGCTTCAGTCCAGCAGCACCTATACCTACGATTCGCAGGGCCGCTTAACGCAACGCCTTTACACAACCCCGGCTTCGGGCCAGAACCTGGGGCGTGAAAGAACCACTTACGATGCAAAAGGCAACGAAACTGAATATCTGATCGAAGAGTGGGACGGCACCGCCTGGCAACTGACAGATGGCTATAGAACCCTGATCACGTATAATACAAAAGGCAACAAAACCGAACTTATTTACGAGCTCTGGGATAGCAACAACGGGATTTGGGCAAAAGATGGCCGTGAACAAACTGTTTACGATGCCAACGACCTGGTGACCAGCCTCACCTATTCTGTTTGGGATGGAACCGCCTGGGAATTAGACGACCGGATTCTTGTAAGTAACGTGGGGGGCGTAGCAACCAGTGTAAATATGCAGGATTTCGACAATGGCGTGTGGGTAGATACCTATCGGGGCCTGAATCTGACCTGGCATGTACTGCACGAAATACCTTCCGCTTATATATTGGAAGCTTTCGACAACGGCGTGTGGGTGAAGGACGAAAAATATTCTTCGGTTTATGATGCCAATGGTGGTCACGTTGGCATTTATGAAGACTGGACCGGCACTGCCTGGATAAATTCTTCGCGCGAAACCGAAACCTACGACAACAATAAAAATTTTACCGGCTGGCTGGAAGAAAGCTGGAATGCTACAACAAGCACCTGGGTATATAATGGTGAAGAACGCCAGGTGCTAACCTATTCGGGCATTGATGTAACGGAACGGATTTACCAGGACTCCTGGGGCACCGGCACTTCTACGCTGGTAAACCGCTATAAAGAAGTTTACAGCAATTTCCAGCTCTTCAATGTTTCCGGAGTCAAAAATCTGCTGGCCGAAACAGCGGTGAACGTTTTCCCGAACCCGGCTACCAATGTAGTTATGGTTTCTATTCCGGAAAACAAAGGCGCTTTTACCGCTACTATTGCTGACGTAACCGGTAAAATCTGGCTTTCCCAAACCTTCCGGGCCGGGGCAGAAAATGCTTTGAATATGGAAGCTTTACCAAAAGGAATGTACCTGCTGCAATTGCAAACGGAAGCAGGTTCAACCGTAAAGCGCATTATAAAGCAATAATTCTCAACTGACTTTTTCACCTCAAAAAGCTACCGTTTTCCAGAATAAAGGAAGGCGGTAGCTTTTTTGTTTTAGGAAAATAGAAAACCGGCAACAGTGTTGTATTATTGACATTTTAAAGCACTATCTTGAACTATGAAAAAACTGGTGCTCACTTTTCTGATTTTACTTGCTTGTTTTCAGGTTGAAGCCCAGTTTTATACTGGCATAAAAGGTGGCCCGAACATATCCTTCTCAAACACTACCACTAATTATTGGACGAGTGAAAGTTTCCAGAACTATAAAGTGAGACACACAATAGGTTTGGTTGCGGGTTACCATTTTGTTAAACAAAAATTCAGCGTTGAGATCCGGTATAATGACCAGTACCACGCCAGAGTAATGAATTTTGGAAAGTCTCCTTTCTACCCAGACCCACCGCAAATAGTTATAAAACACCACGGCTCAGCAGCCTCTTTATATTTTAAAGCAGTACTGAATAATCCGGAGGCTAAATTTAAAATCCGGACCATGTTGGGTGGAAGCCGGTACTACCCCTACCCTTTTCTGGATCATATTAAAAACCCCTGGCGAGATCACCTGAATGGCTACTATTATATTTTTCCTTATTCACCGGATAAACCAGAATACTTTGCTATTAAAACGAGTGGTTTTGATTACGTAGGAAATATGAAGAAAATCTGGCTATTCCATACCGGCCTGGAAGTTGAGACGCAGCTTTATAAGAACATCAACTTTTCATTAGGTGTTGAATATCAAATTGGCACCCGGCCGGTTAGTCTCGTAAATTTCGAATATACCTATAACTACCAGTTTCAACCGGGCGAACAAACGGGTACTGTCAAAGAACCTTTTGAAACCGGCAGTGTCATATCCAGAGCGGAAGCGCTTAATTTAAACCTGGAGTTGACTTACAGTTTTAGCAAGCGGAAGAAACAAGAATAGGCTTTGCACCAAATTTTCCAGCATAAAAGCTACAATTTTCCAAAATTCAGGAAGGCGGTAGTTTTTTTGTTTTCAGGAGCTTATAGAAAAACCGTAACCCTGACTTTTTCCAACCAAAACCCTAGCGTTTTGCAAAGCTTATTCAGAATCATTCTATTCCAACTATTAGCTTGTAATGTTTATGATTAATCTCTAATTTTGCTCCCAAATTTTGGCCTTAGACCGTATTTTAAAATGGAACAAGCAACATATATCCCTTACGATTACCTCCCGATCATTGTGCAGTTTCTGGCTGCGCTGGGTTTCGTGGCATTTGCCATGGGCGTGACCCACTTAATTGGCCCGAAACGCCATTCTAAAGTAAAAGACGATGCCTGGGAATGCGGTATTCCAACTGTAGGAAACGCCCGTACGCCAATCTCTTACAAGTATTTCATGACCGCGATCCTTTTTGTACTTTTCGATATCGAGATCATTTTCATGTACCCTTGGGCCGTGAATTTCAAGGCTTTAGGTACCGAAGGATTTATCCAGATGATCACGTTCATGGGCTTGCTGATGGCTGGTTTTGTGTACGTTATCAAAAAGGGTATCCTGAAGTGGGAATAAACCGGCAGGTAGTAAACTTTTAAAAACGCTGCTGTGTTGAAAAGAGGGCAGATTTAAGCCCGGTTTTTCAAATTTAGATTACAAGTTTTATGAGCAATTCGAATAGCAATATTAAAATGATCGAAGCACCAGATGGCCACGAAGGCGCTGGATTCTTCGCTACAAGTCTGGAAAAAGTGGTAGGTATGGCGCGTAAAAACTCGCTGTGGCCGCTGCCTTTTGCTACCTCCTGCTGCGGTATCGAGTTTATGGCTACCATGGGCTCGCACTACGATATCTCCCGTTTCGGTTCCGAACGCCCAAGTTTTTCCCCTCGCCAGGCCGATCTGCTGATGGTTATGGGAACAATCGCAAAGAAAATGGCGCCGATTGTAAAGCAGGTTTATGAGCAGATGGCGGAACCACGTTGGGTTTTAGCCATGGGCGCCTGCGCTTCTTCGGGTGGTATTTTCGATACGTATTCGGTATTACAAGGCATCGACCGCATTATTCCGGTTGACGTGTATGTGCCGGGTTGCCCGCCGCGTCCGGAAGCCGTTTTAGATGGTTTGCTGCGCGTGCAGGACTTAGCTGCCAACGAATCGTTGCGCCGTCGTAACTCCCCTGAATATCAGGAACTTTTAGCTTCTTACAACATCAAATAAGCATGGCCGAACTTACCAATCAGGCAGTTTTAGAGCGCTTACAGCCAACTTTCGGACAATATCTTTCCGATGTACATGAGCCTTACGGCCTGCTGACAGTTACCATTCCCCGCGAGCAGATAATTCCAATGCTGGAGTTTCTGCACGCGGACGAATTACTGCAAATGAATTTCCTCACCACCATGTGCGGCATTCATTACCCAAGCAACAAAGACCAGGAACTGGGCATGATCTACCATGTTCACAGCCTGGTTCACAACGTTCGCCTGCGCATCAAGATCTTCTTCCCGATTGCCGACCCGGTAGTACCAACTGCCACCAGGCTTTACGCCACCGCTAACTGGATGGAGCGTGAAGCTTTCGATTTTTACGGCATCAAGTTCGAAGGTCACCCAAATCTGATCCGCATTCTGAACGTGGAAGACATGGATTACCACCCGATGCTGAAGCATTATCCGCTGGAAGACGGCACCCGGGAAGATAAAGTAGACCTCTTCTTCGGAAGATAATTTCGTTGCTCGTTATTCGTTGTTGGTGAAAGCTAAAAATCTGAAATGAACATCGAAACCGAGAAACTTCAGGAAGAGACAATTAAGTGAATTAGTTACCAGGTTACCAGTTAATGGTTTCATTTCGAAAACCAACAACGAACAACCAACAACTAACAACCAAATAAAAATGGCAGACATTAAAAAGGCAGAAGAAGTGAAACACCCGGTTAACCAGGTGCACGGTTCACTTCAGACTGTCGATACCTTTAATAACGAACTTACCACGCTGAACCTGGGTCCTACGCACCCGGCTACGCACGGTATTTTCCAGAATATCCTTCAGATGGACGGTGAAAAGATCGTTTCGGGCGTGCCCACGATCGGTTACATTCACCGCGCCTACGAAAAGATCTGCGAACGTCGTCCGTTCTACCAGATCACCCCGCTTACCGACCGCATGAACTATTGCTCCGCCCCGATCAACAATATTGGTTGGTGGCTGACGGTAGAAAAACTATTGGGCGTAAAAACTCCGAAGCGCGCCGACTATATCCGGGTTATAGCCATGGAATTAGCGCGTATTACGGACCATTTGATCTGTAATTCCATTCTGGGCGTAGATACGGGTGCATTTACCGGTTTCCTTTACGTGTTCCAGGAACGCGAAAAAGTTTACGAAATTTACGAAGAGATCTGCGGCAGCCGCTTAACCACCAATATGGGTCGGATCGGCGGTATGGAACGCGACCTCTCTCCTATTGCCATCGAAAAACTGCGCAAATGGTTAGATGAATTCCCGAAAGTATGGGCTGAGTTCGAAAGAATGTTCAACCGCAACCGCATTTTCATGGACCGTACCCAAAACGTGGGTGGCATCACTGCCGAACGCGCCTTGAATTACGGCTTCACCGGACCAAACTTACGCGCTGCCGGCGTCGATTACGACGTACGCGTAATGAACCCATATTCTTCTTACCAGGACTTCGATTTCGAAATTCCGGTTGGTTCCAAAGGCGATACGTACGACCGCTTTATGGTTCGGAACGAAGAAGTTTGGCAGAGCTTGCGCATCATCAAACAAGCGCTGGAAAACCTTCCGGAAGGACCTTACCACGCCGATACCCCGGAATATTATTTACCGCCGAAGCAGCAGGTTTACCGCAACATGGAAGCCCTGATCTACCATTTCAAAATTGTGATGGGTGAGATCGATGCGCCGGTTGGTGAAGTTTACCACAGCGTAGAAGGTGGCAACGGCGAACTTGGTTTCTACCTGGTTTCCGATGGTGGCCGCACGCCGTACCGCATGCACTTCCGCCGTCCGTGCTTCATTTACTACCAGGCTTACCCGGAAATGGTGATCGGCACACAGCTTTCGGATGCGATCGTGATCCTGAGCTCCATGAACGTAATTGCCGGCGAATTAGACGCTTAATTTACAGTGAAATAAGAACAGAAAACGGTAGGCAAAACGGATATAAAAGTCAGAAACTCTACCGGAAACTGGTCACTGAAAACTGAATAAAAATGGTTGATTTTAAAGATAAATCGGAGGTTAAATTCTCCGAAGCCGCTCAGAAAGAAATAGAACGCTACATTAGCCACTACCCGGCTGACCGTAAAAAATCGGCGGTTTTGCCGGTGCTTCACATTGCGCAGGCGGAATTTGGCGGTTGGGTTAGCCCGGCGGTACAAGATAAAGTAGCCGAAATTTTAGGCATTGAACCAATAGAGGTATACGAAGTTGCGACTTTCTATACCATGTTCAACCTGAAGCCGGTTGGAAATTACGTGCTGGAAGTTTGCCGCACCGGACCTTGCATGCTGCGCGGCTCCGACCAACTGATCGAGCACATCGAAAACCGCATCGGCTGTAAAGTTGGCGAAACCTCACCAGACGGCATGTTCACCCTGAAAACGGTAGAATGTTTAGCCGCCTGCGGCATGGGACCAATGCTCCAGATCCACGAAGATTACCACGAAAACCTTGATCCGGAAAGCATGGATAAACTGCTCGAAGATCTGCGAAATAAAGCTGCTGCGAAAAAAAGCAACTAAGCAAAAACGCTACGGTTTCCCGCTGAAAAACTCACCTGAAAACGGTAGGGTTTTAAGCAAAAAAACTGCTGGTCGTCCCGAGCATTCCTGAGACGAGAGTCGAAAGGACCCAGCGCAGCTGACGAGGGAACTTATAAAGCCAGCACCTGAGAAAAACGCTACCGTTTCGATCAGAAAAACTCAGAAAAAGCTAACTAAAGAACGCTAGCCTTTTCACCTGAAAAACCCGAAGAACTACCCAATAAAACGGTAGGCATTTCGGCAAAAAAACGAAGAACAAACTTCCGGCAACGGAAAAACCATAAATTTTAAAGTCCTGATACTTGTACATTGATACTTGTATCTGAGCAACGCGAAAAAAATGGGAGTTAAAATATTAACCGAACATATTAACGTACCAGGCATCAACACCTACGAAACCTACCGCAAAATGGGAGGTTACCGTTCGGTGGAGAAAGCCCTGAAAACCATGACGCCCGACGAAGTGGTTGAGGAAGTAAAGAAATCCGGTCTGCGCGGTCGCGGAGGCGCCGGTTTCCCGACGGGTATGAAGTGGAGCTTCCTGGCAAAACCGGAAGGTAAGCCACGCTACCTCGTTTGCAACGCCGACGAATCAGAACCAGGTACTTTCAAAGACCGCGTTCTGATGGAGAAAATCCCTCACGCGTTAATTGAAGGTATGATCACGTCTTCGTACGCGTTAGGTGCCAGAACTTCGTACATCTACATCCGCGGTGAGCTGATGTTCGTGTTGCGCATTCTGGAAAAAGCAATTGCGGAAGCGTACGCGAACGGCATGCTGGGCGAAAACATTTTAGGTTCCGGTTATTCCTTAGACTTACACGTGCACCCGGGCGGTGGCGCTTACATTTGTGGCGAAGAAACTGCTTTGCTGGAATCGCTGGAAGGAAAACGTGGTAACCCGCGTAACAAACCGCCTTTTCCGGCAGTTTGGGGTCTTTACGGCTGCCCTACCGTGGTAAACAACGTAGAATCTATCGCGTCTGTGCCCTGGATCGTGAACAATACCGGCGATGAATACGCGAAAATTGGCGTAGGTCGTTCAACTGGTACCAAACTGATCTCTGCCGGCGGACATTTAAATAAACCGGGCGTTTACGAAATCGAATTAGGCTTACCGGTAGAAGAATTCCTGTACTCCGACGAATATTGCGGCGGTATCTGGAAAGGTCGGAAGTTCAAAGCTGTAGTTGCCGGTGGTTCATCGGTTCCAATTCTTCCTGCCGAATTATTCCTGAAAACAGCCGAAGGCGTTCCGCGTGTAATGACCTACGAATCTTTATCGGAAGGTGGTTTTGTGAGCGGTACCATGCTGGGCTCCGGCGGTTTCATTGCCATGGACGATACAACTTGTATTGTGCGCAACACCTGGAATTTCTCCCGCTTCTACCACCACGAATCCTGCGGACAGTGCTCGCCTTGTCGCGAAGGTACCGGCTGGATGGAGAAAGTGCTTCACCGTTTAGAGCATGGCCACGGCAGTATGCACGACATCGATCTGCTGGTTAGCATTTCGAAACAAATAGAAGGAAATACCATTTGCCCACTCGGCGATGCTGCAGCCTGGCCGGTTGCCAGTGCAGTGCGTCACTTCCGCGAAGAATTTGAGTGGCACGTGCGCAACCCGCAGGAAGCGACCAAACCGGGCGCTGTTTTCAACAAATCGGAAGCGGTGCTGGCTTAGAAAAACGCTAGGGTTTCGGGCATAAAAACTCGAAACTATTAATCATTCTGATTGAAAGCGAAGAAACTTGTTACCTATTTGTAGAAAGCTTTCTACTGGCAGCCAACGAGGTCCTTCACTAGCGTTCAGGATGACAAAGAATTTAAAAGGTTTTAAAGAAAACGCTAGGGTTTCAGGCTTAAAAAGTCAGAACCCGAAAATAAAAACGCCAGGGTTTTGGCCTTCAAAAGTCAAACGCTGCGCTGAATTAAATAGATTGAGTAAAGTTTTGCTGTTTGCTGAGGTTCGGGTTTAAAATTCGAACAACGAATAACGAGCAACGAACAACGAAAATAAAATGGCTAAAATAACTTTTGACGGCATTGAGGTAGAAGTGGAAGATGGCACCACTATTCTGAATGCTGCCCGCAAAATTGGTGGAAATGTAGTGCCACCTGCCATGTGCTACTATTCTTCTTTAAAAGGCAGCGGCGGTAAATGCCGGGTTTGCCTGGTAAAAGTAACTGCTGGTTCAGCCAAAGATCCGCGCCCGATGCCTAAACTGGTTGCCTCGTGCATTACGCCGGTTCAGGATGGTATGGTGGTTGAAAACACGCTATCTGAGCAAGCCATGGAAGCCCGCAAGGGAATCGTGGAAATGTTGCTGATAAACCACCCTTTAGATTGTCCGGTTTGCGACCAGGCCGGTGAATGCGACCTGCAAAACCTGAGCTACGAGCACGGAACGGCTGGCACCCGCTACGAAGAAGAACGCCGTACATTCGATAAAATTGACATCGGTCCACTTATTCAGCTGCACATGACGCGCTGCATTTTGTGCTACCGTTGCGTGTACACCGCCGACCAGTTAACCGAAAAACGCGTTCACGGCGTATTAGGCCGCGGCGATGCCTCCGAAATTGGAACGTATATCGAGAATTCCCTGGAAAACGAGTTTATTGGTAACGTAATAGATGTTTGTCCGGTAGGTGCGTTGACCGATAAGACTTTCCGCTTTAAGAACCGCGTTTGGTTTACCAAGCCGGTAGATGCCCACCGCGAATGCGAAACGCCGGGTTGCTGCGGGAAAGTGGTACTTTGGAGCCGCGGCGAAGAAGTATTGCGCGTTACAGCCCGCAAAGATGAGTACGGCGAAGTGAAAGAATTCATCTGCAATACCTGCCGTTTCGATAAAAAAGAAATGAGCGACTGGACCATTGAAGGCCCGCGCCACATTGCCCGTGCTTCGGTAATTGCGGCCAACCATTACGAACTGCCAATTATCAATCCTCACGTAGTTTCAGATCTTCCGGAACACGTTGTAGATACGCAGGTTCAGGATCAAAAATAAATCGTTGATCGTTATTCGTTGCTGGTTGTTCGACAAAAAATAGAATTGTTGAATTTTAATTTTAGGCTTAGTTTCAATTTCTAATTCCTAATTATTAATTTCTAATTAAACGAAATGGAATTTCTGTTAGAACCTTTTACCATAAATGCCCTGATCATCCTTGGGATCTTCGGAATCACGCTGTTTATTGCTACGTATTGCACTTATGCGGAACGTAAAATTGCAGCCTTTATTCAGGACCGGATCGGCCCAAACCGCGCTGGTCCATTTGGTCTGGCACAGCCGCTGGCCGATGCGGTAAAAATGTTCTTCAAAGAAGAATTCATCCCGGCCAATGCCCATAAATTTTTGTTCATAGCAGGTCCTTCTTTGGCGATGTTAACGGCTTGTATGAGTTCAGCGGTAATTCCGTTTGGCGATACGCTGATCATTAATGGCAACCATATCCGCGTGCAGGGCATCGAAACGAACATTGGTATGCTGTACATTTTTGGTGTGGTAGCGCTGGGCGTTTACGGCATCATGATCGGTGGCTGGGCTTCCAACAACAAATTCTCGTTATTAGGCGCTATCCGGGCCGCTTCGCAGAATATCAGCTACGAACTTGCTATGGGTCTTTCTATCATCGCACTTTTAATGATGTCGGGCTCGCTTTCTTTAAGAGAAATCACGTTGCAGCAAGGCGGGGAATTTCTGGGTCTTTCGGGCTTGAACTGGAATATTTTCTACCAGCCGCTGGGCTTCATCATCTTCTTAACCTGCGCCTTTGCCGAAACTAACCGCACGCCTTTCGACTTACCGGAATGCGAAACGGAGCTGATCGGAGGCTATCATACCGAATATTCAGCCATGAAACTGGGCTTATACCTGTTCGCAGAATACGTGAATATCATTGTAGCTTCGGCGGTAATGAGCGTGCTTTACTTCGGAGGTTTCAATTTCCCGGGCCAGGATTGGGTTAGAGCGCACATTTCAGATGATCCAACTTTAGCGCACAACCTGGTAACTATTCTGGGTGTGGTGGTCTTCTTCGGAAAGATCTTCGCGTTTATTTTCTTCTTCATGTGGGTTCGCTGGACCTTGCCGCGTTTCCGCTATGATCAGTTAATGCGCCTGGGCTGGAAGATCTTAATTCCATTGGCAATCTTCAACGTGGTTCTGACCGGAGCAGCAATCCTGTTCTGGCCGCAACTAAAAGCAATGTTTTAAATTTTAAACCGAAAGGAGCATTATGCAACCTTTAACCAATAGAGTAAAAAAACTGGAACCAAAGGAAATGACTTTCGCAGAGAAAGCTTATTTACCGGCTATTTTCCAGGGGCTTTCCATTACCATGCGGCACTTTTTCAAGAAAAAAGCTACCGTTCAGTATCCGGAAGTTGTGCGCCCGATGAGTAATATTTTCCGCGGCCTACACGTGCTGAAACGCGACGAACAGAACCGCGAACGCTGTACCGCCTGCGGACTTTGTGCCGTAGCTTGTCCGGCAGAAGCAATTACAATTGTGGCCGGCGAACGCGTGAAAGGCGAAGAGCATTTGTACCGCGAAGAAAAATACGCTGTTACCTACGAGATCAACATGCTGCGCTGCATTTTCTGCGGCCTGTGCGAAGAAGCTTGTCCGAAGGAAGCCGTATTTTTACAGAACGATAAAATTACGCCACCACGCTACGAACGCGAAGAATTCATCTACGGCAAAGACCGTTTATTGGAGCCTTTGAATACGGAAACCCACAAAAACACGAAAGACAATATTAACTACCAATACTAATATTAGTGATTAGTGAATAGTGATTAATGATTAGTAATTCCAGATTCTGACTTTTTTGGTTGAAACCCATAGCGTTTTCAATCTCAAAAATTCAAATTATCTGATTTTACTAAAACTAATCACTAATCATTAATCACTAATCACTAAAAAAGATGATCCAGAACGTTTTCTATTTCCTGACCTTCCTGACGCTGATCAGCGCTTGTATGGTGGTATTTTCCCGGAACCCGGTTTATTCGGTTTTGTTCCTGATTCTGACGTTTTTCTCTATTTCAGGACACTACATTTTGCTGAATGCGCAGTTCCTGGCGGCGGTTAATATTATTGTTTACGCCGGTGCCATCATGGTATTGTTCCTGTTCGTGATCATGTTCCTGAACCTGAATAAAGAAAACGAAAGCCATAAATCGAACCTATCCAAATTTGCGGCAGTAATTTCTGGAGGTGTTTTGCTGGTAATTATGGTAGCGGCTTTGAAAGACGTAGATACTGGAGGCTATAAAGTTGAAGGCTTCAATTCACAGATAGGAATGGTGCAGAACCTGGGTATGGTACTTTTCAAACAATATCTCCTACCGTTTGAGCTTGCTTCGGTGCTGTTCTTAGTGGCTATGGCCGGTGCGGTAATGCTGGGTAAAAAAGAAACCGGCGAACGTCATTTTTAAATTTGAAAAACTTTTTTTGAGAACCGGCTGCGAAAACGTAGCCGGTTTTTTGTTTTTAAAAACCGCAGTTACCCTTTTACAAATTATGTTTCATAAACATTTTTTGCTTACTTACAGGCTATAATATCTCATCATGCTTATGCCTGACTCCGCGCTCGAAAAGCCCAACTTCACGGTTTGCTATGAACCTAATAATTCCTTGCTACGCGTAAGCTGGCAAGGCTTGGTTTCGGAAGAAGAACTGAAGATCGGTTACGAAACCGTGCTTAATTTATTAAGGGAATCACCGGTGAACCGCATCCTGATCGATTTCTCGAAACGAAAAATAGCGTCCCAAAGCAACCCGCAATCTCTCTTCGGAGAAATATTTCTTGAAGCGCTACACATTATTGGCAACACCGTTTTCCTGGCACTTGTGGTTTCGCAGGAAGAGTATTTTTTAACTACTGCTGCCAGCCGCTTCGAAAATTTCCATCAGGCCGATAACCATTATGTGATCACCGAACAGTTTCTAACGAAGGCAGAAGCAGAAGCCTGGTTAGCCGAAGCCTGTTAAAACGCTATGCTTTTGCACTGAAAAACTCGCATAATTTCCCATTTCGTTAAAAGAAGATTGCCGATAAATTGTGTAAAATAGAAAAATGCGGATAACTTTGCGGCTGCATTTTTTACGCAATTAACCCAACGTAACCGCGCGAGCGATTATCGGCTATGAACGAAATTCCTGAGGTCATCCGGACCATTCCGTTAAATTATTACCTCTTCCTGAGCACGGCGCTCTTTGTAATTGGGGTGACGGGCGTTTTACTTCGCCGCAATGCCATCATCATTTTCATGTCTATCGAGTTGATGCTGAACGCAGTAAACCTGCTTTTAGCCGCTTTCTCTGCCTACCGCTCCGATCCGAACGGTCAGGTTTTCGTGTTTTTCATTATGGCGGTAGCCGCGGCAGAAGTCTGCGTGGGTCTGGCCATTATCGTAATGATCTACCGGAATTTGCAGAGCACCGATGTGCATTTGCTCAACAAACTAAAATGGTAGGCTTTTGAGCCTGAAAAGTATAACGTTCATTTTTAAAACCTTATAAATGCAACAAATTCAAGTACCGGAAAACAACGCAGCCATGGCGCTTATCTGCCTGCTGATCCCGTTGTTGCCGTTTATTGGCTTCGTTATTAATGGCCTGGGCAACGGTAAACTTCCAAAATCATTGGTTAGCCTGGTGGGTTGCGGCAGCGTCTTCATTTCCTTCCTGCTTTCCATTTACCTGTTCATCAGCTTCGAATCTGGCTCGGCCGGTTATACCACCGAAGTTTTTAACTGGATCAAAGTTGGTTCGTTGAGCATTCCGTTCGCCTTCCAGATCGACCAGCTTTCGCTGATCATGCTGCTGCTGGTAACGGGCGTTGGTTTTGTAATTCACGTGTATTCAGCGGGTTACATAAACCACGATCCAGGTTTCGGTAAATTCTTTGCCTTCCTGAACCTCTTCATTTTCTCGATGCTGCTGCTCGTAATGGGCGCCAACTACGTAATGATGTTCATTGGCTGGGAAGGTGTCGGTCTTTGCTCCTATTTGCTCATCGGTTTCTGGAATAAAGTAACGCCATACAACAACGCCGCCAAGAAAGCCTTTATTATGAACCGCATCGGTGACTTAGGCTTCTTACTTGGTATCTTCCTGATTTTCATGACCTACGGCAGCGTAGGTTACGCCGAAGTTTTCGGCAAAGCAGCAACCATGTCGGTTTCTTCGGAAATGATCACGGCCATTACGCTGTTGCTTTTTGTGGGTGCGATGGGCAAAAGTGCGCAGCTGCCGCTTTACACCTGGCTTCCGGATGCAATGGCTGGTCCAACCCCGGTTTCTGCCTTAATTCACGCTGCTACCATGGTTACCGCCGGTATTTACATGGTGCTCCGTTCGAATGTGCTTTATACCATGGCGCCAATCACGCTGGAATTTGTAGCCATCATAGGTTTGGCCACTGCCGTTTTCGCTGCTACCATTGGCCTTTTCCAGAACGATATTAAAAAAGTGCTGGCCTACTCTACCGTTTCGCAGTTGGGTTATATGTTCCTTGCCCTGGGCGTGATGGCTTACAGCACTTCTTTCTTCCACGTTTTAACGCACGCATTCTTCAAAGCCCTTCTTTTCTTAGGCGCCGGTTCGGTAATTCACGCCATGAGCGGCGAACAGGATATGCGCCACATGGGTGGTCTGCGCAAAGCGTTGCCTATCACGTTCATTACTATGCTGATCGGTACGCTGGCCATTTCGGGTATTCCGCCGTTTGCCGGTTTCTTCTCTAAAGATGAAATTTTGGCGCACGTTTACGAGCACAACAAGATCATGTGGGGCTTCGGTCTGCTGGCTTCTTTCATGACTTCGTTCTACATGTTCCGCTTAATGTTCCTGACCTTCTTCGGAGGTTTCCGTGGTACGGAAGAGCAGCGCCACCACTTACACGAATCGCCGAAGAGCATGACCATTCCGCTTATTATTCTGGCCATTCTTTCTACCATTGGTGGTTTTATGGGCTTACCGGCGGTATTCTCCGAAAATCATAGCTTAGGTAATTTCCTGGCGCCACTTTACGCCAATGCTAAACTTGTAAATCCGGGAGCTTTTGGTGAACACCACATGGATCATTCAACAGAATACATGCTGATGGGAATTTCAGTGGTAGTAGCTTTGGTTGCAGCGCTGATCGCTTATGTAATTTTCGTGAGCAAAAAATCAGTACCAGCTGCTGAAGGAACCGAAACCGGCCTGCACAAACTGGTTTACAACAAATATTACATCGATGAGATTTACGATACCATTATTGTGAAACCAATTATGGGACTTTCAACCGGCCTATACCGCTTCGTGGAAAAAGGTGTGATCGATCCGGTGGTAAATGGTTTTGCGAAAGTTACAATGGGTGGCGGTCGCAGTTTACGCGTGCTGCAAAGCGGAGCAATCGGTTCTTACCTGCTTACTATGGTTTTGGGAATTATCCTGATCCTGGTGCTGAATTTTATCATGCGCTAAGTTTGATTTAGAGATTTGAAAATTCAGATCGAAGAATTGAAAAACACAGATTGAAATTTAATGGAACGACCGTCACAAAACGCTATCGTTTTCAACATAAAAAGTCCTGATACTTGTGTCTTGATACTTGTGTCAAAAAATTAAAAGTCCAGATACTAGCTTCTAAACACTAGTGTCCAGA
This sequence comes from Adhaeribacter terreus, assembly GCF_042657365.1. Classification (NCBI taxonomy): domain Bacteria; kingdom Pseudomonadati; phylum Bacteroidota; class Cytophagia; order Cytophagales; family Hymenobacteraceae; genus Adhaeribacter; species Adhaeribacter terreus. The sequence continues at coordinate 319,582 of NZ_JBHSKT010000001.1, read as the reverse complement.
GCAATTAAAAATAGAAAATGTTAACTGCACTCTTACTTTTCTGGCCGGCTTTAGCTGGTTTACTGGTACTGTTACTGAAAGGCGAAGCTGCGAAGAAAACGGCTTTCGTCGCGGCAGTCATCGAGTTTCTGATCGCGGTTTACGCCATGGTTTCTTTTGAACCCAACGCCGCTACCCAGTTCGAAATAAACCAGCCCTGGATCCAGAACGCCGGCATCAATTTCCACATTGGCATGGATGGCATCAGCTTGCTGCTGGTATTTTTAGCGGCCTTTTTGATCCCGCTGATCATTCTTTCCACGTTCAAACACACCTACAACAACGCCGGTACTTTCTACGCCCTCATCCTGTTCATGCAAACCGGTATGATCGGTTCGTTTGTGGCTTTAGATGCGTTTCTGTTCTATTTCTTTTGGGAAGTTGCCTTAATTCCGATCTACTTTATTTGCGGTATATGGGGCGGTGAACGTCGCGTACCGGTTACTTTTAAGTTCTTTATCTATACCATTTTCGGTTCGTTGTTCATGCTGGTTGGGTTCGTTTACCTGTACTTCCAGACGCCCGGCACACACACTTCCGATATTTCCGCTTTCTACCAATTAGCTTTATCGCCGGAAAATCAGAGTTGGGTTTTCTGGTTCATTTTCATAGCGTTTGCCATTAAAATGCCGGTTTTCCCGTTCCACACCTGGCAGCCCGATACCTATACCGAAGCGCCAACCGCCGGTACTATGCTTTTATCAGGTATCATGCTGAAAATGGGTATTTACGGCGTTATCCGTTGGTTATTACCGGTAGTTCCTGCCGGCGTGGCACAGTGGGCTGATGTAGTTTTAGTTTTAGCCATCATCGGAATTATCTACGGCGCCATCATCGCCATCCGTCAGAACGACTTGAAACGCTTAACCGCTTTCTCTTCTATTTCGCACGTTGGTTTAATTGCTGCCGGTTTATTTACGCTGAACATTCAGGGCATGCAAGGCGCGATGGTTCAAATGTTGAGCCACGGTATCAACGTAGTTGGTATGTTCTTTTTGATCGATATCATTTTCCGCCGGACTGGCACGAGAGAAATCAAAGCGCTGGGAGGTATTACCCAATACGCGAAAGCCTTCACCATCTGCTTCATGATCATGTTGCTCGGAACGGTTGCGCTGCCTTTAACCAACGGTTTCGTAGGCGAATTTCTGTTGCTGCAAGGCGTTTTCCAGCATAACTACATTATGGGTGCCGTAGCCGGCGTAACCATTATTCTGGGTGCGGTTTATTTACTCCGCATGTTCCAGCGCGTAATGTTCGGCGAAGCGAATTCCGTAACTGCTATGTTCAAAGACCTGACCGCGGTAGAATTAGCCGTTTTAATTCCACTGATCATCATGGTTTTCTGGATCGGTCTTCACCCAAATACTTTCCTGCAAATTTCAGAACCGGCGGTACAAAACTTACTGACCATTATTAAAAGGTAGATTCGGATTTTCGATGTTCGAATTTTCGAAGTCCGGACATTGAAAGCAATTTGACACTTTATTTATTACGAATAAAAGAACTTCGATTTTAGATAACGCCTTGTTCCAGCTTTAAAGAAAGACGAACATACGAACATCGAAAATTCGAACAATCGAAATAAAAAATGACTTCAATAATACTTTTATCAGTTTTCGGCATCATTAACCTTTTCCTCGGCTTCCTGAAGTCGAACAAGATCATTTTGCCGGCGGTAATTCTTTTCCTGGCCATTGTTTTCGGCGTGAATTTCCTGGACTGGAATAACCCGCAAAGCTATTTCAACGGCATGCTCACCATCGATAATTTTGCGGTGGCTTTCAGCGCCATTATGGTGCTTTCGCTGGTGCTGATCATTCCTTTTTCCCACAAATACATCAGCGAAGGCAATCCGCATTTAGCTGAATTCTTTTCCATCCTGATGTTCTCGCTGGTAGGCGGCATTATGATGGTAAGCTACGAAAACATCATCATGCTTTTCCTGGGCATCGAAATTCTTTCCATTGCCATGTACGTGCTGGCCGGAAGCCACAAAAAAGAACTCCGCTCTAACGAAGCTGCGCTGAAATACCTGCTAATGGGTTCATTTGCAACCGGTATTTTATTATTCGGCGTTGCCCTAATTTACGGCGCCAGCGGCAGCTTTAACATTACCGAAATTGCTTCTTTCTCCGCAAATACTACTGCAACTGGTTTAATGCCAATGATGGAAGTCGGCGTTTTATTAGTATTGGTTGGGATCAGCTTTAAAATTGGCGCCGCCCCGTTCCATTTCTGGACCCCGGACGTTTACGAAGGCACTCCTACCCTGTTCACGGCTTACATGAGCACCGTAGTAAAAACCGCCGGTATTGCCGCTTTTTACAAACTGGTTTGGGCCGTTTTCCCGGGTTTAAACGAATTCTGGTACCCGACTTTAGTAGCCATAACCGTTCTGACGTTAATTATTGGTAACGTTGGTGCCGCCGTACAAGCCAGCTTTAAACGCATGATGGCGTATTCCAGCATCGCTCACGCCGGTTACCTGTTAATTGCCTTAACTTCTTTCAACGATTATTCACAGAACGCCATTTTATTCTACGCGCTGTCTTACACCGTTGCCACCATTGCCGCTTTCGGAGTTTTAAAACTGGTTTCTGACCAGCGCGAAGGCGAAACCTACGAAATGTTTAACGGCTTAGGCCGCACGAATCCATTGCTGGCTTTCTCGATGACCGTTGCGATGTGTTCTTTGGCCAGCATTCCACTTACCGGTGGTTTCTTCGCCAAGTTCTTCATCTTTGGTGCTGCTATCGAAGCCGGTGCGGTTTGGTTAGTGGTAGTTGCCATTTTAATGTCGGCGGTGAGCATTTACTATTACTTCCGGGTGGTAATGGCCATGTACATGAAAGAACCAGCCGGCGAAAAAGTTGCCGTAGATGGTTTTGCAGCTTTCATGCTGATCGTGCTGAGCATTTTTACGTTTGTTCTGGGTCTCTTCCCGGGCTGGTTTAACAATTGGTTATAAGAAATTCTCCTGCCGGAAAACGGTAGGGTTTTGAGCTAAAAAAGTGCGGCTGGTAAAATGTTCCGGTCGCACTTTTTTTGTTTACTCAGTTTCTTTGTCTGGAAAGAAAAAAGCCTGCTCTTAAAGCGCAGGCTTTTCTAATTATATTATTCCTATTATTTAAAAACGCTATAGAAAATGCGAGAAAAAGTAGGAAATACCGCAGCAGCTTTAAACCAAACAGGAAGGCGGCAGAAAGCAACCCGGTTTTCCTACTATTTACTATTTAAACTCTCACAAGAATATAGACAAGCATTTTTCCCAAACGGTTGCCTAACTTTATACAATTAGTGAACTTTTTTTTGCCGTATGTGAAATAAAAAAGCCTCCGCAGCAACTGCGGAGGCTTTTTTTAAAAACGGTAGGGTTTTCTTGCTAAAAAGTAAAAAAAACGCCCCTAACTAACGAGACAGAATAACCGGCCTGATAAAATTTCCCTTTTCGGTAGTAACCCGAATGAAATAAGAACCAACCGGCAGATCACCCACGTTAATTTCGGTTTTCCGGATCCCTGATGGCAGATCAATTTCTTTTAAAATTATTCCAAGAACCGAGACCACCGAAATTTGCTGTGCCTGCCCCTGTCCGGTCAGTTCAATTGTGATCTTATCGAAAGCCGGATTCGGGTAAATTCTGAAAACGTTTTCGGCTAGTTCCTTAACGCCACTCACCACCGAAATGGTTTGCTGCACTTCGCCGGTACAACCGTTAGCACTCATGCCGGTTAATTTCACGGTATAAGTGCCCGCTTTGCTGTATTGGTGCATTGGGATTGGAAGCATTGAAGTATTACCATCACCAAAGTCCCAGGCAAGGTTGCCGGTTCCTGTATTCTGCGCTGTGAACTGATAGGTTTGGGCAGCAGTAGCAGCAAAAGTAAAATTAAGGTTCGGTAAGGTATTCGTAATTACAGCCTGAAGGGTATCGTTGGCTCTGGAAGTATCGGTGGCAAGTGCCGAATAAATTTTCAACTGATATGTTCCTGCAGTACTCAGATTTGCTTTAGTAGTAAAGCAAAAACTTACGGTTTGTCCCGCCGCCAACGGCGTTCCGGAAAACAGTTGGGTAACCGGGGCCAGGTTATTAAGCTGATAGGTAACCGGGAAATTGGTTTCTGGCTGGTTGCCATGATTGGTAACCTGCAGGCAAACATTTTCGGCAGCTTTTAAACTACAGCCTGTTTGAGGCGAACTAAGCAAAGCAACACCAATATTATGAACCGGAAAAGGTGGATTTATTAATCCAATATCATCCAGGGCAATGGCGCCGGTGGTGCCATTTTGAGCCCGGAACCGCAAACGGATCACTTTACCGGCATAAGGCAATAATGAAACGGTTGCTTTCAACCAAGGATCAGCCCGAAGCCCTTGCTGGGAGCCGTTCAGATTGAAAACGTTCAGATTCCAGGTTCCCCCGTCGTTTACATCTACTGCTAATGAACCGGACCCAATATTGAACATGTGATACCAGAACTCAAGCGTTGGGTTATTTACATTGGTAAAATTTAAACAGGGCGATTCCATACTAGCAGTAGCACCGCCGGGAATAGTATAAATTACGTTTACATAAAGGCCGCTGCCCGAGGTATGGTCAAAGGTTGGACCTACGTTGGCCAATTGCCTCGTAGAAGCCGAAGAAACCCGCCATTCAATATTATCATTCGTTGCATTACTCCAGCCATTCTGAAATACGCCGGCTAAAACTTCGTTATTGGCCATTAAAGGTAAAAAAGTATCGAAATTCTCGGTATGGGGGATAACCGAAATACCATTGCCAAAATTTGTAACAGTTACCCTGGTAGTATCATTCAGCAATTGTGCATCAGTGGGTAGGCTTGTCCATGCTTTCAGAATAAAACCGGAAAGCGCGCTAAGGTTAGCTTTCGAAATGAAATTCAAGTGAATGGTATCGCCGGCAGGTATGGTCCGGTTAATAATTTGAGTACCTCCAATCACTCCATTCACCGCAAAACCCACCGGAAAATTGCTTTGAGAAGTAGTGCCATAGTTTTTCACCACAATGCCTACCGTTTCTGTTGTGCCCAAACCGCAGGAACTTTTGGGGCTGATTATTTCGCTCACGCCAACATCAGTCGGGCCGGGAGGCGGCATAATGGTAACGGTATAATCTTCGGTTTCGCCGCTACTTGCCTGAAAACATGCCTGATTTGCCTGCGGAATCAGGTTCGGTTGGAAAGTCCGTATGCGCATGCGGGTACTTCCCAATGGAGCATTTACCGGTATAGCAATGTTTCCATTAAGGATTATCCCGGTCTGCACCGCAGATTGGTACACAAATTCATCGGTGTTGTTAAACTGAAGATCGTGATTAAAGTCTATCCAGACCCCTATCGCCAGATTGGCTCTGCCTAGACCTATAGTGATTGGGTTTGCACTACCCCGCTGTAACGAAGTGCTTAAATGAGAGTAATCGGCGAATCCGCCCGGGGTACAACTGCTGGAGTTATTAATTGTTCCTAAAATTACCGACGTAATATTATGATCAGAACTCCCCAAAGTGCAGGCAAATTGATAGAGCCCAACGGAACAATACTGCGTCTGGCCAACTACATTCAGGGTATAATCTTCGGTTTCTCCATTATCTTCGAATCTACAAGCATCGCTAGCCTGAAATCCGGATAAACTCGAAGATGACCGTACCCGCATACGTTTATTCCCTGGCGTAATATTTTGCGGAATTGTGATCGTCCCGATTATTTCAGCAGGCCCGCCAACACTCCCGGCATCGCCTATTATAAATTCACCTATATCATCAAAATCAAGATCATTATTATAATCTACCCAAACCGCTGCTGCACCCGCGTTGTAGGCTACCGTTACTTCTAACGGATAAGTAACTCCCATCTGCACCGTTGTGCTCATCGAAGTCCGGTTTACAAAGCCGGAACCACTATTACAAAAAAGGTCATTCGTATTAATGGTATTAAGCTTTACAGCTGATATCATGGTTTGCGTGGTACAACCAATATTATAAAGATCTGTGCAATACTGTGTATTTGGCAGCACGTTCAGGGTATAATCTTCGGTTTCACCAAAAGCAAATTGCGAACAAGAACTTCCAGCTACCATTAAGGCATTTTTTACCGAACGCACCCGTAACCGGGTCTGGCCCAGCACAGCGGAGCCGGGAATAGGAATTTGCTTCGTGTAAAGTTGGGTACCAGTAGTAGGCGTGGCATAAACAAATTCCCCGGCATCGTCAAAATCAAGATCCTGGTTGAAATCGATCCAGACCCCAAAGCCCTGCGCTGAGGCTGCATTGGCCTGCACTCGAAGCGTATAATTATTATTCCGGTTTACATTGGCAGTTATCGCTGTAAAATCAGAATATCCGTTCGTTCCGCAGGTAGTTGTTAAATTATTTATCGTACCAAAATCAAAGCGGTCAATCCGGTCGTTAGCCGAACAGCCGGTCGAGTATAGATTGGTAGTGCAATACTGTGTCTGCCCAAAAGTTTCAGGTAAGGCCAAAAGCCAGAACAGCCAGATAAGTAGCAGGAATTGAAGATCAGTACATTTTCTTTTCATAGGGTGAGTTTGTTATATTTTAAATAATAAACAGAAGCCAGGAATTAGAAAGAGCCGGAAATATTATCCTTGTTTGAAAATTGATAACTACAAAAGCAAAATACCAAGCCATAGAATCATTCACTATGAATACCAGTGACTTTCACAAAATTGCAGACAACTCATTATTCAAACTGGTTGCCTGCGTTAGCAAAAACGCTGCATCAAAATTTATAAACAGTTAAAAACCAGGCACAAAAAAAACCTCCGCAGCTACTGCGGAGGTTTAAAATGGTAGGGTTTACCTATGAAAAAGTAAAAAACGCTATGCTTTTAGGTTAAAAAACTGATTAAGCTTTGGCTTCAGTTCTTAAACCGATCCGCAGTTCATCCAATTGTTCCTGCGCGATCGGCGATGGCGCATCGATCATCACATCTCTTCCGGCGTTGTTTTTCGGGAAAGCAATGTAATCGCGGATAGATTCTGAACCACCAAACAGCGAGCATAAACGATCGAAACCGAAAGCCAGACCACCGTGCGGCGGCGCACCATATTCAAACGCATTCAGCAGGAAACCAAACTGATTCTGTGCTTCTTCTTCCGTGAAACCAAGCAACTTAAACATGCGGCTTTGCAATTCACGGTCGTGAATCCGGATAGAACCACCGCCAACTTCTACGCCGTTTATCACCATGTCATACGCATTCGCGCGGATCGCACTTGGGTTGCTTTCAATCAGGTGCATATCTTCCGGCTTCGGCGAAGTGAACGGATGGTGCATGGCAAAATAACGTTGCGCCTCGTCGTTCCATTCCAGCAGCGGGAAATCGATTACCCAAAGCGGTTTGAAAACGTTCGGATCGCGCAAGCCAAGTTTCGTTCCCATTTCCAGACGAAGTTCGGACATCGCTTTGCGGGTTTTATCGGCAGCGCCGGCAAGTACTAAGAACAAATCACCCGGTTCGCCCTGCAAAGCAGCTTTCCATTTCATTAAAGCTTCCTGATCGTAGAATTTATCTACCGAAGATTTCACGTTGCCATCGGCTTCTACACGCGCATAAATTAAACCGGTAGCGCCAATTTGCGGACGTTTTACAAAATCGGTCAGTTCGTCGAGTTGCTTGCGGGTGTAGGTTGCTGCGCCTTTCGCATTGATGGCAACCACCAGTTCCGCTTCCTCAAAAACCTTGAAATCTTTGCCTTTTACCACATCGGTCAGTTCTACGAACTTCATTTCGAAACGTGTATCAGGTTTGTCGTTACCGTAGAATTTCATGGCATCGGCGTAAGTCATGCGTGGCAGTTTATCAATTTCCACGCCGCGAACAGTTTTAAACAAATGCTTCGCCAGGCCTTCGAACATATTCAGAATATCCTCCTGGGTTACAAACGAAAGCTCGCAGTCAATTTGCGTAAATTCCGGTTGGCGGTCGGCGCGCAGGTCCTCATCCCGGAAACATTTCACGATCTGGAAATATTTATCGAACCCGGAAACCATTAAAAGCTGCTTGAAGGTTTGCGGGCTTTGCGGCAACGCATAAAATTCTCCCGGGTTCATACGGCTCGGCACCACAAAATCGCGGGCACCTTCTGGCGTAGATTTAATAAGTACCGGCGTTTCTACTTCAATAAATTCACGGGAATCCAGATACGCGCGGGTTTGCTGCATCATTTTATGGCGCAACTCCAGATTTTTCCGAACCGGGTTACGACGCAGATCCAGGTAACGGTATTTCATGCGCAGGTCGTCGCCGCCGTCGGTTTCGTCTTCAATTAAGAACGGCGGTAATTTCGCAGCATTCAGAATTTCCAGCGTAGAAACTTTAATTTCGATGGCGCCGGTTGGCATTTTATCGTTTTTGCTTTCGCGCTCAATTACGGTTCCTTCGGCTTTCAGCACAAACTCCCGACCTAGTTCACGCGCCACTTTCAGCACATCTTCCGGCGTTTTGCCTTCTTCCAGGCTAAGCTGCGTAATACCGTAACGGTCGCGCAGATCGATCCAGAGCATGCCGCCTTTGTCGCGGGAGCGCTGCACCCAACCGGTTAAAACTACCTTTTCGCCAATATTTTCGCTGCGCAATTCGCCGCAGGTATGCGTTCTCAACATATAGGAATAAGCTTTATTTCTTCAGAATTTTCAACCTGTAAAAGTACGCATAGTTTCTGAAGCATGTAAGGTTTTTTAGGCAAGTTCATTTTAAAAACGGTAGGGTTTTGAGCGAAAAAAGTAAAAACGCTATATTTATTTCTCAGACCAACTTACACGAAATGCTTTTATCTATTTTAACACTCTGGCTCTCATTCTTCCCGTTTCTACGCAAGCAAGAGATTGTTCCGCCCGGTACGGTTCGTTTTCAAGAAAATAGGTATATAGACACGGAGGTAATCAGCAACTTTGAATGGATGGTGTATTTATATAAGATAAAAAACGATTCAACGGCGGCTTTTTACAAATCTATGCTTCCTGATACCAGCCAAATAATTAATGGGAAGAACAAATACTCCAATCCTAAATTTGCGGATATCCCTCTAACTGGCATTTCTGAATTTCAGGCTTTAACCTACTGCAAATGGAGAAGCAACTTTGTATCCAATAATATTATCGATTCAAAAAACATCTGCCTATCTGGCCAGCGGGAATATGCAAAATTCGATAAAGTCTATAAAGTTGTTTATAGATTGCCAACTCCGGAAGAATTGAAAACGGTATCCGGAATGCCTAAAAAAGTAAAGCCAGCGCGCAATTTCGAAGAAATGACCTCAGATGGCAACGTAGTAGTTACAGATGCTTTTACCAGGAAAGCTGTGACAAAAAATGTAAGTGAAGCCGCTGCTTTAAATCGTACCTTCCGTTGCGTGGCTTACTTTGAAAAACGATAGCCTTTTTTTCATGAAAACTGCTTTACAAAACCTTTCTGATTATACCGGAACTGTAGGCGAGCTCCAAAACTTTCTGCAGCAAAACCCGGAATCTTTTTCGCTCATGTTCCGGGAAATGCTGCACAACCCAAACGCGCGGGTACGGCTGCGCATGGGAAATGCCGTGGAGAAAGCAGCCCGCCGGAACCCGGAAATGTTGAAGCCTTTCAGAATGGAAATACTGGCCGCACTGGAAAGAAAGGAAACTGAAATAATCTGGCAGGTGGCGCTGTTACTCGGGCATTTAAATCTGGAAGAAGATGATCTGGCCTTAGCCGTAAATACCCTTTTTAACTGGCTCGATACCATTCCGCATAAATTCGTGAAGATAAATTGCCTGCAAACGCTGGCCGTTTTAGCGAAGCAGCACGACTGGTTACAATCTGAAGTGAAAGAAATTTTACAGGCATCGCTGGAACACGAAAGTCCTGCTATACGGGCCCGTGCACGCATTTTGCTGAAAGCATTCAACGCCACTAAAAAACGGTAGCCGTTCAGCCTTAAAAAGTAACCATTCGGCGGTAACCGGGAACTAATTTCCGGAATTTCAGTTTATGTGCCTTTAAGTGTTAGCGCTGCTTCTTGCATCAGAATTATTTTTTTTTATGGCTGCGCAGCACTTTGAAATTTATTTGCGTATTTACTTTAAAAATCGTGCTCCGGCGGCTTACAGCAGTTTTTTTGTAAGTTCAACTTACTATTTTTGCAGACAGAAAACACACAGAACAAACCCATATTTTTCAACTGAAGATTATGTACACCAACACCAGCTTAACGAACCCGTTCGCTCCTAACAATCACATTGTGATGATGAATTACCCGGTACTCAAAGCTATGCCGGGCGGCGACGATGATGATGATATCGACGACGTAGAAGAAGATGATTTTGAAGAAGAATTGCTGGTAGACGATGACTACGAGGGAGATGACTTCAAAGACGCCGACGACCTGGACCTTGATCTGGACGACGATTTCGATGATCTGGATGAAGACGATGAATTCTCAAATGTTGACGACGACGACGAATTCTAAGATCCGGATCGGGAGAAGAACTTTCCTCGAAAACAAAAAAGCATCCTGTAGCAATACGGGATGCTTTTTTTATTATTGATTGGTAATTGTTTTCTTTTTTCTGTCATCCTGAGCGCGAGCGAAGGACCTCGTCGGCTATTTGCAGAAAATTAAAAAACAAAGAAGTAAAAAGGTGTTGTACTTTAGGGTTGAAATAGATTCAGGAAGTAAGTGTTTCAGCTTTCCGACAACGTGGTCCTTCGCTCGCGCTCAGGGTGACAAATTGTTGATGTTTTCCAAACTCAATCAGCAATTCTGTTATTCCACATACAACACCAGACCTTTCAGGTACTCGCCTTCCGGGCAGAAAATGCTGATCGGGTGGTCGGCGGGCTGCGAAAGCTGATGCATGATTTTTATGCTACGACCGGCTTCAATGGCAGCAGCCATCAGTGTGTTTTCGAACAGATATTTATCTACTACCTGTGAGCACGAAAACGTGAACAGAATACTGCCCGATTTCATTTTCTTCAAGGCTTCGGCGTTCAGGCGTTTGTAACCCATTACGGCGTTGTGGCGCGCGCTCAGATGTTTGGCAAAAGCCGGCGGGTCCAGAATTACCACGTCATATTCTTCCAGCGGGCGTTTCAGAAAATCGAAGGTATCTACCGCAAATGCTTCGTGTTTATCGGCGTGGCCGGAAAGTTCGGCATTGCGGTTGGTCAGTTCTATGGCGCGCTTGCTCGAATCTACGGAATGCACCAGCTCGGCGCCGGCGTTCAAAGCATAAACCGAAAAACCACCGGTATAGCAAAACGTGTTCAGCACTTTTTTACCCGCAGAATAACGCGCTACCAGTTCGCGGTTTTCGCGCTGATCTACAAAAAAGCCGGTTTTCTGACCGTTCACCCAATCCACATAAAACTGGTTGCCGTTTTCATCTACGATCGTTTCGGCACCGTTATCGCCCAGCAGGTAACCATTCACGGCATCGGCCGGGGCTTTCTGAGATAGCGATTCGGCACTTTTATCGTAAACGGCTTTTACATTATCGCCCAGCACATTCATAATGGCTTGCGCAATTTCGTGGCGGGCGCGGTACATGCCAATGGTGTGCGCCTGCAAAACCGCCGTTCCATTGTAAACATCAATTACTAAACCCGGCAAACCATCGCCTTCGGCAAAAACCAGGCGGTAAACATTGGTTTTGCTGCTATTCGTTAAACCTAACGTTGTCCGGAATTTATATGCTTGTCCAATTTTATATTCCCAGAAAGCCAGGTTTACTTCTACCGGTTCGAAAGAAAAAACCCGCACCACAATAGAACCACCGTGCTGGTAATGGCCGGTGCCCAGAAATTCATTCTGCGCCGAATAAACTTCTACCACATCGCCATCCTGCAGCCCATCGGCTTTTTTCTTAACGGCGCCCGAAAACACCCAGGGGTGAAACCGCAGTAAAGAATGTTCCTTGCCTTTGGCTAAAATTATGTGCGGAATATTACTCATCAGTTAAATACTATTAAAAAAAATGAAAGTGCAAAGTTACTGATTTATAACCGAATTAAGATGTGGTTTTTTTAGCAAAACTGCTTACAACTGTAAAAGAGCGGCTTACTAAAAATAACAGTTTTTAAATTTTGCATTTGAAGGAGTTACAGTTTGTTGCAATAAAAATCAGCCGGAATAATCTTAAAATTCAGGCTCGACCCGGAATTACGGAAGCCTCACTTTTTACTGCCATTATCCTACCGTTTTAACTTTTAAAACAAGTCATTAACAAAAAACCACTTCCCGCTTAGCGCACATCCCAAAAAATCTGTTTATATTTCTAAGCCTCAAAACTTTCCGGTTATTAAATTTTCCTGAAAGGCAAGGCAACTGTTTATGCTTTTTGAGCATCATCTCAGAAACGCTATCGTTTTTCAACCTAAAACCCTACCCTTTCAACAATGGAATTAGTTATACGCAACCTTTCTAAGACCTACGCCAACGGCACGCAGGCGCTCAAAAATGTAAACCTCACCATCCCAACGGGCATGTTTGGCTTGCTCGGCCCGAACGGTGCCGGAAAATCTTCGCTCATGCGCACCATTGCTACCTTGCAGGAAGCCGACAGCGGCAGCATTGCATTAGGCGATCTAGACGTGCTGAACCAGAAAGAAGAAGTGCGGAAGGTTTTGGGTTATCTGCCGCAGGAATTTGGTGTTTATCCGAAAGTTACGGCCGAAGATCTGCTGGACCACATGGCCGTGTTGAAAGGGTTACACAATAAAAAAGAACGCCAGGCGGTGGTGGCCGCTTTGCTCCAGCAAACCAATTTATACGAGGTTCGGAAGAAAAACTTAGGCGGCTATTCCGGCGGTATGAAACAGCGTTTTGGTATTGCGCAGGCGCTTTTAGGTAACCCGAAAATTATTATTGTAGATGAACCGACCGCCGGCCTCGACCCTGCCGAACGCAACCGTTTCCATAATTTACTTTGCGAGATCGGCGAAGACCGCGTGGTAATTCTTTCCACCCACATTGTGTCGGATGTAAGCGATCTATGCCGCCAGATGGCTATTATTAATAAAGGCGAAGTTTTATTGACCGGCGATCCGCTGCGCGTAATAGATGATCTGAACAACAAGATCTGGAAAAAAATGATCGGCAAGGAAGAACTGATGGAATACCAGTTGCAATACAACGTAATTTCTTCGCGCCTTTTTGCCGGCAAAACCCTCATTCACATTTATTCCGAAACCCGGCCCGATTATACTTTCGAAGCCGTGCGCCCGGATCTGGAAGATGTATATTTTACGCAGATTACCAAAGCGCAGGCCGCCCCGGCCGTAAGCGAAGTTCTGAAAGCGATGAGTTAATTTATTTGCTGTCCCCCTTTGGAGGGGTTAGGGGATGACCACATTATTGAAAAATCCTCCCCCTTGAGGGAGTAAGAGCAGTGTAAATCACAAACGGAAAAACACCCCACCAACTCCCCTCAAGGGGGAGAGTCATAACGTAAAAATCCTCCCCCTACCCCCTCCAAAGGGGGACCTGATCACAAAACGGTATCAAAACCGACCCAAAAACTCATAACTTTTAACTCATAACTCTTAACTATAAATAAGATGTTTTCAGAAATATTCCTTTTCGAGCTGAAGTACCGCCTGCGGCGGCCGGCTACTTATATTTATTTTGCGCTGCTTTTTGCCATCGGTTTTCTGTTCATGAATATCATGGGCGGCGCTTTTCAAAACGTTACGGCTTCGGCGGGTGGCAAAGTGTTTGTAAATTCTCCGGCAGCTTTGGCAGGCGTAATCAGTGGCATCAGTTATTTTGGGGTGCTCATTATTTCCGCCATTATGGGCAACGCCATTTACCGCGATTTCGAGCACCGCACCCACGCGTTATTTTACACCACGCCCATTAATAAATGGGAATATTTAGGCGCCCGTTTCCTGGGTTCTTTTTTAATTACCATGCTGGTTTTTTCGGGCATTGCGCTGGGTTTAATGTTCGGCGAACTGCCTTGGCCTTGGCTGCAGGCTGAAAAATTCGGACCGTTTAATATTATGGCATACGTGCAGCCTTACCTGCTTATAATCTGGCCGAACATGCTCTTTATTGGAGCGATCTTTTTCACTTTGGCCACCCTTACGCGCAACGTACTTTCTACCTATATCGGCAGCATTTTATTCCTGGTTTTGTACGGCGTTTCAAAGTCTTTAACCAGCGATCTGGACAATGAATTTCTGGTAACCTTGCTCGACCCAATGGGCAATGCCGCCATGGAATTTACTACCAAATACTGGACCGTAGCCGACCAAAATAACCGCCTTTTACCGCTGAACACTGAAATTCTTCTAAATCGTTTGATCTGGCTGGGCGTTGGTTTGGCAATTCTGGCGGGCTGCTATTTCCGTTTCAGTTTCTCATTCTTTGCTTCCGAAGGTAAAGCTAACAGCAAACCAACCGGCGAAAAAAGCAACGTTTCCGCTTCTACCCGTTTTTTACTGCCGGAAGTGAATCCTACTTACACCAAAAGCCAAAGCTTAAACCAATACTGGCGTCTGCTGAAACTGGAATTCCTGGGTATTGTGAAGAACGTCTATTTCATTGCTATTGCTTTTGCGGGCATGGTTTTTCTGTTCGTTTCGGGCACGCAGATCGGTAAAATGTACGATACCACTACTTTCCCGGTAACGTCGCAGGTTATTATGGTGCTAACAAGTTCCTTTTATTTGTTCCTGCTCATCATTATCATTTACTATTCCGGCGAACTGGTTTGGCGCGAACGCGATACCCGCATGAACCAGATCTACGATGCTTTGCCGATTCCAAACTGGGTACCTTTTGCTTCCAAACTTTCGGCTTTAATGCTTATTCAGGTGGTTTTGCTGGCATTGGTTATGGTTTGCGGCATGATCATTCAGCTGGCTAAAGGCTATTTCGAACTCGATCCGATGCTTTACCTGAAAGGCCTTTTCGGTTTACAACTCATCGATCTGTTTATGCTTTGCGTGCTGGCCATGCTGGTGCAGGTGGTGGTGAATAATAAATACCTGGGCCATTTTGTGGTGGTAGCGTATTATATGTTCACCTTGTTTCAGGGGCAAATGGGCTTGGAGCATAATCTGCTTTCTTTCAGTTCCGATCCGGGCGTGCGTTATTCAGCCATGAACAGTTACGGACATTTCATTGGCCCTTTCATTTTATTTAAGATCTACTGGGGCGCTTTTGCGGTGCTGCTCGCTTTAATTGCCAATTTGTTGTGGGTGCGTGGCACCGAAACGCTATTGAAATGGCGCTTAAAAGTCGCTCGCCTGAACCTGACCCGTTCTACTGGTTTTGTAGCCGCAGTTGCTTTGCTGGTTTTCCTTACTTCCGGCGGTTTTATTTTTTATAACACTAACGTATTAAACGAATACACCACAAGCAAGGAATCTGAACAGGAACAAGCTACTTACGAACAGACTTACAAGAAATACGACGGCATTCCGCAACCGCGCATCGTTGCTTCCAAACTGAACGTGGATATTTTCCCGAACGAACGCGCTTTCCTGGTAAAAGGTCATTTCTGGCTGAAAAACAAAACGAACGTTGCCATAGATTCTATTCATGTGAACACCTCCGACGATCTGGATATCCGGCAGCTGGGCTTAAGCCGTTCGTATAAAAATGTGCTCCGCGATAAAAATGCCGGTTATTACATTTACCGCCTGAGCCATGCGCTGCAACCCGGCGATTCGGTTCAGCTTTTAATGGATCTGAAATACGATACCAAAGGCTTTAAAAACAGCGGCTCCAACACCAATATTGTTTACAACGGCACTTTCTTCAACAGCGAGTATCTGCCAAGCATTGGTTACAACCGTAGCGCCGAAATATATGACGAAAGCACCCGTAAGAAGTACGGGCTGCCGGCCAAAGAACGCATGGCTTCGGTTTACGACACCACTGCTTATGGCAACACCTACATTTCTTCCGATGCCGACTGGATCGCTTTTGAAGCCACGGTAAGTACCGTTCCGAACCAGATCGCCATTGCGCCGGGTTATCTGCAGAAAGAATGGCAGCAAAACGGCCGCCGTTATTTCCATTACAAAATGGATTCGAAGATCCTGAATTTCTATTCTTTCCTGAGCGCCGATTACCAGGTGAAGAAAGACAAATGGAACGATGTAGCACTGGAAATTTACTACCACAAAGGCCACGAATACAACCTGGATAGAATGATGAAAGGCGTGAAAGCTTCGCTGGATTATTATACCAAAAACTTCGGCCCGTATCAGCACCGCCAGGTTCGTATTCTGGAGTTTCCGGGTTATGCCAGCTTTGCGCAATCTTTCCCGAACACCATTCCGTTTTCCGAAAGCATTGGTTTTATTGCCGATGTGGATGATGAAGACGAAGAAGACGTAGATTATCCGTTTTATGTAACAGCGCACGAAGTTGCGCACCAGTGGTGGGCGCACCAGGTTATTGGCGCCGATGTGCAGGGCGGAACGTTGCTTTCGGAAACCATGAGCCAGTATTCGGCTTTAATGGTTATGAAAAAAAACTACGGCGCCGACCGCATGAAAAAATTCCTGAAGTACGAAATGGACGATTATTTAGGCGGCCGCTCCATGGAAGACAAAAAGGAATTGCCGCTTTATAAAGTAGAGAACCAGCAATACATTCACTACAACAAAGGCAGCGTGGTGATGTATGCCCTGGCCGATTATTTAGGCGAAGACAAACTGAACGGCGCGATAAAAGAATACCTGAACAAAGTAAAATTCCAGGAAGCGCCTTATACAACTTCGCTTGAGTTTGTAAGCTATATTAAAAAAGCCACGCCAGATTCGCTGCAATACCTGGTAAAAGATATGTTCGAGAACATTACGCTTTACGAAAACAAAGCCAAAGAGCTGACTTACACGCAACTGAAAGACGGCCGCTACAAAGTAACCCTGAACCTGGAAGCCAAAAAATTCTACGCCGACAGCCTGGGTAACGAAAAAGAAGCCAAAATGAATGATTACATAGATGTGGCGGTCTTCACCTACAAAAAGGAAAAAGGCGCTACGAAAGGCAAAGATGTTCCGGTTTATTTTGAGAAAAAACGCATGAAAACCGGCCAGAATAAGCTCGAGATATTCGTAAAAGAAAAACCAAGCAAAGCCGGCATCGACCCAT
Organism: Adhaeribacter terreus; assembly: GCF_042657365.1. Lineage (NCBI taxonomy): Bacteria > Pseudomonadati > Bacteroidota > Cytophagia > Cytophagales > Hymenobacteraceae > Adhaeribacter > Adhaeribacter terreus. Next base: position 302,406 of record NZ_JBHSKT010000001.1, on the reverse strand, counting down.
ACAACAAACTCATAGACCGCACCCCAGACGACAACCTGAAATCGGTTACCAAAGTTTGACCCCACCCAACCCTCCCCTGAATCAGGGGAGGTTTTTTTTTGATTTGCGGTTTCAGAATTCCAGAAAAATTGCACTTAGATCTAATAAAGTAGACAACCAACCGCAACCCCTCCTTTGTAAGGCGGCGAGCTTGAAGACCGTCTGCTAAAGCAGACGGCAATGAATATTGTCTGAATTGGGATTTGTCAGATTAATGAATTTAACTGCCCCTCCTTGAAAAGGAGGGGAGCTTTTCTTTACTATAATTTAACGCTATCGCCAGCGCAGCGTCTGTTGAAAATCACGTTACCCGAGAAAGCTAAACTAAAAAGAAGCTGACGACGAAGGCGAATGACACCAGTTTCTGTGAGAGCGGCCTCCAAGCTTACCGGTTCCGCCAGGAAAGCCGCAATGCGGCTAGGTAAGGTTGCAGCCGCGAACGCAGAAACGCTGCCCGCCCGGCAGAAGAGGGCGAAAATTGCCGATGAAAGTTAAAAGTTAAAATCAGTAAAGAAGTTGGCTATGAAAACGGTATCATTTTCAAGTGAAAAACTCAATAACAAACAAATCTACCAGCTTGATGAGATCTCTCCTATCGTCGGGATGACGATAGAAAAACGCTATGCTTTTCACCCTAAAAACCCACAAATCTCAATTAAACTGAACTACAATTGGCAGCAAATTTGTCATGAATGAAACGCTAAAATTTAAAAACCCACGTTTCTTGGCTAACTTGCCGCTTCAATTATCGATCAGAAATGAAAAACGCTTTTTTTGTTCTATTATCTTTTTGCCTGTTTACCAGTACCAGTTTTGCGCAAAGCAGCAGCTATGGCAGTAAAAACAAAGTAACTGCGCCAGCTAACCGCAATTACAATTCCGACGCACCGATCAAACTTAAAAAAGTAACCATTGCCAAACGCGTTACCGTAGCCCTGCCCGAAGATTTCACGGCGATGCCCGACGAAGGAATTGCGGTAAAATATCCGGCGGCGCGCAAACCGCTTGGCGTTTACAGCAGCCCGAACGGACAGGTAGATTTCAGCGTTTCGGAGAAACCAACCACGTTTATTGCCAGAGATCTGCCGTTGGTGAAAGACATTTACAAAGCCTCGATCATGCGTACTTTTTCCGAAGTACAGTTCATCCGTGACGAAGTTAAAACCATCGACAAAAAGCAGATGATCGTATTTGAGTTCGTTTCTACACTGAAAGACGAAAACCCGAACAGCAACAAAGCGCCGGTAAAAAAATACACCATTATTCAGTATTACATAAAAGCCGGCAAAGTGATGGTATTCTCGTTTAACGCGCCAGCTATCTGGAAAGACAAATGGCAAAAAGCTGCGAACGAGGTAATGAACTCGATTAAAGTGAGCTAACATTTTTTTAACCTGGGCAGGCCGTATTCGTTTAGTACAGTTTGCCTGATCTAACTACTTTTTAAGTGAAAAAACATACCGTTTTAAACCGCATTCCCGTTGCTATTTCCCTCGATTCAGCAATTGCTTCTGCGAACATCAAACCCAAAAAACTTACCCGCGATAAAAAACGCCTTTTCCAGATTGCCGTTTTTTCTGTGATCATTGCTGTGGCAATCAGTTTCATTGCCAAGATCCTGGTTTACCTGATCAATCTCTTTTCCAACATCGCATTTCACGGTACTTTTTCTGTAGAATACATAAGCCCGGCCAACAATGAGCTGGGCCTTTTTGTGATTGCTATACCCGTAATTGGTGGAATAATTGTAGGTTTAATGGCACTTTATGGCTCCAAAGCTATTCGTGGCCACGGCATTCCGGAAGCGATGGAACAGATCTTAACCAACGAAAGCCGCATAAAACCAGCCATTACGTTCTTAAAACCGCTTTCGGCAGCCGTTTCTATTGGTACTGGGGGTCCGTTTGGTGCTGAAGGCCCGATCATTGCAACCGGCGGCGCTTTTGGTTCTACCATCGGCCAGATCTTTAAAACTACGCCCAACGAACGCAAAATCTTGCTTGCAGCAGGCGCAACGGCTGGTATGTCGGCTATTTTCGGCAGCCCTATTGCGGCAATTTTCCTGGCCATCGAGTTGCTGTTATTCGAATTTTCGCCGCGTTCTATAATTCCGGTTGCCCTGGCTTGTATTACCGGCGCCGCTGGTCACCATTTATTATTCGAAGAAACTGCCGTTTTCCCCATGCTGCCGCTGGAAACTGCCAGTAATTATGCCCTGGCTGGTTACAGCGTGATCGGCATTGTTATTGGTTTGATTGCGGCCGCTATTACGAAGCTCCTTTATTTCATTGAAGATTCTTTCGAAAAACTACCCATCCATTGGGTTTGGTGGCCGGCAATAGGCGGCGTGGCAGTTGGTGTGATCGGTTATTTTTATCCGCGTACGTTAGGCGTTGGCTACGAAAACATTACCGATATTCTTTCGGGTACCATGCCGCTGAAAATTGTTGCGGCGCTGTGCTTTTTCAAGTTTTTATCGTGGGCAATTGCACTGGGTAGCGGAACTTCCGGCGGAACGCTGGCGCCTTTATTAACCATTGGCGGCGCAACCGGTGCATTACTGGGCAGCGTAATTCTAATGTTCTTACCGGAATCTGGGGTAGTGTTGCCGCTGGCCGCTTTGGTTGGTATGTCAGCCATGTTTGCGGGTTCTTCGCGGGCTTTATTAACGTCCATAATTTTTGCCGTAGAAACTACGGGGCAATCAAACGCATTGGTGCCGCTGCTGGCAGCTTGCACGGCTTCGTATTTCATTTCTTTTTTCCTGATGGAAAATACCATTATGACCGAGAAAATTGCCCGCCGCGGGGTAAAAACGCCAGATTCTTACGAACCTGATCCGCTGGAAAAAATAAAGGCTGAAGATGTGATGGAAGAAGAAGGCATGGTTTTAAGCGCCGAAAATACCGTTTCCGAAATTCGTGACTGGCTGAAAGCTGAAAACAATTACAGCACCAATTTCTTCATTATTGCCGACAACTCCGGCGCTTTTAAAGGCATTCTTAGCGCTTCCGATATTCACAGTAAAACGCACGAAGGAGATGAATTCCTGATCTCTATTCTGAAACAGAATCCGGTTTCTATTTTAAAAACCAGCACCCTGCGCAACGCCGTAGAACTGATGGCCAAAAAGAACCTCGATGTGCTGCCCGTTATTTCCAACGATAATACCGGCACGGTGATCGGCATTCTTTCTTACAAAGATATTATGAAGGCTTACAAAATGCGTTTACACGAAACCGAAAACCGGATCGCCAATATTTCAGTAAAACGTCGCGGCATTAAAGTGCTGCTGCGCGGCCAGAAATTCCTGCCCATCCGGAAGTAGTTTTCCGGGCAGTTTTGGTAGCGTTTTGCCTAGCGTTTTTTAATTAAATAAACTTCACAGGTTTTTAAAACCTGTGAGGTTTGCGGTACAACTAAAAAAAACGCTATGCTTTTAGGCCTGAAAACTGAAGCACAAGATCCGTAACGAATGCTTCTACTAATCACTATTCACTAATCATTAATCACTAAAAAAAGTGCTCTGCCTTTATACCGACGAAACCTTTATGAAAGAAGCCTTTAAACAGGCGCAATATGCTTTAGAAGAAGGCGAAATTCCGATTGGCGCGGTGGTGGTTTGCAACAATAAAATTCTGGCCCGCGCCTACAACCAGACCGAAAAACTGAACGACGTAACGGCCCACGCCGAAATGCTGGCCATAACGGCTGCTGCGAATAATCTGGGCAATAAATACCTGCATGATTGCACGCTTTACGTAACGGTAGAGCCTTGCCCCATGTGCGCCGGCGCGCTGCACTGGACCCAGGTAAAACGGGTGGTATATGCTACTGCAGATGAAAAACGCGGCTACCGGAAATTCGGCAATTTGCTGCACCCCAAAACCCAACTTGAGACCGGTATTCTGCAACACGAGTGTGCAGATTTAATGAGCAGTTTCTTTCAGAATAAGCGAAAATAATATACCTTTGAAATAAGCCCTCGCGGCAACTTTTAACCTTTAAACCTTAAAACTATGAGCGTAACGCAATACGAATTTCAATTACCAGAACTAGGCTATAGCTACGATGCCCTGGAACCGCATATCGATGCGCGCACCATGGAAATTCACTATACCAAGCACCACCAGGCGTATGTAAACAACCTGAACGCTGCCGTTAAAGGCACTCCGCTGGAAGGAAAAACGCTGGATGAGATCATGGGAACCCCTGGTTTATCTATGGCAGTACGCAACAACGGCGGCGGCCACTGGAACCACACTTTCTTCTGGAAATTACTTAAAAAAGACGGCGGCCAGCCAACCGGCAATGTACTGCAGGCTATTAACAGCAAATTCGGTTCCTTCGACGAATTTAAAACCCAGTTCAGCCAGGCGGCTGCTACGCGTTTTGGTTCGGGCTGGGCATGGTTGTGCAAACAGGCAGACGGCTCCGTAGAAATTTGCTCTACCCCAAACCAGGACAACCCGCTTATGCCAGATGCGCAAAGCTGCGGCGGTACTCCAATTCTGGGTCTGGATGTTTGGGAACACGCTTATTACCTGAACTATCAGAACCGTCGTCCGGATTATATCACTGCATTTTTTAACATCATTAACTGGCAGGAAGTAGAGCGCCTCTACAACGCCAACTAACAAAAACGGTATCGTTTTAAGCTCAAAAAGTCTTCCGGCTCCGGCCCGAAGACTTTTTTTATGCACATGCTGCTTGCCGAACAAATAAATAATTATTGTTATCTTTGGCGGCTAAAAAACTTAAATTCCGGCAAAAACACGCAATATTTCGGCGCTCCGGCATTGGTTTGGCAATTTTACCTTTTCATTTAACCAAACTTTATGGACCGTTTTACCGGCCTCATTGGCGTAGCTCTTATTTTAGGCATCGCTTTTTTAATGTCGAATAACCGCAAAGCCATTAACTACCGGCTGGTTGTAGTAGGTTTACTGGTGCAGCTAGGCTTAGCTATTTTCATTCTGAAAGTACCCATCGGGAAAGTGATCTTCGGAAAACTGGGTGCCGGCGTTACCAAACTTTTAGATTTTTCGAGCAAAGGCGCTGAATTTGTTTTCGGCCCCTTGGTAAACCGCGAACTGATGGCTGAGGTTTTTGGTCCGGCTAACAGCTTCGTTTTCTTTTTCAACATTATTCCTACCATTATTTTTGTGGCGGTTTTGGTAAACATTCTTTACCACATTGGCCTCATGCAGCGTATTGTAGCCGTAATTGCCAAAGCTGTGCACTGGCTCATGGGCGTTTCCGGTTCCGAAGCCTTGAGTAACGTGGCCAGTGCTTTTGTGGGGCAGGTAGAAGCGCAGATCATGATCAAACCTTACCTGGCCGGCATGACGCGTTCTGAACTCCTGGCTTCTATGGCGGGCAGTATGGCGTGTATTGCAGGTGGTGTAATGGCCGTTTACATTGCGTTGGGCGTACCAGCTGAATATCTGATCGCAGCCAGCTTAATGGCCGCACCGGCAGCCCTCGTAATTTCCAAAATTGTTTACCCAGAAACCGAACCTTCCGAAACCAAAGGCACTGTAAAACTGGAAGTTACCAAACAACATTCTAACCTGATCGATGCCATTTCACACGGCGCTTCCGATGGTTTACGCGTAGGTCTGAACGTAATTGCGATGTTGCTCGGTTTTATCGCTTTAATTGCGCTGGTAGATTATTTACTTGGTTCCATCGGCGGTTTGCTGGTTAGTGCTGGCTTAGATCTTACCGGCATGGGCGTTGACCTGAGCAAATTAAGCCTGAAAACGATTCTGGGAGCCATTTTTGCCGGCTTTGCCTGGGCCATGGGTGTTCCGACCAAAGATATTTTCGATGCCGGTTCTTTAATGGGTACCAAAATGGTGCTGAACGAATTCGTAGCTTACCTCGACCTGACCGCTTTAAAAGAAAAACTCGAACCGAAATCCTTCCTGATCGCCAGTTTTGCGCTTTGCGGTTTTGCAAATTTTAGCTCTATTGCTATTCAGGTGGGTGGTATTGGCGAGCTCGCACCTTCGCGCCGGAAAGATCTGGCGAACCTGGGCGTACGCGCGTTAATTTGCGGTACACTAGCATCTTACCTTTCAGCTACGCTGGCTGGTTTATTAATGTAATTCCAGTTCATAAACTGCTACCAGAAAGCTTCTCTTTTTGCATAAAGGAGGAGCTTTTAGTTTTTCAGCCCGAAACCATACCGTTTTCCATTAAATTCCAGACTTAACATGCGTTATAAAATTACTGGTGTTTTCCTGCTCCTGATCGTTGGCCTGAATGTTTATGCGATCGTTTCAGACTTCGTACAAGACAAAACCCGCGAGCCGCTTTATTATTACGCCATTATCCTGGCAGCTTTCGCGCTCGGCATCTATTTCCTCTTCTTCAAAAAGAAACGTTCCCGAAGCTAAATTCCCCGCCCGAAAACGCTATGCTTTCCCGCTAAAAAACTGCTTACTTTAATCCTGAAATTACCAATTCAAGCATTCATAAATTCTTACATTTAGTCATTCTCTCATTCAATCATTAAACAATGAACCTGCAAGCCGGCGATAAAATTGCGATCGTTTCCACCGCCCGAAAAGTAAGTTTGGAAGAAATGCAGCCTGCCATAAATGTGTTGCAGAGCTGGGGCCTGGAAGTAATTTTAGGCGAAACCATTGGCGCGGAGTTCCACCAGTTTGCCGGCCCCGATGAACTCCGTAGAAATGACTTGCAACGTTTCCTCAACGATGCCAGCGTAAAAGCGATTTTATGCGCACGCGGCGGCTACGGCACGGCCCGTATTCTCGACGAACTGGATTTTACCAAATTCGCGCAAAACCCGAAATGGGTAATTGGTTTCAGCGACGTAACGGCTCTACATGCGCATTTATACCAGCTCGGTTTCGAAAGTCTGCACGCCATTATGCCCATTCTTTTTCCGCGTGAAGGCAGCGAAGCCGCTCTTGAAAGTCTGCGTAAAATTCTGTTCGGGGAAGCAATTTTTTACGAAGTTCCCGCGCATACTTTTAACCGCCTGGGCACTGCTGAAGGCAAATTGGTAGGTGGCAACTTATCGATCCTGCACACCATAATCGGCACAAGATCAGATTTCGATTACAGCGGTAAAATTCTTTTCCTGGAAGATCTCGACGAATATTTGTATCACCTCGACCGGATGCTGGTGCATTTAGACCGTTGCGGCAAATTACAAAACCTCGCCGGCCTCATCATCGGTCACATGAGCGACATGAAAGACAACCTGATCCCCTTCGGGCAGAACGCTTACGAAATTATCCGCGAACACACAGCCAAATACAATTTCCCGGTTTGCTTCGATTTTCCGGTAGGCCACGAAGCGCATAATTTAGCCTTGGTTTGCGGCCGGAAAGTGAAGCTGGAAGTTGGGGAAAATGGAAGTTGGTTGAAGTATGTTTAGAGAAGTTTTGAATATTGATACAATAAAAAAGTCCTGAACCGCCAGCCTTAGCCAGCCATTCAGGACTTTTTAGCTTAAAATCAATACCGTTTTTACGACTCCCTGTAAATAACTTCCAGCACTGTTTGGCCTACGGCTTTCAAGCTGCGACGCTCAATAATGCTCATATTATCCTGGTGCGTGTGGTGGTATGGGGCAAAATAATCGTTTGTAAGCGGGTTGTACTCAATAATATCGATCATCGGAATGCCGGCTGCGTTTACGTAATCGTGGTCGTCGGTAATGCCGGGCGTGTTCACATTCACAAAATAATCGCCATAACCAATTTTGCCGGCCACATCCCAAACTTTATTCAGCACGTGGGCCGCATAATTTCTGGACGAAGCATCCTTGGCAAATTTGGCCGTTTTAGAACCCACCATATCCAGTAGAATACCATATTCAGCTTTATAGCCCGGCACGTGCAGATTTTTAGCCCAATACTGCGAGCCCAGGCACCACGAATCGGTACCGCTGTTGGCTAATCTGTTTACTTTATCGCGCTGCGTACTTTCATCGTAGCCGTAATCTTCACCATCAAAAAATACAATATCTACGCCTACGTTTGGTTTTTCCTGCGAACCATTAATTACGCGGGCAATTTCCAGCAGAATACCTACCCCGCTCGCACTGTCGTTGGCGCCGTCTATTGGTTCATCTTTTTTCTGGTAATCTTTATCGGCCCAGGGGCGCGTATCCCAGTGGGCAGCCAGCATAATACGTTTTTTCGCTTCCGGATTTATAGAGCCGATAATATTGCGCATTTTCAGCATTTTCCCGTCGAAAGCCATGCTCTCGAATTCCTGAACTGTTACGGTAGCCCCAAATTGTTTCAGTTTCTCTATTAAGAAGTCACCGGTTTTTACGTGGGCTTCGGTATTTGGAATGCGTGGCCCGAAACCAACCTGCTTAGCCGTATAATGATAGGCTGAATCGGCAATAAAAGCCGGACTTTTCAGCAATTCAGGTTCCTTGATCTCGGGAGCTTTCTCCGTTTTTTCCTGCTTCTGCGTTTTAGAGTCGCAACTCCAGAAAACGGTACCAAAAACAGTTAAAAAAGTGGCGGCAATCAGTTTCTTATTCATAACTCCAGTCTACTCCGGTTTTAGAATCTTTTAGTACAAGGTTTTGCTTTTTCAGCGCGGCGCGAATGGCATCTACCTGCGCATAATCTTTTTCGGCTTTGGCCTTTTTATAGAATTCCAGTACTACTTCCAGCAAGCCATCAGCATCGGCCGGTTTTTCATCTTTCAAACCTAAAATATCCAGCACCAGGTTCCGGAAATTTTGCAGCATGAAATCGAAAGTAGCTTTGGAAACTTCGGCAGAAACTACTGTTTCCCGGAACTTACCGTTCAGAAACGAAACCACGTTGAACAGGCCGGAAATGGCTTTTGCGGTATTCAGATCGTCGGCTAAACTCTGGTAGCAGCTTTCGAACATCTTTTCTACATCGGCTGCCACTTCCCCTTCTACCGCAATTTCGGCATAAGCGGCTTCCAGTTTTTCAAGCAAGCGCAATGCGTTCATCAGTTTCACGTAACCTTTCCGGGCCGCCTGCAAAGCTTCGTTGCTGAAATCCAGCGTGCTCCGGTAATGCGCCTGCAAGATAAAGAAACGCAAGGTCATCGGCGAATAAGGCATATCCACCATTTTATGCTCGCCGGAAAACAGTTCGCCCAGCGTAATAAAGTTGCCCAGCGACTTACCCATTTTCTGCCCGCTTATCGTGATCATATTATTATGAACCCAATATTTGGCTTCGTCGGAATGGCTGTTGCTGGCCTGGCTCTGCGCAATTTCGCATTCGTGGTGCGGGAACATTAAGTCTAAACCGCCGCCGTGAATATCGAACGTAGTTCCTAAATATTTACGGCTCATGGCCGAACACTCCAAATGCCAGCCAGGGAAACCATCGCCCCACGGCGAAGGCCAGCGCATAATGTGCTCCGGCGAAGCTTTTTTCCAGAGCGCAAAATCCAGCGGCGAACGTTTTTCCTGCTGCCCTTCCAGCTCACGGGTATTGGAAAGCAGATCTTCAATTACGCGGCCCGAAAGTTTCCCGTATTTATGCTCTTTATTATAAGCCGGCACATCGAAATAAACCGAACCGTTCACTTCGTAAGCGAGCCCGTTATCCAGAATTTCCCGGATCATTTCGATCTGTTCAATAATATGGCCCGAAGCACGCGGTTCAATATCCGGCGACAGAATGTTCAGCTGCGCCATGTCGTTATGGAAGCTATTGGTAAAATGCTGCACAACTTCCATCGGTTCCAGTTTCTCCAGCTTCGCAATTTTCCCGATCTTATCTTCTCCTTCGTCCGCATCGTTCACCAAATGGCCCACATCGGTAATATTGCGCACGTAACGCACTTTATAGCCAACATTTTTCAGGTAACGGTACAGCACATCGAAAGAAACATACGCGCGGGCGTGGCCTAAATGCGCATCGCCGTAAACCGTTGGACCGCACACGTACATGCCTACAAAAGGCGCAGCAATAGGCTCAAAAAGTTCTTTTTTGCGGGTAAGCGTATTGTATATTTTCAGCGGAAAATTAGTCATAAGCAATTCGTTCGTTAAAACGGTAGGGTTTTGGACCCGAAAAGTAAAGAACAAAGTTAAGAGTTTAATTAAATAATGGCAGAAGGCCTTAACAGTTTCGTCAAATTCCCATACCTTCCCTTAACGCCAACCGTAATAAATTCGCCTGAATCAGGATTTTAAGGATTGAGATATGAAAGGATTTGCCTTTGAACAGGATTTTTAGGATTATTGGGATGGTCAGGATTTTTAAATTGTCTGAATTGGGATTCATCAGATTAAAGGATTAAGGGATTAAACCACCCCAACCCCTCCTTGAAAAGGAGGGGAGCTTTTTTCACAAACCCGTTGCACGCTATCCCCAGCGCAGCATTTCTCGAAAACCACGTTTGCCAGAAAACTAAACTAAAAAAAAGCTGGCTACGAAGGGAAACTGATACCAGTTTCTGCGTGCGCGGCCTCCGCACTTTCCGGTTTCGTCAGAAAAGCCGCCTGCGGTTAGGAAAGGGTGAGACGCGAACGCAGAAACGAAGCCCGCCCGGCTTGAGGGTGAAAGCTAACTATGAAAGTTAAAAGTTGAAAATCAGTAAAGAAGTTAGCTATAAAAACGGTATCACTTTTAGCTAAAAAACTTAATAGCAAACGCTTCTACCAACTTGATGAGATCTCTCCTAGTGTCGAGAAGACCTAAAAAAACGGTATCATTTATAGTATAAAAACTACATGCCACTAACAAGGTCCTTCACTAGCGTTCAGGATGACACAAAAAACGCTATGCTTTTAAACGCAAAAAACCCGTTACTTCTCTTTTAAAACATAAGTAGCCGAAACCGGGAAGTGATCCGAATACGGAACATCCTTATGCACTTTAAAATCCGTCACGCTAAAATCATCGCTAAAAAACTGATTATCGATCCGCAGGAAAGGCAATTTACCGTTGTACGTCGCTCCAAAACCGTTACCAGCCTTCGTAAAAGCGTTATTCAGCAGGCCGTCGAATTTATCGTAAGTATAGCTATACGGCGTATCGTTCAGGTCGCAGCCAATAATAACCGGGTACCGGCAAGCCTGAAAATGCGCCACCAACGTATCTACCTGCGCGCTTCGTTTCAGGAAACCTTTCTTTAACCTGCCGCCCAACTGCTTCACCCGCATCATTTTTTCCTGGCTTTCGCCCGAATAACTTTCCACAATTTCCTTCTCTTCAATGCTCATGCTCTGCAAATGAAAATTGTAAATGCGAATAGTATCTTCCCCCATTTTCAGGTCAGCAAACATGCCGTGGTTCTGCGTCAGTTTCCCAAACTTGATAGAGCCTTTATTAACGATCGGAAATTTCGAAAAAATAGCCATACCGAACTGTCCGCCCACGCGGTTTACCAGCGATTTGGAAACAAAAGCGTATTTAGCATTCCCTTTCCAGATCTTTTCTACCGAATTGTAAATATTATGGCCGGGCTCGTTATAAAATTCCTGCAGGCAAAGCACATCGGCCGGAAACTTCTTTACCCAGTTAATTTCTTCTATCGATATCTCAAACCCATCTACCCGCAGGTGTTCATATAAATTAAAGATCCGCACGTTATAGCTCAGCACCGTCAGGGTTTTATCATTTTCAGCCGCTTTACCAGATAGAAGATTAATGGCGAAACCGCGTTTGTAAAAGCCCCAGGCCAGAAACAATACCGCTACCGGCAATAAAACCCGCACAGATTTTCCGAAGAGCCAGTAAAACAGGAAACCCAGGTTCAGCAGCAGCGGCACCGGCAAAGTCATGCCAATAAAACCGGCAGGCCAGAAAGTAGCGGGCGGCGTATTTATGCAAACCACCCCGATCAGCAACCAGGCCAGCGTAAATAAATAAAGTGTAAAAATGAAAGTCCGGCGCACGCAGCTTCAGGGTGTTCAGAATTGAAAAACAAAAGTAGCAAAATAGCGTGCAATATGCAGCTTAACCTTAAAAGGAATGGCTCAGAAAAACGGTATCTTAACGGAATAAAAAACCACTATTTGCAAAAATCAAGTTTTGTTCGTACTTTTGTCGGAAAATCAGGGGAAGCGAGGGGACACGAAAGTCCCCTGTTTTGTTTCTTATTATTTCGTTTTTAACTTAAACCATGAGCCTGACTGCCGCAGCCGTTGAAAAAATGCTGGAAGGAATATTGCCCGAAAGCGACCTGTTTTTGGTTGGCGTAACCGTATCCGATTCGCCGATAAAACCCAAAGTAACTGTAATGGCCGACGGCGACCAGGGCATCAGCATCGACCAGTGCGCCAGCATCAGCCGCCGGTTGGCTAAGCGTATCGAAGAACAGCAGGGCGAAGAGTTTAGCTACGTGCTGGAAGTAACTTCGCCGGGCATCGACTACCCGCTTACTACGCCGCGCCAGTACCAGCGCAACGTGGGTCGCAAACTGAAACTTAAAATGGCCGATGGAGCAGAAAAAGTTGGCGTTCTGAACGAAGTAACGGAAAACGGTATCCTTTTAACCGAAGAAAGTAAAGGCAAGAACAAAAAAATGGCAGCAGAAGCTACAAGCATTCCGTTCGCCGATATTGTGAAAGCCAATATTGTAATATCTTTTAAATAGAACAGCATGAACAGTTCAGTTTTGATCGATTCTTTCGCCGAGTTTGCGAAATTTAAGAATATAGACCGCCCAACCATGATGCGGATCCTGGAAGACGTATTCCGTACCATGATCCGTAAAAAATGGGGCACCGACGATAATTTCGATATTATTCTGAACGTAGAGAAAGGCGATTTAGAGATCTGGCGCAACCGCGAGATCGTGGATGATAACTCTGAAGATATCTGGGATCACGATAAAATTCCGCTTTCTGAAGCCCAGAAAATTGAGCCCGATTTCGAAATTGGCGAAGAACTGGCCGAAGAAGTAAAGCTGGAAGATTTCGGTCGTCGTGCGGTTTTAACTGCCCGCCAGACCCTGATCCAGCGCATTAAGGATATGGAAAAAGAGATCGTTTACCAGAAATATAAAGACCTGGTGGGCGAGATCATTTCCGGCGAAGTTTACCAGGTTTGGAACCGCGAGGTAATGCTTTTAGACGCTGAAGAAAACGAACTGATCATCCCGAAAGGCGAGCAGATTCCGAAAGACCGTTTCCGTAAAGGCGACAACGTTCGGGCCGTAGTTTCGAGAGTAGAAGTAATTAACGGCAACCCGAAGATCATTCTTTCCCGTACATCTCCGGTGTTTTTAGAGCGTTTGTTCGAGAACGAAGTTCCGGAAATTTATGACGGCCTGATCGTGATCAAAAATATTGTGCGCGAACCGGGCGAAAGAGCGAAAGTTGCCGTAGAATCTTACGACGACCGTATCGATCCGGTAGGTGCCTGCGTGGGTATGAAAGGTTCCCGTATTCACACCATTGTGCGTGAACTCGAGAACGAAAACATCGACGTAATTAATTATACTGATAACCTGGAGCTTTACATTCAGCGTGCGCTGAGCCCGGCTAAAATTACCAGCATGAAGATAAACCAGGAAGAAGGCCGCGTAGCCGTATTCCTGAAACCGGATCAGGTATCTTTAGCCATTGGTAAAGGTGGACAGAACATTAAACTGGCAAGCCGTTTGGTTGGCCTGGAAATAGACGTGTTCCGCGAGCAGGAAGAGTACGACGAAGACATTGCCCTCGACGAATTCTCCGACGAAATTGAAGCGTGGGTGCTGGACGAACTGAAAAAGATCGGTCTTGACACGGCAAAATCAGTTCTGGCGGTAAGCAAAGAAGACCTGGTACGCAGAACCGAACTGGAAGAAGAAACCGTAGAAGATGTCCTGAATATTATCCGTCAGGAATTCGATTCGGAAACGGAAACTGAAACCGAAGCTTAATTTTTTATTAACTCCCGGGGCTGGCAGAAAAACGCTAGCCTTTGGGCGTTAAAAAGTGCTTATTTCGGGAAAATTACCGAAATTTGCGATTGCTATCTTACAACGAATTACCTGTTAACCATTAAAATATATAATACCGAACAGTTGAGCATGACAGAAGAAAAAACAATGAGGCTAAATCAGGCTGCAAAAACTTTGAACATAGGTATTTCTTCTGTGGTAGAATTCCTGACCCTCAAAGGTTTTGAGATCGAGAATAAACCTACCGCAAAAATTACCCAGGAACAGTTCAAGTTATTGCTCAAAGCGTTTGAATCTTCTGTAGCCGACAAACTGGAAGCCCTGGAAAAAGTTAAAAAAGCTCCGGAACTGGAAGTTAAAAAAGCCAAGGAAGCAGAACCGGAAATTCCGGCCAAGCCTGCTGCTCCGGCTAAACCAGTTGTGGCAACACCTGCTCCAGCTCCTCAGCCAACTCCCGCTCCTGTTGCGGAGGCCAAACCAGCTGCCCCGGCTAAAACCGAGGAAGAAGCTCCGGCTACCGGCGTAAAACTGCCAGGTATTAAAGTATTAGGTAAAATAGACCTCGATGCCAAAGGCAAACCAGCTGCACCAAAAGCACCTGAAACGCCAAAAGTAACCGAAGCACCGACACCGGCAGAAACAAAAGCTGCGGAACCAGCTCCGGCTCCAAAAGCAGAAACTCCGGCACCGGCCGCTGAAAAACCAGTAGAAACTCCAAAACCGGAAGCTCCGAAGGTAGAAGTACCAAAAGCAGAAACTCCGAAACCGGATGCCCCGAAAGCTGAACCTGTTCAGCCAGTAGCCGCAGCTCCGAAACCGGAAGCTCCTAAAACAGAAGCACCAAAAGCAGAAACGCCGAAGGCTGAAACTCCGAAACCGGAGGCTCCTAAAACGGAAGCACCAAAAGCACAACCTGCTGCTCCTGCTACTCCGGCCACGCCAACGCCACCTGCTACTCCGGCAAGCGATGCAATAGAAACCATTGCTGCCAAAGGCGATCAGCTGAAAGGTTTAACGGTATTAGGTAAAATTGAGCTTCCAAAAGATTCTTTCCGCAAAAAAGGCGGCAAACCGGTAGCTTCTTCCGACAATAAAAACCGTCCGGGTCAGCCAGGCCAGGGTGGCGATAAGAAAAAACGCAAGCGCATCATTACGCAGGCGCCAACTACCAATGTACCAGGCGATCGTCCGCAAGGCGGAGGCGGCCAGGGTCAGGGTGGACAGCGTCCGGGTGGCGGAGGTGGCCGTCCAGGCGATCGTAACCGTCCGGGACAAGGCAATCAACGTCCTATTCAGGCTGCTAATCCGAAACCGGAAGTTACCGACAAGCAAATTCAGGAACAGATCAAGGCGACGCTTGCCCGCTTAAGTGGTGGTAAAGGTGGTAGCCAGGGTAGCCGTTCCAAATATCGTAGAGAAAAACGCTCTGCCATTGCCGATGCTACCGAAGCACAAAGAATGCAGGAGCAATCAGAATCTAAAACCCTGAAACTGACTGAATTTATTTCGGCCAACGACTTAGCTTCTTTAATGAACGTGAGCGTGAACGAAGTAATTAAGGTTTGCCTAGGCTTGGGCATGTTCGTTTCCATTAACCAACGCCTCGATGCTGAAGCTATTACCATTATTACCGATGAGTTTGGCTACGATGTAGAATTCCTTTCTGCAGAAGAAGAAGAAAGCATTATAGAAGAAGACGATGAAGCGGATCTGGTAGACCGTGCCCCGATCGTTACGATCATGGGTCACGTTGACCACGGTAAAACTTCCTTGCTCGACTACATCCGTAATTCCCGCGTAGCCTCCGGCGAAGCAGGTGGTATTACGCAGCACATTGGTGCATACGACGTAATGACAGAAACCGGCAAACGGATCACCTTCCTGGATACTCCAGGTCACGAAGCGTTTACCGCGATGCGTGCCCGTGGTGCGAAAGTAACCGACGTAGTTATTATTGTAGTAGCCGCCGACGATGATGTAATGCCTCAGACAAAAGAAGCATTAAATCACGCACAGGCCGCCGGTTCGCCAATTGTAATTGCAATTAACAAAATAGATAAACCAGCCGCCAACCCGGACAGAATTCGTGAGCAGCTTGCCGCCATGAACGTTTTAGTGGAAGAGTGGGGTGGTAAATACCAATGCCAGGAAATTTCGGCCAAATCTGGCCAGGGTATTCCGGATCTGTTAGAGAAGGTATTGCTTGAAGCTGAAATTCTGGAACTGAAAGCGAACCCGAACAGAAACGCAGTAGGTACCGTTATCGAAGCTTCCCTGGATAAAGGCCGTGGTTACGTAACTACCGTACTGGTTCAAACGGGTACCTTAAAGGTTGGCGATATCGTATTAGCTGGTTCGCATTATGGCCGTGTAAAAGCCATGACCGACCACCGTGGTAAGAAAATGAAAGCAGCTATTCCGTCTACTCCGGTTCAGGTGTTAGGTCTGGATGGCGCTCCACAGGCTGGCGACAAGTTGCAGGTAATGGAAACGGAACGCGAAGCCCGCGAACTGGCAAGCAACCGCACGCAGTTACAACGCGAGCAGAGCATGCGTACCAAGAAACACATTACTCTGGATGAGATCGGTCGTCGTTTGGCTATCGGTTCGTTCAAGGAACTGAATGTGATCGTGAAAGGTGACGTGGATGGTTCGGTAGAAGCCCTCTCCGATTCATTGCTGAAACTTTCTACGCCGGAAGTACAGGTAAATATTCTGAACAAAGGCGTAGGTCAGATCTCAGAATCAGACGTATTGCTGGCTTCGGCTTCCGATGCGATCATTATTGGTTTCCAGGTTCGTCCTTCACTGAATGCGCGTAAACTGGCAGAGCAGGAACAGATCGATATCCGTCTGTACTCGATCATCTACAACGCCATCAACGAACTGAAAGACGCGATGGAAGGTATGTTAGCCCCAACCGTTCAGGAAGTAATTGTGGCCAACGTGGAAGTACGTGAAGTATTTAAGATCACGAAAGTGGGCACTATTGCGGGCTGTATGGTTACCGATGGTACCATTACCAGAAACTCCAAGATCAGAGTTGTTCGCGATGGTATCGTGGTTCATTCCGGCGATATCCAGGCGCTGAAACGTTTCAAAGACGATGTAGCGGAAGTTCGTACCGGTTTCGAATGCGGTATCAGCATCAAGAAATTCGACGACCTGGTGGTTGGCGACATTATTGAAGCATACACAGAGAAAGAAGTAAAACGTACGCTGTAGTTTCTAACCGAAAAACGGTAGCGTTTTAAAGTAAAAAACCCTTCTGCTGCAAAGCGGAAGGGTTTTTTACTTTTCTTGAATTAAAATAAGGCCTAACGTACTGGGCTATAAGGGGGCGTAGCTGCCTTATAGGTGTGGTTAGCAGCCGAAATTTTTCTTATTTATAATAACCTTTTGGACAATTCTTGTCTGGGTCGTTTTTCACGTATTCAATTTCTATAGAGTCTCCAGGATGATACTTCGAATCCATCGTTGTTCCATTGTAAACGTTATCATTTACCTTAAACTGGTATTGATAATAAAACTTAGCTGAAACTGGATTGTTAGGTAGATAAGACTTTTCATTAACTACTGCCTTCATATATTCTTTATCGTCGTTCTTAATTGCCTTACGCCTATCACATTCTTTAATAAAGGGATAAAGACAAAGCAATACTACTCCGAATGAAAGATATTGCTTTACATTTCTAAAGTTTATTGGTCGGCTATTTTTCTTGAGACGCACGATGACTTAGTTTTATGGCTGCTAACTACTATATATACGTAATAACTACGTTTATCCCACCACCATTAGGCGGATAAACGTAATCGGATTACCGAATATACTATATATTTCTTCAATAATATTAAATGCATAGGTCAGCCAAAACCTGAAGGATTTTTAAAACTGAAAAACGCTATTCTTTCAGCCTTAAAAAGTGCGGGCAAAAAAAATCCGGTTCCTTGAATAAGAACCGGATCTTAATTAACATTATTCCTAGCCGAAAAACAGGAATTTGCGTTTCTTTTTATGCTTAAGCGGTTTGCCTTTAGGCTGCGGAACCGATAAGCGGGAACGGGCTTCGCCGCGGCGCAATTTCTTTTTCGTTTTGCTTTCTTTAAACTTCGTAACGGTAAAACTGCCCGTATTGCTGGCATAAGGCGAAACCGGTCTGGCAGTAGCGGCATCGTCGCCGTATACATTATTATCCTGAGCACGTTGGTTGCCCTGGCTTTGGGCATTGGCAGAAGAAACTGCGAAGAACAACATGATCGTGAAAACAAATCCAAATATCTTTTTCATAAACAAATGGGGTAAGCGCATAAAAAAATGAACAGGCAAGTTATTGAAAACCAATATTCATACCAAATATTTTCTAACGTAGCCAGCCGGGTTTTTAGTTCGAAAAGGGTACCGTTTTGCCTGACAAACAAATAATTACATCAGAATTTATAGGATAAACCTACCCCTAATGTTTCCTTGAATTGGGTCCGCGGGCCTGCTCCTTCATAAACCCCGTCGTCGTCCCGGTCAACGGCAATCATAATATCGTCGTCGTAGATCAGCTCGGTAATTAAACTTACGGAAATGAATTTGTTCACCTTCATATCGATGCGGTTTTCCCAGTTCACATCTATATTGCTCGGGTTATTGTTGTAGCTGGAATAAAGTTCGAGGCGGGTTTGCAGCTTGATGTTTTCCATCAGGTCGCGGCGCAGGCGCATGGCTATATAAGCGCCAATTTCTTCGCGGAAACGTTCCCCCGTATTCGGCACCCGGAAACCATCTTTGTTCAGTTCACCCGGTTTCACCCCAAAAGCACCCGCATCGGCCAGCCGCTGGCTTTTTACCAACGTAAATTTACCGGTAGCCGGCGAAATGAACAGCGAAAAATCTTCGTTCGGGCGATAATCCAAACCCAGAGAAGTCATGATAAAAGCCGGGCTTAAAAAATCGGAAATTACCGAATCGGTATCTTTAAAATAGGTAGGCGAAATCTGGGTTTTCACATTGAACTGGCCGGCGTAATACCATTTCCCAAAAGCGTGGCGGCCGTATTTGGCGTTCAGTTCCAGCTTGTCGTCGCTTTTCCGGAATTTATCTTTGCCTGTTTTATTTCCGCCGTAATTCACATTCAGGGTATTATCCCAGGCGCTGGTGCCGCGTTTGTAATTGGCAAAAAGGCTGGCCAGTCCTAATACGTTCACGGTACCTTGTCCGCCGGCCGCCCAGTTGCTGAGCGCCACCTGGCCCACATTTATGGTACCGGCGCCGCCCCAGTTCCAGTATTTGGTTGAGTCAGCTTCCTGGGCAAAAACGGTAGGTAAAAAAGTGAAAAAAGTAAGGAATGTGAGTAGAAGTTTTTTCATGAAATAGTAAATAAAAGCGGGCTTAACGGCATTCGGAAACGAATACGGCTAAGCCCGCCCGGGGGTTAAAAAATCTGGTATACTTAAACCCGTGGACGCTCGCGCAACAGATCGCGGATCTGGGTAAGCAATTCTTCTTCGTGCGTAAGCTTCTTCACCACTTCTTCGGCTACTACCGTTTCTACTTTCTTCCGTTTCAACCGGTTAATTGCTTTTATAAGCAGGAAAATTGCAAAGGCTATAATCAGGAAATCGACCAGGGTCTGAATAAAATTTCCGTAGTTCAGCGTAACGGCTTCGGTAACTACTTTGCCGTTTTCCATTACGGCGCTTTTCAGCGGAATTTTCAGGTGTTTAAAATCTACGCCGCCAATAATAATACCGAGCGGCGGCATGAGCACATCGTTTACGAACGAGGCCACAATTTTACCGAAGGCCGCACCAATTACCACCCCAACAGCCAGATCCATTACGTTTCCCTTGGAGGCAAATTCTTTAAACTCAGAAATAAATCCCATAGTGTTCCAGATATAAGAGGTTGAAAGTGTAGTAATTTACCTTACTAAATAAGCATTTTCCCTACACAAATGCTATATATAAAATAAATATATTTCTGAAAGGGCTGAAATTTTAGTTACTGGCAAGAAAAGCTATTCTTTACGGCGTTTTCCTTATCTTTGCACCGCAATCATTATCATAAACTGAAAGCCTTTGCGCAAATTATGACTACTTATTCCAATCTTAAACTCGACCTGCAGGAAGGCATCCTGACGATTACAATAAACCGTGCGAGCAAAATGAACGCGCTGAATATTGAAACGGTAAAGGAAATCAGAAATGCGATGCAGGAAGTTTACGACGACGACGAAATTAAAGGCGTTATTTTTACCGGCGATGGCGAAAAAGCGTTTGTTGCCGGCGCCGATATTGCGGAAATTGCCGAACTGAACGAAGTGATCGGCCGCCGTTTTGCTGAGCGCGGTCAGGAAACTTTTGACATGATAGAATATTGCACCAAGCCCGTAATTGCAGCCGTAAACGGTTTTGCTTTGGGCGGCGGTTGCGAACTGGCCATGGCCTGCCACATTCGTATTGCAGCCGATAACGCAAAATTCGGTCAGCCGGAAGTGAACTTAGGCGTTATACCGGGTTACGGTGGCACGCAGCGTTTAACCCAGTTGGTTGGCAAAGGCAAAGCGCTGGAACTGATGATGACCGGCGATATGATTAACGCGCAGGAAGCTTACGGTTATGGTTTGGTAAACCACGTAGTACCGCAAAGTAAACTGATGCACAAATGCCGCGAAATTATGCAGAAAATTACCGCAAAAGCGCCGCTGGCCGTTGGTTTGGTTATTGATTGCGTAAATGCCGTGTATGACAAAGAAGAACAAGGTTTCCAGACGGAAGCAAACTCTTTCAGCCGCTGCTGCGGTTCAGCCGATTTTAAAGAAGGCACCCGCGCTTTCCTCGAGAAACGCAAACCAGCCTTTTCCGGTCACTAAGCCATAAACTTACTCCGCCATAAATAAAACCCACCTCGCTCCTACCCCGGGCCGGTGGGTTTTTCCGCTGAAAAGGATACCATTTTTAATAGTGATTAGTGAATAATGATTAGTGATTAGTTAAGATCTGGTTGAAGCCGAAAATAAAAACTATAAATTTATACGGAGCTAAGTATCAGACTTATAAATCCACTACGCATTAACATTAAATACTAATCACTATTCACTAAACACTAATCACTATAAATGAGCGCAATTGCGAGAAAACTGGCCAGCCAAACGGCCGCTTACGGCATCAGTACCATTGTCGGGCGGGCGCTGAATTATTTGCTGGTGCCGTTTTACACCAAAATGTTTGCGCCCGAAGAATACGGAATTGTAACCGAACTTTACGCGTACGTTGCCTTCTTCAATATTATTTATACCTATGGCATGGAAACGGCTTTTTTCCGTTTCGCCAACAAACCCGAATACGACAAACGCGAAACCTATAACCGCGTGCAGAGTTTGCTTTTGGTTAGCAGCTTAGTTTTTTCCAGCATTCTCATAGCGTTTTCCGGGCAAATAGCCACCCTTTTAGAATACCCCGATAAGGCGCATTACATTGTCTGGCTCGCCATAATTTTAGCCACCGATGCCATTGTTGCTATTCCATTTGCGCGCTTGCGCCTCGATAATAAAGCCATTCGGTTTGCCAGTTTGCGGTTGCTTAATGTAATACTGATCGTTACGGCCAATATCTTCTTTCTATTTTTCTGCCAGAACGTTTACGAAGGCGATTTTCTGCCTGCCTTGCAACCGTACATCACAAAGATCTATGATCCAGAATTGCGCGTTGGCTATGTTTTCCTGGTGAACCTGATCGTGAATTTACTTTACATCCCGATGCTCTGGCGCGAATTTGCAAGGTTCCGTTTTAAGCTCGATTTTGCCTGGTTACAACCACTTTTGCGTTACGCGTATCCGCTAATGTTTATGGGTCTGGCCGGCATGGTAAACGAAGTTTTGGATAGAATTTTATTGAAAGAATGGCTTCCGGAAGGTTTTTACCCTGGCGTAAGCAATTTAGCGGCCGTGGGTATTTATGGCGCCTGCTACAAACTTTCCATTTTCATGACGCTTACCATTCAGGCGTTCCGCTATGCGGCCGAACCATTCTTCTTTTCGCAGAGCCAGGATAAAAATTCGCCGAAAATGTTTGCCAAAGTTATGAAGTGGTTCATGATCTGCTGCGCGTTTATTTTCCTTTTTATTTCCGCCAACCTCGAAGATTTTCAGATGCTTTTGGGCCAGGAAAGTTACCGCACCGGTATAAGAGTGGTGCCGATTTTATTGCTGGCAAATTTATTTCTGGGCGCGTATTACAACCTTTCGGTGTGGTTTAAACTTACCGATAAAACGCATTACGGCACCTACATCAGTTTCGGCGGCGCGTTGCTAACCATTGTGCTGAACTGGGTATTAATCCCGAAACTGGGTTATATGGGTTGCGCCATTACCACGCTTATTTGTTATTTTACCATGGCAGCCGTTTGTTTGGTTTTAGGCAACCGTCATTATCCGGTTCCGTATCCGGTGAAAGCGATCAGCAGTTATTTAATGCTGGCCATTGTGCTAACGGCGGCAAGTTTCCTGATCGAGATCGATAATTTTATTTTGCGGCATATATTTCATATTTTGCTGTGCGGCTTATTCCTGCTCAGCATTTATGCCTTCGAAAAACCAAAATTCATCAAGCAGTTTTTAACCCGCAACTGATACCGTTTTTATTCTGACAAAGCAGCATTTACATGCAATTAAAAGTTATTAACCAATCGCGGCATGCGTTGCCGGCTTACCAGACTTCCCTTTCCGCCGGCCTCGACCTGCGCGCCAACCTCGACACCGCTGTAAGTTTAAAACCGCTGCAGCGCGCCTTAATTCCAACGGGTTTATTTATTGAACTACCCGAAGGTTTTGAAGCCCAAATTCGTCCGCGGAGTGGTTTGGCTTATAAACACGGCATTACGGTTTTAAACAGCCCCGGCACCATAGATGCTGATTATCGCGGCGAAATAAAAGTATTGCTGGTAAACCTCTCTGAAGAAGAATTTCTGATAGAGGACGGCGAACGCATTGCGCAAATGGTAGTAGCTAAACACGAAACCGTAAACTGGCTCGAAACCGCCGAACTTTCGGAAACGGAACGTGGCGCGGGCGGCTACGGCAGCACCGGCAAAAATTAAAAAACGGTAGGTTTTTCACCTGAAAAACTCAATACCGTAATTTCTGAATTCTACATTCCATCTTAAAAAACTTAACCGGCTCACCAGCCGGAAAAACCTTAAAACCATGAAAATAATTGTACCAATGGCGGGCATGGGCAAACGCATGCGTCCGCATACCCTTACCGTTCCTAAACCACTTGTTCCTATAGCTGGCAAACCAATTGTACAGCGTCTGGTAGAAGATATTGCCAAAGTTTGCCACGAACCAATTGAGCAGGTTGCCTTTATTATCGGCGATTTCGGGAAAGAAGTGGAAGCGAAACTGCTGGAAATTGCGGCTTCGGTAGGTGCCAAAGGTACGATTCATTACCAGGACCAACCGCTGGGAACGGCTCATGCCATTATGTGCGCCAAAGAAGCCCTGGACGGGAAAGTAGTGGTTGCGTTTGCCGATACGTTATTCAAAGCCGATTTCACCCTCGATACTTCGGCCGATGGCACGATCTGGGTGCAGCAGGTGAACGATCCGAGCGCTTTCGGGGTAATTAAAATGAACGCCCAGAACGAGATCACCGATTTCGTGGAAAAGCCAACGGAGTTCGTTTCAGACTTAGCCATTATCGGGATCTATTATTTCAAAGACGGCGCGTATCTACGTTCGGAATTGCAGTATTTGCTGGATAACAACATTACCGATAAAGGCGAATACCAACTGACAAATGCGCTGGAAAACATGAAGAATAAAGGTACGAAGTTCGTGCCGGGCAAAATTTCGGAATGGTTGGATTGCGGTAATAAAAATGCGACCGTTTATACCAACCAGCGTTATTTAGAATATATTAAAGACGAAAAAGACCTGGTTTCGCCAACGGCCAAGATCACCAATTCGGTAATTATTCCGCCGGTATTTATTGGCGACGAAGCCGTAATTACCAACTCGGTAGTAGGCCCGCACGTTTCCATTGGTAAAAAAACCGGCGTTTACGATACCGTTATCAGCAATTCCATCGTTCAGGAAAGCAGCGACCTGCGCAACAGCAACCTGACGAACTCTATGGTGGGAAGCTTCGTTACGTTACAAGGAAAGCAGTCTGACCTGAGCGTCGGCGATTACAACACCATCAGAGACTAATATTTAATGTTCCGCATCCGAATTTTCTTTTTTGCATCTTTCCTGTTGTTTACCGCAGCAGGCACCCCGGTTTTTGCCCAGCATTCTGAAACGAAAAAAGAACGGAAAGAACGCAAACGCCAGGAAAAACTCGAAAAGCGGAACCGCAAAAAGAAAAAAACTGCGCTGGTAATTCCTGCCGAAATAGATGCAAAAGCCCGGCAGGCCAGCGAAAGTTTTTTCCTGGACGGCGTAAAATATGCCATGCTCGAAGATTATCCGCAGGCGCTGGAGTCTTTTATGCAGGCTTATAAAATGAACCCTACCAATGCGGCGGTCAATTTCAAGATCGCGGAAATGTACCTGAACATCCGGAAGGAAAACGAAGCACTGCCTTTTGCTAAAGCCGCGCTCGATCTGGACCCGGAAAACAGTTACTATTATTTGCTTTTAGGCCAGCTTTATGCCAGCCGGCAGCAGTTTACCGAAGCTACCAACGTTTTTACCCGGCTGCTCGAGAAATTTCCGCAGGAAGAAATGTATTATTTCAATCTGGCGGATCTCTATTTAGCGCAGAACAAAATTGAAGACGCCGTTCGGATTTACGAAAGAGCTGAAAAGCAATTCGGCGAACTGGAACAAATCATTTTCCGGAAGCAGCAGCTTTATTTAAAACAGAACAACCTGGATAAAGCGCTGGCCGAAGGTCAGAAACTGATCGATAATAACCCCACGGAACCGCAGTTTGTGATGGCGCAGGCCCAGATACTGGGTTCGAATAACCGCCCGGATGAAGGGATTGCGTTATTGAACCGCTTGCTGCGCTCCGATGTACCCGAAGACCCGCAGGTGCATTTGTTGCTTTCGGACCTTTACCGCCAGAAAAAAGACACGCAAGCGGCTGAAGAACAAATAAAAATTGCTTTCGGAAGTCCGTTGCTGAGTATAGACGATAAGATCGGGATTCTGGTGCGGTACATGCAGCAATTGCCGAACAAGGACCTGGAACCAACCGCTACCCAACTGGCTACGCTTACCGTAAAAGCACATCCTTCCGAAGCAAAAGCCTATGCCATTTCTGGCGATATTCAGGCGCTGAGTGGCAACAAAAAAGCAGCCCGCGATTTTTATGCAAAGTCGCTGAAGTTCGACAAATCGCATTTCCAGGTCTGGCAACAACTTATTGTGCTCGATGCTGAACTCGGCGAAAATGATTCTTTGCTGGCACACACCGAAAAAGCAACCGATCTGTTTCCAAACCAGGCGGTGGTGTGGTTTTATAACGGCACGGCGCACCTGATCAAGAAAAATTACAGCAAAGCCGCTAAAGCCCTGGAATTCGGAAAAAAACTTTCGGCCGACGTACCGGAACTGCAAACGCAATTTAACCTGCAGCTCGGCGACGCTTATAATTCGATGAAGCAATACGAAAAATCGAATAATGCGTACGAAGCGGTGCTGGCCATAGACCCGAATAATATTCACGTGCTGAACAACTACAGTTACTTTCTATCGGTTAGAAACCAGGACCTGCCAAAAGCCAAGGAAATGGCCGAAAAACTGCTGAAAATGGCGCCGGAAGAAAGTACGTATTTAGATACTTACGCCTGGGTTCTGTATAAAATGAAAGATTATGCAAACGCCAAAACTTACCTGGAAAAAGCCCTGCAAACCAGCAAAGACGGCACCGTGATAGAACATTACGGCGATGTGCTTTTCCAGCTGGGTAAAAAAGACGAAGCCCTGAACCAGTGGCAGCAAGCTAAAAAAGCCGGCGGTGCGTCGGACCTGATCGACAAAAAAATACGTGACAAAAAACTTTATGAATAGACGCAAAGCACTTTTTCTGGCCATTTCGATAGCGTTTCTGGGAAGTGCCTGCAAAAAGGAAACCGTTCCGGTAACTTCGGCTACGGCCGCACCGGTGCCGAATGTAACCGTAAACGTGGTGAACACCGAATTTACGACTTTCAGCGCCAAAGGCCGGATGCAACTGGAAAAGCCCGACGAAAAAATTGGTTCGGCGGTAACCATCCGCATTAAAAAAGACAGCGTGATCTGGATCTCTATTGTGCCGGCTCTGGGAATTGAAGCGGCCCGCGCGCGCATCACCCCCGATACCATTCAAATCCTGAATCGTTTGCAGCGCGAATATATTGCCGGAAATTTTTCGATGCTGCAAAAGAAATATAACATTGCGGCTTCGTTCGATATGCTTCAGGCCATGCTTTTAGGCAATTATTTACCAGGCGAGCCGGGTACGATAAAAGAAATTAAAGGCGGCGAAATGCAGCAGATCCAGCAATTGCGCAACAACCTGCTCATTAATCAGTTTCTGGATGTGGAAATGCGCAAACTGAAAAGCATGCAGGTGATTGACGAAAAAACCGGCGACGCCATTGTAGCTACTTACAACGAATTTGAAACGCAGGGCACCAACCTTTTCCCGACGGCGGCTTTGGTATTGCTGCAACGCGCTTCCAACCCGGACCCGAATTCCAAAGCTGCTTCCGTGGCTATTAAATACAACAAGTACAGTTTCAACGAGCCGGATATGCAATTCCCGTTCTCGGTGCCGGCCGATTACCAGCGCAAGTAATTTCGGATTTGGATCTGACTTTTTAAGCACAAAACGCTACCGTTTTCTGAAGTAAAACGGTAGCGTTTTTATTTGAAAAACTAATGATTACTTTACTACTTCGAGCCAGCCTTTCCAGGTTTGCGAACCGGCCTGGAAACGGTAAAAGTAAACGCCACTGCTCAATTCTTCAGCTTGCCAGTTATTTTTATAATTCCGCTTCCGGAAAACTTCTACTCCCCAGCGGTTGTAAATCTTTAATTCGTTTTCGGCGTACCATTTCAGGTTTTGGATTACAAAAGCATCGTTCAGTTTGTCGCCGTTGGGCGTAATGATGTTATAGAAAACCGGCGGCGGCGAACCAGCAATTTTAACGGTCAGGCTTTCGGAATAATTACACCCGTTCTTATTGTTTTCAACTATACTTACCGTTCCGGAACGCGCTTCGGCCCAGTTTACCCGGATGCGGTTTGTGCCTTGCCCGGAAACAATTTCGCCACCGGAAACCTGCCAGTTCAAGGTGCTTCCAGGCGTTGCGCCTGAAACCCGGTATTCCTGGTTCTCGGCTAAAGTAAGAACTTCTTCGGGGCCATTTAATTTCATTTCAGGATTTTTCCGGACTACTACTTTTACAAAAGCCGTATCGGTTCGGAACGGAGAAGAAGCAATAACCCGGTAAATTGTAGTAGTTGTAGGTCGGACTATGGGATTAGCCAGTGTATCATTGGGGGAAGTTAAACCGTTGGCAATTTCCCATTGGAAGTGTTCTGCCCCGGCGCCATACGCTGAAAGCTGCACAGAATCGCCATAGCAAATGGTGTCTCTGCTAGCTTGCGCCTGCAGTTTGCTGACGTTACGGAAAAGCGTTTGGTTTAAGGCTGGGAGGTTAATTGCTGTACCAGAAAGAGGTATGGACTGAAGTTTAAATCCACAGGAAAAACCGGCTTGGTCAGGGTAACTGATTTCGCTAAGATCCTGATTGAGATCACCTCGGGTTATATATATTTTCCCGTTAATAGCTAATTGCATATCACATATCCGCCTCGATCTACTACTGCTATCAGTAAAGAGTGTTACTGCCGATTGCTGGATATGTTGAGAATTGCCAGAGCTCAGATCAAACTGTACGATAGCGGAATTATGGTAATATGGTTTATAAGTAGTACCAACGAATAATTTCGAACTGCTCGGTGAAAAAGAAAAAGAGAAACCTTTTTGTCTGGCTGAATCCGGAATTGTAAGGCTATACTGCGGAACAATACTACCTGTTTGCCTATTAAAATGAAACAGCTCTATCCCCTGCTTTCCGCTTGTAACCAACATTTGGCTGTTGGGGGAGCTTTTGAGGCAGCTCATCGGATCGAGATTTCTATTGATAAGAGAAACTACCGGAACTCCAATACCAGCGGCATTAACCGGGAAAGCCAACAGACTATCACCGGAGAAGCCTGAAGTAATAAGCCAGAAATCTTTATTATTCGCGTGCAACATGGCAGCCATACCAATTCCAATACCACTTTTAAGCACTCTTAAAGAGTTTGCCACCACATCGCCGAAGCCAATATTTAGGCGCATATCTACTTCTCTTACAACTAAGTGCTTCGAGGGCCAAGTTGAAAAAATATAATAGCGTTGTTCATCCTGTGGGTTTTGCATGATGAGGTCTGCATCAGGATTAAAAGAAGGGGAATTGCCATTAGGCATTAATTGATATTCATCATTTACTTTTACCCGAGTGGCAACATACCCCTTTCGGGTAAAAAATAAAAGTTTGCCCTTTCTATCGCTAATTGTAGCAACTGCGCCTATTCCCAGATCATTAACAAGAAATTGGGAAGCAGATATTTTTGGATGGTTAAAATCTAAATGAATACCAGGAAAAGGTGGAAGTCCATTATTATTATAACTACCACCAATAAACCAGTTGGCGCCTTGCTTTTCCTGGCCATTTGTGGTTAAGGTTAAACTGCAGAATAATATCAGTAGAAGGAATCTTAAAGTCATCGGTAGATTTTTTCACTCTACAGACAGGTCGTAAAATTCTTCCAAACCGTTGCTTTACCTCGTGTTTAAATTTCTGCAATAGCCAGTTTATTAGTCTTAAATTTCACCTCTCCGACTTTCCCCCGCCAAAACCATAGCGTTTATTAGCAGTTCTTTGCAGTATTTCGCATCTTTGCGGTTGGCAATCCTGAAAAAGGAGTGGTTTATTTCATGCGGCGTTATTTTATTTACCTTCTTTCCTGTCTTTTACTGGTAGCGGCACTTACTACTACGGCGCAGCGCACGCAACGCAAACCTAAATCCAGGGCTACGCTGGAGCGGGAAAAACGCGAAAACCTGCGCCGCATTAAAGAAGCCAACCGCATTCTGGAACAAACCCGCGCCAAAAAAGAAGCTTCGCTCGGCGAGCTGAATGCCATTAAAGAAAAAATTACGGTGCAGAAAGGCGTGATCCGGAACGTGAGTTCGGAGTTGCACTACATCGAGAAAGACGTAAAAAAGACCGAAACGCTGGTCAGTTCCATGCAGTCGGACCTGGAAAAACTGAAGGCGGAATACGCGCTTATGATCTATTCGGCGGCAAAAACCACCAACAGCTATAACCGGCTCATGTTTCTGTTCGCTTCCGAGAGTTTTAACCAGTTTACCATGCGCCTGCGTTATCTGCGCCAGTACGCCGATGCCCGCAAAGCCCAGGTAGCCCAGATAAACCGCGTTACCAAAAACCTGAACCAGGAATTAAATACGCTCACCCAACAGCAGCAGGAAAAACAAAAAGCCCTGGAAAAGCAACTCGCCGAAAAAAGAAGCCTGCTGAACCTGAAAGGTCAGCAAGACCAGGTAGTGCAGAAACTAAGCAAGCAGGAAGAAGAGCTGCGCCGCGAAGTAGCCCGCCGGCAACAATCGGTGCGCAAGCTCGATAATTTAATTGCCGATATGGTGCGCGAGGAAATTGCCCGAGCTGCCCGCGCCGCCAAAGCCAAAAGTGCTGCCGATGCCCGCGCCGGTAAAACCAGTTCTGCCGAAACCAAAGTAGAAACCAACAAAGTAAGCATGACTCCGGAAATGGCCGTGCTTTCTTCCTCATTTTCAGGAAATAAAGGACGATTGTTGTGGCCGGTTGGCAAGGGATTTATTTCGCAACGCTTCGGTAAACACGCACACCCGGTTTTAAAAGGCGTAGTAGTAGAAAACCGTGGCATCGATATTCAGACCGGCCATGGCGAAGCGGCCCGCTCGGTTTTTGATGGCAAAGTGCTTACCGTGGCCAGCGTGCCGGGCATGAACAACATTGTAATGATCCAGCACGGCGATTATTTTACCGTATTTGCCAAACTGAAAACGGTAAGTGTTTCGGAAGGGCAAATGGTGAACCGGAAAGATGTGATCGGGACAATTTACACGAATGCTGAAGGCACAACTGAACTTCAGTTCCAGATCTGGAAAAACAGCAGCAACCTGAACCCGGAAAGCTGGCTGGCACCGAAATAATTGTTGGTTACTGGCAGTTTTTCACCCGAAAAGCATAGCGTTTTTGTTACTCAAGTTGCTTCCGTGAGTTTTTCGGCCTGAAAGCATACCGTTTTCTTCTCTTCGGAAAACTTAAGAACCTAAGAAAATTTTATCCGGCGGTTTATACTATTTTGTTAGCAGCGCTGTTTAATATGCAAATCTTACTCCTGCTTTTCCCAAAAAACCATGAAAAAATTACTGCCGGCCCTGTTTTTAGCGTTTGCCTTCTTTTCGTGCAAAAATGAAAAATCTGACCCAACTCCAAACCAGGAATTACTCCTCTACCCAACTGAAATTACCCGCACCACTTCGCATTCGCCCGACGTGGTTAAAATAAAATACACTTACAATTCAGAAAACCAGATCGTTAAAGAAGAAGTTTTCGGAAATAATGTATTGGAACGTTCCAGTGTTTTCAGCTATTTTGCTGATGGAAATTTACATTTTAAACAGGTTTACGGAAGTACCGGCCGTTTTCTGGAGCAGGATGAAATGGTATATAACGGCGGTACATTGCCGCAAAAGTTACTCCACTCTTATATAGATTCTACCGGCACGCCTAACCTGCATCACAAACGGATGTATCTTTTTGAGGCCAACGGCAACATAACCCGGTGGAGCGACCAAACGCCGGACAATTACCTGATAAACAGCCGGACATATCTTTACAAAAGTAATAACCTGGTAGAAACTACCGGAACCGGCGACCACGGACAGTTTCAGGATAAAATTGAATTAACCTTCGATGGCAAAATGGACCCGTTTGCGAACACCAATATTAATCCGGTACGGTTTGCTGGTAACGAGCTGAAAATGGAAATGAAAAACCAGGCCGGGCAGGTTATAAGTTTTTACACAAACGCTTATGAGTATAACGACAAGGGTTTTCCGGTGAAAAAAATCCAGACGCTAAGCGATGGCACGGTTAAAACCGAAACGTACGTTTACAAATCCGAATAATTTCTGCACCCGGCACTTTTTGGGCTTAAAACAATAGCGTTCCACAAACTGTTAAGCATAAGGCAAAAAAAAACATCCCGCTTTGCAGGATGCCTTTCTGAGCTATGAAAACAAACTTATGTTTCTAATTTAAAATCAGGAAAGCCGTGTTTTGTGGAAGTTTTCCCGATATTCTTTTCAAATTTAACTTCTAATTTCGGGGAATGTTTAACTTTTCGATGAACGGGTGCATTTTGCTGATAAACGGAACAATATACAGGGCGAACATTTTGTTACCACCAAAAACTTATACGTTAGCGCCTGAAAAACGGGTTTCCGAAACGGTAAAAAATCAAAATTCTGTAGAAGCTTAAGCCTGCTGTTCCCGAAAAGAAAATCAGATCAGGTTCAGGCGTTTCATTAAAGTAGTTTTGTAAGAACTCCCGATCGGAACGTACATCAGGCCGTTCATCATGTGGCCGGCGTTGCTGGTATCGCGTTTTTCTATTACCGCCGAATCGTCTTCAATGGTTTTTATTTTATCTACGCCGATAATGTATTTGCGGTGCACGCGCACAAAATCTTTGCCCGGCAGTTTGGTTTCCATGTCTTTCATGGTAGCATAAACCGTGTAGCGATCTTTGTGCGTATGAATATTCACGTAATCGCCCAAGGCCTCCACCCATAAAATATCAGCGGCGTTCACTTTTACCAGCCTCGATTCCTGCTTCACAAAGATATCTGATTTTCCGGCTACAAAACCATCGTTTACGGCTCCGTTTGCCAGCTTCAGCAGATTTTCCAGTTTTTCTTTTTCGTTATCGAGGGCGAACCGCGCACGGCGCAATTCCAGGTGGGCTACAACGGTGCGGGCCAGGCTTTGCAGCGCATCTTTCTGTTTTTCCGTGAGGCTGCGCGGCACCGTATCTATGATGCAAAGCGTGCCTAAACTAAAACCGTCGTGGGTAATTAAAGGCGCGCCGGCATAAAAACGAATGTTCGGATCGCCGGTAACGAGCGGATTGTTGCGGAAAATTTCGTTGCGGGTAGCATCTTCCACTTCAAAAACATCGGGCTGCAAAATGGCATACTGGCAAAAAGAAATTTCGCGCGGCGTTTCGGGCACTTCTAAACCCAGTTTCGATTTAAACCATTGCCGTTGCGCATCTATTAAAGAAATAAGCGAGATGGGCGTTTCACAGATATAAGCTGCCAGGCGGGTCAGGTCATCAAAATCAGCTTCAGGGGCAGTATCCAGAATGTCGTAACTTTCAAGGGCTTCGAGGCGGGCGTATTCCTGCAGCGGCTGCGCATAGATCTTACTTCCCACAAAGGCTTGCTTTTCTTCGGTAGTTGTTCCGTTCAGTTTGGGCTGGCTTGTCATGATCTTTAAGTATAGCGAAAAATTGGCCGCTGCGGTTACTGCTTTGCGAAGTTACGCCTTGGCTTGGAGTATCATAGTTTTAGGTCCAATATTTTTTCCTGGCCTGTTATTAGCCCTGAAAGCACCTTGTGCACTTTTTTTCAGGAAAATGATACCGTTTTTAAACTTTATCGGCTTTTCTGGTCTTGTATTGAAATAATACCTATTTTTGTAGTCCTTATTTTTTACTTTTAAACCAGTAAGTTATGGCTTTAAATACCGTTTTTGCTTTCCTCGGCGATATTGGCACCGGCGAAATCATGGTAATTTTATTAATTGTTCTTTTGCTGTTCGGTGCTAAAAAGATCCCGGAATTAGCAAGAGGCATGGGCCGCGGCATCCGCGAATTTAAAGATGCTACCAAAGAAATTAAATCTGAAATAGAGAACGGCGTAAAAGACGAACCAAAAGCAAACTAAGCGAATGCGTTACCGCTCACTCCGCGCTATCCGGACCGATATAGCTGCAGGCACCACGTCCTGCAGCGATCTGGTCCGGTTTTATTTACAAAACATTCAGGACAATGCGCATCTGAATGCTTTTTTAGAAGTTTTTGCTGACGAAGCCCTTGCTCAGGCCGAAGCCGTAGATGCCAAATTAAAAAATGGCACTGCCGGTAAACTGGCGGGTATAGTTATCGGGCTGAAAGATGTGCTGGCGTATAAAGATCATACGTTGCAGTCTTCGAGCCAGATCCTGAATGGTTTCAAGTCTTTATACACCGGTACTGCCGTGCAGCGCCTTCTGGATGAAGATGCGATCATTATTGGCCGCCAGAACTGCGATGAATTTGCCATGGGTGCTTCCAACGAAAATTCTTCGTTTGGCAACGTGCTCAATGCCGCCGATAATTCTAAAGTTCCGGGTGGTTCTTCGGGTGGTTCGGCAGTGGCAGTGCAGGCAGATCTTTGCTTTGCTTCCATTGGTTCCGATACCGGAGGTTCTGTTCGTCAGCCGGCAGCGTTTTGTGGTGTAGTTGGTTTAAAACCTACGTATTCCCGCATTTCGCGCTACGGATTGGTGGCTTACGCTTCTTCCTTCGACCAAATCGGCACGCTTACGCACTCCGTAGAAGATGCCGCTTTGCTGTTGGAAGTAATGGCCGGAGCCGACGAATTTGACAGTACTGCCAGCCAGCGCGAAGTACCGGCTTACAGCCAAAACCTGGAAGTTTCCGGCAAGAAAAAGATCGGTTACATTAAAGATACGCTGGAAAGCCCGGGCTTGCAGCCGGAAGTAAAAGCGGCCATGGAAAATGCCATAGAAGCTTTGAAAGCCGAAGGCCACAGTGTGGAAGCGGTTGATTTTCCGTACCTCGATTACATGGTGCCGACCTATTATATTTTAACCACCGCCGAAGCAAGCTCGAATCTTTCGCGTTTCGACGGGGTGAAATATGGCCACCGTAGCGCGGAAGCTACTGACCTGAATTCGCTTTACAAGAAAAGCCGCGCCGAAGGTTTTGGCGAAGAAGTACAGCGCCGCATTATGCTGGGAACGTTCGTTTTGAGCGCCAGCTATTACGATGCTTACTACACCAAAGCTCAGAAAGTGCGCCGCCTGATAAAAGAAAAAACCGACGAATTACTGAGCCGTTTCGACTTTTTAATTCTGCCTACCGCGCCAACCACGGCCTTTAGCATTGGCGAAAATGCGAAAGATCCGTTAGCCATGTACCTGGCCGATATTTTTACCGTACAGGCATCTCTGGCCGGCGTACCGGCAATCTCGGTTCCGGCTGGCACCGACGCTACCAACCTTCCGATCGGTTTACAGTTAATTGGCCGTTCGTTTGAAGAACAGGAATTATTTGCTTTTTCTAAATACCTGACTGACAATATTTTAGTTTCTACCTGATGAAATTCGGAAAGCTTTTTTTAGTAACCTTGTTTATAAGCGTTTGGCATACTGCAATAGCAGATACCGATCGTAATACCGGGCTGCAAAAAAAGCTTTCCAAAGATTCTGTGAGCCTGAAACTGGATTCTACTTTTTTTCTGCCGGAACATTTCGCGTTGTTCAGCGAGCTAATTCCTAATGAGCCGGACGAAGTGATTCAGGACCGGTTAAGCTGCATCAAATCTTCCATTCCGCTTACGTTCAACCCGTTTGTGCGCAGCTATGTAGATTATTTCACCATCCGGAACCGGAAATATACCCGCCGGATGCTGGAGCGCGAGAATCTATACTTTCCGCTTTTCGAGAAATACCTGAAGAAGCACAACATGCCGCTTGAGCTGAAATATTTAGCGGTAGTTGAATCAGCGCTGAACCCGAAGGCAAAATCACATGTAGGGGCATTAGGATTGTGGCAATTTATGCCGGCAACCGGCGGAGATTTTAAACTGGTGCAGAATTCGTTTTACGACGAGCGCATGGATCCGGAAAAATCTACCGAGGCTGCCTGCAAATTCCTGCGCCAACTCCACAATATGTTCGGCGACTGGGAACTGGCTTTGGCCGCTTATAACTGCGGTCCGGGCAACGTACGCAAAGCCATAAAACGCGCCGGCGGCGGCCAGCAAACCTTCTGGGCAATTTTCCCTTACCTGCCTAAAGAAACCCGTGGCTACGTTCCTTCTTTCACGGCCGTAATGTATGCCATGAATTACGCCGGCCACCACAAGATATCTTCAGATTCTATTCAGTTTGCCATTGCTACCGATACCGTTCTGCTAAACCAAGGCCTTGATCTGGCGAAGTTTTCGGCGGAACTCAATATGACTCCGGAAGCTTTGAAAAACCTGAACCCGGCTTTGAAGAAAGATTTTATACCGGAAACGGTACGGAATTTCGCGATAAAAGTGCCGGCCGAAAAACGCCCAGTAATTGCGCAGAACCGCAGCACGATCTTCCAGAATGCGCGTTATTTAACCCCGAAACCGGTTCAGCCAAAATTGATACCGCAGGAGCCGGTGATGATCGCGAAGCAAACCCCGGAAAAACAACCGGATTCAGCCGCTGACAATGCGCAGAAGATGCCATACGTAGTTCAACGCGGCGACAACTTGGGTAAGATAGCAAAGGAACACAACGTTTCTATTGAAGATCTGAAAACTTGGAATAATCTGAAAAACACGATGGTGTTCGCCAATCAGAAACTGGTAATTCATCAGCCGGCAGTTGCAGATTCGGCGCAAACAAATGCATTGGCTTCTGCAGAAGTAAAAACCACCGAAGAAACGGTAGTTGAAACCAAACCTGCTCCGGTACAAATTGTAAAAGCCAGCCACAACAAAAAAGCCGTTTCCAAAAAAACCGCTCCTAAAACCCCGATCATTATTCATTCGGTACAGCCTGGCGATACACTCTGGAACATTTCTAAAAAGTATGAAGGCATAACGGTGGAAGAAATCAAAAAGAAAAACAACCTGAAAAGTAACGAACTGAAACCGGGCCAGAAACTGGTGATCAGCTTAAGCTAAACGGATAGAAATTACAAAGCCCTGCAAATTGCGGGGCTTTTTTATGCCTTACTTTTCGGGCCGAAAAGCATAGCGTTTTCTCTGGTAAATTAGCACAAACCGGAGCGCTAGATTCAGCACTTTCGTTTTTACCAGCTAATATTTCACGCACTTTTTAGGCCAAAACCCCTACCGTTTTCAAAACTTGCTACGGCGAACATATTTCATTCCCTTCACTTTTCAGGGCTAAAAGCATAGCGTTTTTTCCAGCAACCGACAAAAAACCGGTATTTCTTCGGCCGATAAATTCCCTTCAAAAAATTCACAGATAACTGAAAAGCACAAGGTACGTAGTGGCAACAATCCGGGGCAATCCCTTATATTTGTAGGTTAAGGCCAATGCCTTGCATTTTTACACTATAAAAAACCTGTAAGCGCCGGATACATAATCCGCAGCCTGAAAGTTTTTAGAACGGACCGAACGCAGAAGATGATAAAAATTAACAAAGAAGAAGCACTTAATTACCATAGCCAGAGTCCTGCCGGAAAAATTGAAGTGGTGCCTACCAAAATGGTAAGTACCCAGCTCGACCTGGCATTGGCCTATTCCCCCGGTGTAGCAGAACCCTGCAAAGAAATTGCCGCTAATAAAGACGACGTTTATAAATATACCGCCAAAGGCAACCTGGTAGGCGTAATTACCAACGGCACCGCCGTGTTGGGACTGGGCAATATTGGTCCCGATGCGTCCAAACCGGTTATGGAAGGCAAAGGCGTACTGTTCAAGAAATTTGCCGGCATCGATGTGTTCGACATTGAAATTGACTGCACCGATCCGGAAGAATTTGTACGCATTGTTTCTTCGCTGGAACCTACTTTTGGCGGCATAAACCTGGAAGACATTAAAGCGCCGGAGTGTTTCAAGATCGAAAATGCCTTGCGCGAGAAAATGAACATTCCGCTCATGCACGACGACCAGCACGGCACGGCCATTATTTCGGGTGCCGCTTTACTGAACGCGCTGGAACTGGTTGGCAAAAAGATCAGCGAAGCCCAAATTGTAATGAACGGCGCGGGCGCTGCAGCCATTTCCTGTGCCAAACTTTATGTAGCCTTAGGTGCGAAGCTCGATAATATTGTAATGTTCGATAAAGACGGCATTATTAACCCGCACCGCAACGACCTGGATATTTACCGCGCCCAATTCGTAACACTCCGCAAAATAAACACGCTGGCCGAAGCCATGAACGGCGCCGACGTTTTCGTAGGCTTATCGGCTGGAAATGTATTGCCGCCGGAACTGGTAAAAACCATGGCTAAAAACCCGATCGTGTTTGCCCTGGCCAACCCGGACCCGGAAATTCCATACGACCTGGCCATGTCTACCCGCGACGATCTGATCATGGCTACCGGTCGCTCCGACCATCCGAACCAGGTAAATAACGTACTTGGCTTCCCTTACATTTTCCGGGGTGCTTTGGATGTGCGCGCTACCGAAATTAACGAAGCCATGAAACTGGCCGCCGTAAAAGCGCTTTCAGAATTAGCCAAAGAACCGGTTCCGGACATTGTAAATAAAGCTTATGCTGATAATACCATTGCTTTCGGCCGCGAATATTTAATTCCAAAACCACTCGATCCGCGCCTTATTACCGCCATTTCGCCGGCCGTAGCTAAAGCTGCTATGGAAACTGGTGTAGCCCGGCAGCCAATAACCGACTGGGAAGGTTATCATAACCAACTGCTGCAGCGCATTGGCATCGACCAGAAGCTGATGAACCGGATAATTGCGCAGGCCAAGCAACACCCGAAACGCGTGGTATTTGCCGAAGCCGATCACGTAAAAATTCTGAAGGCAGCGCAGATCGTAAAAGATCAGAAAATTGCCCAGCCTATTTTACTAGGTAACCGCAAAAAGATCGAGCGTATTATTGCCGAAAACAACCTCGACCTGAGCGAATGCGTGATCATCGACCCGTTTGAAGAAGACGAAAAGCGCGAAAAATTTGCCCAGATCCTGTTCGATAAACGCAAGCGCAAAGGCCTCAGCTTATTCGAAAGCCGCCGTTTAGTGCGCGACCGTATTTATTTCGGCAGCTTAATGGTAGAACTCAACGAAGCGGATGCCCTTATTTCCGGTTTAACGCGCGATTATTCCAAAACCATTTCGCCGGCGCTGCAGGTAATTGGCGTGGAAGAAGGCGTGAATAAAGTGGCTGGCATGTATATTATTCTGAGCAAGAAAGAGCCTTATTTCTTTGCCGATACCACCGTAAACGTAAACCCGACAACCGAAGAACTCTGCGATATTATTGGCTTAACGGCCCGGGCCGTGCGTTTCTTCGATACAGAACCTCGTATTGCCGTGCTTTCTTATTCCAACTTCGGTTCTAATAGCGGTGAAATGCCTGAAAAGGCACGTAAAGCTGCTGAAATGGCTAAGCAACGCTATCCTAGTGTGATCATAGACGGGGAAATGCAGGCCAATACTGCTCTGAACTGCGACCTTTTAAAAGAACATTATCCGTTCAGCGAATTAGCTGAAAAAGGTGCCAATACTTTGGTATTTCCTGATCTTACTTCCGGCAACATTGCTTACAAGGTATTGCAGGAAATTGGCGGCGCCGAAGCCATTGGTCCGGTGCTGATGGGTATGCGCAAGCCGGTGCACATTCTGCAGTTAGGCAGCTCGATCCGCGAAATTGTGAACATGGTGGCTATTGCCGTAGTAGATGCACAAAACTATAACAGGAGCTTATAAATGATAGCATATATAGACGGAAAACTGACCTATAAAGACCCTACCTACGTGATCATCGACGTAGGTGGGATCGGGTATCAGATCAAAATTTCCCTCAATACATTTTCCAGTTTAAAGGAAGGCGAACGCTGCAAACTCTACACGTATCTGCATATTAAAGAAGATGCGCATACGCTTTTCGGTTTCTCAGATCCGGCCGAGAAGAACGTTTTTCTGCACCTGATCTCTATTTCCGGCGTAGGTCCCGGCACAGGTTTAATGATCGTTTCTTCGCTTACCGTAGCTGAAATTCAGCAGGCTATTGTAAAAGAAGATGTGCGAACCATTCAAAACGTTAAGGGAATTGGCGCAAAAACTGCTCAACGCATTATTCTGGAACTGAAAGACAAATTCCGGAAAGAAAGCCCAATAGATGCAGCAGCTTTTAGTGTTGTATCACACAATACAAACCGAAACGAAGCGTTATCTGCACTGGTAACGCTGGGCTTTGCCAAAAACGTGGCTGAAAAGTCACTCGACGCGATCCTGAAACGCGAAGGAAACCATCTCAGCGTGGAACAGCTGATAAAATTTGCTTTAAAATCTTCATAGCTTTTTACGCACCTTGATTTCGAATAAAGGAAGAACACACACGATTGTGGCCTCGGTGGTCGTTATTTCGCTGTTAGCGTGGCTTTCACAGGCTGCAACTACCGGCACGCGTAACAATTTTAACTTACGGAGTTTCAAAGACCTGTTTCCTCCCGATACTACCTTAGAGGATAGTCTGCGCAACCGGCCTTACCAGCCCAGTAAAAAGCCAACATATCGGCCTAAAGACCGCCCCGGCGATCCTTTTTCTAACCAGGGCAGCAACTCGCCTTTGCTGCTCGGCGACCCTGCCAACGTAAAAACCAACGTTACTTTAGATGATAGCCTGCGCTATTACGAAATCAATGAAGAGATAGGCGGTTTCGATTACCGGAACCCGAGCTACATGACCTTCGAGGAATATTCGAAATTCCAGCAGCAACAGGCCATCCGGAATTACTGGCGCACCAAATCGGCCGGGCAGGACGGCGAAAGTGTAGTTGCCAGCAAACGGGTGATCCCTAAAATTTACATCAGCTCCGCCTTCGATCGCATATTCGGAGGAAATTATGTCGATATCCGCCCGAACGGGAACGTAACGCTGCGTTTCGGTGCCCGCTTTAACCGGAACTTCAACCGCCAGTTACCGCTGCGTCAGCAACGCGTCGGCGACTTTGAATTCGATCAGAACATTACCCTGAACCTGATCGGCCAAATCGGCGAAAAGCTAAAACTCTCCTTTAACTGGGACACCAAAGCCAACTTCGAGTTCGAAAACAACATGAAGCTGGAATACACCGGTTACGACGAAGAAATTATTCGTAAGATAGAAGCCGGTAACGTAAGCCTTCCGCTCAACAACAGTTTGATTTCCGGCGGCCAGAATTTATTCGGGGTAAAAACTCAGCTCCAGTTTGGCCGCTTAGGCGTT
This sequence comes from Adhaeribacter terreus, assembly GCF_042657365.1. Classification (NCBI taxonomy): domain Bacteria; kingdom Pseudomonadati; phylum Bacteroidota; class Cytophagia; order Cytophagales; family Hymenobacteraceae; genus Adhaeribacter; species Adhaeribacter terreus. The sequence continues at coordinate 262,183 of NZ_JBHSKT010000001.1, read as the reverse complement.
ACTACTATTGCTTCCAACATCCGCGGGCAAGTAGATGAAGTAAATATTCAGAACGGGGCTCAGAACCGGATCTTTGAAATAAAAGCCAGCGATTACGAAAAAGACCGCCACTTCTTCCTCGCCCAATTCTTCCGCGACCGCTACGATAATGCGCTGAAAGATCTACCACTCGTAAATTCAGGTATTACCATACGGCGCCTGGAAGTTTATATTACCAACGATAACCGCGCTACCGAAAACCTGCGGAACGTGGTTGCTTTAATGGACCTGGCAGAAGGTAACCGCAATGCGGTTTATGACACCTTGCTTTCGTTCCCGGGTGGCAGTGGCCCGCGAAAGCCAGCTGATAATAAAGCCAACTCTTTGTTTGATCAGGTTACCAAAGGCACCACCCGGGACAATAATCAGATCGATGCAGTTTTAGGTGGCCAGGGCCTGGTGAAAGCCATAGAATTTGAACACGTAAAAGCGCGGAAACTGAATCAGGGCGAGTATAAATTCAATCCGCAGCTTGGTTACATTTCCCTGAATTCGGCTTTGCTCCCGGAACAGGTTCTGGGCGTAGCGTTTGAATATACCCTGAACGGCAAAACTTACAAAGTAGGTGAACTACAGGACGAATATCAGAACATTACCGACGACCAGGTGATCTTCCTTAAAATGTTGAAATCTACGAACCCGGCACTTGGCTTGCCAACCTGGGATCTGATGATGAAAAACATTTACTCGCTGAATGCCAGCCAGGTAAGTCGCGACAATTTTCAGCTGAACGTTATTTATAAAGATGACGAAACAGGTGTTGATATTAATAGCCTGCGGGAAGGTAATCAGGTAAAAGACCGGCCTTTGGTTTCGGTTTTTAACCTCGACAATGTAAACCGCAACAACGATAAACCTTCCGACGGTAACTTCGACTTTTTAACGGATATTACCATCGATCCGGAAAACGGCCGCATTATTTTCCCGGAAGTAGAGCCGTTCGGCAGTTACCTGCGCAGTAAATTCGATCCGGGCACGGAAGATGCGCTGATCCAGAAATATGTTTACCAGGAGCTTTACGATTCTACCCAAACGGACGCACAGCAATTTGCCAACAAGAACAAATTCTTTTTACAGGGCCGCTACCAGGCCACCGCAACCGACGAAATTCTATTACCTGGTATTCAGATCGCGGAAGGTTCGGTTACCGTATTTTCGGGCGGAACACAGCTGCAGGAAAATGTAGATTACCAGGTAAATTACCAGTTAGGCCGCGTAAAGATCCTGAACCCGAGTTACCTGAATTCGGCCAGCAATCTGAAAGTAAATTTCGAGAAAGCCCAGATCGTAAATGTGCAGCCCCGCACCTTACTTGGTGCGCGCTTCGATTATAGATTAAATCCGGATTTTGCTTTGGGTGGAACGGTATTGCATTTGGCCGAAAAACCCTTTGTTTACCGCGTAGGCATTGGCGATGAGCCAACCAACAATACCATTTATGGTTTGGATCTGAATTATCGCCGAGAGTCCCGATTCCTGACCAAAATGATCGACAGACTCCCTATCATTCAGACAAAAGTACCATCGGTAGTAACTATTAACAGCGAATTTGCCCAGCTTTTGCCGGCCAAATCGAAATTGCGGGGCGAAGATGGCGTTTCATTCATCGATGATTTTGAAAGCGTAAAAACCCCATATACGCTTGGAGGATTCGGAACTTCCGGCTGGCGTTTGGCTACCACACCGGTAACGCCTGATAATCGTTTTAATGCTGCTGCGTTGGGTCTGGAATATGCATATAACCGTGCAAAAATTGCCTGGTATTCTATTGACCAGGTTTATTACACCGGCAGCGGCCAGAAACCAAGCAACATTACTACCGCCGACATTAAAAACCATTATGTGCGGGCAGTACAGAAACGCGAGCTTTTTCCGAACCGTGACCCGGAGATCGCTAACAATAACGAATATACCTTTGACGTAGCGTATTACCCTGGCGAACGCGGCCAATACAATTATTCGCCAGATGTAGCAGCTGATGGGAAGCATTTCAACCCAACACGTGATCTGAAACGCAATTACGGCGGTATCAGCCGGGAAATTACTTTCGATACAGATTTCGATAATGCCAATATCGAATACATGGAATTCTGGCTGATGGATCCTTTCCTGCCCGGCCCGAACGGCGTGGTAAACGACAACGAGAACCCGGCTACAAACAATACGACCGGCGGCCGCCTGGTCTTTAACCTGGGTAATGTTTCGGAAGACCTGATGAAAGATGCTAACCAGTATTCTTTCGAGAACGGTTTACCAACCGGCGCTGACCCGGAGGAAGATACCGACCGCACTCCATGGGGGAGAGTAAGTACGTTGCAATTCTTAACCGATGCATTCGACAACGATGCCGGTTCGCGGAGCCGTCAGGATATTGGTCTGGATGGCTTAAACGACAGCGATGAAAAGCAATTCTTTAGCGGTATTTACAGCACTTTAGATGACCCTTCCAACGATAATTTCAAGCACCACCTGAACGCCGACTATACCAACCGCGACGTAAAAATTCTGGGCCGCTATAAAAACTATAACGGCATGGAAGGCAACTCGCCGGAAAACAGTATCGAAACTTCTTATACTTTCCCAGATAAAGAAGACCTGAACAAGGATAATATTGTTTCGGATGTGGAGCGCTATTACGAATATTCCATTCCGTTGGAACCCGGCCAGTTAGCAGTTGGTACGAACCCTTACATTGTAGATAAGGTAGAAAATGAAATTAACGGTGAGATTGTAAGCTGGTATCAGTTCCGGATCCCGGTTCGCAGCCCGCTGGCCCGTAATATTGGCGGCATAAGCGGTTATAAATCTATCCGTTTCCTGCGCATGTACCTTACCGATTTTGAACAACCGGCGGTGCTGCGTTTTGTACAGTTCCAGTTTGTGGCGAATCAGTGGCGTAAATTCCAGACGGCCATTATCGAGAATAACGAACCTTGTACCGGTATCTGCGATCCGAGCGCCGATAAATTCGACGTTTCGGCGGTGAATATTGAAGAGAACGGCGAAGTAAGTGCGGGTGCTATTCCGTATGTATTGCCTCCGGGAACCGTTCGTCAGGATGATTATGCCTCGCAGAACAAACGCCGCTTGAACGAGCAGTCTATGCAGATCTGCGTTGAAAATCTGGTAGATAAATATGGCAAGGCGGTTTACAAAAACGTTTCCATGGACATGCTGATCTACAAGCGCCTGAAAATGTTCATTCACGCCGAAAGCCCGAACAACATAACCCGCGACGGCCAAATGCGCGCTTTCATCCGCATTGGTACTGACTATACCCAGAACTATTACGAATATTCAATCCCGCTGAAAATGACACAGCAGGGCGCCAATGACCCATATGCAATCTGGCCAAAAGAAAACGAGATCGATATTGCTTTCCAGGATTTTGTAGATGCCAAAGCCCGCCGGAATATGACTACCGATGACCGCCGCACGCCTTTTACAGTAACCCGCGAAGACGGAAAATCTATTACGGTAGTAGGTAACCCGGATTTTAGTGCGGTGCAAGGCGTGATGATCGGTGTTTTGAACCCGCGCGATGATGGTGCCGAACAAAGCGTTTGTATCTGGGTGAACGAAATGCGCGTCTCCGATTTTGATAAAACTGCCGGCTGGGCTGCTACTGCCCGCGTAAACGCTAAACTTGCCGACGTTGCTGATATTACTGCTACCGGTCGTTACACTACCGTTGGCTTTGGTGGCATTCAGCAGAAAATTGCGCAGCGCGCCCGCGAAAACACCCGCCAATTCGACCTGAACTCAAATATTGTAGCCGATAAATTCCTGCCATCGGCGTTAGGTTTAAAAGTACCGCTTTCAGTGCAATATGGCGTAATTGAAAGCGAGCCGCGCTACGACCCGCTGGAAGGCGATATGGAACTGAGTCAGTCGCTGGGGAAATATGATAATGTTCCGGAAGCCAACGAGGCAAAAGCTGCTTATAAAAAGGAAGTTTTAGACCGGACCACTACCAAGAGCATCAGTTTGCTGAACGTAAGGAAGGAAAAAACCGATCCGAATTCCAAGCCGAAAGTGTACGACATTGAGAACATCTCGCTTTCGTATGCTTACAGCGAAAAACTGCACACCGATATTTTAACGGACCGCGACCTGACCAAAATTTATTCCGGCGGCCTGGCTTATACTTATAATGCCAGCCCGAAAAACTATGCGCCGTTCGAGCAAAGCGCCAAGTTCCAAAGCCCATACCTGCGGCCGATAAAAGAACTGAATGCTACGTTCCTGCCAAGCCGCCTGGCTTTCCGGGCAGACCTGGACCGCCGCTACAACGAATTACAATTCCAGCGCCGGAATAACCCGTATGAGTTACCTACAACCACCGGAATTTTGCCGCTGTATCAGAAAACGTTCTTCTTTAACCGGATCTACGACCTGAAATGGGAACTGACCAAAGCGCTTTCGTTTGATTATACCGCTACGAACCGCGCCATTGTAGATGAACCATACGGACCGCTGACCAAAGAGAACAACAAAGTAGCTTTTGAGAATCTGAAGAATTTTGGCCGGAATACGAACTTCGACCAGACAGCAGCGCTTAATTACCGCTTACCGCTGGATAAGTTCCCGCTTACGGACTGGGTTAGTGCCGATACGCGCTACCAGGTAAGCTATACCTGGACGGCCAGCTCCAACTTCCTGAATTCGGTTTCCGATACGGCTTCTTCGCAGCTGAAACTGGGGAATACCATACAGAATAATACCGAAACCAGCGTAAACGGACGAATTGACCTGGTAAAACTTTACAACAAAGTGAAGTTCCTGAACAAGATAAACAACGAGCAGCCTAAACAAGCTGAAGCAAAACGACCGGCACCGAAAGTTCCGGTTAAACCGGGAACAGCTGCGGTAAAACCAACAGAAGCCAAGAAAGACACGACGAAAGGCCCGGAACTGAAAGCGCTGAAAACCATTTTACGCGGTTTAATGACGGCCAGGACTCTGAACGTAACGTACGTGCGCAGTGAAGGAAGTTTACTACCAGGTTATTTGCCAGGTACGAAATTCTTTGGTTTTGAAGAAGGTTTTGGCGCGCCGGGCTTTGGGTTTGTTGCCGGTAAACAATACAGCTTAGATGAGCTTTATAACCGCGCGGACCGCAACGGTTGGTACACCGACAGCAGCCAGTATTTACAAACGCCGCTGAGTTCGTTAAAAACCTGGAGCCTGAATATGCGCACCGAACTGCAACCGATCCGGAACTTCAACATTCTGGTAGATGCCAAGAAAGATGTTTCGGATATCCGGGAAGTGTTCTACCGCCGGCCGGTGGATGAAAATACTGGCTTTGCAATTCCGGATCGTCCGGCTGAAGCGCAGAACCCGATCAATACCGGTTCGTTCAGCGTTTCTACCATCACGATCCAGACGATGTTTGAAAAAAGACCGGATAGCGGCCCGAATAAAAATGTATCGGAAGCGTTTGAGCAATTCATTGCTAACCGGAAGGAAATTCTGACCAGACTATTGAACGATCCGCTTACCAATGCAAGTGGTAACCCGGCAGATTCGGTTTACAAACTGAACTCGCAGGACGTGCTGATCCCGGCTTTCCAGCTGGCGTACCAAGGCAAAGATGCTTCGGGTTATAAAACAGAAAGAGCTAAAGCCCGCGACCTGACCAAACGGATTCCGTTGCCTAACTGGCGGATCGATTATTCGGGGCTTTCAAACCTGGAATTTGTGAAACGCTATTTAAGTTCGATCTCTATTTCGCACGGTTATCAAAGCACGTATGGCGTTACGAATTTTGCCAGCTCGCTTTCTTATTTAACCCCGAACCTCGATTTCCCGAACATAAAGAACGAACAGGGGCAATTTATTCCTTACTACGTAGTGAGCCAGGTAACCATCATGGAACGCCTTACGCCGCTGCTGGGAGTGAATTTTAAAACGAAGAACAACATAACCGGCCGGGTAGAATATAAAACTGAACGGAACCTGAGCCTGAACCTGAGCAATGCGCAGGTAACCGAAAACCACGTAAAAGACCTGGTAATTGGGGCTGGTTACAGCACTTCGAATTTCCGGATACCGTTTAAAATTAACGGCGAATACAAAACCCTGAAAAACGAACTGACCGGCCGTTTAGATCTTTCGATCCGCGACAATACCATTATTCAGCGCAGCATTATTCAGCGATCTGAGAACGGAACCATTGTGGAGAAAAGCGATAATACCGTAACCAACGGCAACATGCAGCTGCAGCTGCGCCCAACCATAGACTATACGGTTAACCAGCGTTTAAACCTGCAGCTTTACTTTACGCGCACCATTTCGGATCCAAAAATTTCGACTTCGTTCAAAAATACGGTTACCGAAGGCGGTGTACAGTTACGTTACAGTTTATCGCAATAAAATGGTATTGTTTTCAGGTAAAAAACTGTACTTTTAATTTAATTGCTAATTGTTGATTGCTGATTGTTAATTGTAAATTGAATAACTACTTTTGGTTTTTAATTAACCAGCTGGGTTATTAATACGCTAGACCAATAAAAATTGAGACATAAACTATTAACAATCAAAACACTATGAATTTACCAGGCGAACTGAAGTACACCAAAGAGCACGAGTGGGTACGCATTGAAGGCGATACAGCTTACGTAGGCATCACCGATTTTGCCCAGCGCGAACTTGGCGATATTGTGTATGTAGACATTGACACCGTTGACAAAAAAGTAAACAAAGACGAAGTTTTCGGTACGGTTGAAGCTGTTAAAACGGTTTCTGATCTGTTTTCGCCGCTTACCGGAACGGTATTGGAACTGAACGAAAAACTGGGCTCTAACCCGGAACTGGTAAACTCCGATGCGTACGGCGACGGCTGGATGATCAAAATGAGCATCGACGATAAAGCGGAGCTGGATGGTTTACTTTCTGCAGAAGCTTACGGCGAACTGATCGGCGCTTAATTATTTTTTTGTGGTAACTACTTTTCTCCGTTATCATTTCCCGGCAATTTTGTGGGCAGCAGTCATTCTTTTTTTAACGCTGCTGCCCTCAGAATCGCTTCCCAAAACTCCCAAATGGGAACTCCTTTCTTTCGATACGCTGGCGCACATCGGGGTTTTCGGGCTGCTGGCTTTTTTACTCATTCGAAGTTTATATTTCCATTATGGCGGCGCCCGGTTCCTGCAATTTGCCATGGGACTTTCAGTAGTTATTTGCTTTTTTCTGGGCGTAATTATTGAGTTGCTGCAAACCGTAATGAAACGCGGCCGCCACGGCGAAACCGGCGATGTGATTGCCGATGCGATCGGCATTTTTCTTGGCTCGGTTCTTTTCTATTTCCTTTCCCGGCGCAAGCTTATTTTCTAGTTTTCGGGCCTTAAACCATAGCGTTTTTTACTGAAAAACCCGAAATGCGGGAAGGACAACCACAAGGGTTTGCCCATACAAATTCAGGAAAACCGTATTCAACCTGCCTTAAATCTGCTATCTTCGTTGCATGCGCAGTTCACGGGTTTTTCTCCTTTTTTTCCTACCGTTTTTTCTTCCGTTTTGCTCCGAAGCGCAGCAGATGGCGCGGGTGCGGAAAAATATTGAAATGCTTTGCGCACCGGAAATGCACGGCCGCGGTTACGTAAAAGAAGGCGATAAAAAAGCGGCCATTTTCATTCAGCAACAATTTCAGGAAGCCGGGTTAAAAAATTTCGGTGGAAATTACTTCCAGACTTTTTCGTTGCCGGTGAATACCGTTTTAGAAACGGAGCTGAAACTGAACGACCGGAAACTGAAACCCGGGTTTGATTTTATTCCCGATGCCGGCATTAGAACCAGCAAAGACAAACTGAAGATCCTGCCGCTCGATACGCTTATTTTTTTAGATGAAAGCCGCGGCGAATTATTTCTGAAGCAAAGTTTACAAGGCAAAGCGATACTGGTTCCTGAAAAATTCTGGATGAAGCGCAATATTCTGCCCGATGCTTTTGCACTTAAAATGAAAGAAGCGGCTGCCATATTTATTACGCATCCGCAGAAACTAACGTACACCGTAGCCAGAAACCAAAATCCGCAACCGCAGTTCGATCTGCTGCAAAAAACGGTAGGGAAAACACCCAAAAAAGTCAAATATGAAGTAAAAGCGAAATTTATTCCGGAGTACCAGACGCAGAACGTGATCGGTTTTATTCCCGGAAAGGTGCAGTCCGATTCGTTCATCGTTTTCTCTGCGCACTACGATCATCTCGGTCGCATTTCTGAAGACGCGTATTTCCCTGGCGCCAACGACAATGCCAGCGGCACTTCCCTCCTTTTAGAACTCGCGCACCATTTTTCCAAACCCGAAAACCAACCTGCTTATTCCGTAGCGTTCATGGCTTTTGGCGCCGAAGAAGCGGGTTTGGTGGGTTCGCGGTTTTACGTGGAACATCCTTTATTTCCCTTACAGCAAATAAAATTCCTGGTAAACCTAGACTTAACCGGAACCGGCGATGCAGGTTTAATGGTGGTGAACGGCAAAATTCACGAAAAGGAATTTGCGCAATTGCAGAAACTGAATGGAGAAAAACACTATTTCCCGGAGATAAAAAGTCGCGGCAAAGCAGCTAATTCCGATCATTTTCCTTTCTCCGAAAAAGGAGTTCCGGCATTTTTTTTATACACCCTCGGCGGCACTACGTTTTACCACGATGTGCTGGATAAACCAGATGCCCTGCCGCTAACCAAATACCCGGAGCTGTTTCGGTTAATACTGGATTACACGCAGTTTTTGAGCCCGAAACCATAGCGTTTTTCTTTTATTTTCAGCAACCAGCGTTCATAAAGCAGCCCGAATTTCTTACGGATGTAGAAAAGTTTACAAGCCCGTACAACCATATCGGTATTTTCATTGTCTTTGCCCGAAAGGAGTTATTTCCTGTTACTACTGAAGTTACACGATAGCCGGCAACCTATGAAAAACCCTTCCTGTTCTCTGACTTATGTAAAATTCCCCTTCTGGCTTATTTTATTTTTAAGCTTTTTGCATGAAACCAAGGTAAATGCCCAGGCTGTACCAATAAACGATAATTGTGCCGGAGCCATCACTTTAACACCAAGCGTTACATGCAGCCCGTTAAATGGAACATCTACTGCCGCTACGCAAACCTTGCTTGCCTGTGCAGCCGGAGGTATAGCCGATGATGATGTGTGGTTTAAGTTTGTAGCCACGAAAAGCCAGCATGGCATCCGCGTTTCCGGCAGTTCGAACTACGATGCCGTGATCGAAACTTTTTCCGGTTCGTGTTCAAACCTTACTTCCATTAGTTGCACCGATGTTGGCGGTTTAGGACAAGTAGAAATCTCCCAGCCTGACAGCCTGATACCCGGCGATACGTATTACGTGCGGGTTTATCATTACAAAGGCGGCGCCGGTTCCGGAAATTTCACCATCTGCATAACTGATCCTTCCAACGACTATTGCGACGGCGCAGTAAACCTACCGGTAAATACCACCCACATTCCCGTTACCGGCTCCATTCAAAATGCTACCGAATCTATGCCTCCTTGCGGCGGTCCCGGCTACTTAGCGAACGATGTATGGTATAAATTTACGGCAACCGGTTTGGCGCACGATGTGGAAATTATAGCATCCTCCGGTTTACAACTGGAAGCAGAAGTTTTAATGGGCACCTGCAGCAGCTTAAGTTCCATTCAGTGCGGCGTGTATGTTGGTTATGGCGGTAATGCTACCATTCAATTGGCGCCACTGATAACCGGTCAAACCTATTTCGTGCGACTTTACGCAAGTACGCATAATATTACGACCAACACCTTCACCATTTCGGTGAAAAACCGGCCAATGCCTTCCGGAGCCTTGTGCGTGAATGCCTTAAATATTCCGGGTATTCCTTTTAACAGCGGCCTTCAAAGCACCTGCGGAAGCGGCGATAACTACCGGAGCAACTTTCGGAATTACAACCAGATGGGCGAAGATATGGTTTATAAACTGGACGTAACCAATGCCCCGGTTTCTTACCTGATGCGTCTCGACCGGGCAACTTCTACTACTCCCGGTTTGTGGGTAGCTGTATTTAAAGATTGCCCTACACCAGCTTTACGGCCATCTAATTTTGTAGGCGAAAGTCCCCTTTCCCGATCCGGAATAGCCGACAGCAGCATTATTACATTGGAAACGAACGGCACTTATTACTTTGTGGTAGACGGACAAACCTGTGGTGACTTCCGGTTCAGTCTGAAAAATGCGCCACCTCCGCCGGTTAATGATGAATGTATAAATGCCATCAGCGTAACTGTTGGAGATACCTGCAGCTTTGTGAACGCTAGTTCGCTTTATGCAACGCAATCAAAACCACGCTGCATTGCTTCCGGAAGTACCATTAATGCTTTTGCCGACGATGATATCTGGTATAGTTTTGTGGCCAAAGGCACGAAACACCAGGTTTACGTGCAGGGCAGTTTCGAATTGTTTTCCGGCCGCTGCGGCAATCTTACTTCTATGCTTTGTTTCCCTCAGGGCACTGTCAATAACCGCGCTGATCTGCCTAACCTGGTTCCCGGCCAGACTTATTATTTCCGGGTTTATTCGCCGGCAGCAGGCATAACTAATACGCAACTTCGGTTCTGCATTACCAAATTACGCGACAACGATGATTGCATAGGCGCAATAACATTACCGGTTGCGCCAATAAACACCGTTCCGGTTCCTTATGCCGGCAGCACCCAGGGCACCACGCAATCTATGCCTTCCTGCCAGTCTCCTACTATACCGTATGCCAACGACGATGTCTGGTTTAAATTTGTAGCCACTTCTCCGTACCAGCTCATAAAAGTTGTTGGTTTACCTAATACCCCAGCTACTCCGGAATATACGTTCAGTCCATTGGTTGAGCTTTTCAGCGGCACCTGCAATAGTCTTAATTCTTTAGTCTGTATGAAACGGTATAATAATGCCCAAAACCCAAAGGAAGAAATAAGGACCAACAACCTTAACCCGGGCACTACTTATTATTTAAGGGTCTATGATTACACAACTACTTCTTCCTATGATAAATTCACCATCTCGGTACAGGAAGATGCACCAGCCCCGGTTGGAGCAGTTTGCGCTACGGCAGTTCCGGTTACGGCTATACCATTCAACAGCGGACAGGTAAGCACCTGTGGCAGCCAGGACGACTATGGCAGCGATTGCCGGGGCGGCGGCTCGTTGCCTTTTGAAGATTATGTTTTCCGGCTGGATGTTACCAATGCCCCGATTTCTTACCAGATGAGCTTAAGTTCCGGAAGCAATAGTTCTAAAATGTTAAATATATACAGGAACTGCCCAAGTCCGGCCTTTTCCCCAACTAACTGCGCCATAAATACCTCTGGTCAGCTGCTTTATACCAACCAGTCCGGCCGCGATTCCATTGCCACCAACGTCTTCAACTTTAATACAAACGGCACCTATTATATTGTAGTAGAAGATGCTCTCTTCCAGGGAATGGCCGCAGGAAATACAGATTGCGGAAACTTCAGCCTGAAAATTAACGCCGCGCCGCTGCCGCCGACAAACGACCTGTGTGCCAATGCTATTACTTTACCGGTTTCCAATAGCTGCACGCCAGTTTCCGGAACCACGGTTCTTGCCACCAGTTCGGGCGCAGCACAAAGTTGTAAGGTTTTTATGAACCCGGGAGTACTGGCAAACGGCGACATGGATGTCTGGTATAAGTTTGTAGCCTCAACTTCCAGCCACAACATTACCGTGCAGGGCTTAGCTGGTTTTCAGCCCGGAATCCAGCTTTTACAAGGCGCTTGTCCAACGCCAACTATTCTGGCCTGTAACGTACAGCAAAGCAGCACCAATTCCCAGGTAATGTATGCAACCGGACTAACGGCAGGCGCCACCTATTTTATTAAAGTATTTGATACTGGTAACTTAAGTAGCGCAACCGGTGAATTCACGATTTGCGTAACCGATGCACCGCCCCGACCGGTTGGTTCTTCCTGCAGCAATCCTTTTATTATTCCGGCCATACCGTTTAACAGCGGCCTGCAAACCACCTGCGGTAAAGGCAACGATTTTGGCATAATTGAAAATAGCATTGACTTTTCTATCAACGGTCAGCCAGTACTTTACGGTGCCGGCGAAGATTATGTGTTCCAGTTCAATGTTACCAATGCTCCGGTTACCTATGCCTTTACACTGGGTGGGAACAGCATCCGGAAAGGTATGCGCATTCTGAATCAGTGCAACGGCCAGGTCACATTTATGGGCCTGAATAATCAACCTTTTATTGCTACCGGACTGGATACTTCGGCTACGCTGCCCTTCACCTTTACTACCAACGGTACTTATTATCTGGTAGTAGATACCTGGCCGCAACCCCATTGTGCCGACTTCCGCCTGAACGTCCGTTTGGCTAACCCGCCGGTTAATGATGAATGTGCCGGAGCCATTACTTTAACTGCCGGTAATACCTGTTCAACCATAGAAGGTAATATTTCGGAAGCTACTGCTTCGGTTGCCAATAACTGCTCCAATACTCCTGAAAGCCTCGGTAAAGATCTATGGTATAAATTTACCGCAACCAGCGCCCGCAAACTTACTTTACAGATACAAGGCAACCCTAATTTTGCACCACGATTAATGGTTTACAGCGATACCTGCGGAAATTTAAAGCCGGTGGAATGTAATTATAACTTTAATGGCGGCAATAATTTAACGCATCACTTCTACAACTTGCCTCAAGGTACCAGTTATTACCTGCGGGTTTATTCAGAAGATGTATTGAATTATGGCACCGGAAAGTTCACCATCTGCCTGACCGAAGATATTACGCCGGTAAATGCCACTTGCCAGCAGGCGGTAACGCTGCCGGTTAACGGCCCGGGTGTTTGCAATACAGTGAGCGGTAGTATTACGGGCACGCTACCAGATCTGGGCTTGCCGGTTTGCTCCGGAACTGCTGCTGGAAACGCCTGGTATAAATTTACGGCAACCAATACTAATCAACGCATAAACGTGAGCAGCGCTGCAGGTTTCGATGCGGTAGTGCAAGTGTTCGGTGGTAATTGCAATAATCCGGTGTTGCTGTATTGCAGCGATAAAACATCTTTGGGTGCTGCTGAAATTTTAGATGCGGCCGGACTTACCGCCGGGGATGATTATTATGTGCGGGTTTACCATTACGGTCCCGGCTGGGGAAGCGGCAATTTCAGTATCTGCATTCAGGAACTGCCAACCCCACCGGTAAATGACCATTGCAGTACTGCCATCAACCTTACTCCTGCCACTACCTGTCAGCCGGTTACCGGCACTGTATTGCATGCAACGCAATCGTTGCCCGGTTGCAGCGGCGCGTCGGCGGCCGATGTCTGGTATAAATTTACGGCCATTGGCGTGGAAAATGTAATTTCAGTTACCAATACTGGTAATGCTGATCTGGTGGTAGAACTACTGGAGGGTTCCTGCAATGCTTTAACTTCGGTGGTGTGCCGCGACACGGCGGTGGCTGGTGGAAACGAACAGATAAAAGCAGTTGGTACGCTGGTAGGATATATATATTACGTGCGTGTCTATGCCTATAACCAGCAAGCCGGAACCGGAGATTTCAGCATTTGTGTATTGAGCAGTTCATCGCGGGCGGTTATGCCTTTGCCATTGGCCAGCAGCAGTTTCTGTGCCGGCGAACAGTTTAAACTTGCTTACCGGGTTTTCGGGGCATTCCAAAACGGGAACGCATTTGAGGCGCAATTAAGTGATTCGGCAGGCAATTTTGTCAATCCGGTTGTTGTGGGCTCCCTGAATTCAATTGATTCCGATACCATATTGATAACGCTTCCGGCCGGAAGTAAGCAAAGCGCGCTGTATATATTAAGGTTAACGGCTTCCGACCCTGCGTATGTAAGTCCGGTAACCGTTCCGCTCAGCATTATGCCAGTTCCGGAAACGCCGCAATTCGTAGCTCCGCCGGAATACTGCATCGGCGAAACAATAGCGCCTCTGCAAGCAATAGGCACAAACATTCGCTGGTACTCCGATTCATTGCTTACAAACCTGGTACACACGGGATCTTCCTTTACACCAACGAATTTAACCGATACCACCAGCTTCTACATTACCCGGAAAAACGGAAACTGTGAAAGCGCCGCCGCTCAAATGACCGTAATTGTTAAACCGCTACCGAATAGTGCTTTCAACACTTTAAACGCAACATATTGCACTTCTACCCAACCCATTAACCTGGTTCCGGTGGTGGCCGGCGGCACGTTTAGCGGGAGTCTGGTTTTCGGCAATACGTTTATTCCTGCGCTTCCGGGCAATTATTCGATTGCTTATACTATTACCCGAAACGGTTGTACTTCCACCACTTCCCAAAATGTGCAGGTACTCACCGGACCAAATGCCAATGCCGGTCCGGATCACAATATCTGCTCCGGCGATTCGATACAGATTGGCACTCCGGCAGTGAGCGGCTTGGTTTATAACTGGATTCCGGCCAATGGCCTCAGCAATCCGGCTATTGCCAACCCAACTTTTACCGCCACCAGTTTTTCCGCTCAAAACGATACCATTTTAAAGCAACTTCAGGTTACGGATCCTGTAACCGGTTGTAGCAGTACCGGTCTGGTAAGCATTGTGGTTCGTGGCGTTCCGGTTGTTTCAGCGGGACAGGACCAAACAGTTTGCCTGAATGATGGCCTACTGCAATTAATAGGAACGCCGGCAGCTGGTAGCTGGAGCGGAAGCAGCGGAATTACGGGTACAGCATTTGATCCTGCAGCGGCTGGTACGGGATTACATTCCCTGGTTTACACCTATGCTCAAAATGGTTGCCCGGCTTCCGATACCATAAAAATTACAGTAAACGCCAATCCGCCTACGCCTGTAATTACGGCCATAAACCGCGACAGCCTGGCAACCACTGTAACTGCTACTTCCTATGAATGGCTGCTGAATGGCTCTTCCACTGGCATTACTTCAGCCGGAATAAAACCTGTTCAAAACGGAAACTATCAGGTAATTGCCTGGAATAATGGTTGTGCATCAGATACTTCGGCAGTATTCAGTTTTGTAGTGAATGGAATCAGGAAAGATGGTTTCACAAGCAGTATCCGCTTATTCCCGAACCCGACTTCTGCTAAAACTACCCTTCATGTGCAGCAGCCGGGACTCCGGAAAGTTTCGCTGGTAGTAACAGATGCTTTGGGCAGACAGGTTTTTGAACGGAAAATCCAAGCCGGACCGGAGGGCGAAATTAAGGAAGAACTGGATTTCGGAGCGCTCTCCAAAGGTCTTTACCTGCTGCAGATCAGTTCGGCGGAGAAACGGTACTTCCAGAAACTGGTGATTGAAAGATAGATTTATTTATAGAGACGCCCTAAAAGGGGCGTCTCTACGGGGTCTGGGGCACGCAAACCGCGATAAAACCGCCGGAATTCCGTAAATTTGCGGGCTAAACATTTGAATTACAGGTTTTGAAATCTCCGGTTATCCTGCTCATTACTCCGCCGCTTACACAGCTCAACACGCCTTATCCCGCTACCGCTTATTTAAAAGGTTTCCTGAAAAGCCGAGGTTTTAACGTGCATCAGGCGGATCTGGGGCTGGATATGGTGCTGAAAATGTTTTGCCGGAAAGGCCTGGAACGGATGTTTAAAAGCGTTTCAGGAAAGCAATTGCAGCAACTTTCTGAGAATTCGCAGCGCATTTATAAACTCCGGAAACATTATTTCGAAACGGTGGAGCCGGTTATCCGCTTTCTGCAAAACCAGGACTCTACCTTGGCGCAGCAAATTTGCTACAGTCGTTTTCTGCCGGAAGCTTCGCGTTTTGACCAGATCGGCGATTTGGAAGCTGGTTTTGGCGACTTGGGAATTACCGACAAAGCACGCCATTTAGCCACGCTTTATTTAGAAGATATCGCCGATTTTATTGTGGAAGCCGTTTGTCCGCATTTCGGGTTTAGCCGCTACGCTGAGAAATTAGGTTTGAGCGCCACAAGTTTCGACCCGATCGAGAAAGCCTTGCACGCGCCGCTTACTATTCCGGATGAAATGTTGCTGGAAAGCATGGACGAACTTTTAACCGAACTGAAGCCGGACGTGGTAGGTTTTTCGGTGCCGTTTCCAGGAAATTTGTTTGGCGCGTTGCTGCTGGCGAAACACATAAAAACCATTAACCCGGAGATCAAAACCCTGATGGGCGGCGGCTACCCGAACACCGAACTTCGGAGTTTAAACGAACCGAGGCTTTTCAAATACATTGATTTTGTAACGCTCGACGATGGCGAAAGTCCGTGGCTACGCATTCTGGAATATCTGAACGGCGAACGCGAAACTGAAAACCTGCAACGGACTTTTTTGCTCCAAAACGGTAGCGTTTCTTACATCAATAATGCTACTGATAAAGACATTTCGCACACCGAAGTCGGCACGCCCGATTATTCGGACCTGAAGCTGACGGAGTACATTTCGTTTATTGAAGTGATGAACCCAATGCACCGTTTGTGGAGCGACGGCCGCTGGAACAAACTCACCGTGGCGCACGGCTGCTACTGGAAACGCTGCTCATTCTGCGACATCACCTTAGATTACATTGCCCGCTACGAAACTGCGCCCGCTACCCTTTTGGTAGATAGAATCGAGCAGATCATCGCGCAAACCGGACAAACGGGCTTCCATTTTGTGGACGAAGCCGCGCCGCCGGTTGCTTTGCGGGATCTGGCCATCGAACTCATAAACCGCGGCGTGAAAATAAGCTGGTGGGGCAACATTCGTTTCGAGAAAACCTTTACGCCGGACCTTTGCCGGTTGCTGGCGCTTTCGGGTTGCATTGCGGTTTCCGGTGGTTTGGAGGTAGCTTCCGACAGGCTTTTGGCGAAAATGGAAAAAGGCGTGAGCATTGCGCAGGTGGCCCGCGTAACCGAAGGTTTCACCCAGGCCGGTATTATGGTTCATGCTTATTTAATGTACGGCTTCCCTACGCAAACCGCGCAGGAAACCATCGATTCTCTGGAAGTAGTACGACAGCTATTTGCGAATAACGTGATCCAATCGGGTTT
Source organism: Adhaeribacter terreus (assembly GCF_042657365.1). NCBI lineage: Bacteria > Pseudomonadati > Bacteroidota > Cytophagia > Cytophagales > Hymenobacteraceae > Adhaeribacter > Adhaeribacter terreus. The sequence goes on along the minus strand of NZ_JBHSKT010000001.1, from coordinate 245,135 downwards.
CTGGCATCGGTTCTCTATGACCGCACATAGCCCGATTGGTAGGCATCCGGAGAAATTTGGCGTGGTGAAAATTGGTCCGGAGCAAGGCAGCTTTGCTTACAACGATCTTTGGCACGACGATCCGCAGGGCACCGACCACGAAGCTTTCGGCAAAGGTTTAGCGAAAGCTATTTATAATTATATGCACGGAATAGGATTAGACGAGCCCATGCAATTCTGGTTCGATTTTAAAGTGCCGCGTACCACAGTTGCTAAAAATCTGATCTATAACGCTATAGCCGAGCCCGGAAAAACTGACTATGAAAAACGGAATTTACGCCTGCTTTGGTTTGGCAATATTCCGGAAAAAACGGTAGGGTTTGAGGGTAAAAAAGTCGCTTCTGTGCCAACCTGCAAACTTACGTTCTACGAAAAAGCCGAGGACTTTGAAATCGAGCTTCCGGAAGTGATTGGCAAGTGGTTGCTGGAGGTTTTGAAAAAGTTAGTTGCCAATCCGGAAGAACCAATGCGTTTGAAAGATCTGGAGGCAGGTTTTCCGACGGAAGCGCCACTCAGTTTTGAAGCCTTTTTAGATAGCGTTTGGTGGCAGGAGATCCGGGAGAAAGGTTTGCTTCTGATCTGATCGGTTTTCCGGAAACTACTTTAATTACACAAGCTGTATCTATACTGAACCGTTACGGGCAACTTTACAGTCAAACCTTGTTCAAAATTGAAGCCGGTTGTTTTTTTTTATTAAAAGAATACTTGTTTTTCAGAAAAAGCGTATATTTCCAGTCTGATTTACAAAACTGAAATTTTCACTTTTTATTTATTTATCACTTTTATGAAAAAACATCTACAAGATGCCATTTCAAGCCCGAGCTTCAAGGCGTCGAAATTAAAGCGCCGGATGCTTTTAGCAGCCCTTGCTGCGGGTTCTTTTTGCGCAATGCCAGCAATGGCGCAAAAAAATTTAGATTACAAAGCTTTCGATGGTGTTAACACAACCGGAACTTATACGGATTTAGGTACTTCCGGCACAGCTATTACCGTTGCCAATAACGACAATGCAAATTCTGCTGCACAACCTATTGGGTTTACTTTCAATTTCAATGGTACTAACTTCACCGATTTTACTTTAAATACAAACGGTTTTATTAAGTTAGGTACCACTGCTATATCAAGCACTGGTCCTCAAGCTAACATTTTCTCTAGTGCTTTTCGTGATGCTAACATAATTGCACCGTTATCCGGCGTAGATTTACAGGGAGCTGCAAATCAAACTACTAACCCTACTGAATTCAGAGTAGCTACTACCGGTACTGCTCCTAACCGGGTAACTACTATCCAGTTCGAAAACTTATCTGATAAACAAACAGGTTCCGGTACTTCAGCTACGCCTAGCCAGTTCTCAGTAATAAACTTCCAGGTAAAATTATACGAAGGCACGAATAATATTGAGTTTGTATATGGCCCTTGGACTTCTTCAGGCAATACAGCTGGTCCTCAATTTTTCGTAATCGCGCTTAAGGGTACTACTGGCGGAGAAAACGACAGATTAGGTATGGGTAACCTGCCTACTACAGGTACTTCCTTAACTCCAGTTCCTTGGGCACAAACCAGATTCGAAAAAACTACAGTTTTTGGCGGTAACCCATACATCCCGACATTTGTTGGTGCAAACGCATTAATACCAGATGCAGGCCGTACTTTCCGCTTTGTAAAATTTGCTACGCCGGCTAACGACCTTTCTGTTGAAACCGTTTTCTCACAAGGAAAAATTTCTGTGGCTAGTGGTACACCACACAGAGTTCAGGCTGTTATCAAAAATACAGGAACTGCAACAGCTACCAATCAAACCATTAATTTAGAGGTTTCAGGTACCAATACGGTAACAAGCACCGCTACAATTGCATCGCTTGCTCCAAACGATACAGCAATTGTTACTTTCCCTGGTTATTTACCAACCACTGCTGGTTCAAACCTGATTGAAGTAACTGTTCCTACAGACGGTTATGCAGAAAACGATTTCATGGAATTTAACCAATTTGTATCAGCTTCAACTGAAAACTATGCGGTTTACCCAGATGCTGCTTCTGACGCTGAACTTGAATCGGCAACTGCTGCCCCGATTGGTAATACTTTTACCACCAACTCTGGTGTATGGTTATCACGTTACTTCGCAACAAACCGTTTAAGAGTAGAAAGCATGCGTACTTACATTGCAGGCGACAATACTTTTACTACCTCTGTGAACACCATTGGCCGTACTGTATTTGCAGTAGTTGTTGATGCTGCTGGTAATGTATTAGCAAGATCTGCTGATAAAGTTCTTACTGTAAATGACGTTGATGATTACGTTAACTTTACATTTACAACTCCTGCAATTGTAGAGAATCAGGATTACTACGTTGGTATGGGTATGTTAGCAAACGCTGCTGCAACCAAATATGCGTATCCATTCTCTGTTCAGTTTGAAGATTTAGACCGCATGGGTGCTCAATACGTAATGCCGATCCCAGGTGCTACTCCAACTCCTCCGGTTGATGCTGAATTTGATTACCGTTTCATGTTCGAAACAGAAGTAACCAACATTACTGGCGTGAAAGAAGACCTGAACGCGAAACTGGTTTCTGTTTATCCAAACCCAAGCAACGGTGTGTTCAACGTATCTGCTAAAGATATGAAAGGCTCTAACCTGAACCTGGAAGTACGCGATATGCAAGGCCGTCTGGTTTACAGCGCTGCTGCTTCTAAAGATAACGCAACGCTTGACCTGAAAAACGTAGCTTCTGGAGTTTACATGCTGAAAGCTTCTACCGACGCTGAAGTTGCTGTTAAACGTATTGTAGTTAAATAAGCTGCTTTAATACATCAACTTTTTAAGTTAAAAAAATGCCCGCCTCCACCTGGAAGCGGGCATTTTTGTTTTTTGGCGTTTCAGAAAACGGTATGATTTCAGGTAGAAAAAGTGCTGTCGCATTAATTTCCGCAGACCGCTAAAAGATGGAAGTTTGTTGCAAGAACACATTTGAAAACGCTATGCTTTTAAAACAAAAAACCCGAAACAGATCTGAGCCTGTTTCGGGTTTTATTCCGCAACCATTTAACAATTAAACCATTTAACAATTTAAATTTAGTCGCGTTTCGTTTTCAGAATTCTGCGGAGTTCGGCTAATTCATCGCGGTATTTGGCAGCTTGCAGGAAGTCGAGTTCTTTGGCGGCGGCTTCCATTTGCTTTTCAGTTTTGCGGATAAGTTTTTCCAGCTCATCGCGTTTCATATACTGAATAACCGGTTCTGCTGCTAATGAAACTTCTTCCGGACCGGCATACATTTTCACTTCCGGCTTTTTAGCGTCGGCAATCGAAGTCTGCTCAAAAATTTCCTCTTTCGATTTTAAAACCGTAGTTGGCGTAATGCCGTGCTCCGCGTTGTAAGCCATCTGCACCATGCGGCGGCGGTTGGTTTCGTCTATGGTACGTTGCATGGAGCCGGTCATGCGGTCGGCGTACATAATTACTTTGCCGCGTTCGTTACGCGCCGCTCTACCCACCGTCTGGATCAGGGAACGCTGGTCACGCAGGAAGCCTTCTTTATCTGCATCCAGAATAGCTACCAGCGAAACTTCCGGCAAGTCCAGGCCTTCGCGCAGTAAGTTCACCCCGATCAGCACATCAATATGGCCTAGGCGCAGTTCACGCAAAATTTCCACCCGCTCCAAAGACTTAATTTCGGAGTGAATGTATTTTACCTTGTGGTGCAGTTTTTCGAGGTATTTGCAAAGTTCTTCGGCCATGCGCTTGGTAAGCGTGGTTACCAGAACGCGGTCGCCCATTTTTATGCGTTCATCAATTTCATCGAGCAGGTCATCTATCTGGTTGGTACTTGGGCGCACTTCAATTTCCGGATCTAATAAACCGGTTGGGCGAATGATCTGTTCCACCACAACCCCGGCCGAAAGTTGCAATTCATAATCGGAAGGCGTAGCTGAAACGAAGATCGTTTGCCGCTGCATGCTTTCGAACTCGTTGAACGTGAGCGGGCGATTATCCATAGCGGAAGGTAAACGGAAACCGTATTCTACGAGCTGCGTTTTCCGGGCGCGGTCGCCACCCCACATGGCGCGCACCTGCGGCACTGTTACGTGGCTTTCGTCGATCACCATCAGGTAATCGTCCGGGAAATAATCGAGCAAACAGAAAGGCCGGCCACCGGGCTGACGGCGGTCGAAGTAACGCGAATAGTTCTCGATGCCGGAGCAGTAACCCAGTTCACGGATCATTTCCAGGTCGAATTCGGTACGCTCTTTTATGCGTTTGGCTTCCACATCGCGGCCTTCTTTTTCGAAATATTCGTGCTGCGCCACCATATCGAACTGAATTTCCTGGATAGCCTGGTGCAGTGTGTCTTTGCCGGTTACGAAAAGGTTGGCCGGGTAAAGCGCAATGCTGCTTTCATCGCCTATTTTCTTGCCGCTAGCCGGATCGATGCGCTGGATCGCTTCAATTTCATCACCGAAAAAATAAATGCGGTAAGCAAAATCGGCATAGGCCGGGTAAATATCCACGGTGTCGCCTTTCACCCGAAAAGTACCACGCGTAAATTCAGCTTCGGTGCGGCTATACAAGATCTGCACAAAAGAATAGAGCAAATTGTTGCGGCTGGCGCGCTGTCCGGCAGAGATATAAATTACGTTCTTTCCGAATTCCTCCGGGTTACCGATACCGTAAATACATGAAACCGAGGCAACTACAATTATATCGCGGCGACCGGAAAGCAAAGCCGAAGTACAGTGCAGGCGAAGCTTTTCGATCTCTTCGTTTATGGCCAGATCTTTTTCAATAAAAACGTCGGAAGAAGCAATGTAAGCTTCTGGTTGGTAATAATCGTAATACGAAATAAAATATTCTACGGCATTTTCCGGAAAGAAAGATTTGAATTCGCCGTAAAGCTGCGCGGCCAGCGTTTTGTTGTGGCAAAGTACGAGCGTAGGTTTTCCGGTATTTTGAATTACGTTGGCAACCGTAAACGTTTTACCGGTACCAGTAGCACCAAGCAAAGTCTGGGAACGTTCGCCATTGTTAACGCCCTCCGTAAGTTGCGCAATTGCCTTTGGCTGGTCGCCGGTCGGTTTAAATTCAGAAGTTAGTTTAAAATCCATTCAGGCTGATTTAAGCTGGTAAAGATAGACAAATGATAACATTCCGGCAGCACTTATAGTTTGCGATTACGTACTTTTTTGCCCGGAAAAGCTACCGTTTTTACTACGATATTCCGAATTCTGGTTGCTCGTTTATTCGACTTTTTAACTGGAAAACGGTATGGTTTCCGGCTGAAAAAGTCACAAGATGTTTACGCACCGTTCAGAGGTTTTCGGCTGGCGTTGGCTCGTGAATAAGCTTATAAAAAAGCATGATAACAATTGAGGCAACCAGGATCCAGGTAAAGAAAACGATCATCCAGGCATAGCGTAGTTTGGGTTTGTTGCTATGAAACAGCTCCATCGCTTTCAGGCGGCATTCCAGCAAAACCGAAACCGGAATAAGCCGAATGGAAAGCGCAATGCCTGCCGGAACAATGAGCAGATCGTCTAAAAAACCGAACACGGGAATAAAATCCGGTATCAAATCTATCGGGCTAAGGGCGTAACCAATGGTTATAGCAATAATAATTTTGGCCGACCAGGAAACCTTCGGATGCTTATAGGCCAGATAAAGCGCGTAAATTTCCGTATTCAGGTGGCGGGCTTTTTCGCGAAGTTTTTGCAGCAATTTCATAAACGGTGTACGCGAAAAAACTGCACAAAGCTAAAATCAGCTGTTCCAGATCTGCCAGGCAGCTTCTGCTTGCAGCACCAGCATTTCGTAACCGTTCTTAGTTTTGGCACCCTTTTCCGTACCGTTTTTCATAAACAACGTTTCTTCCGGGTTATAAACCAGATCGTGCAAATAATGGGTTGTGGTCAGGTACTCATAAGGAATTTCCGGACATGTTTCGGTATTCGGAAATGTGCCCAACGGCGTGGTATTGATGATGAGTTTATGCGCTTCAATCATTTCCGGTGTAAGATCTTTGTAACTCACCTCTTCGTTCTTCGGATTCCGGGAAACTAATTTGAAAGGAATATGCAGCTCCTGAAGTGCCGCCTGCACGGCTTTGGAAGCGCCACCGGTGCCTAAAATCAACGCTTTAACCGAAGTTAATTCCGGGCAGAAATTTTTAAGTGAATCGCGGAAACCAATATAATCGGTATTGAAACCGGTGCATTTTCCGTTCGTAATTTTTACGGTATTTACCGCACCGATTCTGGCAGCTACCGGATCAATTTCATCCAGAAACTGGATAATGTTTTGCTTATGCGGAATGGTAACGCTCAGACCAACCATATCCGGGTATTGCGCCAGCAACGCCGGAAAATCTTCCAGGTTTTTCAATTCGAAAAGCTCGTAAACTGCATCAGTAATGCCTTCACGCTGAAATTTTGCCGTGAAATATTTTCTGGAAAACGAATGCCCCAACGGGTAACCGATCAAACCGAATCTGCGCATAAAACTGTATTTAAATTGTTACTGCTGTTGCTACGAAAATAAAAAAGGCGGAAATAAATTCCGCCTTTTACTTATGAGTTTTTAGCCCGAAAACCATACGGTTTTTTACCGTTTTTTAAGCATTTACTTTCTTGCGGGCAAATTTATGCTTGGCCACTTCAAAAAGCGGAGGCAGCACCGAAAGAATAATAATGGCAAAGATCACGTAGGTAAAGTTCTTTTTCACGGCCGGAATATTGCCGAACATGTAGCCTGCCAGCACAAAACCCGCTACCCAGATAATGCCGCCAATGATGTTGTAGGAAATAAACTTCGCATACCGCATGGTTCCTACGCCGGCAATAAACGGCGCAAAGGTGCGAATGATGGGAATGAAACGCGCAAAAATGATGGTTTTACCGCCATGTTTGTGATAGAACATTTCGGTCTTTTCTAAATATTCGCGCTTCAGGAAACGGTAATCTTTCTGAAAAACTTTCGGGCCAAACCAGTTTCCAATGGAATAATTGAGCGTATCGCCCAGAAAGGCCGCAATAAACAGCAAACCGATCAGGTAATACACATTAAAAGGACCATCTACTTGCTGCCCGTTAATTACCTGCGGAGCCGCAAACGCACCGGCCGCAAACAACAGCGAGTCGCCGGGCAGAAATGGCATAACTACCAGACCCGTTTCCACAAAAATTATTAAAAACAGAATGGCATATGCCCATACACCATAATTGGTAATGATCTCGGTTAAATGCACATCGAGGTGCAGAATAAAATCGATCAGGTACTTAATAATTTCCATGAAAACTTCGGAGGATAGGATGCTTAATCTAATTTCTGCGTTACGCCATTCATTTTTGGCGTAGCGTTATTCTGATTCAGGAAATGGCTGAAAGTATCGCCACGTAAACCTAAACGGATCGTTTCTAAAGGCACAACTTCGCTTGGAGCAATATTTCCAAGATTTACGTTAGCGCCCAGCAATTTAATAAAGAAAACCTGCTGCGATTTCTGCGGTGCTTCCCAAAGAATTTTCTCGAAAGGCACTTTGGTCAGGATCTCTTCTACCAGACCGCTGCGTACTTCGCCGGTGCTGCGGAATAAACCAACGTTACCAGCTTCGCGGGCCTCCCCGATCACTTTCCAGCTTCCGGCTTCCAGTTCGTCCAGCATCAGCTTGATCCATTTATAAGGCGGAATGATCTTTTCAGCGTCTTTAGAGCCTACTTCCGAAAGTACGGTTACCTGCTCCGATAACGTACGGATATATTCCAGCTTCTGGCCATGCTCCATATCAATAGAACCGTCCGAAACTTCGGCATATTCCATTTTATATTTATCGAGCACGCGGCGGTAATCTTCAAACTGGTTGCGGATCACAAAAGCTTCGAATAAAGTACCGCCAAAGTAAACCGGGATTCCGGCTGCTTTATAAGCATCGAGTTTTTTCTGCAGATTTGGTACTACGTAAGAAGTTGCCCAACCCAGTTTTACGATGTCTACGTAATTGCCCGCTACTTCAATAAAATCTTCTACTTCGCGAACGCTCAGGCCTTTATCCATGGCCATGGTATATCCAGATTCGCGTGGTTTTACCTCACGCTCCGGCAGGTCATTCAAAAAATAATTCATGTAATTTACTTACGGTATTGGTCTATAATGCGGGACAAGGCTCTCTGCGATTCCAGTTCCGGGAAATATTCAAAAAGCAATTTATGCTTATCGAAGTCCAAAATTAATGCATTTTCCAGATAATTGTATGCTTCGCGGTATTTTCCTGCTGCCAGCATATAAGCGCAAAGCCGGTAATGCAGCTCAGCATCGTCCGGATTAAGCTCAATGGCGTTTTTTATGGTATCAATAGCTTCTTCGTAGTTACCTTGTTCGTGCAGAATAATGCTCCAGTTCAGCCATACTTCGCGGTTACCGGGGCTAAGCACACTGGCTTTTTCGTAGCTTTCTAAGCTGGAAACAATGTTGCCAACGTTATATTCCGCGGCACCCAAAGCAAGCCAGTATTCCGGATTTTCGTCGTAGATGCCGGCAGCTTTGCGAAAGAAATGTACGGCTTCGAACCATTTTTCCTGCGCATTCAGAATTACGCCAATGCCAAACCAGGCTTCGTCCATTTCCGGATTCAGATCGATAGCTTTCTGGTAATACCTTCTGGAAAGGTCCCACTGCCCCATTTTCTCGTAGCATTCGCCAATGTTGCAGTAAATATCCGCGCTTGGTTCTTCATGCTCCAAAGCCTGGTGAAAAGCATCTACCGATTTGGCAAATTCGCCCAAGCACACGTAAGCATTCGCCAGGTTCACGTAAGCAATGGCAAAATCGTTTTTTATAATGGTAGCATAATCGAAGGCCGAAACTGCTTTCTCGAAATTGGCGAGTTTAAAATGCAGCATGCCCAGGTTAAACCAAGCCAGCGCCGAATACGGATCGTTGTCTACAAACTGCTGAAAGAACGGAATACTTTCTTCCAGACCGCCGGTAACTTCCAGGCAATAAAGTAGTTCCTGTAAGGCAATTTCGTTTTCGGTGTTTATTTCCAGGCACTTTTTATAGTACTTTATGGCCGAATTGAATTTGCCCCAGCTTTGGTAAGTAAGGCCAATATTAAAGAGAATATCGTCGCGGTTTTCAGCAATGATCGCTGCCCGTTTCAGGTAATCAATCGCTTCGCTGAATTCGCCCTGCTGGGTATAAATAATGCCGTGCGTCATCAATACGTCGGCATTTTCGGGCTCCGAAAGTTCCAGGCTTTTAATTATCTCCAATGCTTCCGCAAAATCGCCGGCCATGGCCAATATCTGCGATTTATCGATCAGCAATTCCGTAGAGAAAGGGTATTGATTCAGGGCCGTGTTGCAGGCCTGTATAGCTTTGGTATAATTAAAGCTTGTAGTATAATGGTCGATTATGAATTCAAAATCGGCTAAATCGAAAAACACGCTACTATTATTTGCCAGCATGTCTTCAAATTTTTTTATTATCTCCAACGCTTCCTCTCTGTCCTCAAATTCTTCGTTCATCTTCACTCGTTCGTTCCTCCGGCGTAGTACCGGTTCCTCCTTCCAATACACGTGGCCGGGATAAAAAGTTTAGCCTGCTACCTGAGTCTGTTTTTCCTGCAACGCAGCACAACACCAGGCTATGGTTTCCGGTAAAGGACGGAATTCGCAAGTTAACACTTTTTTTACTTTATCGCTGCTATATGTGTGTTTGCGGCCGGCAATGCGGGCGGTATCGCGGGTTATTAAAGGCCGTTTTCCGGTTAGCAGGCTCCGCACATGTTCCAGCCGCCATAAAACGCTGGCCAGTCCCGAACCTACTTTCATTCCCGGCGCTTTCTTGCTGAAACAACGGGCCACTTTCTGAAAAAAATCTTCGTACGTAAGTTGGCCGCCATTCAGAATAAAACGCTCCCCTTCCACTTCCGAAAAAGCCAGTTGCAGCATCATTTCCACTACATCGCGCACATCTACAAAATTGGCGGTTCCGGCGGTATAAAAGGGTTTTTCTTCGAACACGTAGCGGAATAAACGCGTGCTGCTTTCCTCCCAGTTTCCGGGCCCCAGCACAATAGATGGGTTCACAATTACCGCCGAAAGTCCTTCGGAAATACCGCGCCACACTTCCAATTCGGCATTGTATTTCGATTCGGCATAACCGCTGTGCGTTGCATTCAGATCCCATTTGGCATCTTCGTCGGCTACGGGTTTATTTTTTTCGTTTTCTACCGCGGCAATGGAGCTTACGTAGCAAAGTTTAATATTTCCGAGCGACAGGCAGGTATTTACCACGTTGGCCGTTCCTTCTACATTGGTTTGCTGTAACAGGTCTTTATCTTGCGGGGAATACGAAACCAAACCGGCACAATGAAAAACGTGCGAAACGCCTTCAAAGGCTTCGGCCAGAAAAACCGGATCCAGCAGGTCGCCTTGCAGCCAGGTTAAAACGCTATGGTTCTGGCCCGAAAAACTCCTGCGACTAATGGCACGAACTTCGAGGCCTTGCTGCAGCAAAGCTTCTAACAAAAAACTGCCGATCAGGCCGGTTGCACCCGTTACCACTACCATTGCCGGAGAAAAATTAAAGTTGGGAATTGCGTAAAGGCAGCGCCATCAGTTTGCCAAAATGTTTGGAAGCTACGGCTTTCTGCAGGAATTGCAGGTGTTTCTGGCTGTGCGCATCGGTACCGGCAAAATCTACCAGCTTTCCATCTACCAGTTTTTCCGCCACGCGCTTAGCTCCTTCCGAATAATAGCCGCCCAGCGAATTCAGGTTGAGTTGCATCAGCACGCCGGCTTCGCGCAGTTTTTCCAGGTCGGTGAATTTGCCATACAAATATGTATAACGTTCCGGATGTGCCAAAACGGGTTTATATCCCGCCGACTGGATCTGGAAAACCGCATCCTTCAGAAAACTGGGTTCGTTGATGTAGGAAGTTTCGAAAAGCAGGTAATTATCTCCGAAGGTCAGCAGCGGTTCGTTGTTTTCAAGCTTGCGGATAAACCATTCATCCAGGTAATATTCCGCGGCACAATCCAATTGAATTTCCCAGCCTTTTTCCTGCACAGCATTCCTTAGCAATTCCAGTTTCTCCCGAATTCCTTCCGGAGTATTTTTGTAAAAATCGCCCATGATATGCGGCGTCATGATGAGTTTTTGATAGCCTAAGCCTACCATTTTCTCCACCAGCCCCAGCGATTTTTCCAGCGTTTCGGCACCATCGTCAAGCCCCGGTAAAATATGCGAGTGCATATCCGCTTTCAGGTCCGCGAGGTTTCCCGCCACCGTATCAGCCGCTTTACTACTTCCCAATATTTTCCGGAAAAACGATTTCATTTCAAATCACCTTAAGAAATTCGTTCTTTTATACGCTGTAGCAACGATTTTTTTTCGATCTCCTCATAATACCCTTGTCCGTAACCATAGCCGTAGCCATAACCATAGCCGTAACCATAACCATAGCCATATAAACCGGAGCTGCGGGCATCGTTCAGAATAGTGGTCAGTTTCGCAATGCCGTGCGAACGGGTAAGTTTATTGATATTTTTCAGGAAGGCTTTTTTCGAATAATCGGCCCGCACAATGTAGATCGGAATATCTGCTTTGCGCATAATAAGCATAGCATCGGTAACCAGACCAACGGGAGGCGTATCGATAATAATAACATCGTAAATCTCGTGTAATTCCTGCAGCATCTTATCGAAGGCTGGCGTCAGGATCAGTTCTGAAGGATTTGGCGGGGTTGGACCAGCCGGAATATACTGCAGGTTCGCAATAGATGAAGATTGAATACACTCCTGAACGCTATGCTTTTCGATGAGAATAGTGCTGATCCCTTTGGTGTTTTCGCCTTCAAAAGCCAGGTTCACTTTCGGTTTACGCATATCCAGATCAAGGATGATCACTTTCTGGTCCGATAAGGCAATAATACCCCCTAAGTTTACCGCTACAAACGTTTTACCTTCCCCGCTTATGGTAGAAGTTACCGAGATCAGGCGTTTATTTTTGGATGAGCTAATAAACTCGAGGTTGGTCCGGATGGAACGAATGGCTTCGCTGATCGCTGATTTTGGATTTTTGTCCACAACCAGTTTCGATACGGCGAGTTTCTCTTTTTCATATTTAGGAATTACGCCTAATACCGGTGCTTTTGCTACCCGCTCCATCTCGCGGATATTCGTAACGGTATTGTGCAGGAAATATCGGGCCGCGATTAAACCCAGGCCTAAAAATAAGCCTGAGGCTATGCCGATGGCATAAACCATTATTTTATTCGGCGAAATGGGTGCTCCTGGCAGGTTGGCTGGGGAAAGAATCTGAAAATCTGGCGTAGTACCCGCTTTGGCAATCCCGAATTCTACTTGTTTCTCCATTAAAAGCAGGTAGAATTTTTCGTAAAGATCGAAGAAACGTTTCAGGCGAATAGCTTCCGTTTCTTTCTGCGGCATGGCTAGCAATTCAGATTCTACGGTTCCGGAATTTGCATTAATTGCCACAATCTGGTTTTGCAGCAATTCGCGGCTTCGTACCAGTAATTCCCGGATATCTTTTTTCAGTTTCTGGATCTGCGTTTCTACAGAGGTTACTGCAAAAGTAGTACGCTGGTAAGAAGCCAGGTTTAACTCTAACCGGGATTGCAACTTACCTAATTCAGCAATTTTTTCGCTTAGTTGCGGATCGCCCAGCGTACCTAGAGTTGGCACGATCTGATCTACATGTGTATTGCGGGATAAAAGTGCTGAAACATCGTCCAGAAGGGAAATTTTAAGCCTTAGGTCTTCTTTTTCCTTCATCATGGCCTCAATTTTGGCGCGGGAAGCGGCTACGTCGGCTTTTATATCGTAAGACTTATTTCTTTTAGCAAATGCTTCCAGATTGGCTTCCGCATTCTGCAACTGTTTTTTGGTTTCGTCCAGCTGATCGCGCAAAAAGGAAATAGTTTGTTCGTTAGACTGATTCTTGGTTTCTTTTTTCAGATCCAGGTAAACGCTGTCTACTTTATTAACAATATCTTTTGCTTTTAAAGGGTTATGATCCTGAAACGAAATGCTGATAGTACGGGCATCCGGATTTACAATCAGAGCAGAAAGATTTCTGCTTAAGTAATTAAGAATGCTGCCAGTGCTGTTTATTTTAAAGAAATAGTTCTGATTTGTGACATCTGCACTAAAAGCTTCTGTTTTCAGAATTTTCAGGTCGAAATCGTTATTACTGATTATTTCTCCGAAATTATATTCTGCACTCACAGTTTCTTCGCCGCGGACATATGCTAATCGAAAACGTTTGTCGTTCAGTACATTAATATCAATTTCCTTATCGTAAAGGGCATCGTTCTTTACTTTAAAGATCACATCGAAAGGCGAAGATTTATATAATTCCTGGCTTAAAACTTTACCGCGCACATAGTAATTCACCTCCAGGTCAAGTTCTTCGCGCAAACGCTCATAGATCAGGTTGGATTTCAGCAATTCAATTTCGCCGGAAAGCTTGTTCATATTGGCCCGGTTATCGACTTCGCCTAATTTATTCAGGCCCAAAGCACCAGCTTCCGATTGCTCGTCGATCTTTAACAACGAGGTAGACATGTAAAGCTTTGGCGTATAACGAATAACCAGGAAAGCGCCGGCCAGACCAAGCGTAATCAGTAATAAGAGCCAGATCAGACTTTTGCGGGTAACCAGAATAAGCGTTTCCAGATCAAAATCAGATCCGCCGCCATCTTCATCCGATTCCAGCATTACAGGTTTAGTTTCGAGTTCTTCCAGCTCAGTGGTATGGGTAGATGCCATTAATTTTTCAGGATTGATTCGGGTAAAACCCGGAGAGATAACGAAAAAAACTATTCGTTCTTATTTTACAATTAGTTTTGAACCAGATCTTTAATAACGATATACGTGGTAAGCACGCCGGTTAACGCGCTGAATACCGGCATATAATCTGCCAAAGCTTCCAGGAATACGCGGCGCACCGGCTCAACGTACACAATATCGTTTGGTTCTACATTTAAAGCTGCTTTTCGCATGCCTTCTATGGTTGAAAGATTTATAACCTGTACACTCGGGTTCTGCAGATCGCCGCGTATAAGCCTGATATTATGCACTTTACCAGTTTTATCAACGCCACCGGCAGCTGCCAGCACTTCGATCAGGTTCATATTATCGTTTGTCATGGGAATGACTTTTCCGCCCGGTGCCCCCAATACAATAATGCGGTTGTTCAATACCTTGGTAATTACATAAACATCTTTGTAGAATTTGGTGAACATTACCTGCAAAAGGCTGTCGGTTTCCAATAAAGTCAGGCCGCTTACTTTTACATAATCTACCATTGGCAGTTTAACAATACCGTTGCTTTGCACCAGAAAGCGGGGTTTTTCTTCCATCTGGTTTTGCAATACGCCGCCAGAGGAAAGGTTACGCAGAATCTCACCGTTCGGGTCGAGAATACGTTCGCCGCGGTTGGTGTACACACGAACATCGAGATAATCGTTGGGCTGAATGACGTAATTCTTTTCAGCGGTTGCCAGCGAAGCACGCATTTTATCCATATTCATGTCGCCGTCGGTGCGGAACATAATATTCTGGCGGTAAACACTGCAGGACCAAAGGGAAACAAAAAGCAGGAAAAAACAGCTGTAGCGGGATAACTTAGATAATAAAGGGAGCAGCATTAAAAAAATATAGCTTCTGGTTAACAGTTCGGTTTACGGTATTTTGGCAATAAAGTGCAAAGTAAGCATTTAAAGCGCTATAACTAACCTTTCCGGGAAATTATTTTTCGGGTGCTTACGGAATTTACCGTAACTTTGCTTCAGTAGTTTTTAGTGCTTTAACCCTACCGTTTTCTAAACCTGTGCCGAAATATATTCTTGCTGTTGCCATTTTTCTGCAGTTCTTTTCTTCGCAAGCGGAAGCTCAATCGCGGAAAACCGATTCGCTGATGCATGTTCCGATGATCTATGCAGGCGGCGGGTTCGATCTGAGTGGCGGTGATATGGCCCAACGTTTCGGAAACAATTTTGAAGTAGGCGGCGGCTTCCTGTTTAAAACAAAAACGAACTGGCTTTTCGGTGCCGATTTCAGCTACTTGTTCGGTGAAACAATAAAAGAAAGACCGCTGGATAGCCTGCGGACGCAGGATGGATTTTTACTTGGTGAAGACGGGTTAGATGCCGATGTCCGGATCACAGAGCGCGGCATTAAGCTGCCAATATTTAAAGCCGGCAAATTATTTTCGGCGCCGGTTGGCCGGGCGAGCGTAAATTCAGGGTTCTTTATTATGGGCGGCGTGGGTTTTATGCAGCACAAAATCAATTACGAAGATGTAACGCGTTCGCTCCCGCAGATCCGGGGCGAATATCAGAAAGGCTACGACCGCCTGACCAACGGCCTGGCAATTACGCAGAACCTGGGTTATATGTACCTGGACAAACGCCGCCGCATTAACTTTTTTGCGAATCTGGAGTTTACCCAGGCCTTTACCAAAAACCGCCGCGAATATAATTTCGACCAGATGCGGAAAGACGATGCCAGCCGTTTGGATCTGCTTTACGGCATTAAACTGGGCTGGATATTCCCGATCTATAAAAAGCTGCCGCAGGAATTTTACTACGATTAAGTTTTTAGAAGTGTAATTGAACATCCTGACTTTTTTGCCTTAAAAGCATACCGTTTTTTTTCAGATTCAGACTTTTCCCAGGCAAATTTTAGCGTTTATGAAACAAAAGTAGCGCAGGGTTTAAACCCTGCGCTACTTTTGTTTAAAGGCCAACAAAAAAACGGTATGCTTTTAAGTCAAAAAAGTCTTTTATCTTTCCTCATTCGTCCTACTTACTGCACCACCACGCGACACACGCGGGTTTGATTTTCCGAAACGGCTTTGAGCACATAAATACCCGGCTTCAGGTTTTTAATCTCAAAAGCATAGCGTTTTTCTGCGGCTTTTACGGTTTTTTGTATTACCTCCTGCCCGGAAAGCGAGCTAAGCGTAAGCGTTACTTCTTTTTCAAAACCATTCAGGTTTACATAGAATATTCCCTGGTTTGGGTTTGGATAAACCAGCAACGGTGCAGCAGTAATTTCATCTTTCATACCCATAATATCTTCTATCCGGATATTATCAAGGTGAAACGCATATTCGCTTGGGTCGTCTGTAAGGCCATCGGTCGCGAAAAAAGCGATGGTGATTTCTTTGCTTTTGTAGGCGCCCAGCGGCATGGAATAAGTGGTGAGCGAATCTTTCAGATTTACGGTACTAGCCGAATCGAATACGAACAGCGTTTGAAAAGTAGCGCCGCAATCTTCCGAGATCATCACTTTTACGCTGTCGTCGGTGCCGGCCAGGCCGGTTGGGTCCGGATTGAGGTTAAACCACTCGGTAATAGCGGCTTCAAACGTTAAGCGGGTATTGTGATTTGGCGTGAACATGGGTCCGATAAGCCAGCCTTTTTCCCAAACCGAACCCAGGTAAATTTTAGCCGTGGTGTTCTGTGCGCTGCCTAAACCCATGGCGTGTTTCCAGTTAGAGGCTGTACCCGACGGCGCCTTTCCCGAAGCTTCGCGCCAGTCTGGAAAAACCTGGCTTAAATTGGCATCGGTGAAGCCGGTAAAGTCTATGCTTTGCGGAAGCGAAGCAAGCGGGTAACGGGTGCGTACAAGCGTCGTGGAATCGTTGGCGGCGTTATTATCCTGCAGAATATTGGTGTAAGCTTTAAAGAAATAGTTTCCGGCGACGAGCATATTCAGGCCGGGGTTCAGGTTTACTACCAGCGTATCGGCCGGAAGCAAGGTACCGGTATTTATAAATGCGGAAAGCGTTGCGGTTGTAGCGCCGCTAACCTGCGCCATAACTGTTACCGGCGTATTGCTCAGATCTACAGGCTGCGTACCAAAATTGCGGATTGTAACACTAACCGGTTCAGCATTGCTGTAACAGCCCGCCGGGGCCGGCGAAAGAATAGCCGTTACACCCAGATCCGCCGGGGGTAGGTCGCCAATGAAAATATCGTCCAGATGAAAGTTATAATTATTCGGATTATCTATTGTTCCATCGGTAGCCATGAAAGCAACTATAATTTCCTGACCGGCATATTGGCTCAATGAAAAACCATAATCCGTGAGCACATTGCTTAAACCGGCAGTGGTCTGGCTATTAAAAGTATAAATGGGAAAAAAACTTGCCCCGCAATCAGCAGAAACAAGCACTTGCACCATATCATCGGTATTGGCCATGCCACTCGGGCTTGGTGTAAATCCGCCGTGATGAGTAATGGCCGCTTTAAACCGCACAACCGTATTCGTTCCAGCTACTACCTTCGGACCGACGATCCAATGGTAAAAGAAATTCATAGCAAGTTGCACTTTGATCGTTTGATTTCCCGCGCCTCCTAATCCGGTTTCGCTCTGCCATGATGACTGCGTACCTTCAGGAATGAGGCCGCTAGCTTCGCGCCAGCCCGGGAATATGGCTGAAAGATTAGTGCCAGTAAAACCGGCAAGACTGCTGCTTTGCGGCAAAGCATAAACCGAGTCGGTCTGCCTCGTAGTGTAAACGGTATCGTTCGTCGCATCCGGATCACCGGTAACTTTGGCAAAGGCAGTAAAGTCATAGGTTCCAACCGGAAGCATGTTAAGCAATGTAGGCAATGTAAGTTGTTGGGTAGCGCCCGGCGTAAGCACACCGGTATTTAACGTATGAGCAAGTGTAGCGGAAGTAGCGCCGCTAACGTTTACCTGCACTGCCGCCGGAGTGGTTGCAAAATTCAGGCTATTGCTGCCATTGTTCCTCAGGGTAAGCGAAACCTGTTCTGTAGCCGAATAACAGCCTGTTTTTAACGGGGAATCAAAAAAAGTAACGGCTAGATCTAAAGGCGGCGGCGTTCCGATAAAAATATCATCAATATGGAAATCGTACATAGGCCCGGAAACACGACTCCCATTCTTAGCACAGATACCCAGAATAATATTCTGACCGGCATATTGACCAAGTGGAGCCTGGAAATCGGATAACATGTTGGTGAGGCTTGTTGCATTGGTGCTGCTAAAGGAAAAAAGTGGCGTGAAACTCAGTCCGCAATTTGTGGAAACCATCACTTTTACCGAATCGTTCGTCCCGGCTATTCCCGTGGCATGCGGGGTGGTTTTATTAACATCGGTAATGGCGGCTTTAAAACGCAATACAGAGCTAGCACCCGGTACAACTTTCGGGCTTATGATCGAATTAAAAGAACCACTGCCGTTGCTCATTCTGAAATAAGCTGTATTATTTGTAGCAGTACCTAGTCCTGCACGATAGGACCAGGTCGAGCCAGTAAACTGTGCATTCGCGCCACCAGCCTCTTTCCAACCAGGAAATAGAATTGGAAGATTCGAGCCATTTCCATTCACACTGGTAAAATTGACAGCCTGCGGCAGCAAAAAAGTAGGCATCTGCGTACGGCTTATAGCCACTTTCATAGAATCGTTGGAAGTATTACCGTCGCCGGAAACAGATGCGCGGGCGTTGAAGCGGTACATGCCGGCGGCCTGCATGTTGAAATTGGTAGCTACGGTTACTTCCTGAGTGGCGCCCGGGGCTAGCGTGCCGGTATTGAGCACCAGCGGCGGAAAGTTCTGACCGTTAGCGCCGCGGGCGGTGGCTTGCACGGTAACCGGCGTGGTGGCTAAGTTAAGCGCCGTGCTGCCGGTATTTTTGAGCAGGAATTTAACCGGCTGGCCGGCACCGTAGCAGCCGCTGTCTAGAGGGGCGGTTAAGGCAATGATGCGCACATCTACGGGCTGCACCGGCGGCGGGGTAAACGCATAGACCTGGCCGGTGGCCGGTTTCTGGCTCAAATTATCAGTTTCAACCAAGTAGCTTACGCTCGGGCTGGGGCCGGTATCGGAAAGTGAAAGAAAATTACCTGGCCCGGTAGCCGTACCTGCCAGACCAATGGAAGCTGTTGGATTGGACGGTGTTCCGCTTTCCTGCCGGTAATGAAATTCGATGCGACCGGTGGCTTCGTATAGTTTTACCTGGAAAGAAATGACATAAGTCGTAGATAAACCATCCCACCTATAATTCAACCACTCAAAGGTAAAAATCTGATTACCAGGCAAACCGGTGTTGATCGTAGAGGCCTTTGAAAGCGGAAGATTTCCACGTAATTGATCCCAAAAGGGTGCAATCAATGGGCGGGAGGTTGACGGGTCGTTTATAGGGCCGTTATTCCCCGAAAGATTACTTTCATATTCTCCTTTAGCAGCCGGGTTGAATGAAATGAATCCTTGTTCAGAAACGTAGACCGTGGTATAATTTGCACCGGCAAAATTGAACGTAAATCCGATTGGTACTGCTTGGGCAAACGGAGAAGCTAATGAAACTACGGAAGCAGTAGCTGGCAAAGGCGTGAACGTGCCGTTATAAGCTGAAAATTGGTAATCAGTAACGGATTCAGTTTGGGCAGCAAGCCTTAAGTTAAAACCAGCAACCAAACAAAACGCTATCAAAAAAGCGCGAAAAAGTACGGGTCTTTTCATAGGGAGCAAAACATTTAAGGTTTCGGGCGGAGAGCAGGCGGACTAAAGGTAGCAAGGTTCATCTAAAAAAAACACCTGCTAAACTTACTTCCTTTCTCACCTTTCCAATTTAAAGAAGCAGACATTCGGCAATTCGCTGCTTTTGTTTAGCTTTGCATTACTTTTTTACTTCAAAAGCTTACCGTTTTTAAACGCATAACCTTCTTATAAATGGATTTAACTTTTACTGAAAACCAGAAAATGATCGCCCAGATGATCCGCGATTTCGGTGCCAAACACATCAAGCCAGACATGATGAAATGGGACGAAAGCCAAGAATTTCCGGTGCACGTTTTCAAAGCTTTAGGCGAACTTGGTTTAATGGGCGTGCTGGTGCCAACCGAATACGGCGGCTCCGGTTTCGGCTACCTTGAATACGTAACCGCAATTGCCGAACTTTCTAAAATAGACGGTTCTATCGGTCTTTCTATGGCGGCGCACAACTCGCTTTGCACCGGCCACATTCTGGCTTTCGGTAACGAAGATCAGAAAAAGAAATGGTTACCAAAACTGGCTACCGCCGAGTGGATAGGCGCCTGGGGTTTAACGGAGCCGAATACCGGTTCAGACTCTGGCAACATGCGCACTACTGCTGTTAAAGACGGCGAATATTGGGTAATTAACGGCGCGAAAAACTTCATCACGCACGGAAAATCGGGCAACATTGCGGTGGTAATTGTGCGCACCGGCGAAGTGGGCGATTCGCACGGCATGACCGCTTTTGCAGTTGAGCGTGGTACGCCGGGTTTTGAAGGCGGCCGCAAAGAAGACAAACTGGGCATGCGCGCTTCTGAAACCACCGAAATGATCTTTACCGATTGTCGCGTGCACGAAAGCAACATGCTGGGCAAAGAAGGCGAAGGCTTTATTCAGGCTATGAAAGTGCTGGATGGCGGGCGGATCTCGATTGCGGCGCTTAGCTTAGGCATTGCGCAGGGCGCTTTCGAGGCAGCATTGGCTTATTCTAAAGAGCGTCACCAGTTCAACAAACCTATTTCCGATTTCCAGGGCATTGCCTTTAAACTGGCCGATATGGCTACCGAAATTGAAGCCGCTTCTTTATTAACGTACCGCGCTGCTGATATGAAAAACAAAGGCCTGAACGTAAACAAAGAATCTGCTTTCGCGAAGTACTACGCATCGGAAGTTTCTGTACGTTGCGCTACGGAAGGCGTACAGATCTTCGGCGGCTACGGCTATACCAAAGACTATCCGGCCGAAAAATATTACCGCGATTCGAAACTTTGCACCATTGGTGAAGGAACTTCCGAGATCCAGAAACTGGTAATTTCCCGCGCAATTCTTAAATAGTGATTAGTGAATAATGATTAGTGATTAGTATTTTCTGGACTGAGAAGATAAAATGTCTGAAAATTTTTCATTCATATAACCTTCGTTTTCTAGCTCAAAACCCATTTTTTTGATACTACTCACTAATCACTAATCATTATTCACTAAATTCGCTTGACTTTCAGGAATGTTCTATATAAATTTGCAGCCTTTAAAATAAGTAATTCAAAACCTAATATGATAATTGTAAACGTTAAGGATAACGAGTCGGTAGACCGCGCTTTAAAAAGATTCAAAAAGAAATTCGAAAGAACTGGTGTGTTGAAAGAACTGCGTTCGCGTACATTCTTCCAGAAGCCATCTATCACGAAGCGTAAGCAGAAACAAAAAGCTGCTTATATCCAGAACCTTTTCGCAAACGAAAACTACTAGTATTTTTTACTAGGTTTCTAATATTTAATCCATAAATTAGTATTACCGTTGCAGCTGCTCCGGGATACTGATTTATGGATTTATTTTTTAAATACCTTACCTACGAAAAGCGTTACAGTCCGCACACGCTTACCTCCTACCGTACCGATCTGGGCCGGTTTGCCGAATACCTGGCGCAAACCTACCAGATCTCCGACCCGGCCGAAGCCGATCATACCATTATCCGTTCCTGGATCGTGAGTTTGCTGCAAAACAACATGGAAGCCCGCAGTGTGAACCGCAAAATTGCCTGTCTGCGCTCCTACTACAAATTCCTGCTGAAAAACGGCGTTATCGCTCAAAACCCTATGCTGAAGGTAACGGCTCCCAAAGCTGGTAAAAAACTGCCCGCATTTCTGCCCCAGGAAACCATGCAGCAGCTTTTCGAACAAATAGAATTTGCCGATACGTTTGAAGGCTGGCGCGACAAAACCGTGCTGGAATTACTTTACGGCACCGGCATGCGCCTTTCCGAACTTATTGGCTTGCAGGAAAACGCTATCGATTTTCATAAAAAAACTATAAAAGTATTGGGCAAAGGCCAGAAAGAGAGAATATTGCCGCTAAACAATTCGCTGGAAAACTGCCTGAAAACCTACTTAAAACACAAAACGCTCGAATTTCCGGAAAACCAACCGGCCGCTCTGCTCGTTACTGCTAAAATGCAGCCGCTTTACCCGAAGCTGGTTTACCGCATTGTAAAAACATATACGGGCATGGTAACCACTTCGCAGCACCGCAACCCGCACATGCTCCGGCATACGTTTGCCACGCATTTGCTCGATAATGGCGCCGATTTGAACGCTATTAAAGAATTGCTGGGGCACAGTAGCCTGGCGGCCACGCAGGTTTATACGCATAATTCGATTGAAAAACTAAAAGCTATTTTCGAAAAAGCCCATCCAAAGGCTTAGTATTCACATTATAACCATCAATCACTATGAAATTACAGATGCATTCCATCCACTTCGACGCCGACCAGAAACTGCTCGATTTTATTCAGATGCGCCTCGACAAACTGGAAACATATTATGACCGCATAACCGAAGGGGAAGTTTTTCTCCGTTTGAATAATAACGATGGCATAGCCAACAAAACCGTAGAGGTAAAACTGTTTGTGCCCGGCGCCACGCTCTTCGTTAAAGAAGAAGCTACTACGTTTGAAACTGCTACCGATCAGGCTTTGAACGCCCTCACCACGCAAATAAAACGGCATAAGGAAAAAATGATGTCGCACTAACGTTTGATTTGAAGATTTGGGAATTTGAAGGTTTGAAAATGCTTTCAGTTTTCCGATGAAACGAATACAAAGTAAAGCCTGGCCCGTAAGCCGGGCTTTTTTGTTCGGAAAACGGTATGGTTTAGGTCCGAAAAACCCGGGCATGAGAAAATGCGGAAATTGTAGAGGCAAGGCAATGCTTTGTCTCTACGTTTGCATGACATTATTTCTACCCAATGCCTTACCTTTACAAAAACCTGAATTGACAGATGGAATATTACCCGGTTAAATTAGATCTGCGCCTGGATTGGAGCGAAATGGACCTTTTCGGCCATGTAAACAACGTATCTTATTTTAAATATGTGCAGGCTTCGCGGGTAAATTACTGGGATGCCATTGGCCTGACGCAGCTTTTCAAGGAAACGAAAGTGGGCGCAATTCTGGCTTCTACCAGTTGTAATTTTCTGAAAGAGCTGCATTTTCCGGGAAATATTACCGTGCAGGTTAAGCTGGATTTTATAAAAAACACCAGTTTCGGGCTGAAACACCAGATATTAAATAAACATGGCGAAGTAGCTGCCGAAGCGAAAGATGTGCTCGTGATGTTCGATTTTACGAAGAATGAGAAAGTGCCAATCCCGGAAAATATCCGTTTACAGATTGTGAAACTTGAAGGTAAATTGCCAGCCTAATTTGCTTATAAACAACGAACGTTTTATATTCGTAAAACGCTATGGTTTTAGCCTTTAAAACCCAAAAAGATGAAAGCTGCCATTTTATACTTCTCCAAATTGTTCCTCATTTTAACCGTAGCTTACGGCGGCTTCCAGTTTTTAACACTGTATTTTTTCGGCGGAAACCAACAATTACATTACCCGTTACTTTCAGGCTTAGGTTTAGGACTAATATTGGCGTTTGTTTTCACTTTTTCGCAGATTGCTGCAGTTAAAAAGTTGCACCCCGGCAAACTCACTTCCGAAGCGCTTTCTATGCACCAGGTTACGCACATGCAGGTTCCTTTAACCAAAGCGCAGATCTTGGAAAAGTTGCAAAGTAATTACCCTACCAAAGATTGGGAACTAACAGAAGAATCGGACCTGATAAAACTGAAAACTTCGTTTACGGCAAAAACTTTCGGCGAAAAAATAACCATAAAAGTAAACAAACTACAGAACGGCCTTTCGGAAGTATTTGTGGAAAGCAAACCTAAAACTTGGTTTACGCTGGTAGATTATGGCAAAAACCTGAAAAATATAATTTACCTCCGGAATTTACTTTCGGCTTAAAATTTAAATTTATGATCGCATTAAGACTTTTCCCTTTTCTGAAAGCCGTAGCGTTGAAATTCGCTTATTATGTATTGGGCGGCATTCCAATTATCTTCCTGATTCTAGGCAAAGACCATCTTTACTATTCAATTTTTGCTGCCATTTTTGCTTTCATTGCGGTGCATTTTCTAAAGCGTGAAATAAAAAAAGTTCAGCCAATGCATGAACGCAACCTGACCGAATATATAGCAATTGCATTAAGCATTCTTCTATTTGCAAGTTTGGTTTTCAGCCATTTTTATGGCTTGGCAGTTTAGTTTTATCATTTAACCATAAACAAAAAAGTCAGACCAAACGGCCTGACTTTTTCAGTTAAAAACGGTAGCGTTTTCAGCTTATAAACCGAAAGCAGCTTTAATTTTATCTACGTAATCGAGTTTTTCCCAGGTAAAGGTTTCTACTTCTTTCTCGGTCCAGTTTCCGTTCTGTTTCACTTTTACGGTTTTCTTTTCCGGGGTGCGGCCCATGTGTCCGTAAGCAGCCGTTTCTGCGAAGATCGGGTTTTGTAAGCCGAAGCGCGTTACAATGCCGTAAGGGCGCATATCGAACAAACCTGCTACTTTTTCAGAAATTTCGCCGTCGCTTAACAATTCCACGTTGGCGCCTTTTACTTTAGTTGTGTTGTAAGTTGTAACGTACAAACCAACCGGATCGGCTACACCAATAGCATAAGCAACCTGCACTAAAACCTGATCAGCAACACCCGCAGCTACTAAATTTTTAGCAATGTGGCGCGCCGCGTAAGCAGCAGAACGGTCTACTTTAGAAGAATCTTTGCCGGAGAATGCACCACCGCCGTGAGCACCTTTACCACCGTAAGTATCTACAATAATTTTACGGCCGGTTAAGCCGGTATCGCCGTGAGGACCACCAATTACGAATTTACCAGTCGGGTTGATGTGGTACTTAATATCGTTGGTGAACAGGTTAGCAACTTTGGTAAGCTTGCTTTTCACGCGCGGAATTAAAATATTCAGCACATCGTCGTTGATCTTTTTCAGCATTTCCGCTTCGCCGCCAAACTCATCGTGCTGGGTAGAAAGCACAATGGTATCGATGGTTTCCGGCACGTGCGTATCGGAATAACGAATGGTAACCTGCGATTTGGCATCAGGGCGCAGATAGGTCATTTCTTTTCCTTCCTTCCGGATCGCAGCCAGTTCTTTCAGCAATACGTGCGAAATTTCCAGCGCAAGCGGCATGTAAGAATCCGTTTCGTTGGTGGCATAACCGAACATCATACCCTGGTCGCCGGCGCCCTGCTCTTCAGGCTTGGCGCGCTCTACACCCTGGTTAATATCGCCGGACTGTTCGTGAATGGCGGAAATAACGCCGCAGGCTTCAGAATCGAATTTATATTCAGATTTGGTATAACCAATTTGCTTGATCACATCGCGTGCTACTTTCTGCACATCTACGTATGCTTCAGACTTTACTTCGCCGCTCAGCACCACCAAACCGGTTGTAACGAGGGTTTCGCAAGCTACTTTAGAAGCAGGGTCCTGGCGCAGGAATTCGTCTAGAAGTGCATCTGAGATCTGGTCGGCTACTTTGTCCGGGTGTCCTTCCGAAACCGATTCGGAGGTAAATAAATAAGGCATTTCGTTTAAATGTTAGGTACAAAAACTATTAAAAAACCGTAAAAACGCGTTGAAGATACAAGCGCTAAAGGAGGACAAAATTACTACAATAGTTTCAGACTAAAAAACGGCTGTTTAATTGCTCCCTCACATCCCGCAAGTTTAGGCGCAGCCGCAACTTGCGGGCAAAAACTGGTCAGTTTGTAACTGACTTTGCCCGAAAGGCAACCATACTGCCTGCCTTAAATGCTGAAATGTTTGATCAAATGCTTCCGCCTGTTACAAACTGGCTATAATTTGGAAGCCACAAGTTGTGGCTGCGCCTAAACTTGCGACATCGTATTAATTTATTTAAACCTAACCTACTTATTCAAATCCAAAAACGCTATACTTTCCACCCCAAAAACTGCGATAACCAAAACACCCCCGAACCGGTTAACCAAATAAAAAACCGCATGACCCGCATTATTGCCAGGCTCGAACAAGCTTCCAAAGTTTACCAAAGCGGCGACACCGAAATTATAGCGCTGCAACCCACCGATCTGGAAATAAAAGCCGGCGAACTGATCCTGGTTATCGGGCCTTCGGGTTCGGGCAAAACCACATTGCTTTCGCTGCTGGGCTGCGTAATTTATCCTACCGCGGGCCGCGTGAACATAAACGGCACTTACACCTCAACTTTAAACGAAACCGAACTGGCGAAACTGCGGCTGCAGGAAATCGGGTTTGTGTTTCAGAGTATTAACCTTATTGCGCCGCTTACCAGTTTAGAAAATGTATTGCTGCCGCTGCAACTAGCCAACGTAAAACCTGCGGAAACCAAAGAACGCGCCGCCGCCGCCCTGGCCGCCGTAAACATGAGCGACCGCCAGCATTTTCTACCCAAAGAACTTTCCGGCGGGCAGCAGCAGCGCGTAGCCATTGCCCGGGCCCTGGTTGCCAACCCCGAATTGATCCTCTGCGACGAACCAACGGCGGCTTTGGATGCTGCTTCGGCGGAAGTGATCATGCAGGAACTCAAACAACTGGCCCGCCAGAACAAAGCTGTAGCCGTAGTTACCCACGACAAACGCCTCGAACCCTACGCCGACCGTATATTAAAAGTCGAGAACGGACTTGTTAAGCAATAAACTCACCTTCGGAAATTAAAAATAGATCGGAAAAACATGCGCACCACCGTTAAAAATACCGTCTTTGGGTTTTACCGGGTTTTCCGATACCGTTTTGGAGTTTTGCTGCTGTTTTTCATAGCGTTTTCCTGCGGCAAAAAAGAAGAAGATACTTCCGAAAAACCCAAAACCAGCTTCAATCCCAGTCAGGTTTCCGCCATTGGCCGCATTGAGCCCGCCGAAAAAATTATCCAGATCAGTGCGGAAGTCAGCGGCGTAGTAAAGCAGATCTTAGTGGAAGCGGGAGATTCGGTTAAAGCCGGCGACAAGCTGTTGGAAATGACCACCGAAACTGAAGCTGCTCAGGTTCAAAACGACGAAACCACCATTGCTACCCGGCAGGCCGAAATTCGCGCGGCGCAGGCGGAATTGGCGGCTGCGCAAACCAAAGCCGCTAATGCAAAACTGCAATATCAGCGCCTGCAAAATGCTTACGATCAGGGCGCTGAAAGTAAGCAGAACACAGACAATGCCCGCACCGAAGCCCAGACCGCGCAAAAAGAAGCGGAACGCCTGCAAGCCGAACTGAACGTAAAACGGAATGCAGTCGCCGATGCCATTCAGAAACGCGACCTCTCGAAACTGGCCCTGGAAAAACGCTATGTAAAAGCCCCCAAAAACGGACTGGTCCTTACTATGGATCTGACGCCCGGCGCGGCCGTTACTGCCTTCACGTCCATTGCAGATTTTGCACCCGAAGGCCCCGTTACCGCGCTTTGCGAAGTAGATGAACTGTTTGCCGACCGGGTAAAAATCGGTCAGAAAGCAATCATCCGGCACCAGGGCATGAACGATACGCTGGCTTTCGGGAAAGTGATTTTTGCGGCGCCTTATTTAAAGAAGAAAAGCCTTTTCAGCGATGTCGGCGACGACCTGGAAGACCGGCGCGTGCGCGAAGTAAGGATTCAGGCCGAAAACGGGCAGAACATGATCTTCGGGATGCGGGTGGAGTGTATCATTTTCACGAAGTAAAAACCTGAAAAATGCTGAAGACTGCCCTCCGTTTCATGATCTACGACAAAGCCAAAATCATCGGGGCGTTGCTGGGTGTGGTCATTTCTACCTTCCTGATCGGGCAGCAAAGCGGCATTTTCATATTCCTGACCAACGCCATGAGCTCTTTGGTAGACAACACGCCCACCGGCCTCTGGCTCGTGGATGACCGCACCACGAACGTAAACGCGCTGGGCCAGATCGATGTGCGCATCGGGCGGCAGGCCGAATCTATTCCGGGCGTGGCCAAAGCGTATCCGTACGTGGTTTCCGGGGGAAGCGCCAAATTCAAGAACGGCAAAAGCTACGGCGTTTTACTTATTGGTTCCGAAGCGCCAACCTTTAAAGGCGGTCCCTGGAACCTGATAAACGGCTCGGAAAACGATCTGCTCCGGGAAAATGCGGTAAGTGTGGAGTTCTTCGACAAAGCCAGCCTGGGGGATATTGAATTCGGCGATAATTTTGAAATAAACGGCAAACGCGTGCAGGTGGAAGCGCAAACCAAAGGCGCGCGCGGTTTCGGTTCGGCTTACGTTTTCACCACCATCGAGCGGGCCCGGGCGCTGGGCAACGTACCGCTCACCAAAGTAAACGCCTTTTTGATAGACCTGCAGCCCGGCGCCAACCCCGATTCCGTACGCAACGCGCTAAACCGCCACCTTTACGGCGTGCGCGCCTGGCTCCCCGAAGATTTTTCGAAAGCCACCGTAAAAACCGTTTTAAGTTCCAGCGGCATTGCAATTTCTACCGGTTCGCTTATTGCGTTTGCCATCGTTTCGGGGCTGGTAATTATTGGCTTAACCCTGTATTCGGCCGCCGTAGATCGCATAAAAGATTACGCCACCATGAAAGCCATCGGCGCCAGCAACGGTTACATCCGGAAACTGATCTTAACGCAGGCTTTTCTCATTGCTACGGTTGGTTATCTCATCGGCTCCATTTTGCTGGAAGGTTTCCGTTACGGCATTTCCAACGCCGGTGCCATCTTTAATTTTTCGCCTCTTATCCGCTTTGGTTTCCTGCTTATAACGCTGGTTATTTCCATTGGCGGCGCTTTTTTTGCCATCCGAAGAATTACCAAAGCGGAACCAGCATCGGTGTTTAGGGCGTGAGGTTTTTAATGAGAGAATTATTGAATTCTTGAATGAGTAAATAAATGAAGGGGTGAATGAGTGAGTCTGAGGCGAAGAGAATAAGAAAATTTCGAACGAAAAGGTTATTAATTCGACCAAAGGTCTCGAGAGAAAAAGTCCCCCTTTGAAGGGGGTTAAGGGGGAGGATTTTTAGGATATCTGGTTTTAAAACCAAAGATCAGAAATGCGTGAAGTCCTCCCCCTAACCCCCTCCAAAGGGGGACCAAAAATCTTCACTTCGGTCTGTGCCCCTTTACCCCTTCCCTCGGTCTGTGCCCTCACAGACCGAAGCATTGCCGTTAAAAGTGAGCAGCAAACCCGAAATAGCAGCAAGGCGGTCTGTGAGGGCACAGACTGAGGTGAAAGGAAGTGGCTAACCAAAAATGAGGAAAGAACCAACTGCTTTACCTCATAAACTAAAATTTTCGTATTGAAAACGCTATGGTTTGGAGCCTGAAAAGTACGTTATGCCTGCTGATACTGCTTTTGCTTAGCAGGTTGCTGCTTGCGCAAACTCATTTACTTTCGCTGGAAACGGCTTTGCAATATGCGCGGGAAAAACAGCTTTCGGTGCAGCAGCTCCGGTACGATTCTGAAATTGCCGGCGCAAAACTCAAACAGGAAAAAGCGGCCCATTATCCCAAAATTTCTGCTGACCTGGATTCTCGATACAACGCGCAACTGCCCACCCAGATTCTGCCCGGCGATTTCCGGAATTTGCCCGGCCAGAACATTCCGGTAGTTTTTGGCACCAAATACAGCACGACCGCGGCATTGGAAGGAAGTTATACCATTTTCGATCCGGAGCGGAAATACCAGGTGGAACATGCGAAGCTGGAACAGGAAATTGCGCAGAATAACCTGCTGACCGAACAAACCGATGTAGCGCTGGAAGTAAAAAAAGCCTATTACAGTTGCCTGATCAATCAGCAGAAAATTAAACTGACCCGCGGCAACCTGCAGCGCAACGAGGCTTTTTACTGGAACACCCAAACGCTTTTCCGGAACGGACAGGCGCAACCCATTGATGTAGACCGCGCCAAACTCAACTTTCAGACCCAGCAGGCCGAACTGCAAAACGCTACCCAAAACTTCGAAAAAAGTCTGCTCAACCTCAAATACCAGACCGGCCTTCCGCTCGATTCTGCCGTAATTTTAACCGATACCCTGCTCCTTTCTACCGCGCAACCCGTTTTCGAACTCAATATTTTCGACCTGAAAGCGCGGCCCGAATACCTGAATTTACTTTTGCAGCAGGAACAGGAAAATTTGCTTTTAACCAGAAACAAAAAGCTTGCCTTGCCTACACTCAGTTTTTACGGCTACTACGGCTCGCAGGCTTACCGCGATAATTTCACGTTTCTCGATTTTCAGGAAAAATGGTACCCGTTATCGTATGCCGGTGCGCAGCTGAACTGGGTTTTATTCGAAGGCTTTTACCGGAAGGTGCTGGTGCAGGAGAGCAAAATTACCCGCAAGCGCCGGAAGGTTCAACTTCAGATCTTCGAACGCGATTATACATTTCAGATCTACGACAAATTACTAAGCCTGAAAAACGAACAACAAAACCTGAAAATACGCGAAGACAATGTGCAGCTCGCCGAAAAAGTGCTGCGCGTAACCCGCATCCGGTTCGAGCAAAGTCTGGAAAAAAGCCAGGCCGTAACCGATGCCGAAAATGACCTGCTCAACGCGCAAACCAATTACCTGAATGCCCTCTACGATTTTACCCTGGCCCGCCTGGAATACGAACGCATTGCCGGGAAATAATTCATAACGATTCCGGAAAAACCGTATGCTTTTAGCGGTTAAAACCGCCTGGCAATAACCTTTTAATAAGCAGGCCGTTTCCCTAAGCATAACTCAATATTAAATTCTGATTATATTCTGAAAACTACATGAAAAAACTCATGCTTACCGTGCTGGCAGCCGTTCAGTTTGCCGGCATTGCTTACGCTCAACCTTCAGCCGAAACCGTTACCCCAACTCCTCAGGAAACGCAGCTAACGGTAAAAACCCGCGCTACTGGTTCTTCGCCATACAGAACAAAAACCTGGACAGACCTGCCCGTAACGTTGGTAGGTGTTGGGGCCAGCGCCACCGGTTTATACCTGATCCAGGAAAATAAACATGCTCCGTCTTCAGAAGAACTTGCCGCGATAGATGCTGACCTGGAAGCTGCCAAACGGGAGATCAACAGTTTCGATCGTTTTGCGGCCGGAAACTTCAGTCTGAGCGCCAAAAAAGCAAGCGATTACCCGTTCTATGGTTCGTTTGCGTTGCCGTTCCTGCTGCTTTTAGATAAAGATGTAAGCCAGAAAGCCGGTCAGGTAGCGGTGCTTTATGTAGAAACGATGGCTGTAACCGGAGCTTTATTTACCATGTCGGTGGCCCACGTAGAGCGCAAACGCCCTTTGGTTTACAACAACGACCCCGATAATACCGAAAGAACAAAAAAACACGCCCAGAATTCTTTCTTCGCCGGCCATACGGCTGCGGCCGCAAGTGCCACGTTCTTTGCCGCCAAAGTCTTCCACGATTTCAACCCCGATTCCAAAGCCCGGCCATATGTTTGGATCGCAGCGGCGGCTGTTCCGGCTACAGTTGGTTACCTGCGTCTGGAAGCCGGGAAACACTTTTTAAGCGACAATTTACTGGGTTATGCCATTGGCGCAGGTGCAGGGATTCTGGTACCGCAACTGCACAAAACCAAAGGCATGAAAAACGTTTCTATTATGCCGCTGATGGGGCCGGCTAATGGTATGGCGGCTACGGTAACGTTCTAAAAACGCTATGCTTTTAAGCAGAAAAACAGGCAACCCGGTTTGGGTTGCCTGTTTTTTTATATGGGTTTTGTAGCATAAAAAGGTAGCGTTTTTCGGCAGAAAACTGCTTTAAAGTAATTCAGAAAAAATCTTATCCGGATGAAGTTGAAGCTTCAATTATACACTTCCCGGTTCACAATTTCCATCAATCTTCCGGCTTCGGAAAGTTTAAAACCGAATTGTTCATATAACCCGTGCGCATCTTTGGTGGCCAGCATAAACCTTCTTATTCCTTGTATATCCGGGTGGCTTTGCACGCATTCCATCAGCCATTTACTCAATCCTTTCCCCCGGAATGCTTCCAGAATATACACATCGCAGAGATAGGCAAACGTAGCTTTATCGGTAATGACGCGGGCCAAACCAATTTGCTTTTCGTTTGCGTATACGCTGAAGCACAGCGAGTTTTGCAGCGATTTTTCTACCGTTTCCAGCGGAATTTTCTCTGCCCAATACGAATCCTGGCTCAGGTATTGATGAATGGCAATTGCATCGGCCTTTTCCGGATCGGTGTAAATAAAATAGGGCGGGCGTTCGTAAACCGGGTACATATTAGCAGAATTGTTTGGCTAAATTTATCGAAAGCCATCAGGAATGCAAAGCTTATTTCCGGCACTTTTTACACCCGGAAACCTACCGTTTTTTAACATTTCCGGATTCAAAAAAACTAAACCGCATGAAAAAAATACTCACGCTTCTTACTCTTTTTTACAGTTTCATTATTTGTTGCCAGGCGCAGTTTCCGGTTGGTTCGGTTATGGTTACGCCCCGTACTTTAACGCATAGCCTCGAAGTTCCCTGGGAATTGGTCTGGGGACCCGATAATTTTATCTGGATGACGGAACGCTACGGCCGCATCAGCCGGGTGAACCCTGCCAACGGCCAGGTTTCGGCTTTAGTTACTATTCCCGATGTATTGCAAAACGGCGAAAGCGGGCTTTTGGGCATGGCACTTCATCCTGATTTTTCGCAGCATCCGCACGTATTTGTAGCTTATACTTATTCGAAAAACGGCACGCCAACCGAAAAACTGGTCCGCTATACTTATAACGGCACGGCTTTAGCTTCTCCGCAGGTACTGCTCGATAATATTGTAGCGGCTGCTATTCACGACGGTGCCCGCCTGCTTATTCTGCCAGACCAAACCCTTTTATTTACTACCGGCGACGCTGGCAATACCAGTCTTGCCCAGAACCTGAACAGTCTGAACGGAAAAGTGCTGCGCCTGAACCTGGATGGTTCGGTGCCGGCCAATAACCCGGTTGCGGGGAGTTATGTGTATAGTTTCGGGCACCGCAATCCGCAGGGTTTGACTTATGGCAACAGCAAAATTTACAGTTCCGAACACGGCCCCGGCTCCGACGACGAATTCAACATAATAGAACCGAACCGCAATTACGGCTGGCCCAACTTGGAAGGCTTCTGCAATACCACCACCGAGCAAACTTTCTGCGCAACTAATAACGTACGCGAACCGCTGGCCGCCTGGACCCCAACTTTAGCGGTGGCTGGCATTGCTTTTTACAACCACGCGGCAATCCCTGCCTGGCAAAATTCTGTGCTGATGACAACTTTAAAAGATCGGAAACTGGTACAATTGCAACTGAATTCCACCGGCACGGCCGTAACTTCCCAGGCAATTTTTCTGGATAAAGCATATGGCCGGTTGCGGTCTATCTGCGTTTCGCCGGACGGTAAAGTATATATTGGTACCAGCAACAAAGATGGCCGCGGAAGTCCCGCCGCTACCGATGACCGCATTCTTGTACTCGAAAACCTTGCTTACCAACTAACCGGCATTAAAAAAGACGCTCCAAAAACTGCCAGCTTCACGGTCTTCCGTGATTCGGAAAACAAAAAGCTCTACCTGAATTTCGCGCCGGAACTCCGAAGCAATAAAGTGCAGCTACTTTCACTTTCCGGAAAAAAAATACAGGAGCATAACCTGCTTGCCGACCTGAAACTTGAGATCAGCACTGAAAGAATGGCGGCTGGTTTGTATCTCATTCGGGTTGGAAAAGCGCTGCAGAAAGTCGTGATCGAGTAAACGTTACCAGATTCAGTAACAGAAAAAACGGTATCGGAATAGCTTACAAAACTCAAAAACGAAACCCCAAAAATTCCCTTTAAGACATTTGCGAAAACCTGAAAACGGTATGGTTTCGGGCCAAAAAACTCTGAGACAGGAAGACAGTAAAGCCAGACGAATAGATACTTGAAAAAATTTACTTCTGAATGAATCGGAAGCGAGAAACTAAAATTTGAATGGCACCGAAAAAGCAAAACGTTTACAAACTTCCTTTCAGAAAAGTATCGTAGGCGAACTTCAGAATTATAGCCGTTACCACTACCAGAAACAAGCGCCTCACAAAACCACTTCCCTGTTTTAAAGCTAATTGCGTACCTGCCACCGAACCCAGCATATTACAAGCCGCCATAGGCAAAGCAATCTGGTAGAGCACGTAACCTTTCCAGACAAAATAACCCAGCGCCGATAAATTAGTTGCCAGGTTTACAACTTTAGCCGAAGCCGAGGCAGAAACGAAGCTGAAACCGAAAATACCGATGAATATAAAAATTAGAAAACTACCGGTTCCGGGCCCGAAAAATCCGTCGTAAAAGCCAATGGCAATGCCGGTTAAAATTGCGTACCAGCGTTCTTTAGAAACCGTAAGCCGCGGCGCGTGCAACGAACCGAGATCTTTTTTCAGGAAAGTATAAAACGCTACGGCTATGAGCAGAAAAAGTACCATGGGCCGCAATGCTTCTACGGGCAAATGGCTTATAGCGCGGGCGCCGAGGAATGAAAAAATGAAAGCCGTAATCGCGGCCGGCATCAGGCTGCGCCAGTTAATTTTTACGTCGCGGGAATAACGCAGCAACGAAGAAGCCGTGCCGGTTATGCCCACCAGTTTTCCAGTTCCAAGCAGAACCGGCACCGGCGTATGCGGCAGAAAAACCAGCAAAGCGGGTAACTGGATCAGGCCGCCGCCGCCCACCACAGAATCTATAAACCCAGCCAGAAAAGCGAAAAAACAGAGGTAAACTATTTCCATAAAAGCGGGCAAAGGTAACTAATTCTCATAAGCATTTGCGGCCGGAGTTCAGGTTTCAGGAAAACAAAAACGGGTTGCCGTTCTTCGTATATTAACAAAGAGCAGCAACCCGTTCGGGTAATGGTTTCTTAGGTTAATTAGCTGTGCCTGCTGCAGCAGCCGAATCTGGTACAGAGGTAGAAAATTTCTCTACGGAAGCCGATTTCGGATCGACGGTTACCACGTAAACCACTTTGGTAGCATTCAGTTTTTTCTTCGGGGCTTCCGCTTTTAAAATTTCCGTTTCTGCCGACTTTTCGCCCCCATTCAGATAGCGTTTTTTCACAAAATCAGTTGCCGGTTGTGTTACTTTTCCAGCTTTTGCCTGATAGGCTTTGAACGCAGGTTTTTCGGCAGCTTTCACTTCAGGCTGCGGAACAACCGGGGCAATTTCCGTGATTGGTTCCTGTAGTTCTTCGGCTTCGGCCTGCAGCGCATATTCTTTTGCGTGCGAAATTTGCTGGTTTTCTATGGCTTTGTTGTATTTCAACAGAAAAAGCAACGCTACTGAAATAACCGCAATAACCGATCCGGGCATCAGCCATTTGAATTTTACCGGTTTTGCTTCTGGTTTTACAGCTGCCGGCGGCGTTATTTCCTGGCGGATCTTATTCCAGGCGAAGGCCGGCGGCGCTTCTTCCAGGGTTTCGAACCGCTCGCGGAATTGTTCTTCGAACGCTTGTTTAGTTGGCATATTGAGGCAATGAATAAGTGCTGAGTAATTTCTTTAACATTTGTTTGGCCTTGGCCAGCTGCGATTTGGAAGTGCCTTCGGCAATGCCGAGCAATTCGCCTATCTCTTTGTGCGTATAGCCTTCCACGGCAAACATATTGAATACCAAACGATAGCCTTCCGGCAATTGGTTCACAATATCGAGTAGTTCCTGGGTAGTAATGCCGCTGATAACGCTGTCGGTCTCGGGGCTGAAATCGTGCACTTCGCCGAATTCGTCGTGGCCGTAGTGCTTCAGGTTTTTGCGGTAATTATTAATGGCGGTGTTCACAAAAATACGCTTCATCCAGCCTTCAAAAGAGCCGCTCTGGTAGGTCTGAATATTCTTGAAAACTTTTACGAAAGCATCATGAAAAACGTCTTCCGCCTCGAAACGCGTTTTCGCGTAGCGCGTGCATACGGCCATCATCCGGGAAGCATACTTTTTATAAAGCAGCTCCTGGAACGCAGGTTCTTCGCGTTTACATCCTTCAATTATTGCCTCTTCCAAGTAAGCCAAAATTTTGTCTGCTTTAAGTTAAGTACTTTCTTTCACTTAGCCGCGGAAACCCGCCTTATTTTTCCAAATATCTGATAAATAAACGCTTCGGCTACGGTTTTATTTCCGTAAAGTATTTATTTCCCTGCTTTGCCAACCTTTCGTTGCTTTTAAAATACCATAATTTCTACCGTAGCATACTCACAAGGCCCGGCGCCGCACACGCGGTATTTGAATATTTCTTTGCCTTTAAAATCTTTGGCCGGCACGTATAAAAACCCTCCTGCCATCGAATCTATCTGGATTGTGCCGTTTTCCGGTTCACTGAAAACCAGCGTGCTGTTCGGCAGTTTTGCATCGTTGGCAAGCACGTTCAGCGGCAGCGACTGGTTTATATGCGTTCGCAAATAATCGTTTTCCAATTTGGTTTCCGCGGTAAATTTTGCGGGCGAAATTACTTCTTCTCCCTCCATGTTGAAATCGCAGGCTTGCAGCGCGGCAATTATCAACAACCCGATCAGGATTAATATTTTGATCAAATCTTTCATTTTCAGCATCTGTTTAGAAGTACTGAAGGCCTTCGAATGGGTAGACACGCACTTGGCGCAAACGGTTGCCTGAGCCGGAAAAGTTTTTTTAAGAAAGCAGACCGGTCTGAAAAAACGGTAGGGTTTCGGGCATAAAAAGTAAAGGAAAATGCAAAGCGGGCTTTTTTCAGTTTCAGAATCTGGCGCCAATGGCTACCGTTTCTTTAAAAGATTGCTGCTTCCCGCGCATGTCAAAGAGCTCTACCAAAACCAGGTAATAACCCACCGGCGCTTTTCTACCTTCGTTGGTAGTGCCATCCCACTGAAAGAAATTTCCGGCGGCCAGTAAAGCGTTCCGCGCCAGCTTTTTTATTTCGCGGCCCTGGCTGTCGTAAATAGTAATGCTGGCCACCTGGCCATTGCGCGAAGCATTGAAATTGAAGGTCGCAAAATCTTTATAACCGTCGCCATCGGGGCTGAAGGCTTTTGGTTCGATGGTAAGTCCGGAATCAACCTGCACATTTTCCTGCACCTGCGAATTTGGTTTTCCCGGCGTAGCATAACCCACTGTAGAAGCCGCCGAATGGAAATTACTTTTTTCAGTTGGCCCGTCTATCCTGATCCTTTCCAAAGAAACGCCTTCTTTATCGTCCAGAAGTTCGAAGTGCATTTTCTCGTTGTAGGTAAGACTATCGGCAATTTCATTCTTCGGGTTCAGCAAAAGCACGGTGCCGTCTTTATCATTATAAGAAGGCAAGGAAGAAATCTGCAGAAAAGCGTTCGGATCGTGCGTTGGGTATTGAGCCATTACAATATCCGGGCGCGTGGTGATGGCCACAATTTGCTGCGGCGCAAGCAGGTAATTTACAGCAATAGTTTTCCGGCTCGAAACCGTATCATTTTGCAGGTTCGCCAGCTGCCAGTTTTTCAAATCGATGTACTTGCTGCTGCGGTTTACCAGTTCCACAAAATCCACGCCGTTCGGCCGCGGGTTGAACAATATTTCGTTGATCACCACATCGCCTTTCAGTCCCGGAACCGGCAACGCAAAAGTGGCCGTTAAAACCGAAGCTAAATTTCCGTTGCAATCGCGCACGTTGCGCACTTCTACCGTAAAAACCTGGTTGGCCGTTAATGGCTGCGCCAACGTAATTTCCACCGCATTAAATTCCGCACCAACTATAGAAACTGCCGCAACCGCCGGACCATTTTTTACCTGATACGTTGCCTGCGTTGCGCTTAAGCTATCGAGTTTTTCATCGAAAAACAGTACCGTTTTGGTGGCTGAAATGGCTTGGGCGCGTATCAGTTTTGGCGCCGTATTATCGGGCCGGCTGGCCTTCACCGAATTTTCCTGGTCGGGCGTGCCTCCGTTCGGAGCAACTGAAGCCGTCCAGTTATCCATGCCGCCACAAGGGTTGGTTACATCGATCATTTCCAGACTCCAGCCGCCTTCTTTTTTATTGCTGTCTTTGTACCAGGTATCGGAATACGTTATGCTGAAGATCAGGACGCCGGTTTCAGTTCTTAAACTAAGGGTTTCGCCGGCATTGGCAAAAGAAGGAAAATTACTGAGCCCAATGGTTTTCCCAAAAGGCTGAAAAGCGGCAACGCGCGAAGTCGGAACCAGGATCGCATACTCGCCGGGCGCCAATGTAACCGCTGGAAAAATCGCCGGTGTGCCTCCATCCGAAAGTTTCATGCCTTTCAGATCGAGCGTTTGGTTGGTCGGGTTGAAGATCTCCAGATACTCGAAGCCCGGCAAAGGGTTTGGCGCATTCACAACCGGACTTTCATCGGCCATAATTTCGGTAATAATTACCTGGTTAAAACCCGGTTTCGCGCCAATTCCAAAGCTCTGGTTTGCCGTTTGCATTACGTTCCCCGCACAATCAGCAGCGCCGGAAACGGTTAAATTATAAGTAGTTCCTAAAACCAGATTCGGGCTAAAATTCAGCGTTATTTCTTTAAAATTTCCGGCTGAAACTACTTTTGAAACAATTGAAATTCCACCAGAAACGGTATAGTTTGCATTCGCTAAACTCAGGCTATCCATGGTTTCGGAGAAAGTGAGTTTTAGGGCGGAATTCGATAGCGTTTCTACGGTTAAAAGCGTTGGGATTTGCGTGTCCGGAGTGGTATTGAAAACGGAATTCTGCCGGCCGGGCGTGCCGCCGGAAACATCGTTGGAAGCTGCCCAGTTTTCCGGCGCAGGACAATCCGCAGCCGGGTTTTTCAACTCCAGCGTGAAACCGCCCGATGCTTTTGTCGGGTCGTTGTACCAGGCATTCGTGTAGCTCACTTTATCGATCAGTTTTCCGGTATTATCCAGCAGTTTTATATTGTCGCCGGAATCGTTGAGCGAAGGAAAATTCGGTAAGCCCAGCACGCTTCCGAAAGGTTTGAACAAGCTGGTATCGGTGCGGGCGCAGAGAATTACATAAGTACCGGGCGCAAAACTAAAAGCCGGTAATGTTGCCAGCACGCCCGATGCATCGGTGAGTTTCCAGTTTTGCAAATTAAAGGTTTTGTTGCTGCGATTGTAAAGCTCCACAAATTCGGTAGCTGGCAAACTTAACGCAGGGCTAAAATCGGCCATAAATTCGTTGATCCGCACATCGTGAAAATCAGTAATGACCGGCGGCGTAAAACTGAAATTCGCGGTTAAAACCGGCGCAATATTTCCGTAAAGATCGGCCAGATTGCTAATAGAAACGCTATGGTTTCCGCCCGAAAAAGTGCTGCCAAAAGTTAAATGTACCAACGCCGGATTTTGCCCATCGAGCACCGCTGAAACCGGATTTCCTGCTCCGCCCGAAAGAGCATAATTGGCTACATTTTGTGCGGTGGCCAGGCTTACCGGTTCATTAAAAAGCAGATCGAGTTGCGTGCCGGAAATTAACGTAGCAGAAACCAAAGCCGGCGGCGTGAGATCAGTAATTCTAAGATCGTCGAAATAAAATTTGGTGCTGTTAGCCGATGTATATCGCATAAAAACCCCGAAAAAATCCGAACGCTGGTGCGTGGCATCGGTAGCTGTTCCCTGGGAAACATAACTATTGCCGGTGCCGGTTACATCCATTTCCAGCGTCCACAAATTAGCAACGCTGCGGCTCACTTTAACTTTCACCAGGTTATTGGTCGTGCTGGAAATGGTGCCATCAGTGCCGTCTATAATTTTGGTGGCGGTGGTGCCGGTTTTGCGGTACAAACTCACTTCGTCCTGCGTATCGCCGATGCGTACAAAATAACCGTTCAGGCTGCCGGCTAGATTCGGTACATCGCTCATCAAATAAACTTCTGCCAGGTTGCCGGAAGAAGTGGCAAATTTCAGGTTCACCCAAAACTCCCATTCGGCCCCGATATTTACTTGCGAAGGCGTGGCTAAATAACCCGTTGCCGTAGCCGCCGGACCATTGCTTTGGAGCTGATTCACAGCGTTTACGGTAAACAAATTCACATCGCCGCTCCAGGTTGGATTTGTGGTAAAATTGCCGTCGGAGAATGTTTCGAGCAGCTGCGCCGGCGTGTAAAATGGTAGGCAAATCAACAGAAAAAGTAAAAGTCTTCTCATTCAGGATTTGTGCTTAAATTTGTATTTGGTTCTTAACTAGAAGGATAAGCAAATTTAATTTAACAGCGTACGTAAATAAAATGAAAATAGCCGTAGTGGGCGCCACAGGTTTGGTAGGCACCGAAATGTTGAAAGTATTGGAAGAACGCAATTTCCCGGTTACCGAATTGTTACCGGTAGCTTCAGAACGTTCCGTAGGAAATATCATCACTTTCAAAGGCAAGCCTTATAAGGTGGTTTCCATGGCCGATGCCATTGCTGCCAAACCTGAGATCGCTATTTTCTCGGCTGGTGGCAGTATTTCCAAAGAAATGGCGCCGAAATTTGCCGAAGCAGGCTCGTTTGTGATCGATAATTCTTCGGCCTGGCGCATGGACCCTGCCAAAAAACTGGTGGTACCGGAAATAAACGCGAAAGAACTGACCAAAGCCGATAAAATTATTGCCAACCCGAACTGCTCAACGATCCAGATGGTATTGGCGCTGCACAAACTGCACGAGGCTTTTAAAATGAAGCGCATTGTGGTGAGCACCTACCAGTCGGTAACCGGAACCGGTAAAAAAGCCGTTGACCAGATGATGAACGAACGTGCCGGCCAGCCAGGCGAAATGGCGTACGCTTACCCGATAGACCTGAACGTAATTCCTCAGATAGATGTGTTCGAAGACAATGGTTACACCAAGGAAGAAATGAAAATGGTGAACGAAACAAAGAAGATCATGGGCGATAATTCCATTCAGGTTACGGCTACGGCGGTACGCATTCCGGTTATGGGTGGCCACTCCGAAAGCGTGAATGTGGAATTTGAAAACGACTTTTCGTTGGAAGAAGTATACCGTTTGCTGCACGAGACCGAAGGCGTAAAAGTAGTGGACGACGTGAAAAACCTGCAATACCCGATGCCAAAAGATGCGCACCAGAAAGACGACGTTCTGGTTGGCCGCGTGCGTTTAGACGAAACCCAGCCTAAAACCCTGAACATGTGGATCGTGGCCGATAATTTACGCAAAGGCGCTGCCACCAATGCCGTGCAGATCGCGGAGTACCTGGTGGCTAACAGGCTCGTTTAAAAATGGACGTGCAAATCCCTACCGACCGGCCCACTTTTGAAGGTGAAATAGCTACGTATTGGTTCGACGATAACGGCATTCTGGTTTCGCTTTCCAAAAGCATTAAACGAACGGTAGCCAATATTTCCGGCAACGTGGCTTTTGTAAAACGCATTACAAACAACCAGCCGGTTCCGTTATTAATTTACCTGAAAAATTCGCCGGTGCCGGATAAAGCAACCCGCAAGCTTTCCACCGAAAAACTGCCGGAAATTTATTCGGCCATGGCCATGGTTTCGGAGCCAGGGCTTGCCAGTTTTATCATGAAGATCCTGTTCAAATTTAAGCCATCGCCAATTCCTATGAAGAACTTTACCAGCGAAAAAGAAGCTACGGCCTGGCTGAAACAATTTTTACCACAACCAACGCTTCACTAAATGGCATCAGGCACTCCTATCATCCGGCAGATCAACTGGCTGGCGCTGGCGTTTCAGCTTTGCGTGTTTGTTGCCATGGTATTTCTGTTTCAGTTTCTGCAGGTTGGCGCCCCAAGCTTAATGGCAATTGCCGCGTATCTGGTTCTGGTATATTTCCTGCGGTTTTTTCTTGCCAAATACCACCGGTACGGCATGATGTTCATAAAAAGGAACGACTTTGAACATGCTATTCCCTACTTCGAAAGCAGCTACGCCTATTTTCAGGAAAAGCCTTGGCTTGATCGCTTCCGCGCTATATTTTTATTGAGTTCCTCGCGTATTTCTTACAAAGAAATGGCTTTGGTAAACATTGCTTATTGCTACTCACAACTTGGTAATGGCGCACAGGCGAAAGCGTATTACGAACAGGCTTTAAAAGAATTTCCGGACAGCGCCATTGCCAAAGCTGGTTTGAATATGATGAACGCGGCTGGAAAAGAAGAAGCTGAATAAGTGCATTGAAAATTGATTTATAAACGCCGGGTGGTTACCTCCGGCGTTTTTTTTATTGCAGAAACGCTATGCTTTTCACCGGAAAAACCCGCACTTCCTATAATTCCGTTTTTAAGCAGATTCATTTATCTTTACCTGTAAGCGAAAGTAGATATTTATCTTAAACTTTAATTTCTAACCGCATGACAAACCAGGAAAAAACCAGCGTTACCGTAGAAACGACCATTAAAGCACCCGTAGAAAAAGTATGGCAGCTTTGGACTTCTCCCGAACACATTACCAAATGGAACAGCGCTTCCGAAGACTGGCACACCCCGAAAGCTGAAAACGACCTGCGTACCGGCGGCAAGTTTATGTCCAGAATGGAAGCGAGAGACGGCAGCATGGGCTTCGATTTTAACGGCGTTTACGACGAAGTGAAACCCAA
The DNA here is from genome assembly GCF_042657365.1 of Adhaeribacter terreus. NCBI lineage: Bacteria > Pseudomonadati > Bacteroidota > Cytophagia > Cytophagales > Hymenobacteraceae > Adhaeribacter > Adhaeribacter terreus. Next base: position 202,724 of record NZ_JBHSKT010000001.1, on the reverse strand, counting down.
CGAATTAATTGCTTACTCCATGGAAGACGGCCGGAAAGTAAAAGTAACGTTCTCTGGCAATGGCTCCGAAACTAAAGTAACCGAAACGTTCGATGCTGAAAATTCGAACCCCGTAGAAATGCAGCGCGGTGGCTGGCAGGCAATTCTAGATAACTTTAAAAAATACACGGAAGCGAATTAATCTCTTTCATTTGCAGATAATTCAAAAAATGCCAAGCTTCTCTTTACCTGGCATTTTTGTTTTTTCAACCGGTTAATTCCTGCTTCTGGCGGCAAACCGGTTTGCGGAACTTGCGGCCCTCATTACCGGTTCATACCTTTACTGACTGATTAGTCATTTCAGTATAAAGGCTAACAGCAACGAATGAAACTCCTGAAGCACATTATGATCACCGCACTTATTATTGCCAGCCTTTTATCTATGACTGGTTTTATGGCCATGCAACAAGGCCCTTTTGGCAAAACCCCGAAAGGCAAACGCCTGGAACGCATCCAACAATCGCCGAACTACAGAAACGGATCGTTCCAGAATTTATCTGAAACGCCGGTGCAGGCCGAAGAAGCTTCTTTTTTCGGTATGATGTACGACTTCTTTAACAAATCTAAAAGCACGCAGCCTGCCGATTCCATTCCGCACGTAAAATCTGACCTGAAGACTTTTTCGACCGAAAAGCCTACCATTTTCTGGTTCGGGCATTCGTCTTATCTCATCAAAACCAACGGCAAAAACATTCTCGTCGATCCGGTTTTCAGTGGCTACGCCGCGCCGTTTTCGTTTATGGTAAAGGCATTTAAAGGCGCCAACAATTACGCGGTAAAAGACCTGCCGGAAATTGATATGCTGGTAATTTCCCACGACCATTACGACCACCTCGACCATCAGACCATTACCGCTTTAAAAGATAGAGTTAAACATTTTTACGTGCCGTTGGGTGTGGGCGCGCACTTAGAAAACTGGGGAATTGCCGAAGATAAAATTACGGAACTGGACTGGTGGGAAGCTACAAGTTTCGAAAACCTGAAACTAACAGCCACGCCGGCGCGCCATTTTTCCGGCAGAGGTTTGTCACGCGGAAAATCGCTTTGGGCCTCGTACGTGCTGGAAACGCCGGAGCACAAAATTTACATCGGCGGCGATTCCGGTTACGATTCTCATTTTAAAGCCATCAGCGAGAAATTCGGCCCTATGGATATTGCCATTTTAGAAACCGGACAATACAACAAAAACTGGCCTTACATCCACATGATGCCCGAGCAAACCGTACAAGCCGCGCAAGACCTGCATGCTAAAGTCCTGTTCCCGGTACATTTAGGTAAATTCGCGCTGGCGCTCCACGATTGGGACGAACCGCTGCACCGCGTGGTAAAAGCCGCCGCCGAAAACCAGGTAAAAATTACCACTCCCATTATTGGCGAACCAATTATTCTGGATCAGCAATACCCGGATAAGCAATGGTGGAAGTTGTAAAAAAAGTTGATCAGCTAATGTTTTCCTCCCCCTTGCCCCTCCAAAGGGGGACAATCACAAAATGCGTGTTTTATAAGTAGCTAATTAATCCGATTAAGTCCCTTTTGGAAGGGGTAGGGAAGGATTTGCACGCAAAAAGAACTGTAATTAATACCAGAAACTTATGTCCGGGAAACGAGATAGCATTATAGCGGCAGCCCTGAAATTATTTTGCGAAAACGGCTTTCAGAATACTTCTACGGCCAATATTTCGAAAGAAGCCGGGGTGGCTACGGGAACATTGTTTCTGTATTTCAAAAGCAAAGACGAACTGATAAACGCCCTTTACAAAGAAGCGAAAACGGAATTGGCAGCTTACTTTCAGCAGGACCTGGAAGCTGAAACGACCATAGAAAATAAGCTGCAGCATTTCTGGCAAAAGGCTATCGATTGGGCGCTGGATAATCCGTATCACTTCCGTTTCTTCAACATGTACAGCAATTCGCCTTTCATTTCCAACCTGACCAAAGAAGAAGCAGCTTCCACGTTTCAGTTTACCCAGGATCTGGTAGAGGAAGCCATAAAAGCCGGAAGTATTGAACCCATAAACTGCAACCTTTTTATCAATCTTTTCAGCGGGCAGCTTAACGCAACGGTAGGGTTTTTAACCCAAAATCTGAACCTCGAAAACAGGCAGGAAATAATCGATCAGGCTTTCGCAATTTTTTGGAAAGGGATTTCGAAAGGCTAATTAAAAAAATATCAAACATGAAGCATTAATCAATTCTCCTTTCCCAACCGCCCACGTAAACAAAACATCGTAACGTGAACAATAAAAAAGGCAGCTATGACACCACGAGCGCTGGCACAGAAACTGGAAGCTGAAAGATCACTTCCCACAGGCTCCGAAGAACGGTTTAACGGTTTTGGGGTGATGGGTTTACCGTTTTCCTCCGGCCATGTGCTGGCGCTGCGCAGGTTTCCGGCATCGTCGGTTGGTGCAGGTTATACGTCTGTCTGGCACCGTTTGCCAAACCAAAGCTGGAGCTTTTACGCCGATACAGATCCCCATTATTCCTGCACCCGCTACTTCGGCAAAAAAGCTGCTCACACTTACAAAACGCCCGTAATTCTTAACTGGCAGGATGATTACAGCTTTGAGGTGAATATTGAAAGCGTCGGACTAACCTGGTTCGTAAACGTGCAGGCCACGCCGGTAACCATTGCAATGAACGCGCTCGGTAGTTTGCTGCCTGCACAGGCCTGGAAAAGTGACAGTATTCTAAAACTGATGGGGAAAGTAGCCGGTACTGTTTTGGGTTTACAGAAAGTTAATTTAACGGGCACAGTTCCCAACGGTCAACATTTCAAGGCAAACCCTAAAATTATGTGGGCTATAAAAGAAAGCCACGCTACCATTGCCGGCCACGATCTGGGCGTTCCTGCAATTTTGCCGCAACAAACGCATTTGCAGGATTTCTGGATCCCGCAGCACGGCCTTCTTGTTTTTGGCCAGGCCTACTTCACGCCTTTCGATCCGCTTAAACATTCGGCTGCTATTTCCAGCACAGATCAATAAAGCGATGCGATATTCTAGTGGATTAATTTTGCTTTTCAAACCTGCGTAAAAGTTTTATCTTGTATTTTGCTGCCTAATTCAAGCGCCGACAGAAAAGTACCCGATGACCACAATTACAGCGAATATGATTGATCCGTTAAATCCTTTATTCGCACTTATTATTTTTCTGCTGGCTTTTTTAACCGGGTTCGCTATTAACAGAACCTTAAAACCCGCAGTCACTTCACAGCTAAGCCGCTACGAATCCATCGATGGGTTAAGAGGTTTATTAGGCATCAGCGTTTTTATTCACCACGCCAGCATCTGGCACCAATATCTGCAAACCGGCACCTGGACACTTACCAAATCTAACCTGTTCAATCATTTCGGACAGACCAGCGTTGCGCTTTTCTTCATGATCTCCGCTTTTCTGTTTACCTCCAAGCTGCTGCATGCTCAAAAAGGAACGTTCAATTGGCCTGACTTCTTTATTTCGCGGTTTTTACGGTTGGTACCCTTGTATTATGCCGCGCTGGCCGTGATCATTATTTTTGTAATGGTCTTGAGCAACTGGCAATTAAATGGCAGTTTTTCAGAATGGTTGGTTTCCGTTTTCCGGCTCGCTGCTTTCGAAATTCCGGGCGAAACCGTTTTGAACAAGCATCCGCTGGCCAACCTGATCAACGCTAAAATAACCTGGACGCTCCGTTTTGAATGGCTTTTTTATTTCAGCCTGCCGCTAATTGCGCTCTTTATTCTGAAAAAGAAACCTTCGGGTTTTTACCTGCTTTTTGGTACAGTTTTCATCCTGATCTTTTATAAATATCACGGCCTGAAACATTATGCTGATTATCTGTCGTTCGCGGGAGGAATATTAGTAGCTTTCCTGGTCAGGCACTTTCCAATTAGGTCAAAAACCGACAACATATTCGGAAGCCTTGTAATTCTGGTAAGCTTTTTAGCCATTCCGCAGTTTAAAACCCCCGACGAGCTTTTCTGTAAAATGCTGATCATCTTAATCTTCCTGTTGATCGCGGCGGGAAATGATCTTTTTGGCTTGCTTCGAAATGCGACCTTAAAGTTCTTAGGCCATGTTTGCTACAGCACGTATTTGCTGCACGGCATCCTTATTTTTTCAGTAGTTTATTTTGGTATCGGCATTGAAAGCGCCCGCACGTTAGAACCTTCCCGGTTTTCAGTTTTGATCTTTGCGATCACCCCGGTTCTTATCGTTCTCAGCTACCTAGGCTTCCGGTTTATTGAGAAACCCGCTATTGACCTGGCAAAAAAGATTCGGTTAAACCGAAGCAAAATAAGCGCAAAAGTTACAAAACCAACCGAACTCGTTTAATTTCAGTAGCCCAAAACGGTAGGGTTTTGACCCGAAAAACTCAAAGCAATTAGATCAGACTTTCCTTACCCAAAAACTAGTTCCGCAAATTTTTCCAGCGATTTCCGGGTTTCGTAAGGCCGTTCGAACATGCCCATATGCGCGGTTCCGCCCAGGAAAACGGTGGTGCTGTTGTTCGGTAAATGGCATTGTTCCAAAGTTGCTTCCAAAGGCACCGCGCCATCTTCTTTGCCGGCAATAAACATAACCGGGAACGCAGCTTCTTTCAAAACTTTCAGGCGTTTCTTGCGGTCGCGCATGGCCCGCAGGGTTTTAATAATACTTTCCTGTGGTGTAGCCTTCCCGACTTTTTTCAGCTTTTCGATAGCGTTTTTACATTTTTCGCGGTTTTCCGGCGCAAACAACGGAGCTACAAAAGAATCCATAAACAGATCCACGCCATGCTTTTTCACAAACTCGATGGTCTTGTTGCGGGCTTCTTTTTTCTCATCGGTATCGGCCAGGGCGCTGGAATGGAATAAACACAAACCCTGCAGCATTTTCGGGTATTTTTCCGCAAAAGCCAGGCTCACGTAACCACCCAGCGAATGCCCCACCAGAATGCATTTTTTAATGTGTAGTCGCTTCATTTCATCATGCACCGCCTCTGCCATGCCATCAATCGTATGTTCTTCCAGGGTTGCTTTATTTTCCCCGAAACCCGGCAGATCTAACGCCACGCAATGAAACTTATCCGGCAATTTGCTGATCAGTTCGTTCCAGAGTTCTTTGTTTTCGCAGAAGCCGTGCAGGAATACAAGGGTGTTTTCGGCGGGTTTGGCAGTCATAGTTTTCGGGTTAGGTTGCCAGCGAAAATACGAAAAAAAACCTCACAGGTCTTAGAGACTTATGAGGTTTAAATACCAGTTTAGTTTCGCGGAAGCTTACCCTTGCCACTGTTCCAGTAATTGCGCTAATTCCTGCTGCAGACTCTGCGTTTTATCGGCAGTGTACCAGTTATGCACCGCAGCAATAAATTCCTCTTTCGGCACACCTTCCTGCTTTAACCGCAAAAATAGTTCCTGTGCTGCTGCCGGCCTTGGTCCCCAGATTCCTAATTCCTGTTGCCTTTCCGCATCCAGGCAGATCAGTTTGGGAATGGAGCGGCCGCCGTTGGTTAAATAAAGATCCATCAGTTCCAGGTTCTGGTCGCGGAGCACAAATTCCAGGTTAATTTTACCGTTCGATGTTTCCGCAATTTTCGCAATTACCGGTACGTTCTGCGCCGCATCGCCGCACCAGCCTTCCGAAATTACCACCCAGTTTAATTTCCGGGTAAGCTTTTCCAGCGCGTTTGTTACTTCCGTACCAAGCCCGACGGTTTTATCCAAACGTTTCATGCGTTGCAGGTTCAGCTTGGTGTAATCGAGCAACTCCGGAGTAGCGCACATGCCTTCTTCCACCTGCTTTTCGGTATCAGCTTTATAATCTGTATAAGCGTATTTTTTCGCCTGCGCGATCAGGTTTAAGGTTTTATTCGTTTCCATTTTATGATCGTTTTTTTTTTATTGTTAAGAAAAAAAACCTCACAAGTCTTTATGTCCTGTGAGGTTTAAATTTTACTTTTTTCAGGCCGAAACCCTACCTTGTTTTTAACGCACCAATACGTGTTGCGCCATCATTTCGCGTACTGCTTTCTCAATATCCTGCGGCGCGAAACCGGCTTCGTGCTGCAATTGCAGTTGGCTGCCGTGTTCAAAATATTTATCCGGAATACCTAAGCGGCGTACTTTGGCGGTGTAGTTATTATCGGCCAGGAATTCCAGAACCGCACTACCAAAACCACCCTGCAAGCAACCATCTTCTACGGTAATGATCTTGTCGTATCTCCGCATGATCTCGTGCAGTATAGCTTCGTCAATCGGTTTGGCAAAACGCATGTCGTAGTGGCCCGGTTTCAGACCTTCCAACGCTAATTTTTCGCAAACTTCCACGGCGTAATTCCCGATGTGGCCGATTGTCAGAATCGCAACTTCTTCGCCTTCCTGAATCACGCGGCCTTTGCCTACTTCAATCTTTTGCAACGGCGTGCGCCATTCCGGCATCACACCTTCGCCGCGCGGGTAACGGATCGTGAAAGGTCCCATATCCGGCTGCGATGCGGTAAACATCAAATTGCGCAGTTCTTCTTCGTTCATCGGTGCCGAAACGATCATATTTGGCAGGCAACGCATGTAAGCAATGTCGTAAGAACCGTGATGCGTCGGGCCGTCGGCACCGGCGAAACCTGCGCGATCTAAGCAGAAAACTACGTTCAGGTTCTGGAGGCAAACGTCGTGCATTACCTGGTCGTAAGCGCGCTGCATGAAACTGGAGTAAATGTTGCAGAACGGCACCAGGCCTTGTGTAGCTAAACCAGCGGAGAACGTAACGGCGTGCTGCTCGGCAATGCCTACGTCAAAAGCGCGATCCGGCATGGCTTTCATCATGATATTCAAGGAACAACCGCTCGGCATGGCCGGAGTAATCCCCATAATTTTATCGTTCTGCTCGGCCAGTTCTACCATGGTATGCCCGAAAACATCTTGATATTTTGGCGGCTGCGGCTTTTCATAAACAGTTTTATAAATTTCGCCGGTAATTTTATCGAACAAGCCCGGCGAATGCCATTTGGTCTGATCTTTTTCCGCCAGCGCATAGCCTTTGCCTTTTACCGTAACGCAATGCAGCAATTTCGGACCCGGAATATTCTTAAGATCGTTCAGCACCGACGTTAAATGAAGCACATCGTGGCCATCTACCGGACCAAAATAACGGAACTTCAGGCTTTCGAATAAATTGCTTTGCTTTAATAAAGTAGCTTTAATTCCTGACTCAACTTTGCTGGCAATTTGCTGCGCATTCGGACCGAATTTGCTGATCTTACCCAGAATATTCCAGATCTCATCCCGCACTTTATTATAAGTAGCCGAAGTGGTAATATCGGTTAAATATTCCTTCAAAGCACCCACGTTCGGGTCGATGCTCATGCAGTTGTCGTTCAGAATTACCAGCAGATTGGAATTGGTTACGCCCGCATGGTTCAGCGCTTCAAACGCCATTCCCGCCGTCATGGAACCATCGCCGATCACGGCAATGTGCTGCTTTTCAGTTTCGCCTTTGTACTGCGAAGCCACCGCCATACCCAGCGCTGCGGAAATTGATGTAGAAGAATGGCCTACCCCAAAAGTATCGAACTCAGATTCTTTGCGTTTCGGGAAACCGGAAAGGCCTTTGTATTTGCGATTGGTATGAAAAACATCTCTCCGACCGGTTAATATTTTGTGTCCGTAAGCCTGGTGGCCCACATCCCAAACCAATTGGTCGTAAGGAGTTTTGAAAATATAGTGCAATGCAACGGTAAGCTCAACCACGCCTAAACTAGCGCCAAAGTGCCCGCCGTAAATGGAAACGTTGTCGATAATAAACTGGCGTAATTCCTGGCAAACCTGCACCAGTTGGTCCTGGCTCAGTTTTTTAAGGTCATCCGGCGAATCGATGTTCGCTAACAGGGGTCCGGGTTCTATCGTCATGCGGTGAATTTCTTGATCAATAACTTAACAAATCCGGTGCAAAAAAGTTTGCTTCCGTTTTTGTTTATTCGGGCAATTAAGCTGGTAAAATTACACAATTTTCAATTAAACTGCCGCCGGAATTTCAAGCACCGCAAAACGCTATGCTTTCGGGCCTGAAAAGTTAAACGGGAATGAAGTGAAAATGGTATGGATTATTGTCTGAATTGGGATTCGTCAGATTAGTGAATTAATCAGATTGCATTCTAAATCCAATAATCCGTAAATCTGGCGAACCCCAATTCAGACAACCAGAAAATCGTTTTCTAATCGTAAAGAATGATCAGCGACTGGGTTTCAACTTCAACTTCGGCGTTTTCCCGGTTGTAATTTATCAGCAGAGAATAATTTTCGTCATCCAGTTCCTTTTGCTGTTTCGGGCTGCTTTTCTCGTACCGTACACCGTTTATTTCTACGGAAATGGTAAACGGCTTTTTCGGCTTATTCACATAAAAGAGGTCGGCAATGGTAGCAGAATCGGAAGTTGAAATGCGTTTATCGTAAACCAGCTTTTTGTCCAGGTAAATTTTCACCTGGTCGTTTCGGAACGTTTCGCCTAACTCAATTTTAAGCTTTTTTGCTTTCTGCGCTTCGGTTTGCACAGCGCCTATGCTAATGCTCAAAATGAGAATAAATAAACTTAGAAGCAGCTTTTTAAATACTTGGTTTTGCATATCGGTTAAACGAAGCGGAAGCAAAACGGTATGGTTTTGCCCCGAAAAAGTCTGAACACCATTTTAAGGATCTTAAAGATTTTCAGGATTTCGCTATAGATATTAAAGATATAAAATCTGACTATGTTTTTCTAAAAGCCATTAATCCAATAATCTGACGAATCCAAGTTCCGACAAAATTGGGTACCGCACATAAATTCCGTAATTTTACGTTCCGGTTTGAAATTCAGGCTAAAACGCTATGATTTTGAGCCGAAAAAGTGCCGGAAAGCAAAATTTCTGCTGCCTGCTACTTGCTACCAGATACCAAAACCGTGAGTTTCGAAATAAAATTACCCTTGTTCGAAGGTCCTTTCGACCTGCTTTTGTTCTTCATCGAACGCGATGAACTGGACATCCATGACATTCCGATCTTCAAGATCACCAACGATTTTATGGGGTATCTGCAGCAGCTCGAAAACCTGAACATGGAAGTGGCTTCAGAATTTATCCTGACGGCCGCCACGCTCATGCGCATCAAGGCCAAAATGCTCATTCCGCGCACCGAAAAAGACGAACAGGGCAACGAAATTGACCCCCGCAAGGAACTGGTACAGCACCTTTTAGAATACAAGAAATATAAAGCCGTGCTCGCCGAACTTTCGGAAATGGAAGAGAACCGCCTGAAACAGGAAAAACGCGGCAACCTGGAAGATGAAATGAAGATCCTGGCGGCAAAAACTTCGGTAGAGCTGGAAATGCAGGACCTGAGTTTATACAAGCTGATGCGGGTTTTCGAGAAGGTGATGAACCGTTTTGAGGAAGAAGAGAACCGCCCGAAACATACCGTTTTTACTTACCCCTACACCATTGAGCAGCAACGCGATTTTGTGCAGACGCAGATCCGCGAACGGCGCATTGTAAATTTCACCGAGTTACTGAAAGACTTCCCCGATAAAATTGGCGTTATCTTTAACTTCCTGGCCATTCTGGAGTTAATTCAGCTCAATGAGATCTGGGTGCAGGTAAGCGAAGGTTTTAATAACTTCGAGATCCATGCCTCGCCCGAAACCCTTACCAATACAGATTCTGATCCCGAATAAATGGATTTAAATAAAAAGAGTTTTTTACGTCACTTCACACCAGCCAAAATTGCCATTCCGGTAGCTATTGGCCTGGCCGTGGTGGCGTATATGATCTATCGCGACCCGGCCGCGCAGGATTTTTCGCGCCTCCTGGATGCCAAACTCCACTGGATCTTCATCACGTTTGCCGTCCTCATCGTCCGCGATTTTGGGTATATGTACCGCATCCGCCACATTACCGGCCGTTTCCTGAGCTGGAAACAATCTATAGATGTGATCATGCTCTGGGAATTTGCTTCCTGCGTAATGCCTTCGGTGGTAGGTGGCTCTACCATTGCTACTTTTCTGCTGCATAAAGAAGGCATAAAGCTGGGAAAATCGCTGGCTTACGTTATCGTTACGGCCATGCTCGACAATTGGTATTTTGTAATTGTAGCGCCTATAATCCTGTATTTTGCCAAAGGCCAGATCTTTCCGGATGTGGATGGCCTGAATTTTTCGGTTAGCTCCGGTCTGGAATTTGCCTTGCTGGTCAGTTACCTGCTCATTACAGCCTACGCCATTATTATGACCTATGCGCTTTTCGTGAACCCGAACGGCGTAAAACGTTTGCTTATCCGCATTTTCAGTTTGCCTTTGCTGCGGCGCTGGCGTACGGGCGCGTTCCGCCACGGCAACGAACTCGTTTGGGCTTCGCACGAAATTAAAGGCCACAGTTATGGTTACTGGGTAAAAGCAATTCTCTCCACCGCCTTCGTCTGGACAGCCCGTTACTATTTAATTAACTGCCTCATTGCCGCTTTCACCGATATTCATTTCCACGACCATTTGCTGCTTTTTGCCCGCAATTTTGTGTATAAAGTAGTATTAATGGTAGCGGTTACCCCGGGCGGCGCCGGTATTGCCGAAGTAGCTTTCCCCACTTTTTTCGGAAGTTATCTGGGCGGTTTTACGGCCATTATTGTGTTGCTTTACCGCATTGTAACGTATTACCTGTATCTGATTTTAGGTTCATTCTTCCTGCCGCGCTGGGTTAAACGCGTGTTCAGCGAAGAGCACGAAGCCGCCGTTGCGCAGACCGTAGAAATACGCTAGGGTTTTAGCCTGAAAAAGTAAAAAGCTGCTCTGGATAACTCCAAAGCAGCTTTTTTTATGAAGAGGATTTTATAAGAATTACTTAACTACTATTTTACGGGAAGTGCTTTGGTTACCTGCTTTAATTTGCAGCAAATACATTCCTTTCGAAGCTTTTATTTCCAGTTCTTCGGAAATTTGTTTGTTTGTAACTGGTAGCTCTTTCTGCAAAATAACGCGGCCTAACAGATCAGAAACGCTTACTTCAACTTTTGAAGCAGAAATATTCTCGAGTTGCAGGTTGAATTTCCCTTGGCTTGGATTTGGAGAAATTAAAAGCTCTTTATGGGAGACTAACTCTTTTGTTCCGGTTACTTCAGCAGCTAATTTCACGATCCAATAATCCGAAGCGCCCTGAGATGGTTGACTCTTATCAATTCCAATTCCTGAATCTGAATCCCCTGCCCATATAAAACTTCCATCTGCTAATTGCAGTAGTTTTGAAGCGTTCTCATTACCACTGCCACCTATTGTTTGATCCCATAATTTATGCCCTAAGGAATCTATCTTTATTAACCACGCATCAGTACCTTGTGAAGGCTGTGTTTTATCTCCACTAATTGGGGAGTTAGACGTACTATTGATAAGGTAACTTCCATCCATGGTTTTAATCAGAGATCCAAGAATTTCTCTGTTACTCCCTCCAATTGTTTTATCCCACTGTTTATTACCAGTTGAATCAATTTTTATTATCCAAAGATCTCTGTCTCCGTAAGAAGATTGACTTTTATCGCCACTTATACCTGACTGTGAAATACCACCTAAAATATATCCTCTATCCGAAGTTTGTTGAATAGTTTTAATCAGATCATCATTACTTCCACCATAAGTCCTATCCCAAATTTTATTCCCACTCGCATTAAGTTTTACTATCCAATAATCTAATCCTCCTTGATTTGCCTGTGTTTTATCACTGCTTATTGGTGAATTAGAGGCTCCTCCTATAATAAATCCTCCATCAGAAGTTTTATCCATATAATATAAATAATCGGTGCTGCTTCCTCCAATCGTTTTATCCCAAACTTTATTTCCGTTGGAATCTATTTTTATTAACCAATGATCGAAAGTGTTAATAGACCCTTTATTCACAGCAGTTTTATCACCATTAGTATCTGTATTGGAATGACCACCAAGCAAGTAACCTCCATCTATAGTTTGAACCACTGAAGTAGGAATATCTTGTTTGTTACCCCCAAAAGTTTTATCCCAGATTTTATTCCCAATGGAATCTATCTTGACCACCCAATAATCTTCAAGCCCTCTATTATTATCACTTTTATCCGCACTATTGCCTGAATGAGAATATCCAATCATAATATAACCGCCATCAGAAGTTTGGTTTATAGAAGTTAAATAATCATAATAACTTCCACCAATCGTTTTATCCCAAACCTTATTCCCTTGATTGTCTAATTTCAATAGCCAATAATCTTCAGTGCCTTTACATATTTGACTTTTATCGCCACTAATACCCGATTCTGAATATCCCCCAAGTATATACCCGCCATCAGAGGTTTGCTGTAAAGATATTAGCCGGTCAACATCATTTCCCCCAAAAGTCTTATCCCAAACTTTAGCAGGAGCCGTTTGAGCATTAGAAATTAAAGATGAAACAGCAAAAGCAGCCACCAAACCAAAGCGCAGCCAGTTTTCAGATAAGAAAGTATAGCGTTTTTTCATGCGGCAAAGATAACATTTTGCCACAATTCGTAACAAAGATTCAAACCTTCACCCGCCGGAATAAACCCTTCAGCTTCCCGAACAGACTTTTTGGCTTCAAAACCCTACCGTTTTTTAAGGCTTTTGCTTTCATTTCCTGCACCAGCAATTCCTTTTTATCGCGGCAAAGCATGTGTTCAAACGCTTTAAGCGAAGTTTGCGCCGGAACCGGCCAGGTTTTTAAATGTAACAGATCGGCGTTGAAACGGTTGTAGCCCACTTTACCTGATAATATTGCTTCGAAGCCCAGTTCCTGCGCCGCGGCAACTATTTTTTTATGATTGTCGCCGAAAGCAGGCAACAGAAATTTTACCGGTTGGCCCGTTTCCGCTTCAAATATTCGTTTCTCTGCAGTTAGTTCTTCGCGGATTTCTGCTTCCGGTATTTTAGAAAGTGGAACTTGAAAAACGCTATGCAAACCGAGAGAAAAACCCGCAGCAACTACCTCTTGCCAGAATTTCCTGCGCTCCAGCTCCTGATCTTCATGGGTAGAAATAAAAACCGTAGCTGGAAAACCAGACGCTTTTAAATGCTGGAAAACGGTAGGATTTTGGGCCAGAAAAGTATCGGTAAAGGTCAGGAGCAACACGTGCCGGTGCCAGCGCTTGCGTTTTTTATCGTTTTCTACCAGCTCATCCAGGCTTACCACCGGCATTTTCTGTTTCCTGACCAAAGCCAGCTGAGCTGCAAATGCTTCGGCCGAAACGGATTGGATCTGGCCTTTGGCTCCAGCCCGTGATTGGTATTGCAGAATAAGCGCGTTATGCATACAAGCAGTTTTTAATTCCCCGAAAATTCAGAACTTCAACACATCTGCTTTTATACGGCAAACCACCAAAAGGATTTCATTTGTTATATATTTCGAAACAAAATTTATGCATTAGCGAAATCCTGCATTGTGATATGGTGCAACGACTAAGGCGCCATTGCTAATTTGCAGGCACAAAAAAACGCAGAACTTTCGTGCTGCGCTTCTGAAATATTGCTGTTAAACTTTCGCCGGAATTTGTTCCGCCACCACTTTTATTCCTTCCTTAAAAGTACGCGGCTCGTAACCCAACGCGTTACGGGCTTTATCGATAATAAAACCGGTGCGCGGCGGACGTTTAGCGGGTTGCACAAAATTGGCAGCGCTGGCTTCTTTTATGTAGCTTTTATCCAGGTTGAAATAATCGGCTACCTGCAAAGCCATTTCGTAAGGCGTTAAAAAATCCGGTCCGGAAAGGTTGAAAATGCCAGTAGCGTCCTTCTCCACGATCTGCCAGCAACCCATTGCCAGGTCTTCGGCCAGGGTTGGGCTGCGGAACTGGTCGTTCACCACCTGAATGGTTTTCTGGTTTTCCAGGTTTTCTTTCACCCATAAAACCAGGTTCGATCGGCCGTAATCGTGCACAATACCATAAACAACTACGGTTCGCGCAATGGCCCACGGTGTTTTACATTGCTTCACAAATTCCTCGCCGGCCAGCTTCGTTTCGCCGTAATAATTTACCGGCTTCGCCTCGGCTTCTTCGGTATAAGGCCCGTTTTCGCCATCAAAAATAAAGTCCGTGGAAACGTGCGTGAAATGAGTACCGTGCTTTTCGCAGGCTTCGGCCAGGTATTTTACCGCCGTAGCATTTTGCAGGTAACAAACCGCTTTCTGCTTTTCATCTTCGCAGATATCTACGTTCGTCTGCGCTGCAGTATTAATTATATGCGTTGGTTTAAAGCTTTCGAAAACGCGGTTTATGTCAGCCGGATCGGTAATATCCATGTTCTGGAATTGCAGGTTCGGGTAAACTTCAGCCAGCTTGTTTGCGCCTTTGGAAGTTGCCAGAATTTCCACTTCGGTTTTCGGCAGCAAAAGATCTACCAGTTTCTGGCCCAGCAATCCGTTCGAGCCCGTTATTAAAATGCGTTTTTTCATGTTCATTAATCAGGAATAAAATTGGGCGAAAGCCCGGAGTTTGCGAGCGATTTATTAAGCCGCCACCAATAACTAAGCTTTAATTTTTTTCTCTTTCTTTTCCTTTTTCTCTTTCACTTCCGTGCCCGGGTAAACGTAACCAAACTCTTTCGTGATCGCTTTCTTCTTCATCGTTTCCACTTTCACGGTCATTTTCACGTCAGTTAACGGCCGGTCGCGGAAATCTTTGGGCTGTTTAGCAATGGCATCTACCACGTCCAAACCTTTAATGGTCTGCCCGAAAACGGTATAGTTTCCGTCTAAAAAAGGCGTACCGAATTCGTTCTGCACAATATAAAACTGGCAACCGCTCGATTCTTTTTTCGGATTATCGGTACGGGCAGCAGCCAGCGCGCCTTTTACGTGTTTCAGCTCCGGCTTAAATTCCGCCGGAATCAGGTAGCCATTATTGCCCGCGCCATCGTCGTTCGGCGATTCGTTCTTGGTATTCGGATCACCACCCTGGATCATAAAATTATCGATGATGCGGTGAAAAGTAGTACCATCGTAAAAACCTTCTTTGGCCAGCTTCAGGAAATTGGCTTTGTGCAAAGGCGTTTCGTCGAACAAGATCAGTTTAATTTCGCCCTGCGGCGTGGTGATCGTAACCACATCATCTTTCTTCGAAGGCTTTTTCTTCTTCTGGGCAAAACTTACTGAAACCGTAAGCAAAACGAGTAAAAACGGTAGGGAAAAACGCTTAAAAAGTGACATGTTTTAATGTGCTAATAATTTAATGTGCTAATGTGCATTTTCTGGAACGTGAAGATGGGAAAATGATTTTAATTATGCCGGAATTTCTGCCAAAAACGGTATGGTTTTGCCATAAAAAACTACTACCTGGAAATGGATTACCAAAAAAATGTAGAGACGCCCTATTAGGGCGTCTCTACAAAATCGTATCCGTAAATTTTAAACCGATTTCCGTTCGAAGGTTTTCAGCCGGATCGGGTAAGCCAACGTGGCGCCGATCACAGAACCGCGGGTGCGTAATTTAGTTTTATGTCTGTTGTCGTTTTCCCGATAATCAATTTCAATTGCCATTACATCGGTAAAGCCCTGGCTGTAATAAATTGTAAAATCGAAACGGGCATTATTCCGGCTATAAAATTGCGTTCCCAAACCTAAATAAACGGCACTGCTTTTCCGGCGAAGGAAATTATAATAACTATAATCTATTTCTGAGGTTCCGTTGTAGGTATATCTTTTTAAAATAATAGAATCGGCCTCAGAACCAAAACGCGGAATCAAGTTGTAAACCATGCCTGCTGTAATGTATAGATCAAAATTCAACAAGTAATTACCTTTACTACGACCTAGATTTAAGGCATTTACAGTTGTGATCCGGCGTTGTACTAAAAGCTGCAATTGATTTGTCTGGTGAAATGCCGAGGAGCCATCCGGACTATCAGAAAAATTTTCTTTCGTTTTCTTATTTTTCATATGCCAGCCGGTCCAGCCCATATCTATGCCACTTTGCACAGTCCAGTCAGCATTTAATTTAAGCGCCAGCAAAACCCCAGGGCTCCATTCCATTCGTAAAGGCTTCACAGATAAACCTTCCGGATTTGGAAAATTCTGATCGAAACGGCAAAGCGGGGCTTGTCTTCCAATAAACGGTTTCAGGTAAAGAATTTTCTGGGCAAATACATTAGTGCAGCAGCTTAAAACGCAAATTACTACCAGGACCTTTTTCATAGTTTCAGCTTTAAGATTTCCCGGATAACGCGCCTGCACCAGCTTATATTATCACAAAATATTTTAAAAATTCACCCGGAAAAACGGTATGGTTTGGCCCTAAAAAAGTAAAGACGCCTTGGTAGGGCGTCTCTACGGTATTGTTCAAGAATTTGCGTTTATTAAATGCTGCCTCGGAAATTGCGCGACTAGATCTGTTTCTGCTGATTCCGGATATCTTCCAGAATTTCCTTGCCGCCTTTTTCCAACACAGTTTCAGCCAGTTTCTGACCTAAGGTTTCCGCTTCCGAAGTCGCGCCGCTGAACGTTTCTTTGATCATTTGCTGACCATCCAGGCTGATGATGCCGCCGGTTATGGAAATTTTGCCGTCGTGTAACGAAGCCAACGCGAACGAAGGAATGCTGCAGCCACCTTCCATGGTGCGTAAAAAAACGCGTTCGGTTTGTAGGCAATATGCGGTTGCTTCGTGGTTCAGAATGCTTTTCAGTTTTTCTTTCCGGGTCGGTTCCAGGTTTTTGGCGCTTTCTATGGCCACGCTGCCCTGCCCTACCGCCGGAATAAATTTATCCAGCGACAATGTTTGCGTAACCCATTTGGTGTATTCCATGCGATGCACGCCGGCGTAAGCCAGCAACATGCCATCAAACTGTTTCTCTTCCAGCTTCTGTAAACGGGTCTGCAGATTACCACGGGCTTCTACCGTTTTTACGTGCGGGTAGAATTTCTTCAGCAAAGCCCGGCGGCGCGTAGAAGAAGTTCCCACCACAATATTTTCGCGGTCAAGGCTGAAATTCGGGTCGAAAGAAAGCACTACATCACTCGGATTTTCGCGCTCCAGAAAAGCCAGTAATTCCAGGTCGTCGGCTAACGAACTCTGTACATCTTTGGCGCTGTGCACCGCAATATCAATGCTTCCATCGCGCAGGGCTTCTTCCAGTTCTTCGGTAAAAACGCCCTTCGACCCGATCTTCGACAGCGAAACATCCAGAATTTTATCGCCTTTGGTAGTAAAGATCACGATCTCGGTCTGCAGCCCCGCCGCTTTCAGTTTGTCTTCCACGTGGTAAGCCTGCCACAAAGCCAGCTTGCTGCCGCGCGTCCCGATCCGGATTGGTTTATCGAAAATTGCCATGTTTCTAATTAAGAATTAATAATTAAGAATTAATAATTTTCGCCTGAAAACTATGATTCTTGACCTTCATTATTGCGATGTCCCCCTTTGGAGGGGGTTGGGGGAGGATTTTTACGTTTCGTCATTTCGACGCAAGGAGAAATCTCTTGAGGAAGGTAGAGAAGCCAGAATAAAAACTTCTACCAACCTGATGAGATACCTCCTGTCGTCGGGATGACCGGATAATGTAATCCTCCCCCTACCCCCTCCAAAGGGGGACAAAAAATCCTGATACCTGATACCTGACACTTACTACCAGATACCAGATCACTTCATTTTCAAATACTTCGCCAGCGCCAACGATATATCTACGAAAGTCATTTTCGGGTTAGCGTTGCGTTCTATGTGGTAGTGCGCCTGGTTCAGTTCGTTGGTTAGCAAAGCTACGTTATTGGCGTGAATTACCTTGGAAAAGTTCTTCACGAAATCGGCTTCGGCGGGCGGCACAAAACCAACCAGCGACGGATCTACGCCAAAAAGCATCACCCTTCTAACCACCGAAAGTGCGTATTGCAGGAAATTCTTCTGATTTTCGCGGCCCAGCTTCTGAAAATCTTCGCTCATTTTAATAATGTTGGCCAGCTTTTCCGAGAAACACAAACGCATCCAGCCCACAAAAAACTCGAAATAATCGGAGGTCATTTCTGTGCAAAGCTGTCCTGCTAACCTTAAATTTCCTTCCGAAAGTTGGGCCACCTGTGCCGCTTTGGCTTCATCTACTCCGAAATTTTCCTGCACGTACTGCATGGTTTCTTCGGGCGTAAAAGCGCGCACATTTACCAGCTGCGTACGGCTCAAAATAGTAGCCAGCAGTTTTTCCGGCGAATTGCTTACCAACAGGAAAATGGTTTGCGCCGGCGGTTCTTCCAGCAATTTCAGCAGCGCATTCGCCGAAGTCGGGTTGAGCAATTCCGGCAGCCAGATGAGCACAATTTTGAAATCGGCTTCGAAGGCCTTCAGAGAAACCAAACGCAAAAGTCCGCGGGCTTCTTCTTTGGTAATATTGCCTTGCTTGTTTTCGGCGCCAATAAACTGCAGCCAGTCGTTCAACGAACGGTAGGGATTTTCGAGCAAAAACTCGCGCCACTCCGGCAGGAAATTCTGGCTCAGCGCTTCTTTTTTGGGCGTGTTCACCACCGGCATAATAAAGTGCATATCCGGGTGAACGAGCTTGTTTATTTTGGAACAGCTGCTGCAAGCGCCACAAGAATCGGTTTCCTGCTTATTTTCGCAGTTCAGGTACGTGGCATAAGCCAGCGCCAGCGCCAGATTCGCGCCGCCTTCCGCGCCCATAAACAGCTGCGCGTGCGCCACGTGCCGGTTCTTTACCGAGTTAATTAAAAGCTGCTTGGTTTCGGCGTGACCGATTATTTTTGAAAACTGCATAATTACCCCACCCCCGGCCCCTCCCCTAAAAACAGGGGAGGGGAACTGGAGGAATTGTTATTTATTTACTTTTTGTAGCTGAAATGCTACCGTTTTTTACTTTAAACCTCCCAGGTTTCAAAAACCTAGGAGGTTTTTACTTTATCCTGACTTTTTAGACCCGAAACCCTATCGTTTTACCGAAAAAAAGCTCCCTCCCCTGTTTTTAGGGGAGGGTTGGGGTGGGGTCAAAAATTCCGGCTGGCAGCGGTTTCTTCGAAAACGTGCGTCAGGATATCTTTTTCGGTCTGGTCGAAAGTTACGTTGCGGCGGGCCATTACTTTTTCGGCTACTTCAAAAACTTTGCGCAGTTGGTACGTTTCGAAGCCGGAAGCACCGCCCCAGGCAAAGCTTGGAATGAAGTTCCTTGGAAAACCGGAACCAAAAATATTGGCGCTCACGCCCGTAACGGTACCGGTATTGAACATGGTGTTGATGCCGCATTTGCTGTGATCGCCCATCATAAGGCCGCAGAACTGCAATCCGGTATTTTTGAAACCACCTTTCGCGTGGTTCCAGAGCTTTACGTCGGCGTAGTTGTTTTTCAGGTTGCTGGTGTTGGTATCGGCGCCTAAATTGCACCATTCGCCAATTACCGAGTTGCCTAAAAAACCATCGTGGCCTTTATTGGAAAAACCAAAAATTACGGAATTGCTGATCTCGCCGCCGACTTTGGAATGCGGGCCAACGGTATTGTCGCCGCGCATTTTAGCGCCCATGTTTACGGTAGAACCTTCGCAAAGCGCAAATGGACCTTTTATGAGCGAACCTTCCTGAACTTCGGAATTTTTACCTAAGTAGATCGGGCCGCTTTCGGCATTTAAAACTGCCGCCCGGATCTTCACGCCTTCTTCTATAAAAATATTTTCTTCGCCGTAAACAATGGTGTGCTTATCGTTTACCGGCTGACTTTTACGACCGTGCGTGAGCAGTTTGAAATCAGCTTTAATCTGCGCCCCGTTGAACACGAAAATTTCCCAGACATTTTGCAAAACTACGTGTGGCTCGGGCAATTCGCGGCGGGTAGCGGGCTCGTGGTCGTAAAGGTTCTGCGAGGAACCGAAAAACTCTGCACCGGCGTGTAAAGCAACCAACCGGCCTTCGCGCATCAGGGCTTCGCCGGGCATTAAGGCAGCAATTTCAGCGGCCAGAAAAGCATCCGGAAAAACGGCGCCGTTCACGTAAATATTGGCTTCGGTGGTTTTAGCCGGAAATTTGGTTTGCAGGTAGCGTTCCGTGAGGTAAGAAACCGGCTGCTTGGCAAAATGGGCCCACTTTTCAGCAAGCGTGAGAATGCCCACGCGGATCTCGGCTACCGGGCGGGTAAAAGTAAATGGCAGCAAATTCTGCCGTATTTCGGGTTCGTCGAAGAGGATCAGGTTCATGATACAAAAATAAAAAAGTCTTCCCGAAAACCTCGGAAAGACTTCTTAATATTCTGAAAGCAGAAAAACTTACGCTTTTTTGGCGTAACGCTGCTTGAATTTGTCGATACGACCTGCTGTATCCACGAAAAGGTTTTTACCGGTGTAGAACGGGTGCGAAGCAGAAGAAACCTCTACTTTAATTACCGGATACGTTTTACCGTCTTCCATGGTAATAGTTTCGCTTGAGTTCATGGTAGAACGGGTGATGAATTTGAAATCGCTGGATGTATCCTGAAATACCACCTCTCTGTACTCTGGGTGAATGTCCTTTTTCATTTTATAAATCGGTTAATTACTTTTTTCAACTTTCGGACTGCAAAAATAAAGTTTTTATCTGAAATTAAAAACATTCGGACTCAAATTTAATTTTTAACATGTAGTATTGTCATTTAAGTAAAAACTTGTGTATATTTGTTTTGCTGAAGACTGCAGCGCTATGACCCGGATATTTACGCTTATTCTTATTTGTTTCGCGTTTACCGCAACCTTTGCCGATGAATTGGGCGTTTCGCTTAATTTTTTCCGGGCGGGTTTTGAGGGTACCGATGTAAAAGTAGAATGGGAACTGGCCAACGAAACCGGCATTTCCGGCTACGAAGTTTACCGCAAACTAAACACCGAAACCACTTTTAAGCAAATTGGCGGCGGCAAAGTTACCGGCAACCGCCGCTATTCCCTGCTCGATACCGAGCTGCGTAATGTACCCAACCGCATTGGCACCATTACTTATAAACTAACCGTTGCCACTACCAACGGCGACGCTTCTTTTACCACGGCTTTCGTAAACAACCCGTCTTCGGTAGAACGTTCGTGGGGCAGCATCAAATCCATGTTCCGCTAATTTATCCTTTTCATGGAAACAGCTTTCAGCGCGCAGACCCGCATCCTCGATTCCGAGCAGATCCGCCAGAAAATTACCCGCATTGCTTTCGAGATCTACGAGCATAATTTTGAGGAAACCGAACTGGTAATAGTGGGCATTGCGCCCAACGGCTACGTTTTTGCCGAATTGCTGCACCAGGAACTTCAGAAAATTTCCCCTTTTGAACTTACGCTGCACCGTCTGGAACTGGACAAACAAACGCCCACGCAGCAAAATTTAACGCTTACCCCACAAACCGGAAACTTGCAAAACAAAGTAGTAATTCTGGTTGACGACGTTTTGAATACCGGCCGCACGCTGGCTTACAGCCTCCCGCTTTTCCTGGATGCACAGGCCCGCAAAATTGAAATTGCTACCTTAATAGACCGCCACCACACCTTATTTCCGGTTGCAGCTACGTATACGGGTTATTCTTTAGCTACCACGCTCAACGAGCACATCGAAGTTGCTTTCCCGGAAAACGGGAATTTTGCGGCTTACCTGGTTTAATGCTTAAATTGTTAAATTGTTGATTGTTTTTTTTGGAAATCAGCATTTCTAATTCTTAGCAGTTTTTGGGCTTAAAAGGATACCGTTTTGTCCGTCATCTCGACGTCAGGAGAGATCTCATCAGGTTGGTAGTTCAGTTTGCTATTGACTTTTGAAGCTCAAAAGCATACCGTTTCTGAATCGCGGATTTCTCAGATTTCGCGGATTTATCATTCAAACTTTCTAAACTTTTATGCAGTTTTTCCGGCGAAAAAGATACCGTTTTTTCTACCCTGCCGGATTGATTAGTTTGGTTTTGCTGCCGTTGCTGGGTTATATTTATTTTTACAGAAAAGATTCCTTTCAGAAACAAAACGCCTTCGATTTAAGACTAAAAGTCTGTTATGATGTATATCCGGATTCTATCAAATTCGCTACTATTGATTTTGGAAAAGATAAGATAGAAAACAAGAGAATTTTAGCAGAAGCTCAAAGCAACTTACGGCAGTTTAATATTGAAAGAGTAAAAACAACTGGGGTTAATCTGAATTTGAATGATGGCGCAAACTATCAGGATTTGATCAATGTATTAGATGTGTGCCATTCTGAAAAAGTAGATATTCTTTCTATAGGGAAAGGGACTTTAGCATTTATTTACGGGCCAGAGTTTCCTTATTAAATACCAAAAAGAAGTAAAGCCTTTAAATTTAAAAGAAAGGTTTCATTCTATTTTGCATGACTTTACAACTACAATTAAACAAGCAAAATCCTTCTGGCCTTCCGGCATCCTATATATAATAATGGTATCTTTAACCGCCCGAAAAGTCGTAAGACAATTCCGGAACCAACAACGAACAACTAGCAACTAATAACCCAACTATGGAGATCTGCTTTGCAACCAACAACGAGAATAAACTGGCCGAAGTACAGAAAATGCTGCCAGATACCATAAAGCTGAAAACGCTGGCGCAAATTGGTTGCACCGTAGAACTTCCCGAAACCCAGGACACGCTGGAAGGCAACGCCAAACAGAAAGCTCAATACGTGTTCGAGCATTTCGAAATTAACTGCTTTGCCGACGATACCGGTCTGGAAGTTTATGCCCTGAACAATGCGCCTGGCGTTTATTCGGCGCGCTATGCCGGCGAACAGCGCAACAACCAGGATAATATTAACCTGCTGCTGCAAAACCTGAAAGGCAAACACGACCGCAAAGCCCGTTTCCGGACCGTAATTACGCTTGTGCTGGACGGCGAATATTTCGATTTTGAAGGCGTGGCCGAAGGCGAAATTATTCATGAAATGCGCGGCACTAATGGCTTTGGTTATGATGCCGTTTTTATACCCGAAGGCTACACCCAAACCTTTGCCGAAATGAGCGCCGCCGAAAAAAACAAGATCAGCCACCGCGGGCAAGCCATTGCCAAACTGGTAGCTTATCTCAGCGAAAAATTCGGTACCGATTATTAACTGATATTACGCAAGATTTTTTGTCCCCCTTTGGAGGGGGTTGGGGGAGGATTTTTACATTATTGGAATTCAAATATTTAAAAACAAAAAATCTGAAATGCGTAATCCTCCCCCTACCCCCTCCAAAGGGGGACTTCTAACCTGATTGCGTAACGGCAGTTATTAATTCAAATACAACCCTTATAAAAAAAACGATATGGTTTTCAGGCCGAAAACTATATCGTTTTTATTTTTAAGATCCTCCGTTCAGAAATATTCTAAAACCGGAAAAACACGGCCAGGTTGCGCCATTCATTGCCGCAATAAACTATTCCCGCCGAAAACCTGTTCCGAAAGCAGTAATCATATAAACATTTTCAGTTAACTTTGCAGGCTGATTAATTTACAAAACAATGCAAAAACCATTTATCGTCGGAATTACAGGCGGAAGCGCATCCGGGAAAACCACTTTTCTGAATAAACTTTTAGCTTCTTTTGCTCCCGAAGATATTTGCCTCATTTCGCAGGATAATTATTACCACGACCGCGACCAGCAGATCACCGACCAAAACGGCATCATCAATTTCGACCTGCCCAGCTGCATCAACGCGCACGAATACGCCCAGGATGTTCTAAAAATAAGCCAGGGCGAAACGTTTACCCGCACCGAATATACCTTCAACAACCCGAACATAGTTCCGAAAGAGCTGGTTTTTAAACCGGCCCCGATCGTGGTAGTAGAAGGTATTTTTGTTTTCTATTTCGAAGAAGTAGCCAAACTGCTCGACCTGAAAGTTTACATAGACGCCAAGGAATACATTAAACTGCACCGCCGCATTTTGCGCGACAAAGTGGAACGCGGCTACGACCTGGACGATGTACTTTACCGCTACACTCACCACGTGGCACCAACCTACGAAAAATACATCAAGCCTTTTAAAAACGACGCCGACATTATTATTCCAAACAACAACCAGTTCGAGCGCGGCCTGGAAGTGCTGGTTTCTTTTCTGAATACGAAGATCGGAAAATAGTTATTGGTTGTTGCTTATTGAATTTTTGTCGAAAACGGCAGGATTTATTGCCTGAATCAGAAATTACCCCCCTAAATCCTCCCCTAATTCAGGGGAGGATTTTTTTTGCATTAGTGCCTTCTTTTGTCTTTGAACATGATTTATAGGATTATTGGGATGGGCATGATTTTTTGTTGTCAGAATTGGGATTCGTAAGATTTAGGGATTAATGGATTTAACCACCTCCAAGCCCTCTCCCGAAATTCTTCGGGGTATGCGACTTGAAAAGTAAGAGAGCTTTTCTATACTATGATTTCACGCATTTCGCCAGCGCAGCGTCGCGCGAAAATCACGTTATTAAGAAAGCCAAACTAAAAAAGAAGCTGGCTACGAAGGGGTATGATACCAGTTTCTGTGAGAGCGGCCTCCGCACTTTCCGACTTTTGCTTTAGCAAAATTGCGCAAGCAAAGGAAAGGGTGCAGCCGCGAACGCAGAAACGAAGCCCGCCCGGCTTGAGGGTGAAAATTAACTATGAAAGTTAAAAGCCAGATGACTAGCAGAAAAGGTATTTCAAAAACGCTAGCACTTTTAGTTGAAAAACTGCTGCCCGCCAACGAGGTCCTTCAGAGCTACGCTCGCAATCTTCGCGCTCCCGCGCTCAATTGTGCTCAGGATGACAGAAAAGAAAACGCTATGCTTTTCGGCTCAAAAACTCAATAGCAAACCAAACTACCAATCCGATGAGATCTCTCCTATCGTCGAGATGACGGAGAAAATTGAGATGACAAAAAAACGCTATACTTTTCAGCATAAAAACCCCTTCCCTTTTATCTTTTTTCAACACAAACCCTTACAAATTCTTGTGTTCCGGAAAAAACAATTAAATTTGTCTGGAATAATGCCACGCTTAAAAAACATATCGCTGCAACTTCGTTTCCTTTTATTAGGGCTAACGTTGCTTTCTGTGCTGTCTTTAGACAAGCGCGAAGTGGCTATTTACCTGGAAGAACCGGCTACGGAGCAACGTTTTAAAGCTGCGCCCGAGCAATGCGTAATTAAAGAAAAGGTTTCTTTTGAAGCTGTAACTTCTTTTATTATGCTACCGGAAGCTATTTTCCCGGATCTTATTTCCTTCGATTTTACGCCGGCGGTTGCTGCAAAAAAGTTCGTTTCGTTTGCCGTTCCGGTTGTTACTCCTTTATTTCAGCGTTTGCTGGCTACGAGTATTTCACCCAACGCTCCCTGACTTTTTCCCTTCAAAACCATAGCGTTTTCGGCTTCTGCTGAACGCAAACTCATTCTTTTTCAGGTAACAGGCTTTCTTTATTAAAAGCTACCGGTTCGCGGTTTTATTTATTTCGCCCGACAACTACCTGATACTCAAAACGTTTTCAATTTTAATTTCAATTTATAAACTCTAATGCGCAATAAACCTTTTATCATCACGCTGACGGTAATTGTGGCCATTTTATGTGCCTATTACCTGTCTTTCACGCTGGTATCGCGCGGGGTGCAGCAAAAAGCTGAAGCCTACGCCACCGATGCCAAAGGCAATGTGAACATGAACAAAAAGCAGACTTACCTGGACTCTGTCTGGAAAATGCCGGTGTTCAATTTCTTAGGTGCCGAATACACGTACCAGGATGTTCGCAAATCTGAGCTTGGCCTGGGTCTTGACTTAAAAGGCGGTATGCACGTAACCATGGAAGTTTCTCCGGTAGAAATTATCAAGGTAATGTCGGGCAACAGCAAAGACCCTAACTTCCTGAAAGCCATTTCACAAGCGCAGGAAGCACAGAAGAAAAGCCAGGAAAGTTTCGTTACGTTATTTGGCAAAGCTTACCGCGATATTGAACCACAAGGTCAGTTGAGCCGCATTTTCTCGAATACGGCCAACAAAGGCAAAATCTCTTACCAATCTACCAACGACCAGGTTCTGGCCGTGATCAATACCGAAGTAGAAAACGCGATCGACCGTTCTTTCAACGTACTGCGTACGCGTATCGATAAATTCGGCGTAAACGAACCAAAAATTCAGCGTTTAAAAGGTACCGGGCGTATTCAGATCGAATTACCGGGCGTAGATAACCCGAACCGGGTGCGTAAATTATTACAGGGTCAGGCAAAACTGGAGTTCTGGGAAGTTTGGAAACCGGAAGAATTCTCTCCTTTCTTTAGCCAGATGGGCGATTACCTGACCAAACAGGAAAAAGCCGGCAACCTGAAAGACCTTACCTCTACTGCTAAACCAGAAGAAGACGCTTTAGCTCAGTCAGCTGCAACAGATAATACCGATGCTTTAGCAGACGCTGCGGCGCAGGATTCAACTGAAGATGCCTTAGCACAATCGGCTGCAAAAGATACAAACGCAGTTGCTAAAACCGAAGACACCGCAAAAGCGGCAACAGCCAAAGCAGATTCTTTAAACTCGCAGCAAAGCAGCGTTTTAGCGAAACTTTTCACCCAGCTGCCAGGCGGTATTGGCTCTAACGTGCGCGATACAGCCCGCGTGAACGCCCTGTTCCGCAAAGCAGAGATCCGTTCGATCTTCCCTTCTAACATGCAGTTCTTATGGGGTGTAAAACCAATTGTAGCGCAGGATGGCCAGGAATTCCTGGAACTGTATGCCGTTAAAAAAGGCCGCGATGCCAAAGCTCCTGTTTCCGGCGAATTTATCAGCGATGCGCGTCAGGATTTCGATCAGCAGGGCCGCCCGGAAGTGAACATGCAAATGAACTCGGCCGGTGGTAAAAGATGGCAGCGTTTAACCGGCGAAAATATTGGTCGTCAGGTTGCAATTGTGCTCGATGATTATGTGTATTCTGCTCCGGTGGTACAGTCAGAAATTGCCGGCGCCAGCTCTTCTATTTCCGGTAACTTTACTATTGAAGAAGCCCAGGATTTAGCCAACATTCTGAAAGCCGGTAAAATGCCTGCTCCAACCCGTATTGTGGAAGAAGCTATTGTTGGTCCTTCTTTAGGCCAGGAAGCTATTAACCAGGGTCTGATCTCTTCGGTTGCGGCTATTGTAGTGGTAATGTTGTTCATGATCATGTACTACGCCAAAGGTGGTTTAATTGCCAACCTTGCCCTTATCTTCAACGTGTTCTTCATTGTTGGTATTCTGGCGCAGCTTAATGCTTCGTTAACGTTACCTGGTATTGCCGGTATTATCTTAACCATTGGTATGGCCGTAGATGCGAACGTACTGATCTTTGAACGTATCCGGGAGGAACTTTCCAAAGGCCTGAGCATGAAAGATGCGATCCATAAAGGTTACGACAAAGCTTTCAGCTCTATTTTTGACTCCAACGTAACTACGTTATTAGCTGGTATTATCCTGTTCTACTTCGGTTCTGGTCCGGTAAAAGGTTTTGCTACCACGTTAATGCTGGGTATCGCTACTTCCTTCTTCACGTCGGTTTTCGTTTCCCGTTTATTCGTAGAGTGGCTGGCTAAAGAAGATGGTTCTGGCGTAAGCTTCTCTACAGGCTTTTCTAAGAACCTGTTCAAGAACTTCAACTTCGACGTAATTAAGCACCGCAAAAAAGCTTATGTATTCTCTATTGCCATGATTCTGTTCGGTTTTGGCGTAATGATCATGCAGGGCGGCCCGAACTTAGGGGTTGACTTTACCGGTGGCCGTTCGTACATCGTAAACATGGACCAGGATATTGCGGCCGATAAATTGAAAGAAGCGTTAACGGCTGATTTTAAAGAATCTGGTACCGAAGTGAAAACGTTTGGCGCTTCTAACCGCTACAAGATCATTACCAGCTACTTAGCCGACGACGAATCTGCCCAGGCAGACCAGGCCGTAGAAGCAGCGCTGCAAAACGGTCTGAAAAAATACAGCAACCTGAACCCAACCATTTTGAGCTCTTCTAAAGTTGGGGCAACCATGGCAGACGATATTCAGAAAACTGCTTTATTAGCTGTACTTCTTTCGTTCATCAGTATTTTCATCTACGTAACCATCCGTTTCCAGGACTGGTCTTACGCTTTGGGTGGTATTGTGGCCTTGATCCACGACTCCCTGATGGTAATTGCTTTCTTCCCGATCGCGCGTTTGTTTGGCCTGCACTTAGAAATGGACCAGGTTTTTGTGGCTTCTATTTTAACGATCATCGGTTTCTCTATTAACGATACCGTAGTAATCTACGACCGTATCCGGGAGTACCTGACCGATAATCCGAAGCTGAAATTCCGCGACATTGTGAACCCTGCTTTGAACGATACTTTCAGCCGTACCATTATTACTTCGTTAACCGTTTTAATGGTAGTAGTTATCCTGTTCATTTTTGGTGGCGAAACCCTGCGCGGCTTCTCTTACGCCATGATCATCGGGGTACTGTTCGGTTCGTATTCTTCCCTGTTCATTGCAACGCCAATTACGCTGGAAACTGACCCGGATAAACGCCGCGACAAACGTCAGGCCGCCATTGTACCAACTCCGGTTCCAAGCCAGCAGAAAGTGCGCTAATTTATTTTAAGCTATCTCGGCAAAACGTAACGTCGCTTTGCTTTTCCCGGAAGGAACCTGCGAATTATATTCGGCGGGTTCCTTCTTTTTTTTCAATCTTTTCTAATAGTTCCTGAAACAAACATTTATGCTCCTAAAAACCCAAACGCACATTAAAGACTTCCTGTTAATAATTGCCGGTATCGTTTCTGCCACCTTTGGCCTGGAAGGATTCCTGCTTTCCAGCCACTTTATTGATGGTGGTGTTACCGGTATTTCTATGTTGCTGGCTTCTATTTTTGGTTTTGGTTTACCCGTGCTGATCGTGCTGCTTAACCTGCCCTTTATTTTTCTGGGTTACCGGCATATTGGTAAGCGTTTTGCCATAAAAAGTACCCTGGCCATTCTGGGTTTATCGGTGGCGCTGGCCACGCTGCACTTCCCGGACATGACCCATGACAAGCTTCTGACGGCGGTTTTTGGCGGTTTTTTTATTGGTTTGGGAATTGGTTTGGCCATGCGCGGCGGCGCAGTTTTAGATGGCACCGAAATTCTGGCGGTGTTAGTAAGCAAGAAATCGCCGTTGCTGAAAGTGAGCGACGTGATCCTGATCCTGAACATTGTGATCTTTACTTCGGCGGCTTTTTTCCTGGGCATAGACGTGGCGCTTTATTCCATTCTTACCTACTTTGCCGCTTCTAAAATGATAGACTTTGTGGTGCAGGGTATTGAAGAATACACCGGAGTAACCATTATTTCCGGCCAAAGCGAACAGATAAGGCAGGCCATTACCGAAAACCTGGGCCGTGGGGTAACTATTTACCGGGGCAAGCGCGGTTACGGTGCC
This sequence comes from Adhaeribacter terreus, assembly GCF_042657365.1. Lineage (NCBI taxonomy): Bacteria > Pseudomonadati > Bacteroidota > Cytophagia > Cytophagales > Hymenobacteraceae > Adhaeribacter > Adhaeribacter terreus. Next base: position 173,394 of record NZ_JBHSKT010000001.1, on the reverse strand, counting down.
CGCGGCGACCGCGATCTGGAAATGGATATTATTTACACCGTTGTTACCAGGCTGGAAATTCCGGAACTGCGCAACGAAATAGAACAAATAGACCCGAGAGCTTTTATTATTCAGCAAAGCATTAACGACACTACCGGCGGTATGGTGAAGAAACGGGCTTTGCATTGATTCGATTTTTCGATGGTTCGAGGTTCGAATTTTCGATCGTTGAAAATGGTATGCTTTGGAATGAAAAAAGTCAGGCTGATTGGCCTGACTTTTTTGCATTGAAATGATAGCGTTTTGAATTACTGCACTACTTCAACCCAGCCTTTGTATTGTTTTCCGGTTTCGGGATTTCTTAAAAGGTAGTAATAAGTACCGTCTGCTATTTTCTTATCCGGCCAGTTATTCCGGTAATCTTCCGCTTCGAATAATTTCACGCCCCAGCGGTTGTAGATTTGCAACTGCCATTTCCCTGCTGGCAATGCTGAAATTTTAAAGGTTTCATTCCAACTGTCGTTGTTCGGTGTAATTATATTAGGTAACCATGTATTTGGAGATAAAGTTGATTGGCAATGTTTAAAAGTAACCTGAACAGTATCTGAAGTAACGCAATCGTTCAGCATAAATTTAACCCAATATTTCCCACTTTGATAAACTGTTAAAGTTGAATCGGCACTACCGTCGCTCCAAAGGAAAACGCCAGGTTGCTTGTCAGTTTTTAAAATAACTGCATCTCCTTCACAAGCTTCTATATCTTGGCCAAGGGAAAATTGAAGTACAGGCTTAATAGTTGCCGTTACCTCAGTTCGTGGACCTTCACAACCAACATTATTGACAACGGCAACATAATACGTTGTAGTAGCGCTTAAATTCGGGGTAGCAAACGTTCCGGAGGGGTTTATATAAATTGCAACACCACCCGTAGCAACATTATACCAGGCATAATTACCACCTGAAGGAGCACCTGTTGCTGACAAGGTTACAGAACCGGCCCCACAATTACTCCCATTTGTAACTATCGGTGAGAGGACGCAGGGGGGCGCTAATTTTACCACCCAAATATCCAAACCACCTTTAGAAGGCTGGCTTTTATCGCGGCTTACACCTGAGTCCGACCTTCCGCCCAAAATAAAGCCTCCATCAGAAGCTTGCTGAAGCGAGTAAAAAAAATTCAAATTACTTCCACCAATGGTTTTATCCCATTGTTTGCTACCGCTGGCATCCAACTTTACAACCCAGTAATCGACATTACCTTGCGAAGACTGGCTTTTATCGCCACTTATCGCTGAACTAGAATACCCACCTAATATATATCCTCCATCACTTGTCTGCTTTAGGGAGAAAAGTACATCACTATCATTTCCTCCAAAAGTTTTATCCCAGAGTTTATTGCCGTTTACATCAAGCTTAACAATCCAATAATCATCGCTACCTCTGGAAGCTTGCCCTTTATCGCCACTTATTCCGGACTTAGAATATCCTCCTAAAATATATCCTCCATCAAAAGTCTGCTGAAGGGATAAAATTTCGTCCCTTTCACTTCCGCCAAAAGTTTTATCCCAGATTTTATTACCATTGGCATCAAGCCTAACTACCCAAAAATCTTCACGGCCTCTATTAGCCTGGCTTTTATCGCCGCTGGAACCAGAATCAGAATATCCTCCTAAGATATAACCCCCGTCAGAAGTCTGCTGAAGTGAGTGAAGCCTATCAGAATAACTTCCACCAAAAGTTCTATCCCAAATTTTATTGCCGTTGGCATCAAGTTTTATAATCCAATAATCACAGGAATATATTGATCCTATATTAGCTTGGCTTTTATCACTGCCGATACTGGAATAAGAATATCCACCTAAAATATATCCGCCATCAGAAGTCTGCTGTAATGAGGAAAGTATATCCCTTTCACTTCCACCAAAAGTTTTATCCCAGATTTTATTACCATTGGCATCCAGCTTTACAATCCAATAATCTTCAAAGCCTCTATTAGCCTGGCTTTTATCGCCGTATATTCCAGAGTCAGAATAACCTCCTAAAATATACCCCCCGTCCGAGGTCTGATGAAGTGGAAATAATTCATCCTTATTGCTTCCTCCAAAAGTTTTATCCCACATTTTATTGCCACTGGAATCAAGCTTTACAACCCAATAATCTGTGTTTCCTCTGGAGACCTGACTTTTGTCACCGCTTATATTTGAACTAGAAGTGCCGCCTAAAATATACCCTCCGTCAGAAGTCTGCTGAAGGGAGTAAAGTCCGTCATAATCGCTTCCTCCGAAGGTTTTGTCCCATTGTATAGCCGGAGGGGTTTGCCCCTTAAGGTCTAAAATAAAGAAAAATAAAAGCACAATGAGTACAATTGAATTAGGCCAATTTACGGGGAAGAAATCATTGCATTTTTTCATTGATTGCTATTAATTAAGAGCAGAATCAAAGCTAACAATTTTTGCCTCAATGACAACCCCTTTGTTATTCAAAGATTTTTTACAAAGCATTTAAAACAAAAAAGTCAGGCCTTGCAGCCTGACTTTTTATCTATAAAACAATAGCGTTTTTCTGTTTACGGAAATCCGAAACTTAAACCGTTAAACCTTCCGCTTTCACTTCCTGCACTTCCGGCACCATACGCTTCAGCAGGTTTTCGATGCCTGACTTTAAGGTAATAGTAGCCGAAGGGCAACCGGAGCAGGAACCTTGTAAATTTACCGTTACCACGCCATCTTTAAAAGATTTGAACGTGATATTTCCACCATCCTGCTCAACGGCCGGACGCACGTAATTTTCCAACAGGTCGATCACTTTCTGGGAAATAGCGGCGTCTTCTTCGGTCTGGTTGGCATCTCTTGGCTGGTCGGCTTTGCTTTCCGCTTTAGGTGTTTCCAGGAAAACCGGGCCGCCGGCTTCCATGTAAGATTTAATGAACGTACGCAGTTCCGGGATCAGCTGCGCCCACGTATCGTTGGAGTTTTTGGTGATGGTTACAAAATTGCTGGCCATGAAAATGCGCGAAACATAGTCGAAATTGAAAAGTTCCTGCGCAAACGGCGAGTTGGCCGCAGCTTCAACATTCGGGTAATCTACGCTCACGCCATCGGGCAGAACGGTCTGGTTCAGAACCAGTTTCATAGATTCCGGGTTCGGGCTGGCTTCAGCATAAACCGAGATATTTTTTGCTGTATTTTCTGTCATGATCTTTCCGTGTTTAAGTAAAACCGGTGTATATACATTATAGTTTCAAAGGTACGCAAAATTCAGATTTTCCGGGCATTTCTGTTTTTTTGCGTAATTTCAGGCAGAAACAGCAACAAAGAGCTGGTTTAGCTGGCGCTGTAGCTGCTGTTTCCTGACAGTTTTTTGTTCAAAAAAGATACCGTTTTTACCTATGCTGCTATTGTCTGCCATTTCGGCCGAAATTCCGTTTTACCTCCTGATTCCTTTTTTGCTGCTCATTGCCATGGTAGCCACCGGCCCGGTTTTGTTCAGCCATTTCTGGCATAAATATTACCGCCATATTGCCGTTTTGCTGGGCCTGGTTATGCTAAGCTACTACCTGTTCGTGCGCCACGATTTTCACATGACGGTGGAAACGCTGGCCGATTATGGTTCATTTGCTATTTTACTGACTTCGCTTTACGTGGCAGCCGGCGGCATTTACATAAACGTGAACATGAATGCGCGGCCGTTTTTTAACGTAGTGGTGCTGTTTGCGGGCGCTTGCCTGGCCAATATTATTGGTACCACCGGCGCTTCGTTGCTGCTGATCCGCCCGTTTATCAGGGTAAATATTCACCACATAAAACCTTACCAGATCGTATTTTTCATTTTCGTGGTGAGTAATGCCGGTGGTTTGCTTACACCGCTCGGCGATCCTCCCCTGTTCATCGGTTTCCTGAAAGGCGTACCGTTTTTCTGGACCCTGCAGCACCTGATCTTTCCGTGGGTAATGGCCATTACGGCACTTTGTACCATCTTTTATTTTATAGACCGCCGCAATAAAGAACGCGAATACACGCCAAACCCGGAAACCGTAAAGCGGAACGAAGAAAAAACCGAATTCTACGTAAAAGGGAAACGTAACCTGGTGTGGCTGGCCGTGATCTTAATTGCCATTTTCATCGATCCGAAGGTAATAGAAGGTGTGCCGTATATTGCTTTTGAAGGCATGAAAATTTCGTTTGTGCGCGAAATTATTCAGCTTACGGCGGCCTTTTTCTGCTACCGGAATGCCAGCAAAACGGCGCTACAAGGTAATCACTTTACCTTTGGGCCTATTCTGGAAGTGGTTTTCCTGTTCTTCGGAATTTTCTTTACCATGATGCCGGCTCTGCAATACACCGCCCAACTGGCTTCCCGTCCGGAATTTGCGCATTATTTAACGCCCGGCAACACATATTGGGCTGCTGGTCTGCTTTCTGGTTTCCTGGATAACGCCCCGACTTATGCCAACTTTCTTTCTTTAGGCATGGCCAAATTCGGCTTGAATTACAGCAACTTTACCGACGTGCATAATTTTGCCTACGGCATTCCGAACGAAGTTACGTACCATTTACTCGAAGCTATTTCTATCGGGTCGGTACTTTTCGGCGCTTTTTCTTACATTGGCAACGGCCCGAATTTTATGGTTAAAGCCATTGCCGAAGAAGCCGGAATTAAAATGCCTTCGTTCTTCAAATACATCTACGCCTATTCTATTCCGTTCCTGCTGCCCGTATTGGTTCTGGTTTGGTTTTTCGTTATCCTGACGTAGTAAAACGCTATGGAAAACGGCTGAAAAAGTATTATTATCTTTACAAATTATAAATCCAGATCTTCGTTTAAAACCATCTAAAATCAACAAAAAATGAGTCCTGTTCTTAAGAACTTTTTAGCAGTAGTAGCTGGCCTGATCGTTGGCAGCATCGTGAATATGGGCATTATTTCCGTTAGCGGCGCCATTATTCCGCCACCCGCCGGCGCCGACGTAACCACCACCGAAGGTCTGAAAGCTACCATGCATTTATTCGAGCCGAAGCATTTTATTTTTCCTTTTCTGGCGCACGCTTTAGGAACTTTTGCCGGAGCTTTGGTTACTGCCTTTATTGCTGTAAACAACAAACTGCGTTTAGCGTTGGTGATCGGCTTTTTCTTCCTGGCCGGTGGCCTTGCCAGCGTTTACATGCTTCCTTCGCCTACCTGGTTCACCGTTTTAGATCTGGTTGGCGCGTATATTCCAATGGCTTGGCTGGCAGCGAAAATGGCAAGCGGCAGAAATCAGAGACTTGCATAAGTATTTCTAAAACGCTGCTCTGAAATTACTTTGCAAGCTTTTTTCTGAATGGCTTTCGTCCTCAAAGGAAAATCAAAAGGCATAAAAAAGGCTCCGGAATTCACTTCCAGAGCCTTTTACTTTTTAAGCCCGAAACCCTACCGTTTTTACAACTTCGAAACCTGCGCGCGCAGCATAAAATCGGCTAAAACCAAGGCTGCCATGGCTTCTACAATGGGAACGGCGCGCGGCAAAACGCAAGGGTCGTGACGGCCTTTGCCTTCCAGCTGAATTTCGTTTCCCTGGGCATCGATGCTGTTTTGGGTTTGCAGAATGGTGGCTACCGGTTTAAAAGCAACCCGGAAATAAATATCCTGCCCGTTGGAAATGCCACCCTGAATGCCGCCGGAATAATTAGTTTTGGTCTGAATATTTCCGCTGGAATCCTGAAAGAAAATATCGTTGTGCTGCGAGCCGGTCATGCCCAGGCTATCGAAACCGGAACCGTAATCGAAGCCTTTTACCGCGTTTATGCTCAGCATCGCTTTGCCCAATTCGGCGTGCAGTTTATCGAAAACCGGTTCGCCCCAGCCGGCCGGCACACCTTGTATCACGCAACTTACCACGCCGCCAATCGAATCGTGCTTATCCCGGGTTTCTTCAATTAAACGGATCATGCGGCTGGCCGTTTTACCATCCGGACAACGCACCGCATTGCTTTCTATTTTGCTGAAATCGAGTTGCTGGTAAGGCTTGCGCACTTGTATTTTACCAACCTGCGAAACGTAGGTTGCAATTTTTACATGTTGCCTTTCCAGCAGTTTTGCCGCAATTGCGCCAGCAGCCACGCGCGCCAGCGTTTCGCGGGCTGAACTGCGGCCGCCACCCCGGTGATCGCGGTGACCGTATTTGGCGGTGTAAGTATAATCGGCGTGCGACGGGCGGAAAGCGTTTTGAATATGGCTGTAATCTTTGCTTTCGGCGTCCTGGTTATAAACTACCAAAGCAATCGGCGTTCCGAGCGTTTTCCCTTCAAAAATGCCCGATAAGATCTCCACCTGATCAGCTTCCTGGCGCGGCGTAGTTAAGTTGCTTTGCCCGGGTTTTCTTCTGTTTAAAGCCAACTGAATTTCTTCCCTGGAGATTTCCAGGCCAGCCGGGCAACCATCAATTACCACGCCCACGCCTTTGCCATGCGATTCGCCGAAAGTTGTAATGCGAAAAAGTTTGCCGTAAGAATTGCTCATGCGCGGTTTTTATAAAACAGGAAAAGCGAAATGGCCGCCAGAAAAACAACCACCAGATTAGTGTACATTTTAACCTGCGTAAACTGGTTCAGGCTTATCAGTTCGTTGCTTTCATCTTTTATCCGCTCGTAAAATTCGCCCATATCTTTGGCCTGAATAGCAGCATCATTATCCGCTTCGCCGGTTACATTCAGCGTCAGTTCCGAATACAGCGTATCGTATTGCGCGGTATTCGGGTTGAAGAAAATAAAGCTAAAAACCGGCTTCAGATCGAAGTTTCCGGGCTTTTTAGGCGTAACGAAATAAGCGTAACTTTTCCGGCCCGAAACCCTACCGTTTTGCCGGATAATATGTTGCTGCACGTCAGGCGTGGTAAATTCTAGCCCGGAAACCGGCTCCGGCACCGGCGCATTCAAAACGGCTAAATTGCCTTCGCCCGCAATTTCGAAGGTATAGGTAAAGCTTTTGCCAACCGTAAATTTGCGGGTACTTAATTGTTCATTCAGGCGGTAATCGCCTACGGGCACGCCGCTTTGCAACGGGTGTGGCGGCAGCGGTTTTACGGTTACAATTTTAGGCGCGGTATAATAGGTTTTATACGACGGCAGCCGGTTATCGCCAAAAAAGTCAGCCTCTTTCGCGATCCGGTATTTGATCATGTTCAGGCCTACCGAAGGAAAAAGCAGCGGCTCGGTATTGATGGGGAAATAAACGGCTTCGTAGAGTTTGTAGCGCAGGTATTCCTTTTCGTCTATGGTTATAATTTCGGGTTCTACGCTCGTTTGGGCAAAGCTTTCTTCCCAGGCATTGGCGGGTTTCAGCTTTTTCAGCATTTCGGAATACTGCCGGTTGAATTCGTAAAAATCGAGCAGCCTTTCATCGCCGCGGGCCACGTAGAACGATAAATTTACGGACAGTCCTTCGCCGGCAAATATTTCATCTTTCCCGGTGCTGAAAGCCAGAAAAGCGTCTTCCTTTTTATCGATGTATTCCTGGGGTTTTTGTTTGCCGAAAAGTTCATCGAGCAGGCCGAAACCTTGCAGCGGAGGCGCTTTTGCAGCCGGCGGATCAACTTTTACCATCCCGCCTTTCGATTCTATTTTGCGGCCGTTCACTTCTATACTGAAAGGTTTGATCGGAAATTCGCCTTCTTTCAGGGCCGCGTAATTCTGCGTAATGGTTTGCTCCACCGACGATACCTGGCCGTTTACGGTATTGGTTTGGGTGGAAGAAAACCGGTTGCTTTTCTCAAAGCCTTCTATCTCCGGAAATTTCCCGATGGTTTTTAACTGCTGGTTTTTCAGCGTTACCGAAATGGTAAAATACTCGTCTATCGGCACCGGACTTTTGCCCAGCTTCACCACAATTTCCTGCGCATAAGCCGGCAAAAACGGTAGCAAAATAAGGCAAAAAAGTATGAGGCGTTTTTTCATGAATGGCTTTAACCTTCCGGAATTCAAATTTACACTTTTCTGCTTATTCAGGATACCGTTTTCTACACTCAAACAATGTGTAATTTTTAATTTAATTTTTTAAACATTTTATCTTCATTCAAATTAAAAAACCAAAACAAAAAAATATCTAAACACAGCCAATAACAACCAAACTAATTAAAACCAAGGCGCGTATAAAACCAACCGCACTTAAATTACCTTTTCCTTTATATCATCATTGTTTAATATTCAAACTTTGGATTTAAACATTCAGTTTTCCCTTCTTTCAATTTTATTATTCACTTTTAACTGTTAATGTTTATGTCCAAAAAAATTTACCAGGAACATGAAACCGATAGCGGCATTATTACCACGATCGAAAAACCTATGGAGCGCCGGCTGTTCCTCAAATATGCCGGTTTAACGGCTGCTTTCACCGGCCTGATCTTAACCGGCTGCGACAGCGACGATGACGATGCAACTCCGCCACCCGCTAATAATGAAGTGGTAGACCCGGCCAATAACCCGGCGGCCACCGATGCGGTGAACCTGGGAACCGGCGACGTAGGAATTCTGAATTATGCGTATGCACTGGAACAATTGGAAGCAGCCTTTTATACCCAGGTGGTGGCTAGTTTTTATTCCGGAGCTTCTACTGCCGAACAACAGATCCTGACCGACATCCGTGACCACGAAATTGCGCACCGCAACTTCTTTAAACAAGCCATTACCGCTGCCGGCGCCACGCCCATTCCGGACCTGAAAGTAAACTTCACTTCCATTAATTTTACAGACCGGGGCAGCGTGCTCGCTACTGCCAAAGCCTTCGAAGATCTGGGTGTAGCAGCTTATAACGGCGCCGGAAAACTCCTTCAGAATAAAGCTTATCTTTTAATTGCCGGTAAAATTGTTTCAGTAGAAGCGCGCCACGCCGCCGTGATCCGCGATCTGATCAGCAACGGTTCTTTTGCCGACAGCACCGCCGTAGATGCCAATGGTCTGGATAAAGCCATGATGCCGCTGGAGGTAATTACCGCTGCTGACAAATACATTACTACCAACATTAACCTGAATAATTTACCGAAATAAAAGGAGGCCCGTTTATGAACTTATATAAAATACTCACTGATATAGAAAAAACCGACCCGGAAGTTTACGAAAAGCTCGATTCCCGCCGCGAGGTTTTTAAACATTTTGCCGGTTTCGGAAAAAAACTCGCGGTTGCTGCAGTGCCGATTGCTTTTGGTTCGATGTTCATGAAAGCTTACGGCCAGACTTCCGGCGGCCTGATCGGAATTCTGAATTACGCACTTACGCTGGAGTACCTGGAAGCCGAATTCTATACCATGGCCGTAGCCAAAGCACCAAACGGATCTTCCGGTTTTATTCCGGCCGGCGCTCCGATCGGAGCCATTACCACCATCCGCGATCATGAAAATGCGCACGTAAACTTCCTGAAAACGGCTATTACAGCGGCCGGCGGTACACCGGCCACTAAACCAACGTTTGATTTTACCGCTGGTGGCGCCTTTGCCGATGTAATGACCAATTACCAGACTTTTTTAGCCGTAGCCCAGGCATTTGAAGATACTGGCGTGCGCGCCTATAAAGGTCAGGCCGATAAGATCACGGACAATAATGTACTTATGGCCGCGTTACAGATACATTCCGTAGAAGCCCGCCACGCTGCCCACATCCGCCGGATGCGCAGCCAGAAAGGCTGGATAACCGGCAAAGATGGCGGCAACATGCCTGCGGCCACCCAACCCATTTACGACGGCGAAGACAACATAACCCAGGGCGGCGTAAATGTTTCTACGCTGGCCGGCAGCAGCCAGAATATTGGCACCGAAGCGTTTGATGAACCACTGGATATGAACGCAGTGCTGGCCATTGTAGATCCCTTTATTGTTTAAATTTAAAATCCCGCTTCAAACACAGAAGGCAGGTAAACAACACCTGCCTTCTGTGTTTTTACCTCCTAAATCATACCGTTTACCAAAAAAATCTGTAAACAATTATACAATTGAAACTCTGGAGCGGGGGAATGACGTATATTCACTGCCGTAAAACCTGTACGCGCAACACAAGAACACAAAAAACAACATGTTAGAGTACATCAAAACTATTCTGGTTAAAGTAAGCTTCGATCAGTTTCTGTTTGAAAAAGAATTGCGTAAATCTTTCACTTTATTGGTTCAGGAAGAACTGAATGAGTTAAAACACTGGTGCTATATTCAATTTGCCACCCTACACGCCCCGGTTTTAAACCAAGTATTCGCGAAAGCAGAAGCTTAATCTAACGGTTCTTTTAGATCTGTTATGAACCTGATATTCCGTTGCAAACCGGTAAATCCGGTTCGTTTCACGGCAGATTTTCTGAATATTTCCTGAAAAACCTCCTGGGTTATTTCCTGCCAATCTGTAGCGTTTAGCTGCGGGAGTTTTTCGTGGGGGTTAAACGCGGGTTCGTTATGCTGTTTACTGAAGCGGTTCCACGGGCAAACGTCCTGGCAAATATCGCAGCCGAATACCCAGTTGCCAAACTTGCCATTTACTTCTTCCGGGATCTGCCCTTTTAATTCTATTGTGAAATAGGAAATGCATTTGCTGCCGTCTACCACGTATGGTTGCGTAATGGCATCGGTCGGGCAGGCATCTATGCAACGTGTGCAGGTTCCGCAGTAATCTTTTATCGGACCGTCAGGTTCCAGATCCAAATCAATAATCAGCTCAGAGATAAAGAAGAAACTGCCGCTTTTCGGGTTTATTAAGTTCGAATTTTTCCCAACCCAACCCAGACCGCTTTTCTTTGCCCAGGCTTTGTCCAGCACCGGCGCCGAATCGGTAAAACACCTGCCTCCTACTTCGCCAATTTCTTCGTTTATAGCCTCCAGCAAGATTTTCAGTTTGTCTTTTATTACAAAATGATAATCAGTACCGTAAGCATATTTCGAAATTTTCAGCGAATCTTCGGGCTGCTGTTCTTCCGGAAAATAATTGAGTAACAGCGAAACTACTGACTTGGCACCGGGCACTAAAATTCTGGGATCAAGCCGCTTATCGAAATGATTGGCCATATATCCCATTTCGCCGTGCATATTTTTTTTCAGCCAGTTTTCCACCCGCGGCGCTTCTTCTTCCAGAAAATCTGCTTTGGAAATGCCGCAGTAGAAAAAGCCAAGTTCGGCTGCCTTTTGTTTTATGAAACGGGTATAATGTGATTTGTTCAAAACGGGAAAATACGGATCTAAGAAAGAACAAATATCCGGCTAAAAAATTTCACTTCCTGTATCTGTTTCCTGATTTGAGTTTTTAACCTGAATTCCATAGCGTTTTTTACATACATTTTGCCCGGAAAACTGCATTTGGCTAAGGGTTTTTACTTCCACGCTTGTCTTAACTCCAAACCAATTAATATCCCTTATTTCCTAAACTATGAAAAAAACACTTGGCCTGATCCTGTTATTTTTGTTACTGCTGGCCTGGAAAGGCAAGGCCCAGGGCATTGTTGAGCAGAATGGCAAAATATTTCACCTACACCCTTCGGAAAAAGACTGGAATTATGCGCAGGCTTACCGCAGTGGCAATCTGCTTTATATTTCGGGCACAGTTGGCAACGGCGACATGGATAAAGCTATGGAACGGGTTTATAAAACGCTGGAAACGACGCTAAAAAAATACAAGCTCGATTTCAGCCACGTTGTAAAAGAAAACCTTTATGCCAAAGACATTGAGGCCGTGAAAAAGCATAAAGACATCCGAAGAAAATATTACGGCACGCATACGCCGGCCGCAACCTGGGTGGAAGTTACGCGCTTGCTGGATAATAAATCGGTGCTGGAAGTAGAACTTATTGTCGAGATCAATAAAACTGAATAAGGACAAAAATAAAAAAGAGCTGACCAATTGGCCAGCTCTTCTTGTTTGAATCTTCCGACTTTTTCTGTTCAAAACGCTACCGTTTTCGGCAGGAAAAGTCGCAATATTTTGAAACGCAATACTGTAAGACGTAATATATTACGTCTCTACATTACGTATCGAACAGCGTACCGATCTGTTGTGGTGGAATTTTACCTAAGTGGCGATAGGCGGCAGCGGTAGCTTCACGGCCGCGGGAAGTACGCATAATGTAACCTTCCTGGATCAGGAACGGCTCATATACTTCTTCAATGGTTTCCGCTTCTTCGCCGCAGGCGGTGGCAATAGTCGTAATACCAACCGGACCACCTTTGAATTTCTCGATGATTGTAGTTAGAATTCTGATGTCCATATCATCGAGGCCGTTCTGGTCTACGTCCAGGGCGTTTAGCGCAAATTTGGCAATATCTACGGTTATGGTTCCGTCGCCTTTTACCTGGGCAAAATCGCGGGTGCGGCGCAGCAGGTTGTTGGCAATACGCGGCGTACCGCGGCTCCGGCGGGCAATTTCAAACGCAGCATCTTCGTGAATAGGTGAACCCAGAATTTCGGAAGAACGCTTTACGATGGAAGTCAATAATGCCGAATCGTAATACTCCAGGCGCGAATTAATTCCGAAACGTGCTCGCAGCGGCGCGGTAAGCAGACCAGAACGCGTAGTTGCTCCGATCAGCGTAAACGGGTTCAGGCTGATCTGAACGGTACGCGCATTCGGACCGGAATCCAGCATAATGTCGATCTTGTAATCTTCCATCGCCGAATACAGATATTCCTCCACGATCGGGTTCAGGCGGTGAATTTCGTCGATGAAAAGCACGTCGTTCTGTTCCAGGTTCGTAAGCAAACCGGCTAAGTCAGAAGGCTTGTCTAAAACCGGACCCGATGTGATTTTAATATTGGAATTCAGCGAGTTGGCAATAATATGCGACAGCGTGGTTTTACCTAAACCCGGAGGTCCGTGCAGTAAAACGTGATCCAAAGCCTCTCCCCTGCGGCGCGCCGCTTCCACAAAGATCTTCAGGTTTTCCACCACCTTTTCCTGGCCGGTGAAATCGCTGAAATCGAGCGGCCGAAGCGCCTTATCAATCTCTTTTTCGGCCGGCGACATGTACTCGTCCGAACCGGTCAAATATTCTTCTCTCATACTTTTTTACCCAATTCTGATACCGTTTCAACTTGCTTTTATAGCAGTTTCAGGCGGCTTTTCAGTAACGTTTTTGCTATCGAAATAAGTCCCGGCAGCTATACAAATTTACAGATTTTTACTAAAATTATTACTACTAATTCTCACTTATCTAATGCTGTTAGCAATTTACCAAATTTTAATTTCCTTTCTTACTCAGGTAGTTTTCAGACCGAAAGCATCTTGCCAATTAAAAATCCTGGCCGGGCAGCCTGAAAAAATGTAACAAATGCGTTATCTTTGAAGTTAAAACCCATTTTTATTCTGCCTTTATGGAAGTTTCAGCCAGCCTTGGTGATTACATTCTTAACTATTTTTCGAACGTTCCCGCCCAGTGGCACGAATTCTACACCGAGTTCCCACGCTTCATTCCCATTATCGGGATGCTCATCATCATTGAAAGTTTGCTTTCGGTAGATAATGCAGCTGTGCTGGCTACCATGGTTATGGAACTATCCAAAGAACAACGCAACCGGGCCTTGAAATATGGTATTCTGGGAGCCTATATTTTCCGGGGAATCTGTCTGGTGCTGGCGGCTTTTTTAACAACCATCTGGTGGCTCGAAGCAGTGGGCGGAATTTACCTGCTTTACCTGGTTTACGACCATTTCAGAAACAAAGACAAAGCTGATGAAGAAGAAGGAATTGACGTGAACAAAAGCTGGTTCTACAACATTACCCGCGGCTTGTTCGGACAATTCTGGGCCACCGTAATTCTGGTAGAACTCATGGACCTGGCTTTTTCAGTAGATAACGTGCTGGCTGCGGCGGCTTACACGCCAAACATCATTGCTATTTGGTTAGGCGTTTTTATTGGTATTTTAGGCATGCGGTTTATTGCCCAATGGTTCGTAAAACTAATGGGTAAATTCCCGTTCCTGGAAACTTCGGCATTTGTAGTTATTGGCGTGTTAGGCTTTAAACTGGGTATTCTTTCTCTATACCGCCATTTCCGCCCGGAAGATACATTGAGTAAATTTTTAAGCAGCCATACCGCCGAAATTAGCACTTCTATAATTACACTGCTGATCTTTGTGGTTCCTATTATTACGGCGTTGCTATTCAATTACCCGAAACATTCAAAAGGCGTGCAAAACGTACTGGAGCTGGATTAAAGCCAGAAGTCATCTCGACCGCAGGGAGAGATCGCCTCAAGTTGGTAGCACCTTTTATTCTGGCTTCTAAAAACAGATAAAAGCTGACAATCGTTGGTATTTAATTTTATGTAAACGCTACTACCTTCCTCTGGAGATCTCTCCTGACGTCGAAATGACGCAATAAATGAAGCCTAAAACAAAAAAGCAGCCCATCTCTGAACTGCTTTTCTTATTAAAACGGTAGGCTTTTCAGCCAAAAAAGTCAACCATTCGAACTTCGAACAATCGGAAATCCTTACTTGAACGCCTGAATACCGGTTACGTCCGCACCAGTGATAAGCAAGTGAATGTCATGCGTTCCTTCGTAGGTAATTACCGATTCCAGGTTCATCATGTGGCGCATGATCGGATATTCGCCGGTAATACCCATACCGCCGTGGATCTGGCGGGCTTCGCGGGCAATGTGCAGCGCCATGTCTACGCTGTTGCGTTTCGCCATGGAGATCTGCTGGGTAGTAGCTTTGCCTTCGTTTTTCAGCACGCCTAAACGCCAAACCATTAGCTGCGCTTTGGTAATTTCGGTCAGCATTTCGGCTAATTTCTTTTGCGTTAACTGGAAAGCACCAATTGGCTTATCAAACTGGATGCGCTCTAAGGAATATTTCAATGCAGATTCGTAGCAATCGATTGCCGCGCCAATAGCACCCCAGGCAATACCGAAACGGGCAGAATCTAAACAACCCAGCGGACCGCGCAGGCCATCTACGTTTGGCAGCAGGTTTTCTTTCGGAACTTTAACGTTGTTGAATACTAATTCACCGGTGCAGCTGGCGCGTAAGCTCCATTTGTTGTGAATTTCCGGCGTAGTGAAACCTTCCATGCCGCGCTCTACGATCACACCTTTAATGCGGCCTTGTTCGTTTTTCGCCCAAACCACCGCAACCTGGCATTCCGGAGAATTGGAGATCCACATTTTAGCGCCGTTCAGCAAATAATGGTCGCCCATGTCTTTGATATTGGTCAGCATGCCGCCCGGGTTCGAACCGAAATCCGGCTCCGTTAAACCAAAGCAACCTAACCATTCGCCGCTGGCTAATTTTGGCAAATATTTATTCCGCTGTTCTTCTGAACCGTAGGCATAGATCGGGTACATTACCAATGATCCCTGTACCGAAGCGGTAGAACGCATACCAGAATCGCCGCGCTCAATTTCCTGCATAATTAAACCGTAGGAAATATAATCAAGGCCGCCGCCGCCGTATTGTTCCGGGATTGTCGGGCCAAACGCGCCCACATCGCCAAATTTCTTCACGATATCGGAAGGGAAATAAGCGTCCTGCGCCCATTTTTCGATGTTCGGGGAAATTTCTTTTTTAACGAAATCGCGGATAGACTTGCGGATCAGCTTGTGCTCATCGGTCAACAGGTCGTCGATGTTGAAGTAATCTAAAAATTCGGTAGGGTTATAAGCCATAATTGTTCAGAGTAAATGCTTCGCAAAGGTAAAGTTTTGGTTTGTAGGAAAAAATTTGTGTTTGGTTTTTATAATTGTCGGAATTTGGATTCGTTAGATTAAGGGATTTTAGGATTAAATTTCTTGAAATTCAGAGCGTTTAAAAATAAAGTAGCGCAGGGTGTAAACCCTGCGCTACCTGCTGAATTCGTTCTTTCAGAAAATCCAGTAATCCTTTAATATGACAAATCCAAATTCCGACAACCTTAAAACTTCAACCCTACGCTTACCATAAAATTACGCGTAGCCTGCGGATAGTAATAATTGTAATCATAACGCGTAGCATCGCCGGAATACATTTCACTAAAAGTATAGCCGTTGGCTTCGTATTTGCGGTTCAAAACGTTGTTTACCAGCAAAGCAAATTCGAGTTCGCGCATGAAGGTTGGTTTTAGGGTGTAGCGCAAACGCAGGTCCATTACGCCGTAACCGTTAATCATACGGTCTTCGGAACTGGTGTTGTCTAAGAATTGCTTGCTTACAGTTTTGTAGAGGGCGGCCACTTTAAAGCCTTTCAGCGGTTGTACTTCCAGTTTATGGGCGGAAATTACTTCCGGCGAGAACGAAATATTGGTTTCGGAATAGTTGTTCTCGATGATGGCTTCCGGCACGTAATCTTCGTTATACACATACACGGTTTCGGTGTAGTTCTGAATTTTGTTGCGGCTCAAAGTAAGTGTGCTGCTCAGTTCTACGCGTTCGTTCAGGTTCAGCATACCGGCCAGTTCTACGCCGGCGCGGTAGCTGTCTTTAATGTTGGTGCGCAGCGGCGAGCCCACATCGTTCAGCTGACCGGTTAGTACGAGCTGGTTCTGGTAATCCATGTAAAATAAATTCGCATCCAAGGTGTAGCGGGTTTTGGTGCCGAAAAGCATAGCGTTTTGGCCACGAAGGCGGTAACCGGCTTCCCAGTTCAGCATTTTTTCAGGAAGCGCGTTGCGTTGGGCGGTTTCTCCGGTCATGGTCTGGTCGGTGAAGTCGGAGCGCACCGGTTCGCGGTTGCCCACTGCGAAGGAACCGTAAAATACCTGGTTCTGATTCAGGGCGTACGTAAGGCCGGCTTTCGGATTAAAGAAATTGTAGTTTACCTCGTTCATGGTTACGTCCACGCCGTTGTCGTCTATGCCTTCAATTTCATAACCAATGGTGCGGTACTGCAGATCGCCGAAGAAACCGAGTTTATCGGTGGCCTGGAAATTGGCGCGGGCAAAGATGTTGAAGTCGGTTTTAACGGCGTCATTGAAGTAATAGCGGTGGCGAATGTTGCTGTTGGAAGCATATTGCGCCCAGATCACTTCGCCGAAATGGTCGCCGAGGTATTTGTTCCAGCCGCCGCCCAAGGTAGCGGTTAAGCGTTCGGAAGGCGCGAAATAATTGGCGGCAAACGTTGCGCCGTAGAAATAATTATCGAGCCATTTCTGCTGAATCAGATCGGTGCGGGCAATGGTGGTATCGCCGAGAACCAGCGGTTCAATGCCGTAATTCGCCAGCTTGCGGTTTTCTTTATATTGCTCGTAATAGCCTCGGCCACGGGTAAAATGGAACGCCCCGCCCAGATCGAATCTGCTGCCGAAGTTTTTGGAATAATGCAGCTGGTAATGATCCTGCTGGTAATTATCGGTTTCGTTTTCGTAGGCCAGGCTGTTGAAAGTGCGGTTGGTTTTCAGCGAATCCTGCGGAATGCCGTTCCAGGCCTGGTAGGTTTTTTCGCGACCTGAGAACGTTACAAATTTCAAACTGCCCGTTTTGCCGTGATAACCCGTGGCCAGGTAATAACTTTTCAGGTCGGAAGTTGCGCGGTCTACGTAGCCATCGGAAGAAATTTTAGAAAGGCGCGCATCTATGGTAAATTTATCGTTTATCAGACCGGTTCCGAACGAAACGGTATGCCGCCAGGTGTTAAAACTGCCATAGCCGTTGGTGGCTTCCACGTATGCATCGCGATTCAAACCCAGCGTCCGAATGTTCAGACTCGCACCGAAAGCCGCTGCACCGTTCGTAGAAGTTCCCACGCCGCGCTGCACCTGCATATCCTGCACCGAAGAAGCCAGATCGGGCATATTCACGAAAAAGGCGCCGTGGCTTTCCGGATCGTTAATGGGCACGCCGTTTACGGTTACGTTAATGAGCGTAATATCCGAACCCCGAATACGAATGCCGGTATAACCCACGCCCGCGCCCGCATCGGAATTTACAACTACGGAAGGCGTTTGCTCCAGCAGATACGGAATATCCTGCCCGAAATTGCGTTCTTCGATCTCTTCTTTGCTCACGTTGGTAAACGTAGTACCGGTTTTGTCGTTGGCGCGGGTAGCGGTAATTACTACTTCGCCGGTGCGGATGGTGCTTTTCTGCAACGAAAACGATAGGGTTTTGTCGGTAAAAAGTGCAACCGTTTCGGTAATTGGTTCGAAGCCCAGATACGTAACCCGAACGGTATAATTGCCGGCTTCCAGGTTGGTGAAATTAAAGTTTCCGGAAGCATCGGCCAGCTGGCCTTTCTGGTTAGAAAGCTGCACCGAAGCGCCGGACAAGGGTTGGTTTTCGGCATCGAGCACGGTGCCGGAAAGGGAGAATTGCGCGAAAGCAAAAGCAGGCAAAAGCATAAAAACTGCCAGCGCGCGTAAAAAATTGGACATAAAAAGAAAAATGAGATTGATAAAACATGACAGGCCACGAGGGGCTTGCAGCCTGCTTTCTTTATAAGTTTTACCATGTTTTCCCTTCGCCGGCATTACCCGGATCAGGTTCAATGGGTATAATCTCAGCCCGTTATATTAAGGCACCCCTAAACTGCCGCAAAGGTACGGTTTCAGTTTTTTATATCAAAACCATAGCGTTTTTTATGTCTGCCATCATTCTGATTCTGGTTACTTAAAATCTCTATATATTTAGAAAACCACCAACCGGAGTTCTACGTTTTATGAGAACAGGTTTTCTTTCTGAGCCCCTGAATCTCTTTATTTTAAACTAAATCTGCCGTGAATATGATCAGCCTTTTTTACTCGCTTGTGGTGTTGGCCATGCTGGCTTATTTTGCGGTTATTCCCCGGAACCGTTTTCAGCGCCCCTCTTCCGGCGACAACGACGATGATGGCGGCGAACCGCTGCAAGATGATCTGCCAGACCTGGACCTGCCACCCGGCATTTCCCTGCCGATAAACGATTTTGAACCGGATTACAACCGCCCAAAAAGACCGAAACCGCAACTTACCTGAAACATACAAAAGCCCCGGAGCAATCCGGGGCTTTTTGCTTTAAAAACGGTAGGTTTTTGGAGTGAAAATGTAAAAAAAAGTATTGTCGCTTCAGGGCGGTGCTATTGCAGTTTTATTTCCCAAAAACCATTACTTCACCACTTCCACCCAGCCTTTAAAACTTTTGCCAGTAGTGGTTTGCAACAGGTAAAAATATGTGCCGCTGCTCAACCCTTCTGCCTGCCAGTTACCGGTATAATTTTCGCTGCTGAAAACTTCCTGCCCCCAACGGTTAAAGATCTTCAGTGTGCTATTCGGGTACAAATGCAGGTAATGGGCAGTGAATTTATCGTTCAGGTCATCGCTGTTCGGAGTAATAATATTGGGGAAGTTGAGTTCGTTTTGAAATTCAATGCTCACGCTCTGGCTCCAACTTTCCTGACCTGTTGCCGACACTGCTTTTATGCGGTAGCGCTGCCGGAAACCATCTCGGCCAGTTTTTAAGGTCAGGCTGGAATCGGTGGTAACGGTCAACTTTTTAAAAGTTGTTTGCCCTTCCAGCTGCCACCAGACTTCGTATTGCACTGTATCCGGCCAGCCTTTATAAGTATTCCAGCTTAATTTTACTTCTCCGGAATTTTCCTGACCAACTGCCGTGAGTTTTACCGGACGGTGAGCCTGGGAAAATATGTCATTGCTGCAAGCGTTTCGGCCCTGAAGGCGGTAATGGCGCATTTCAAAAGCAGCCACTGGTGCCCGAAAAACGGTATCAGCAGGGGAGCTTTGGCCGACGGATTCCCACTGGCCGGTCTGCCTGTTTTCCGCAAAAATGTTGAGGTCCGCAGGCGGTA
Source organism: Adhaeribacter terreus (assembly GCF_042657365.1). NCBI lineage: Bacteria > Pseudomonadati > Bacteroidota > Cytophagia > Cytophagales > Hymenobacteraceae > Adhaeribacter > Adhaeribacter terreus. The sequence goes on along the minus strand of NZ_JBHSKT010000001.1, from coordinate 153,722 downwards.
TGAGCGGCGGGTGCTGCAGCTTGTATTGCATGATCAGATTTTCTTCCGCTTCGTCTAAGCCTACCGAGAGCAATTTCAGAGTGGAACGGTCGAATGCTACGGCAACCGATTGCGGCGACGAACTGCAGCCGGAAGCCGAAGTTTCGATAACGCTGTAGCTATGGTTGAGGCTGAGGCTGTCCCAGCGGATAGTTGCCTGACTGGTGCCTTGCCCGCTCAGCAGCGTTCCGCCGGAAACCTGCCATTGAAACGTGGAGCCCGGCAGGCCCTGCACCAGGTGGGTTTGGGTAAGGGCTTCGGGGCAGAAAGCATTGCGAGCCGGAAACGTGGTTACCGGGATAGGGTTTACCTGAACTGCTAAAGTACGCCAAATGCCGGGGCAACCGTTCGGCAACGTTTCCAGCACTTTTACTTCGCCCTGCCTTACCGTTTGCCAGTTTACCTGAACCGTTCCGGAGTTTTGCCCGCCTGCAATGGTGCCACCAATTACCTGCCACTGATAAACCGAACCGGCATTACCGGCCAGGCTGTAATTTTGCTGTGACTGCACACACACGGACGCCGGGCATTGTACAACCAAAGTACTATCCGGAGAAGACAGCAACAGCACGGTAATGCGCAAAGTATCGGAAACGCCGTAGCATTGCGCTAAAGAAGTTTGGGCTGATTCCTGCACCCAAAGCTTGTATTGCCCAGAGCCCGGCCAGTTTACCCGCACCGCATGGCTGCCCTGCCCGCTAACTATATTGCCGCCGCTGATGCCCCAGGTATAGGTTGAGCCTTGCGCCCGCGCCACCTGGTAGAGTTGGTTTAGTTTATCGTTTTCGCAAAGCGTATCGTTGCCTTTGGGTTTTTCGGTTTGCAGCAGCGGATTGATGATTACAGGAAAGAAAACGGTATCGCCGGGGCAGTTAAAACTGTTGCTGCCCAGTGCCCAGACCGAAGCCGTGGTCGAAGCAGCTCCCCAGTTTACCCGGATGCTGTCGCTGAAAATCTGTTGGATCGTTCCGCCCCGTACGCCCCAGGTATAGCTGTTGCCCGGAATTGGGTTTTGAACCTGGTAGGTAATTTGCGGCGAACCGGGGCAAACCGAAGCCGGGCCATAGATCACCGGCCGTGGCTCCGGTAGTACAATAACCTGCACCTGACTGCTGCGGGAGCAACCGTTAAACGTAGCGTTTAAAGTATAAGTAAGCGTATCGGGTTTGGCCGAAGTATTGGTTAAGGTAAGCGCAGGCGCAAATGTATTGGCATTGCTTAAACCTGTGGCTGGCGACCAGCTGTAGGAATAAGCGCTGTTGTATTGCTGCGGCTGCAAAACGGTAGGAATTCCCGAGCAAAAAGTGCTGGCAGGGCCGGCATTTACCGTAATTTGAGGCTTAACTGTTATCCGCACCGTATCTTTGTCTTTGCCGCAGGTAGCACCGGGACCTTCCATGGTTACAATAAACTGGTAAGTGCGGTTTGTGGTGCCGGTATTCACAACGGAGAAGGTGGGATTAGCGATGGTACTGTCGGAGAGGTTGGTGGCAGTATGCCAGGTATAGCGGTAACCCGGCTGCGGCGCCGTGCCCAGCTGTACGGTAGCGCCCGAACAGATGCTTTGGTCCGGGCCAGCATTTACGTAGGCCGGCGGGGCCACTACCACGGTAACCTGGGCTGTATCGGAGCTGCAGGAGCCGGTGCCGACCACGGTGTAGGTAGTGGTAGCTGTAGGTTGCACGGTGGCTTCTGCGCCATTGGTGGTGCCTAAACCCTGCGCCGGAAGCCAGGTAAACTGGCTTGCCCCAGCCCCAAAAGCCGATAATTTATCCGACTCACCCTGGCAAATGTAGGGCCGTTCTGCAATTACCTGCAGGTGGTTGGCGTTGCGGAAAAGGGTTTGATTCATAGCAGGAAGATTGAGGCCGCCAGGTCGGTTCAGATAAATAACGGTATCCTGGAAGTTGCAACTTAAACCCAAGGCATTAGGGCAGTTAATAACGCTTAAATGGGAATTAAATTGGCCCGAAATAGGATCGGGCGGTCGCGCACCATTGCTTAAAACGTAAATCTTGCCATCCATTCCAAGCTGCATATCAAGAAACCATATGTTCGCATTGGAATTGAGCTTGGTTTTAGACGCAAGTACATTTGCAAAACTACCTGCGTTTAGGTTGTATTGATTGATCTCAACTGCGGATGGATAGGGAGAACCTGTTCCATCATTAGAACCTGCTCCGGCGCTCAGGTACAACTTAGAAACATCGGGGGAAAACGCTATTCCCCAAGGCATTAAGGGTGCAAAAGCAAAGGTTCTCGGGTTAGTTAATTGTCCCGCACTACGATTAAAATCTAACAGTTGGGTAATACCACCCCAAGTCATAGCATCGCCGATGAATGCGCTATTCGGTGAGCTTTTAAGCGTACCCGAAGGCGTAGAGGATAAATAATTTACCCCAACAGTCGATACCACTGGCTGGGAAATACCGGAAGCAGAAAGCAGAAAGCTGTAAAATTTATTCGTACCCTGTTCCTCGTGTACTACTATCCAGACGTCGGTATTGTTACTATGCAGGCAGGCGGTAAGCTTCCAGGCAACGGGTATAGCAGAAACCAAGGTATTCTTTGAAGCAGCAACTACCCCTCCCTTGCCCCCGTCTAAGCGCATATCTATAATGGTATAAAAAAAATTAGGGTTGCCAAGATGAGGGGAACCGGATTTTATATTAAAATAATAGTATAAATAAGGGTTCTCCGGTTTCTGCACGATCATACCTGCCCATAGGCGGCTAAAGGCAGAATTCCATTGGGCATTACCTGGTGGTTGCGGTTATAAAATTTTAAGCCATCCGCATAAAACAGCAAATTCCCGTTCGCATCACTTATTGTTGCGCAACCAGTTGAGCTAGCTCCTTGTCCGGCAAAATCCGGGATGGGCGGGGTGGTATGAAATTAACCCCTGCGTTTTTAATCGCAGGGAATGAGCCCATGAGGCCGCCAAAATACCACCAGGCTCCTTGCTTTTGCTGGGCCGGCAGCCGGCCAGCTAAAACCAGGAATAAAATAAAAAGCGGCCAAAACTTTTTCATAGTCGGTTGTTAAGAATATCAGAAAACATAACTCCCGGGCACCGGTAAATATTGCCATAACTACGGGTTAACCATAAAATTTCGGGAATGCAAACCTCACAGGTTTCAAAAACCTGTGAGGTTTATATCTAAAACAGCAGGATTTTAGTTCGGAAAAGTTAGCTGACAAAACAAACCTTCCAGGTTCGAAAACCTGGGAGGTTCGTTTTTAAACGGTAGGATTTCAACCTCAAAAAGTCGAAACAAAAAAAAAGCGCAGCTGAGAACTGCGCTTTTTAAAATTCAAATAATAGCAATATTAATTCCGTGCTACAGCCAGCGGGCTTTTCAGGCCTTTGTATTTATGCAGGTTGATCTTAACCGAACCTACAAACATTTCGGCCTGAATTAGCACCGGAATCTTATTCTTATCATCGGATAAATAAACCGTGATCGCATCTTCGCCGTCGAACAGTTTGTTTTTCGGCATTTTCGGCACCAGTTTAATAGCTTTAATATCGCCGGCTTTGGTTTCTACCACTTCTTTGCCTTTATACGTTACCGTAAAATCAAATACTTCATCGTCGAAAAAGCCCTGGATCTTGATCGGTTCGTTTATTTTGCGACGGTCGTAATCTAAGGTACGCAGGTAATAAACGCCACTCACAATATCCTGCACGTTGTCGGGCACTTTATAGGTATTGGTTGCTTTTTTATCTTCTACCGTGGCCAGGTTCTTATAATGGTCGAACATGATATTCTCCTTTTTCTTGTATTTGCCTTCCTCGATGTTGCGGTGAAAGCGCTGCGGCACGATAGACGTAGTATCGATGTACGAACGCCAGGTATCGCGCACTTTCAGGAAAAAATCGAAAGAACCGGTGGTTTTACCAAACACGTTCACCTTATAGCACGGCCGGTTATTGATCATCTGAATATCGTTGTCGATATCGATGGTAGCCTGCGCGGCGTTTATTAAACCGTAATGCACAATGTAGTCCAGTTTTTCACCGGAAGTAAAGCTGTCGTTGTCGATGTTGCGCATGGTGTCGCGGCTTTCGAAGCCGGAAAAAATGAACCCGAATGCAACTAACAAAACCAGGAACAGGGGAAAGAAATAACGTTTCATAGTGTGATAAATGCTGATCTTTTGCTTCAGTTTCAAAACCCATACCAAATTGAATACGGGTGAAAACGGAAAAAGTATTGCTTCATTTTGTAAACTATAAATAAACAAAAAAGGTGCGATCTAACACCGCACCTTTTTATTTAGATTGTTGGATTTTTCGATCTTCGACTATTCGATTTCAGCAAAATGAAAGATCATTTTTGTCGAATAATCGAACTTCCAATAATCGAGCAATCGAAATTACTCCACGTCTTCCAGAGCAGCCGCAACCTTCTCAGGCTCGCCTTTAACCATGGCGCGGATCTTGCCTTCAATTTCCTCCATTAAGCCCTCGTTATCTAACAGCAAATTCTTAACCGAATCGCGGCCCTGGCCTAATTTATCGCCGTTGTAAGAGAACCATGAACCAGATTTCTGAATGATGTTCAGTTCCACGCCCAGGTCAAGAATTTCGCCTACTTTGGAAATACCTTCGCCGTACATAATATCGAATTCTACCACTTTGAACGGAGGCGCCACTTTGTTTTTCACTACTTTCACCTTGGTGCGGTTACCGGTAATATTATCGGCGTTCTCTTTGATCTGGCCAATACGACGGATATCCAGACGTACGGAAGCGTAGAATTTCAAAGCGTTACCACCGGTTGTAGTTTCCGGATTACCGAACATTACGCCAATTTTCTCGCGCAGCTGGTTGATGAAAATGCAGCAGCAATTGGTTTTGTTGATGGTACCGGTAAGTTTACGCAACGCCTGAGACATTAAACGCGCCTGTAAACCCATTTTGCTGTCGCCCATATCGCCTTCCAATTCCGCTTTTGGAACGAGGGCAGCAACCGAGTCAATTACAATAATATCGATCGCGCCCGAACGGATCAGGTTATCGGCAATTTCTAAGGCTTGCTCACCATTATCTGGCTGGGCAATTAATAAGTTTTCGGTATCGATGCCCAGTTTGCGGGCATACGTAGCATCGAAAGCGTGCTCAGCATCGATGAAAGCGGCTAAACCACCAGCTTTCTGTGCTTCGGCAATGCAATGCATGGTAAGCGTGGTTTTACCGGAAGATTCCGGACCGTAAATTTCTACCACACGGCCTCTTGGCAAACCACCGATGCCCAGCGCAATATCCAAACCCAGCGAACCGGTGGAAATAGCAGGAACATCCTCTACTTTGGTATCGCTCAGTTTCATTACGGTACCTTTACCGTAAGCTTTGTCGAGCTTGTCGATGGTTAGCTGGAGGGCTTTTAATTTTTCGTTGGCTGCACTCATTTTGTCTTTTTTATTTATCGCTTATTATATGTTTTATATTCCGTAATTTCAGGCCTAAATTACTATTTTTAGCAATGCTTTGCAAGTATTTTTAGTAAAGTCTTTTTTTACTGCCTTATCTGCTTCTGCTTGCCGATTAGTAACAGACCAAGGTACTTTTTAGTGCCAAAACCATAGCGTTTTTTATGCCTTTTTTCAGACTTTTTTTCGGCGTTTTACTAATATTTTTAGCACAGGTTTCGTTTGCGCAATTACCAAACCAGGCGTTCTATACGAAGGACGATAAAGTTGAAGTTTCAGTAGGCCCTACACAAATTCCTGGCATGATTGTTTGCGGCGACTTTTATAGCATATATGCTTACCCTAAAGGGTACTTAGAACTTAATATTAAGACGCTTGGCTTTTTTAAAGATAATGAATATTTCAACAAAATTGCCGACGGCTACACGCTTTTTGGTTACCAGTTAAATCCGTCGCTGCAATATTATGCTTCAGAAAAAATACGAATTGAAGCCGGCGCTTTGCTGCTCAAAGATTTTGGCAATAATAAATACAAACTCATTCAGCCAACTTTTACCGCGACTTTTTCAACCGGAAACCATACCGTTTTGTTCGGCACGCTTTACGGAAATCTGAATTTCGGCTACATCGAACCGCTCTGGGATTTTGAACGGCAACTGACCAAGCCTGTTCAGAATGGGATTCAATATATTTATAAAGGTAGAAAACTTGATCTGCAGACCTGGGTTGATTGGCAGGTGATGCAATATGAATTCGATACGAAGCAGGAAGAAATTGCCGGCGGATTTATTAGCAATATTAATTTATTGGAAAAGCAGAACATTTTAACTGATGTAGTTGCCGACGGCGTAATTATCAGCCAAAGAAATCAGATCAAGAAAATAAGTATTCCAATTCAGTTTACTGCAAAGCATAAAGGCGGACAAATTGATATCAACGACCGGCCTTTAACCACTATTTTTAATGGGGCTATTGGAATAGAGGCTTCTAAAAGTCTGTCGGATGAAACTTCTGGGATTTTTTCCGAAAAATATAATCAGAGAAAGCCATTTCTAAAAAGCCTTTACACCAAAAACTACTTCGTAGCCTACAATGACCATTCTTTCACGCACCAATTACCTTTTCAAAGCGGTTCCGGAATTTATCTGAATGCTGGAGCAGATACACGCTGGGCGAATTTTATGCTTAGCTATTGGCACGGCAACGGCTATATTTCGGAGTTTGGCGGCAAGTTGTACCAGTCGGCTTCAACTACGGTACATAACCCAACTTACGTAGAAAAGAAACGCGACTTGTTGATGCTGCGCGTGATGAAAGACTGGAACGCTGGCGATGGACTGACTTTCACCGGCCGGCTCGAACCGTTTTACGATTTTACAACCAACAGCACCGAATTTTCGGCGGGTTTATACCTGAATTTCAATACCGATTTTTACCTGACGAAGCTGAAAAGGAATTCCACCAATTAATTCATTAACAGGCTTTTCACCACCTGAATTATAGCCTTTTACTTCTTTTTAAACATTTGAACAAACCTCATTCTTATAAACCGTCGTATTAATCCTTATTTGTGGCAATAGAATCCAATTCCATGCGCCACAACCTCTGGCTTAATGCGGTAAAGAATGAAATTTTCAGTTTTACTTTCCGGGATAATGCTGTTCTGCTGCTGCGGCTGGCTGTATTTCACCCGCGCGCTGCCTGTTTCTTCCAATGGCTATAAAATCCCGAAAAAAATTGCCGCAAAAAATGCTTTAACGCCGGAACAGGAATTGGGCCGGAAACTATTCTTCGATGCCAACCTCTCTAACCCAACCGGACAGAGTTGCGCGAGCTGCCACGCTCCCACCAAAGGCTTTGCCGACCCGCAGAACCGCGCAGTTTCGGCTGGCGCTGTACCTGAATTATTTGGTAATCGAAATGCTTTAACAGTAGCCTACTCAGCTTTTACGCCTCCACTTTATTTCGATTCTGCCGAAGCACATTACGTAGGTGGATTTTTCTGGGATGGCCGCGCCAATACGTTAGCCGAACAGGCCGCCGGTCCGTTGCTGAACCATGTTGAAATGAATGCAAATGCCGAATTGGTAACCCAACGCATTCAGGAAGCGGATTACCGGTCGCTTTTTGAACAGGTTTATGGCGCACAGACTTTAACTGATCAGGAGAAAACCCTTCATAGCTTAGGCAAAGCCATTGCTGCTTTCGAAACCACTTCAGCATTTCAGCCTTTTACTTCCAAATTCGATTATTTCCGGCAAAACAAAGCCACCTTTACCGAAGAGGAATTACTGGGCATGAAGCTTTTCAACGACCCTAAAAAGGGAAATTGCGCGGCTTGCCATCCTTCGGAACCCGATGCGCGCACCGGAAAAATTTTGTTTACCGATTTTACTTACGACAATATTGGCCTGCCGGCAAATCCGGACATTAAAAGGCATGTGAATGGCCCGCAACAGCCCGATCTTGGATTAGGGGCAATTGTTAAAAACGAAGAAGAAAACGGAAAATTTAAGGTACCAACGTTGCGCAACGTAGCGTTAACGGCGCCTTACTTTCACAACGGCATAATTAAAACCCTGGAAGAAAGCGTGCAATTTTACAACCAACGCAACAGTGGAAAATTCGGCAAACCGGAAATTACGCAGAACGTGAACAACGAAGAATTGGGCGACCTGAAATTAACCGACCAGGAAGTAAAAGCTATTGTAGCTTTCATGCATACCCTAACCGATGGCTACCAGCCTGAATAAGTTTTCGACTTTTTTGGCCTGAAAGCATAGCGTTTATTGAATTTCTTTTCAATAAAAAAACCTCACGGTTTCAGGAACGCGCGAGGTTTAAAATATTCTCCTTCAGTATTAATAGATCACTTCGGGTTACGTACCACGTAGGTTTTGCTCAGGCGGTCGTGCCAGCCAATGCCATTGCCCAGAAAAGAAAGGTATTCGAAAGGAATGTAACGGCACAGTGTGCGGATAAAAATAGCGGTGAAGCCGGGTTTCTCGTTAAATTCGGTGGTTACGTACGTTTTGGTAAGCACTTTAGCCAGGGTTCTGCCGAAGAAAAATTCCGCTCCAAAATAATACACGAACTGCAACGGATACAGCAAACTAATGAACATGCCGGAGGAAACATCTTCGAAACTTTTCGGCATCATTTCGGGCGCAACTGAATTGATGATTATAGAAGCTATTACCGCCAGCAAAATGCAATCGAGCATGTAATTAATAAAACGGATAAAACCGGGCGCCGCCGTTGGCATGGTTTCATCGAAAGGAGTTGGAGCGGTTTCGTTATCGGTGAAATCTGAATTCATGTTGCAAAGATACGCGAAATAAATTCTGGTTCAGAAACGCTATGCTTTTCAGGCTGAAAACGCACTTTTTACCCCTAAAACCATAGCATTTTTAAAACAAAAAAGCTGCCCTCTTCCGAAATGCAGCTTTCCATATTTTCGAAGCGATGAGCAAATTCCGCTAATCACTATTCATTAATCATTATTCATTAACCATTACTTCAAAGGCGGGTGAATCAGCATTTCGCGATGGTGCGGGTGAATGTGCTGGATCGGGCTTTTGAGCGTGGTCTGGTTGTTCATTACCATCATGGAGCGGGCCGTTTCGTTAAAAAATTCGAGGCGGCGGATCAGCATTTCTTTCACCAGAATTTTGCCTTCCGGTGTTTTCATGGCCGCACGCTTATCGTTCAGAATGCGTTCCATGGCTTTCAGCACGGCATTTTCCTGGTGATTGTAGGCTTTATAAAGTTCGTTTACAGCGCTCAAACCTTCCGCTTTTACGTTCAGATCCAGACCAACCTGGTTCAGAATTTCGGTAAATAATTTAACTTCCAGCGGCATGGTAGTGGTATAAGGCGTGGTCCGGATGTCGGTGCCTTTGTCCAGCAGCATGATAATGGTTTCGAGGTTATCTTTAAAACGTTGGTAAAGCGCAGCAGCTTCCATATCTATAAATTCAGTTTCTACAAAAAACGGTAGGGTTTCGGGCACAAAAATACGGAATTGCGCTTTACTTTTTGGTTTGTTGCGCGGTATTTTCCGTTTTTGTTTCCGCATCGGGCAGAAATGTGTGCAAAATGGTCTGAGCGAGGTGCGCCGCCTGCTCACTGATCTCTGGCACGGCCGTAGATTCCCAGAGCGCGCCGCGCATGGTTGGGCCGATGGTAAAAAACTTGCAGGAAGGTTTCCCGTTCGCCTGTATCAAGCGTCCGTCGGGCATTGCTTTCAAACCAAGTTGCAGGTCATCGGCCAGTACCAGGTTTTGCGACAGCAGGTTTTGTATAAGCGGCATGGTAATTCGCGTATAATTCCCCTGCGGGCCGGTACAATTAATAATGCGCTGCACCGGTATGGTTTCAGGTTCTTCTTTGCCTCTTAGTTTAAGAACAGCTTGCAGTTTTCCGTCAGTTTCGATAGCGTTTTTCAGGCGCGCAGCTTTTACTTCCAGCTGGCCACTATCGCGGGCAGCCTGAATGCGATCTGAAACCTGCGGCGAGATCCGGTGACGGAAAATACCCCAAAGCGAACTCAGATGCCGCAGAAATTTCTGTTTATCGTCCTTGCTTAAGCCCAGCCAAATTTCCTGGGTTTGCGGCCTCAACGAATCGATCAGGGCTTCGCAACTGCTGCCTTGCGCCACCGCTTTCCGGATATGTTTTTTAAGCGCCGCATAAACGGTAGTAAGTGAGAATGGCCCTTGCAGCTCTTTCCGAAAATCAGGATACGGAGCGGTGTGGCGGTGCACCATCGGCAGATAACCTTTCGGCGAAATGGCAATGATCTTTCCGGTGAATTTTTGTTCGAGCAAACTCAACACCACATCTATCATGGTCAGGCCGGTGCCAACCAGTAAAATGGGTTCTTCCGAACGAAGGTTTTCCAAGATTTCCGGTTTCCAGGGGTTGCCAAAATAGAAGTTACTGGCTAATATTTCCTTCGGAAGGTTGAGAGATTCAGGTGCAAAATTACCTAAAGCCAGCACAATTTTTTCAGTTCTGAAGCCCTTGCCGCTTTGCAGCTCAACCCAATAATACTTATCGGAAAGTTCTGCAATAGAAATGGCTTCGTCTTCGATCAATTCGAGTTTGGAACCGGCCGGCAGATTTTCCAGTGTCCGTTTCAGAATATAGTCTATATATTGCCCATAAACCCTGCGAGGCATAAAAGCTTCGGCAAGCGTTTCGCCGGGCTGGCAAAATTGCTGTACATCGGGCTGAACTTCGAGCCAGTTTACGAAGTGCCGCGGAATGTGCGGAAAAGCACTCATGCGGCCGGAACGCACGTTGAGCAAATGCAGGTTACTTTCGGCGGAATAAGCTACCCCTTTGGAAAGCGGGTAACCGGCGTTTATGAGTTTCACGCAAACCGGGAACGGACTTTGCCGCAGCAATTGCACCGCCGTAAGCGTACCACTGAAACCTCCGCCGATGATGGTGATGCATTTTTCCGAGGCCATTGGTTTACGTTTAGTTTCCGGTCGATTTTTCAGGCTTAATGTACAAAATTTGCGGCGGAAAGTTGCGTTTATTTCGGCAGGTTCTGACTTTTTATTGCCAAAAGTATAGCGTTTTCTGAATTTCCGGGAACAAAAAAGTCTGTTACTTTTTACAGCAACAGACTTTTCAGCGCCAAAAGCATAGCGTTTCAGACTTATAAAAGATCCTGAATAATTTTTTCGGTGGAAATCCCCTCGGCTTCGGCTTTAAAGTTGCGCACAATGCGGTGGCGCAGAATTGGCAAAGCAACCGCCTGCACATCTTCAATATCGGGGCTGTATTTTCCGTTCAGCAAGGCATTGCATTTGGCGCCCACAATTAAGTGCTGCGAAGCTCTTGGGCCGGCGCCCCATTCCAGATACTGGTTAGCAACACTAGCAGCCATATCGGTATTCGGGCGGGTTTTGTGCACCAGTTTTACGGCGTAATCTACCACGTTATCTACCACCGGTACGCGGCGCACCAAAGCCTGAAAAGCCATAATTTCGTCGGAATGCAGCACTTTGTTTACCGTAGCTTTTTGCCCGCCTGTAGTGTTTTTTACGATCTGCTTTTCGGCTTCGAAAGACGGATAACCCAGCGTAATGTTGAACATAAAACGGTCCAGCTGCGCTTCCGGCAACGGATAGGTTCCCTCCTGCTCGATCGGGTTTTGGGTAGCTAAAACGAAGAACGGTTTTGGCAATTCGTATTTATGGCCGGCCACGGTTACCGAATATTCCTGCATACTTTCCAGCAGCGCAGCCTGGGTTTTTGGCGGCGTACGGTTAATTTCATCGGCCAGAATAATGTTGGAGAAAACGGGACCTTTCACAAACTGGAAATTCCGGCTCTGATCCATGGTTTCCGAACCCACAATATCCGAAGGCATGAGATCGGGTGTGAACTGAATGCGGTTGAAACTCAGATCTAACGAAGAGGCAATGGTATGAATAAGCAGCGTTTTGGCCAGGCCGGGCACGCCCACCAGCAAACAATGGCCCTGCGAAAAAATAGCAGTTAAAACCAGGCGTACTACTTCATCCTGACCAACAATTACCTTGGAAATTTCCTGGTTCAGGGTTTTTACAGACTGAAATAAGGCGTCGGCAGCTTCTTTATCCGATGAAAATTGCTTCATAGTTTTGGTTTAATTCGGCATTTGCAACAGGTTGCAGTTCACAAAATCAGGGTTTACTTCCATAAACACCGATCCACGGTTTTTCTCGAACCAGTCATCCAGCGCTTTATTACGTTTTTCAGCCAAAGCAGCCGCCGAAATTTTCTGGTAATCGTCTTTCAGGTTGGCCTGATGCGGCGGGGTTTTCGATTTTAAATAAATAATGCGTTGCGCTTCTTTGCCATCGTCGGTGCGGTATGGCATTGGCTGGCTGATCTGCCCCACGGTCATGGTATCGATAATGAAGAACACGGCCGGGTTAATTTTATCCAGCGGAATGTACGAGCTACCGTCTTTCGGGTTGGCAAATAATCCGCCGTTATTTTTCGTTTCGCGGTCGTCGGAATTATCTTTGGCGGCTTTAGCAAACGAAATACTGTCTTTCACAATACCGGCCCGAAGTTTGGCAAGTTCCCGTGCGGTTTCAGCCAGGTCAATTTCGCTGGCAGCCGGTTTAATTAAAATGTGGCGGGTATTGAATTCTTCGCCGCGGCGCTCAATTAACTGAATCAAGTGAAAACCGAACTGCGATTCTACAATGTGCGAAAGTTTGCCTGGCTCCAGTTTCAAAGCAGCGGCTTCGTATTCCGGCACCAGTTCTTTTTTCTTGAAAAATCCCAGCGTTCCACCTTCTGCCGCCGAACCAGGATCTTCGGAATACTGGCGGGCCAGCGTGGCAAAATCTTCGCCGGCTTCTATACGTTTTTTCAGGGCTTCGAGGCGGGCGCGGGCTTCGTCGCGGTTTTTGCGGCTTGGCTTTCCAATTTTTACAATTTGCCCTACTTCCACTTCCGTAGAAAAATATGGTAAGCTATCTTTTGGAATTTTGCTGTAGTATTTGGCTACTTCATTGGGCGTTACTGAAATGCGACCGGTAATATTATCCTGCATTTTCTGCATTACCAGCTGGTCGCGCACCTGTTTGGCCAGTTCGTCTTTCAGCTGTTTAATGGTTTTGCCGTAATATTCTTCCAGTTTCTGCTCGCTACCGATCTGCGCCACGAAATAAGCCATGCGGCGGTCCAGTTCACCTTTCACTTGTTCATCGGGCACCACCACGGAGTCAGCTTCGGCGCGGGCCAGCATCAGTTTGTTCATTACCAGGCTGCGCAGAATTTCACATTTCAGGTCGGGAATGTTGGTTGCCTGGCCGGAAGCCAGTGTTTGGGCATAATTAATTTCCAGTTCCGACCGCAGAATGATCTGGTTATCGAGCTTTACGATAATGCCATCGAGCACCGTATTTTTTTTCTGCTGGGCAAAAGCCGGCAACATTACCAAGCAGGCGAGCCACAACAGCACAGTTTTTTTATCTGAAAGGATACCGTTTTTAAAAGCGATCATTTATAAAATAGAGTAAAATAAGCGGCTTTAAGCAAAATCCACCTGAAGCCTTAACGCAAAAATAGCGTGTTAATTTGATTTTGTTTCCGGAAATTTTGGAACCGGCTAAAAAAAGAAAAAGCGCTGCCGGGAAAGCAGCGCTTTTTAAAGCATTTCCGATATTATTTTTTAACGAGCTTGTCTACTTCAGGCTGGTTTACTTTTACCGGATATTTCTGGCGCAGCTCCTCGATCCACTGTTTCTCCAGGTAACCCTGGTAATCGGAAGTGGCAATGCCGCGGGCTTCGTTCAGGTTTTTGTAAGCCGGTGGCAGGATCTGCTCAATTTTTATCAGCATAAAACGGCCGTCGCGCTCTACGTTGTAGGTACCTGGTTGCCAGTTCACGCCATCCAGCGCTTTGTTTTCGCCTTTCTGGAATTTTTTCTGAGAGATCTGTACTGCCAGCGGGTTGCCTTCGTTCAGGTTGCTTTCCAATACGGCCGGATCGGTAGAATAAAAAGTAAGACCAACGGTGCGGGTTTTTCCTTTCGGATTAGCTACCGTTTTTACGCGGTTTGCGGCAATGTCTTTGGAAGTTAAGTAAGTAGCAACTTTCTGCGCCCGGGTCTGCGACAGTTTTTTGTTTTTAGCTGCTTCTTTGCTATCGGCGCTGCCGCGTAATTCTACCGTCAACGTTGAGTCAGAGCGCATCTGCAGGATCAGGTCATCTAGTTTGGCCTGAGTTTGTTTGGTAAAGGCATCTTTACCGGCATCGAAGGTAAGTGATTTTGGTTCCTGCTTCTTGTTTTCGAAACGGCCGCCGGCCAGCATTTTATCGGCACGATTCAGCAGGTCTTTGCTGGCTGCCGAAATGATGGTTGCCTGCGCGCGGGTATCCCACTTATATTTTTCCTTGTTTTGCTCAAAATATGCTTTCAGGCCGGTAGTATCTTCAATGGCTTTGCTCCATACTTTTTCGTCCATTAACTGAAACAACAAAATACCATCGCGGTACTCTTTTACCAGCATTTTGTAATCAACGTATTTGTTCTCGAGGTTCGCTTTTTCGTAGTTTACCAGGCTGGCATCCACAAACTGGTTGTAGAGGCTTTCCATGTAATGGCGCGGATTGTGATTTTTGCGGATCTGCTGGTTAGACTGTACATAATCGAAGAAATCTTTGATCGTGTATTTCTTATCCTGAATCAGGAATAAAGGCGTTTCGAGGGTTTTGTCTTTGCTGCCGGCTGGGGTGTATTTAAATGTACCTTTCACTACCGAAGAATCGGCTTTGCTTAACGCAAGTTCTTTGGCGGCTTTAATTTCTGTGAATTTGTTTTCTGTACGAATACGTTTCAGGAAAGCTGCTTTGTTCAGTTCTGAACGGGAATCTTTGGCAACTTTTGCACGCAGACTGGCTTCCGTTTCTTCGTAAGTTGGCAATCCGCGTTTTTCCAACAGCTTAATAATGTGCCAGCCGTACGGCGTTAATACCGGCTGCGAAATATCACCCACGTTTTTCAGATTGAACGCAGCCTCTTCAAAAGAAGGGATCATGCGGCCGGTACCAAACCAAGGCAATTCACCACCGTTGTTGGCCGAACCGGCATCTTCAGAAAATTGCGACGTAAGTTTATCCCAGTTCTCGTTTTTCTTTACGCGGTTATAAATTTCGTCTACTTTGCGTTTTGCTTCGGCGCTGTCGGCTTTGGGCATGCCCGGCGTAGCGCGCACCATAATGTGAGCCACTTTAATTTCGCCTTGTGCCTGACGTACGTCGTTCACTTTAATAATATGGTAACCAAAACGCGTGCGCACCGGCTGCGAAACCTGGCCTACCGGGGTTTTATAAGCGGCATCTTCAAACGGATAAACCATTTGCAGCGCTGTAAAATAGCCTAATTTACCACCGTTCTCACGGGCCGAAGGATCCTGGGAAACTTCTCTGGCTACGGTTTCGAAATTCTGTCCGCCCACAATCTGCTTCCGGATCTCGGAAATGCGGTTGTAAGCAGCTAAAGTGTCTTTCGGATCGGCATCGGCCGCTACGTTAATAAGAATGTGTGAAGCATTCACTTCTTTCTGCATCCGATCGTAAGCTTCGCGCACCAGTTTATCGGTTACGCTTTTCTCCGTTAAATACGGCTGGGCCAGTTGTTGTTTATAGCCATCCAGTTCCCGACGGAAAGAATCGGTAGTGTCGAGGCCGCGGGCTTCGGCTTCCATCACTTTCAGCTTGAAATTGGTGTAGAGGTTCAGATACTCTTCAATGCTGCCTTTCGAATAAGCATTCTCGGCATTTGCATTGTTTTTATTGTAAACATACTGAAACTCAGAAGTATAAACCGGTTTAGAACCAATGGTTTCCAGAACAGGCTCCTGCTTGGCAACTTCCTTCGAAGATTTACAGCTTGTCAAGATGAGGGCGGTTGCCCCAACAGCTAATAGATAATTACGCATACGCTATTTTAAACTACAGGCAATAGATTTACGAATATAGAAGGTATTCCTTTGAGAGTCGCAATTTTAACGATTTTTTTTGAGAGAACTTGTATGCCCGTTGCGCACTTCTGCTACAAGGTCGTTTTTTGGATCAGGATTTTCAGGATTAAAGGATTTTCAGAATTGAGGAAACGGATTTAAAATGTAGGGGCACCCTTGCGGGTGCCCTTTCACGTTATCTGATTTTCCGTTATTTGTCTTTGAACACAATTTTCAGGATTTTAAAGATGGGCAGGATTATTTGTCTGAATTGGGATTTGTCAGATTAAGGGATTAAAGGATTTTCAGCTGTAGCAAATAGCAGACTAACTTGAAACACTTCAGCCCGAAGATCAACCACCCAACCCCTCCTGTCTAGGCGGGGAGCTGTTTAAGTGCTTTATTTTAATGGCAGTAGTTAATTGTAAGCTAGAAAACGCTATCCTTTTAAGCATAAAAAGTCAAACTAGGCAGAAAGTAAAAGCTCCCTTCCTTATTTTTAAGGAGGGGGTTGGGGGTGGTTATTGTTCGCCTATCGCCAGCGCAGCGTAGCGCGTAAACCAAGGTCTGAAGGAAGCTAAACTAAAAAGAAAGCTCACGACGGAGGCAACTGATCCCAGTTTCTGCGTGCGCGGCCTCCGCACTTTCCGGTTTCGTCAGAAAAGCCGCCTGCGGCTAGGAAAGGGTGAGACGCGAACGCAGAAACGAAGCCACCCGGCTTGAGGGAGAAAATAAACTATGAAAGCAAACTGCTATTCATTAAAAGCATAAAAGTAGACTATGATAAACCCTATGCTTTCAAGCACAAAAAGTAAAAAGCAAACTTCACTACCAACCTGAAGTGCTCTCTCCTATCGTTGAGATGATGGAAAAGTAGAAAAGAAAAAACGCTATGCTTTTAAAGCAAAAAACCCACCGAAGGGCGGGTTTTTAGAAAACAGTTTTATAAAGCCGGCAAATATTCCTGCCGTTTAGGGTCGTGAATTCCACTTTGTCCATAATCCGATTTACAATCGCAATACCGACGCCGCCTTTCTTCCCGATCCGGATATACTCCTCAATATCGGGCTCTTTGTAATTCGAACGCTGAAAAGAAACTCCGTTATCCGAAATTTCGAACAGCAGTTGTCCGTTTTTCCGCTCAATTGCCAGTTCCATGAACTTATCGGCATTCTCCTGGTTGGCGTGAATGATCAGGTTTGCACTTATTTCATCCACGGCCAGCACGATCTGGTTCAGAACAATTTCCGACAGGTCGTACTGGCTCAGATACTGCGTTACGAAATCTCTGATGGTTTTTAGATTTTTCTTACTGCAGCTAACCTGAATGCTGTTATTCATTAGCAACAGACATGGCTTCTTCCTGCGTAGACACGATCGTCATGAGCAGATCGAGCCCCAGGATCTCAAACACGTTCTTCACTTTTTCCTGCATGTTGTAGAAAATAAGCTTGATCTGCGAATCTTCGAAACGCTGCAGATGGGAAATGAAAACTCCCAGACCGGCCGATGAAATATAATTCAGTTTGGCGCAGTCTACTAAAATTTTGTTGTACTTCATGATCGAAGGGTTCGATAACTCTTCATCCAGCAACACCGATGAGCTGGCATCCAATTCGCCATCCAGGCTAATTGTGATCGTATTGTCGTTGATTTCGTGTGTAATTTTCATTTGCAGTTCCTTTACGTCACATCTGAATTTTAGGTTGAACATTTCTGAATTTAACCACCATTAACGTTTGATCGTCGTGCAGGTGGGCATCTCCAATAAAAGTTTTTAGATCGTTCACGATCGCATATTTTATATCCTCCGCTTCCAGGTGGTAGGTTTGCATCAGCATCTCTTTTAAACGGTCTTCACCGTACTCTTCCTGCGCCGGGCTTCGCGCTTCCGTTACGCCGTCGGTATAGATCACCATTACGTCGCCGGGGTTATAATCGTAATACAGTTTATGTATCCGTTTGGCATACGAAGCATCGCGAATAATACCCAGCCCCAGGCCCTCCGTTACAAAATAGAACGTTTCTTCCGTCATGGAGTTGTAATAGAGCGTATGGCAATGGCCGGCGCGCGCAAACATTAACCCCTGCATTTTGTAATCTATTATATACAACGAAGAGGTAATGAATGAGGTTCTTTCCAGGCAGCGGCTTAAGGCCGAATTAGCTTTCAGCATAAACACCACCGGGTCCAGGTCGTCCTGCATCAGGGCATGAAAAATACCTTTCATCTGGGCCATGTGGAAAGCTGCCGAAACCCCTTTTCCGGATACGTCGCCGATAATAATAGCAATGCGGCTTTCGCTTAACTGCAGGAAATCGTAAAAATCACCACCTACTTCCTTGGCCGGCTGCGCATACGTGCTTACCTCGAACCAGCTATCGCTCGGAAACGATTTCGGGATCAGGCTATCCTGCACGGCACTCGCAATTTTCAGCTCTTCTTTATAACGTTCGTTCTGCAAAGAATCTTCTATCAAACGCAGATTTTCGATCGTCAGAATGGTCTGGTTGGTATACGTACGAACGGTATTGATGCTTTCGCGGTCGAACCCGTGATCAATATCTTTGAGCAGGTAAAGTACCCCGAAACTGCGTTTATTCGATTTCAGGGCTACGACCAGCAAAGATTTATATGGTAAACCCAGTTCCCGGAAATAATTATTCAGCTCCAGGTTGTTGTTTATGTAATCTACATGGTCCAGATTCAGGTTTTTCAGGATCTGCCGGATGCGCGAGATCTTGGCCAGATCCAGGTTCAGCATGTGCGATACATCTTCCTCGTTCTCAGAAATTTCGAGCCAGGCGGCATCGGCCCCGGTAGCTTTGGTGGTGCTATCGAAAAGCATATCGAAAACCTGGCTTTCGTCCTGCCCTTGCTGAATAGACTGGCTCAGTTTCTGAATATTCATCAGATCGTCGCGCTTCTGCTCAAACACCGAAGAAGTTGGCAGACTGAAAACCGCTACCAGCAACGAAATGAAAGCATAGATAAAGACAAAGAACAACATAAGCAACACAAACGGATGCTCAAAATGATCTGCTATCAGGTTTGGGTTACCGGCAAGCACCTGGAAATAACGGCCAAAAATAACCACACTGACCAGCAATACGATCAGGAGTAAAATAGACCGCCATTTTTTAGTAAGCGTGAGGTAAGCCACCCAGCGCAGGTTTATACTTACGAAGAAAATATACAGCACCAGCAAGCAAAGCAGCGGCACAAAAATATACGTTATATAACTGATATTGAACAGCGTAAGAAGCAAACTGCCATACATCAGCCATTCAAACCAGCGCCACTCCACATGCAGCGATTTCGATTTCTGAAACAGGATCAGCTTTTTCCAGGTGTAAAAAGCACGGCCCAGAAAATAGATAAACAAGGCGAAGTTTATGCTGTAGATCACGTTGAGCAGGTATTTGCTATCCGGGAACCAATGTTTGGCTGCCACCAGATACCCCACGTGCACGATCACACAAACGTAAGCCATTAAGCCTGCCTGCACAAAAAGCTTCCAGAGGTAGCCCATAAAATCAGTACCTTTAATATGGTCCGATTCATTTTGCTGCGACAGGAAAGTCGTAAACATAAAAACAACCGTGAGCAGGTTATTTACGTGGCTGTAAACCGAATTGGTGTTCAGGCTTACGTTTATATTGATGCACAAGAGAATATTGCCCACCAACATTAACCAACTGGCAAAAGCCACGGCTGCATAAGTTCGTTTTAACCGAGAAGTATAGGGCATTCGTGCAATAAAACTGCGTCTGTTTTTAACTGAATATTAAACCTGAATACTGATATATAGCAAAAAGGTTAGAAAATATCTAACCTCCGAAAACAAATAAAGTGCTAACCTACAATAAAATTATTGAGAATTAGCACTTTACAGGAAAATAAATATATAAAAAAATCTATACTAAAGCGAGTCAGGAATTAACGGCTGTAGTTTGGTGCTTCGCGGGTTATCTGTACATCGTGCGGGTGGCTTTCGCGCAGACCGGCAGCAGAAATTTTCACCATTTTAGCTTCCTGCAGTTTTTCGATCGAATCCGTTCCGCAGTAACCCATGCCAGCGCGTAAACCACCAACCATCTGGTAAATTACTTCAGCAACCATGCCTTTATACGGCACGCGGCCTACAATGCCTTCCGGCACCAGCTTTTTAATATCGTCTTCGGCATCCTGGAAATAACGGTCTTTCGAGCCAACTTCCATCGCCTCGATAGAACCCATGCCACGGTAGCCTTTAAATTTCCGGCCTTCGTAAATAATAATTTCGCCGGGAGCTTCTTCGGTACCAGCCAGTAACGAACCGATCATTACAGCATTTGCACCGCCAGCCAAAGCTTTCACAATATCGCCGGAAAACTTAATACCGCCGTCAGCAATTACCGGAACGCCCGTGCCTTTCAAACCTCTGGCCGCTTCCATTACGGCAGAAAGTTGCGGAACACCAATACCGGCAATAATACGCGTGGTACAGATACTTCCCGGACCAACGCCTACTTTCACAGCATCGGCTCCGGCATCGGCCAGCGCTTTGGCGCCATCGGCGGTAGCTACGTTACCGGCAATTACATCCAGTTTCGGGAATTTATTTTTGATCTCTCTTACCGCATCCAGAACGCCTTTTGAGTGTCCGTGAGCCGTGTCGATGGAAATTACGTCTACGCCGGCTTCCGATAAAGCGGTAACGCGCTCGAACATGTCGCCGGTTACGCCTACGGCCGCACCAACGCGCAGACGGCCAAATTCATCTTTGCAGCTATTCGGGTGGCTTTTCTTTTTCAGAATGTCTTTGTAAGTAATTAAACCGATCAGCGTGCCTTTATCGTCTACAACCGGCAGCTTTTCAATTTTATATTGCTGCAGAATTTCCTCGGCTTCTTCCATGCTGATGCCTTTCGGCGCCGTGATCAGGTTTTCTTTGGTCATGATCTCGGAAATAGCCCGGCCTGGTTTTTTCTCGAAACGCAGGTCGCGGTTTGTAATAATGCCGGTAAGTTTTTTGTCGGAATTGATAACCGGAATACCGCCGATCTTATTTTCTTTCATCAGGCGCAGCGCGTCGCTCACAAGAGCATCGTCATTCAGCGTAACCGGGTCCAGGATCATACCGCTTTCAGAACGCTTTACTTTGCGCACCTGCTCGGCCTGGGCTTTAATGGTCATGTTTTTGTGAATGATACCGATACCGCCTTCCTGGGCCATTGCGATGGCCATTTCGGCTTCGGAAACGGTGTCCATGGCGGCAGAAAGCAGAGGAACATTCAGGCGAATGTTGCGGGTAAGCTGCGTGGTGATGTTGGTATTTTTCGGGAGAACCTCGGAGTAGGCCGGCAACAATAAAACGTCGTCGTAAGTGAGGGCTTCGAAGAGAACTTTGGACTGATCTGCCATGGCAAATAAAAATTAAGGGTTTCTATTTGCCATGCAAAGTTACGAGATTATTTTATCCGCCGGCTTTTTTTGCAAAAGTTTTTATATAATATTTTAGCACAGGCTGACTTTTAGTGATTAGTGGATAGTGATTAGTGATTAGTAAGAAGCATTTTTAATCAGAAACTTCGAAAAACGGTAGGGTAAGTAGCAAAAAAAGTAAAAAACCGAAAATGGCAGCATTTTCAATCTGAAAATTGGATCAACCCTTCGAATTAACTTTTAATCACTATCCACTAATCACTAATCACTATCCACTAATAAACCGCCATTTCCGAATCTACCTGCAAAGCCCATTGGTGAATACCGCCTTTAAGATTCAGCAGGTTTTCGTAACCAAAGCGCTGGCTAAGATACTGAATGGCTTGCGCGCTCCGGAAACCGTGGTGGCAAATGATAACTGCTTCGGAGTTTTTAGCCACTTCGGCATAGCGTTTTGGAATTTCACTTAAAGGAATTAACACACTGCCGGTAATTTTACAGATTTCAAATTCTTCGGGCTGACGCACATCTATTAACTGGATATTTTCGCCGTTCTGGAGTTTCTCTTGCAGGTCGGCAGGCGTTATTTCGCGGAGCATTTTCTAAAGTTTTTGGTAAAGGTAAAACGTTTCCTTTTTACACAGCGGCAAATTTTCACGAAGGTTTTCCGGATTTGTAAAAATGCTTTAAAAGAAATGCTGTTTCTTTGCTTTACTTTTTAGGCACAAAAGCCTACCGTTTTATGCCGGAATTAGAACTGAATTATTTTGAAATTATTGGGGTGATCTCCGGGTTGCTGGGCGTTTGGCTGGCCGTGCGGCAGAACGTCTGGACCTGGCCCGTTGGCCTGATCAGCGTATTAGCGTACACCGTTTTTTTCTACCAGATAAAGCTTTACGCCGACATGGGTCTGCAGATCTTTTATGCGGGTTCGGCCATTTATGGCTGGTACGAATGGCTGCGCGGCGGAAAAAATCACACTGAACTTCCGGTTTCCAAACTTTCTTCCAAAGCCAGAATTCTGGTTGTTTTAGGCGGAGCCATTGGAACCGTTGCACTGGGTGCTTACTTCCAGAATTTCACCGATGCGCATTACCCTGTTTTAGATTCGGGTTTGGCTGCTTACAGTTTAATGGGGCAGTTTTTACTCACGCGAAAAAAGATCGAGAACTGGATCCTTTGGTTTGTGGTAGATGTAGTTTACGTGTGGTTATATTTTCAGAAAGAAGCGTATTTAACGGCCAGCTTGTATTTCGTTTTCCTGGGCATGGCTATACAAGGATTTCTGCGTTGGCGCCGCGAACTTAAGTCTCAAACCGCATGAAACGCATTGCCATTACCGGCCCGGAAAGCACCGGAAAATCTACTTTGGCGCAGCAATTAGCCGGTCATTTCAATGCTTTATGGGTACCGGAATTTGCCCGCGATTACGTTACGAATTTAAACCAGCCTTACACGCTGACAGATCTCGAAAACATTGCCCGCGGCCAACTGGCTTTACAGCAAAAAACCGAAGCGCAAACGTCCCAAATTCTCTTTGCCGACACCGAATTACTGGTACTCAAGATCTGGAGCGAAAATGCATTTGGCACTTGTCCGGAGTGGATTTTAAAAGAATTACAAAATCAGCAATTCGATCTATATTTATTAATGGATATTGACCTGCCCTGGGAACCCGATCCGCTACGCGAACACCCGCACCTGCGCCAGTATTTTTTCGATCTTTACAAAGCAGAACTGGAACGCTTGAATTTTCCATTCCAGGTCATTTCCGGCACAAATGAAGAGCGTTTTCAGGCGGCTTTAAAAGTGATTGAATCGACTTCTCCTACATCAGAATCAGGATTTGCATGATGAAAGTATTTTCAGGACCATTATCTGAATTTGGATTTATATGATTAGAGGATTTAAGGATTGATTGTTTGTAGAGCAATCCTTGTGGGCGGCCTTTTGTAAGAATACGATTTTCAGGATTTATTTGATGGGCAGGATTTGTTTCTGATTAAACTCTATCCTTTAAAGCAAGCTGCAGAGCAGATCAACCACCCCTAACCCCTCCTGTCCAGGCGGGGAGCTTTTGCTTCCTACCCTTATTTTTAATTTCTACATTATTCTTACTTTCTACTTCTTAGTTTACTTTCCTATTTCACTATATCGCAAGCGCAGCGTTCCCTGAAAATCACGTTTGCTAGAAAACCAAACTAAAAAAAAGCAGACTACGCAGGAAACTGATCCCAGTTTCTGCGTGCGCGGCCTCCGCACTTTCCGGTTTCGTCAGAAAAGCCGCATGCGGCTAGGAAAGGGTGAGACGCGAACGCAGAAACGAAGCCACCCGGCTTGAGGGAGAAAATTGCCGATAAAAGTTAAAAGCCAGCTGTTTAGCAGAAAAGGTGTTTCAAAAACGCTAGCACTTTTAGTAGAAAAACTGCTGCCCGCCGACAAGGTCCTTCAGAGCTACGCTCGCAATCTTCGCGCTCCCGCGCTCAATTGTGCTCAGGATGAAAGAAATGGTATGCTTTACAGCCTGAAAATTCAATAGCTAACATTCCTACCAACCAGAAGACATCTCTCCTATCGTCGAGATGACAGATAAAATGCTATGCTTTCCTCTCTTAAAACTCCCTATAAAAACAAATTCCCCTCAAAAACATTATAACTTTAAAGATAAAACCGTATCTTAAAACCCACAACCAAACCCTTCCAAACTATGACGCATACGCTCCGAAATTCCGAGTTTGAAGTGAAAATAAAAGCCAAAGGTGCTGAAGTTTGCAGTTTCCGGCGGCTTTCCGACAATACCGAATACATCTGGCAGGGTGATACGAAGATCTGGCCGCGACATGCGCCGGTGCTTTTTCCGATCGTGGGACGTTTGCCGGAGCATAAATACTTTCTGAACGGGAAATCATACCATTTACCGCAGCACGGTTTTGCGCGCGACATGATCTTTACGCCCGTAGAAGCCAACGACAATACCCTGACCATGGAATTACACTGGTCGGATATTACCATGACGCATTACCCCTTCCATTTCCGGTTGCTGGTTTCGTATGCTTTAGATGATAATACCTTGCAGGTAGATTACCGCGTTATGAACCTCGACGAGCAGGAAATGCCTTTTTCTATTGGCGCGCACCCGGGTTTTAACTGCCCTCTGAAACCGGAAAACAAATTCGAAGATTATTACCTCGAGTTCGACGAAGACCAGAATTTGGATCGCCATTTACTGAACGATGGCCTGCTGATCGGCGAAACGGAAACGGTACTGAAAAATGACAAAAAACTGGCCCTGACCCGCGAACTTTTCAAGCAGGATGCAATTGTGCTGAAGGAAAATAAAGCCCAGACCATGCGCCTGAAATCTGACGCCGACGACCGGCAGGTTGAAATAAAATTCCGTGGTTTTCCTTATTTAGGAATCTGGTCGCCACCCAAACCAGAAGCCAATCTGCTTTGCCTGGAACCGTGGCATGGCATAGCCAGCAACACCGGTGAGCCAACCGAAATTACCGAAAAAGAAGGCATTATACTATTGCCGTCCGGCCATAAATTCGAGTGCAGTTACCAGATAACAGTTTCCTGAAAAAGCAGCTGCAGATTAAGGAATTGTTAATATTACAAAAACTGTAGGTTTAACCGCCCCGGAACCGGAACTTTGTAATTGAAAGACAGGGTTAGTTCTAAGAATCAACTTATTAAGCCCTGAAAATCTAACACTTATGAGCCAACAAACTACTAAGTACAAAGTTCTTCTGGTGGACGATGATCCGGATATTATCGAGCTGCTACAGTACAATTTAACCAAGGAAGGGTACGAAGTGGCCAGCGCCGAAAACGGCAAAAAAGCCATCGACGTTGCGCTCACTTTCAGCCCCGATATTATCCTGATGGACGTAATGATGCCCGTTATGGATGGGATTGCCGCCTGCCGGTACCTGCGCGAGCTGAAACGTTTCAAAGACACCTACATTTTATTCCTGACGGCGCGTTCGGAAGAATTTTCGGAAGTAGCTGCTTTTGATGCCGGCGCCGACGATTTTATTACCAAACCCATAAAGCCCCGGGCACTCATCAGCCGACTGGCTGCCTACGTACGCCGCGATAACCAGCAAAACCCCGAGCAAACGCCCGAAATTGAAATTGGCGGTTTACGCATAGACCGTACCAGTTTTGCCGTTTACAAAGGCGATCAGAAAATTTCGCTGCCGAAAAAAGAATTCGAATTACTCGCCTTTTTAGCTGCTACGCCCAACAAAGTTTTCAGCCGCGAAGAACTCCTGAACAGCGTTTGGGGCAACGATGTTTTCGTAATTGCCCGCACCGTAGATGTACACATTAGAAAAGTGCGCGAAAAAATAGGCGAAGAAAATATCAAAACCATTAAAGGTGTAGGTTATAAGTTTAATAACGATTGAGGTTTAAATGGTTAAATTGCTGAATAGTTAATTGGTTGAATTTACACAACCACTAAGATTACTATTCTGAAAGAAAACCCTTGGTTATATAGCACTGCATTTACAAGCTTTCCCAAATGCTTCGGGTTGTTCCACTTTCAGAATGACACGCGGAAAAATTTAACAATTCAGCCATTAAACAATTAACCATTTAAAAACCGGTATCTTTACCGCCTGAAAAACTGCCCATTCATTTTACCATTTCCGGGGCTGCACCAAGCAAATTATGAGTTCGCGTAGTATTGCCATTCTTATTTCTTTCCTGGTTGCGGCTATTGTAGCGGGTTTCCTTTTTCTGGCGCCTTATTTAGAATTCCGGAGCCGCATTTTTACGTTGGGCCTTTCGTTTGGCGCCTGCTTTATTCTGGTCTATTTTTCGTACGAAGCGCTCATTTTTCGGGAGATCAACAACATTTATGCCGGCCTGGAAAATATCAAACGCAAAGAATTCCGGCGCATGAGCCATAAATTCCTGTTTCGCCCGGAGCCTTTAAAACGGATAAAAGAGGAAATTTACCACATGGCCGAGCAGAAGCAAAAGGAAATTGACGAGCTGAAACGCCTGCAGGCTTTGCGCCGCGAATTCCTGGCCGATGTTTCGCACGAACTCAAAACCCCCATTTTTGCGGCGCAGGGTTTTATTCACACCTTATTAGATGGCGCCGTAGACGACGAAACCGTGCGCGACAAATTCCTGCTGAAAGCTGCCAAAAGTTTAGACGGCCTGGATACGCTGGTTCAGGATCTGATCACGATCTCGCAGCTTGAAAAAGGCGTGATCAAAATGGAAAAAAGGCCTTTCGATATTATAGAACTGGCCGGCGATGTATTGGAACAACTGGAACAAAAAGCCGCGCTCCGCAAGATGAAGCTACATTTTTATTACGATATAGATAACAGCTTGTTCGTTTACGCCGATCCGAATCGCATCCGCCAGGTAATTATTAACCTGCTGGATAACGCTATAAAATACGGTCGCGAAAACGGTAATATTTGGCTCACGCTCAAAGACGGGAAAAAGAAAATGACCGTAACCGTGCGCGACGATGGCGCCGGCATTGCCAAAGAACACCACAACCGCATTTTCGAACGTTTCTACCGCATAGATAAAAGCCGCAGCCGCGAAGTAACCGGCAGCAGCACCGGCCTCGGGCTCGCCATTTGCAAGCATATTGTAGAAGCGCACCGCTCCATTCTGGCTGTTTCCAGCGAAATTGGTAAAGGCACTACGCTTAAATTCAAATTACTGAAAGCTAGCAAGTGATTTGGTTGATGATTGGTGGTTTGATAATCACAAAGATTGCGGTCCATCGCATCAAGCTTATGGCAATGAAATTTCTAATTTTGTACTCCTTTGACTTTTTTGGCTGAAAAGCATACCGTTTTTTTGTCATCCTGAGCACAATTGAGCGCGGGAGCGCGAAGATTGCGAGCGTAGCTCTGAAGGATCTCGTCGGCGGACAGCAGTTTTTCAACTAGAAGTGCTAGCGTTTTTGAAACACCTTTTCTGCTAAACAGCTGACTTCTAACTTTCATCGGCAATTTATTCCCTCAAGCCGGGAGGCTTCGTTTTTGTGTTCGCGGCTGCAACCTTACCTGCCCTAGCGGGCTGCCTGCGGCACCGGGATCCCTACGGGACAGGGCTTGGAGGCCGCTCTCACAGAAACTGGTATCATTCACCTTCGTAGCTGGCTTCTTTTAGTTTAGCTTTCTAGCAAACGTGGTTTTCGAAGGACGCTGCGCTGGCGATATGCGTGAAATTGAAAAGAAAACGGTTCAAAATTCATTGCCGTAAGCTTTAGCTGACGGTTTTAATGCTCCCCTCCTTTTCAAGTCGCAGATCCCGGAGGATTTCGGGAGAGGGGCAGGGGTGGTTATTAACGTATACCACCTAAATCCTCTCCTGAATCAGGGGAGGATTTAGGTGGGGTAAATTCCGTACCTTTGCAAATGCCGTTTCCCCAATTACCTCGTAAACGGTAGGCAAAATCACCGAAAAAGTCTTAAATGAAATATCCCGTTTTTACCGACCTGATCATTTTCGAGAACGAAGATTATATTGTAGTAAACAAACCGCCTTTCCTGGCTACTTTAGAAGACCGCGCGTTAAACGCTACCAACCTGCTGAAACTGGCCAAACAATATCACCCCGATGCGCAGGCTTGTCACCGGTTGGATAAAGAAACCTCCGGCGCGCTGGCAATTGCCAAAAATCCGGAAGCCTACCGCCATCTTTCTATGCAATTCGAGAACCGCGAAGTAGACAAACTTTACCATGCGGTTGTTTGGGGCGTCCATAAATTCGAAAATGTTGAAGTGGACCGTGCCATTCAGCCGGGTTTGAAAGGAAAAGCGAAACTGGCATTTAAAGGTAAACCGGCGCAAACCATTTTCAATACCTTAGAAACGTATTCGCGTCATTCCTTAATCGCCTGCAAACCCATAACCGGCCGCATGCACCAGATCCGTCTGCACTTAATGTACCTGAAAGCGCCGATTGTGAACGATGAATTATATGGTGGTGAAGTGCTTTATTTATCCAGCCTGAAACGCAAATTCAACTTAAAGCAGGAAACCGAAGAACAACCGCTTATCAAACGTTTCGCGCTGCACTCTACGCAACTCGGCTTTACTTTAATGAACGGCGAAAAAGTAACCGTAGAAGCGCCTTACCCGAAAGATTTCCAGGTGCTGGTGAAATCGTTGCGGCAGAATTCTTAAAACGGTAGGGTTTTGAGGGGAAAAAGTAAAGGAACAACCATGAGAAACTTAACAATATTCTTATTCCTGATTTTGGCAGGTTGTTCATCACAACAATTAATTCAAAATAAAACAGGGAAAGGCTACGAATATGAAATCTGTGTTCCTTATTCAGGAATAGAGAGTAAAATCAGGAACAACCTGACCAAAGAATCTATTAATTCAGATCACACTTTAATTAAAGGTAAAATTCAGGATTTTTCCATGCATCCTGTTTCATTTGCAGTAGTAGAAATTAAGAACTTAAATAGTGCTGGAAAAACTTCCACATTCTCAGATTCCACCGGAAGCTATCAACATTATTTACCTACAGGAAATTATAAGATTCGATTTTTATGCCCTGGATATTCTGAGATGATAATTGATAGCATTTATTTAAAATCTGGTCAAATTCAAGAAATTGACGTCGCACTAGGTGAAGCTTCAGGATTTCGCACTATTGGCATCACTTCGGAAAAGCCATTATCAAAAAGAAAATTATCCAAAATGGCAAAAGAATATCAGGAAGAAAGAAGGAATGAAAAATAGTTCTTCACAAAGATTCTTCTGCCCAAAACATTTTAATTCTCAGCAATTTGCAAATTCAGGAAATACCCTTAACTTTGCACCTCCATTTTAGAATCCCTAAAGTGGAAATTATTCATTTATAACCATTTAACCATAACTAATGGATCATTTAAGTTATAAGACGCTATCAGTTAATAAAGCGACCGCTAATAAAGGTTGGGTAGTGATAGACGCCGGAGACGCAACTTTAGGCCGCGTAGCGAGCCAGATCGCCAACGTTCTGCGTGGCAAACACAAAGCTTCTTTCACCCCAAATGCAGACTGCGGCGATAACGTAATCGTTATCAACTCTCAGAACCTGCGTGTAACGGGTAAGAAACTGAACAACAAAGTTTATGTAACGCACTCTGGTTACCCAGGTGGTCAGAAACATACTACCGTTCGTGAATTAATGGCTAAATCGCCTAACCTGGTAATCGAAAGAGCCGTGAGAGGTATGTTGCCACGTACCCGTCTGGGCCGCGAGCAGTTCCGCAACCTGTTCGTTTACGAAGGTGATCAGCATCCGCACGAAGCACAACAACCAAAAACTTTAAAAATCAATTTATAATTAACCATTAATGGAAATTCTCAACACATCTGGTAGAAGAAAAACCTCGGTGGCGCGTGTTTACATGACGTCTGGGCAAGGGAATATCACTATTAACGATAGAGATATAAAAGTATACTTTCCAAACGAAGTACTACAAACCATCGTGGAGCAGCCATTCGCTACATTAGAAGCAAAAGGCAAATACGATGTAAAAGTTAACGTGAAAGGCGGCGGTATTTCCGGCCAGGCAGAAGCGATCCGTTTAGCGATCACCAAAGCCCTGATCGAAGAAAATGCCGAAGTTCGTCCGGCCCTGAAGAAGGAAGGTTTCATTACGCGTGACCCACGTATGGTTGAGCGTAAGAAATTCGGTAGAAGAAAAGCGAGAAGATCGTTCCAGTTCAGCAAGCGTTAATCTTAAAGAGTACTTAGAAAAATGGCAACTACAAATTATAAGCAATTGCTTGATGCCGGTGTGCACTTTGGCCACCTTACCCGTAAATGGGATCCGAAAATGGCACCGTACATTTTCATGGAGAAAAACGGCATCCACATTATAGATTTAAATAAAACAGTTGTGGCTTTAGACGAAGCTGCTGCTGCAATCCGTCAGATCGCAAAATCTGGCCGCAAGATCATGTTCGTTGCTACTAAAAAGCAGGCACAGGAAATTGTAGGCGAGGAAGCGAAAAGACTGAAAATGCCTTACGTTACTGACCGTTGGTTAGGTGGTATGCTTACCAACTTCGCAACTGTTCGTAAATCGTTAAAGAAAATGTCTACCATCGACAAGATGATGAAAGACCCTTTAATGGTTTCTAACATCGCGAAACGTGAGCGTTTAATGCTTACCCGTGAGCGTGAGAAACTAGGCCGCGTTTTAGGTGGTATTGCTGATCTTTCCCGTCTGCCAGCTGCGTTATTCGTAGTAGACGTGAAGCGTGAGCACATTGCTATCAAAGAAGCCCAGAAATTAGGTTTACCGGTATTTGCAGTTTGTGATACTAACTCTAACCCTGAACTGGTTGACTTCCCGATTCCGGCAAACGACGATGCTTCCAAATCAATTGCCCTGATCGTAGGTGTAATTGGTAAAGCTATTGAAGAAGGCCTGTCGGAGCGCAAAGTAGACAAAGAAGATGCAGACCGCAAACAAGCTGACGAAGCTGGTATTGCTGAAAAAATTGCTGCTGAGTAATTCTTTGCACATCTGAAAGAACCCCAAAAGGGAACAGCGGCTGCCCTGCAACCCTGTTCCCTTTTTTTGAATTTATCCGGAAAACTAAAACGCTAGGCTTCCGGCCCCAAAAACATAATTTCTAATTTTTAATTATTAATTAAAGAAAGACATGGCTATTACAGCACAAGACGTTAACAAACTAAGACAAGTAACCGGCGCCGGTATGATGGACTGCAAAAAAGCCCTGACCGAAGCCAACGGCGATATGGAAGCTGCAATTGACATCCTGCGTAAGCAAGGTCAGAAAATTGCCAGCAAACGTGCCGACAATGCTACATCTGAAGGCATCGTGTTAACCCAGGTAAACGCTGACGGTACTACTGGTAAAGTTGTAGCTTTAGCTTGCGAAACTGAACCGGTTTCTAAAGTTGAAGATTTCAAGAACCTGGCGAAAGCTGTTTTAGATGCTGCTGTTTCTTCTAACGCTGCTTCTAAAGAAGAATTATTAGCCACTCCACAAGCTGACGGCCGTTCGCTGCAGGATCACATCACCGACCTGATGGGTAAAATTGGTGAGAAGATTGATGTAGTTTCTTACGAAACAGTAAACGCTGACCAGGTTGTTGCTTACAACCACTCTAACGGTAAATTAGGCGTATTAGTAGGCCTGAAAAACGTAAACGGCACCGACGTACAGGAAGTTGGTAAAGACGTAGCGATGCAGATTGCTGCTATGAAGCCAATTGCTGTTGACAAAGACGGTGTTGATGCTGCTACTATTGCCCGTGAGATCGAGATCGGTAAAGAGCAGGCTCGTGCTGAAGGCAAACCAGAAGCAATGCTGGAAAAAATCGCGGAAGGCAAACTGAACAAATTCTACAAAGATTCTACTTTACTGAACCAGGAGTTTGTAAAAGACCCGTCTATGACCATCGCTAAGTTATTAGACAGCAAGTCTAAAGGCTTAACTGTTTCGGAATTCAAACGCATCCAGATCGGTTAATTTTCCGATTAAAAACGGTATCGTTTTAACCTAAAAAAGTCTGCTTCAGCAATGAGGCAGACTTTTTTGTTTTTAAGCAAGTAAACTTTCGATTAAGAAGATTAATCGCAAATTTTTTTTATCCATTCTGCGGCTTCTTTGTTTCCCTTTTCTCTAGCTTTTAGCATATCTGCACAGGCTCCAATTTTATCATTTAACTCATATTTAGTAAGCGCCCGATAATAGTAATAATGATTTGGAGCATTGCCTTCAGGCTTTAGTGAAATTGCTTTGTCATAATCATTTAGAGCACCAATAAAGTCCTTACTTGCTGCTTTAGTTTCTCCCCGATCCAAAAATATCGCACCAATACCTGATTTATCTTTTGTATCTGCTATTATTTTATCAAAATCTCGAATCGATCCCTCATAATCGCCTATTTTTCGTTTGGCATTACCACGATTTGCATAAGCCAAATGAAAATCAGGATTCAATTCAATTGCCTTATCAAAATCCTCTAACGCACCTTCGATATCACCACGGCCCATCCTAACTTTAGCGCGTTTTTCATAATCCTCAGCAGTGGTAGTACATGCCATAATAAAGAAAACAAGTAAACAAATAACTGTACTATTGATACACTCCATAGAAATTAAAAACTTATTTTTGAATCAGAATTTTCTAAAATCCAATTGTTGAAAAAGGCTTTCAAGTTATAAAGAACATATGAGAATCTCTCACGAAACCCACTGCCCGCTCATAAACACATCCAGGCAATACATTTGGGTAATTGCATTCAACACGTAAAAAATTACAAAAGCAGTATTCTTCACATAAACCGACCTGTGAAAAACAGCCAATATACCTGTATAATAAACAGATGCCAGGCTTAACCGCAGGAAAGTATTTAACCGGTCGTAGCTTTTAAAAAGGAGCCAGAAAACTTCAAGGCTGGCAAACAGATAAAAGAAATGCGCCGGTTTAAATTTATACCAGTCGGCAAAATGCTTGAATATCACGATGAAAAACGCTGTGGCAAATAAATAACGGTTCATACTCATAATGTTGCCGCCCTGGAAAAGTAAAATGGCAAAACCACCACCTATCAAATAAAACAGCGCTAATATCTCAAAGCCTTCATAATCATATTCCTGCCCTTTAAATTTATTCCAGATCAGCACGCTTAATCTGAAAGTGCATAGGAAGGAAATAAAGAGCCCTATACCATCAAGTAATAAAACGAGCCTTGTGCTATTTTCCCAAGAGCCCAAAGGAAAAGAAGGTATCCGGAAATAGTGATGCCAATAATCCCGGTGATATGTAAAAAAGCCAAAAGGCTCTCCTGTTTGATTATTTTGTATAAATACAATTATAGCCATAGCCATTGCAATAACCAGCAAACACAATAAAATCGTTCTGATAGAATAGAATCTATTTGCCGCTTGTTTTTTCAGCAAAATGGTAAGAATAATTGCCGGTAGCAGAACAGAAATAATAGTTCTTGTAAGGGTAAGGAAAAACAACCCTGTTAAAAGGTAAAGCAGGTTTTCTCTTTTAAAAGAATACAGTACAAGCACCGATAAGAGAAAAAACAATGCTTCGGTATAAGGCACGTAAAAAAACATAAAACCCGGAATAGAAAGCGCCAATAGAACCTCCCTTTTCTTTAGGCTGAGCAGGCCAGCCAGCCACACAAAACCGGCATAAAAGATCAGAATATTAAATAAGGTAATACCGTAAGCATTAAATCCGGATAATCGCCAGATTGCGGGAAGCAACGGGAAAAAGGCGACATTAATACCAAAATAACCTTTCTTACTGATCGCATGATAATGCTCAGCGTCCCAATTCAGTAATTCAGTTTCAACCAGTAGAATAGCCTTTCCTTGCAAAAGCCTCAGTGCAAGAAATATAACGCCGAGAAAAAGCAAATGTGCCAGGCAAAGCAGGATGGTATTTCTTAATACCTGCTTCG
The DNA here is from genome assembly GCF_042657365.1 of Adhaeribacter terreus. NCBI lineage: Bacteria > Pseudomonadati > Bacteroidota > Cytophagia > Cytophagales > Hymenobacteraceae > Adhaeribacter > Adhaeribacter terreus. Next base: position 119,887 of record NZ_JBHSKT010000001.1, on the reverse strand, counting down.
GCTGGCACAACCATTTATAAAAGATCAAATGTGGTTTTGTTTAGAAGTGAGCTAGCATTATTTATAAGGTATCCATCCGTTCCTGCGCGCCTTTCCAGGCAGTTCCCATTTTATGAAATATTTCCAGCACGGTATCAACTAGCTCTTCATCCAGCATCTTTTCCAGATCGCCATCGCCGGGAATATCCATTTCGGCAATTTTGTAGGTTTGTTCCATGCCGGCCTTTTCAAATTTCACCAGAAATTTATCGTTCCAGGCAAAAACCGAGATCCGTACTTCTTCGTGCGGTATATTAGCTACTAAACGCATAGTTTTTTCAGATTAAGAATTCAGAGTATGAGCAGCAAACTTAAAAAAAAGCCTTTTATAAAAAAGTATTCCGGCAAAAATATTACAAAAAACGCTATGTTTTTTGTATGCAAAAGTGCTTCGTTAGGGTTCGGAATGTCCGGAAGCAGGCAATTTTAACTTACGTGCATTTTCCGTTCCTGTTTCTGCCCGAAAATTGGTAACTTAGGCTTTCCAAAACGCTATTAATTTTCATGAAAAAACTCGTTTTAGCGGCTGCCTTGCTGTTACCGTTTTCAGCGCTGCAGGCCCAGCAAACCCTTACGCCAGAACTGCTCTGGCAATTTGGCCGCCTCGGTTCTTCCGAAGTTTCGCCCGATAAAAAGACCGTTCTTTACACGGTTACTTACTACGACCTGAAAGAGAACAAAGGCAACGCCGATATTTATACCATTCCGGTGGAAGGCGGCAAAGCCAAAAAACTGACCGATACCAAAACCAGCGAATTTAACGTAACCTGGCGCCCGGACGGTAAAAAGATCGCCTTCCTTTCTGCTGAAAGTGGTTCGGTACAATTATATGAAATGAACCCGGACGGAACCGATAAAAAGAAAATTTCGGACCTGAAAGATGGCATTGCCAATTTCAAATATGCCAAAGCCATGAACCACGTGCTGTTTACGCAGGATGTGAAGAACGGCAAGGAAGTGAAAGAAATTTACCCGGATCTGCCAAAAGCCGATGCCAGAATTATAGACGACCTGATGTACCGCCACTGGAACGAGTGGGACGATTTTAAAATAAGCCACGTTTTCTACGCGCCTTACAAAGATGGTTCGTTAAGCGGTACACCGAAAGATATTATGGCCGGCGAGCCTTTCGATGCGCCTTTACAGCCTTTTGGCGGTGCCGAACAATTAATGTTCAGCCCGGATGGCAATACCATTGCTTACACTTCTAAAAAAGTAACCGGAAAAGCTTATGCTGTTTCTACGAACTCCGATATTTACCTGTACGATATAAAAGGCGGAACGACGCGCAACCTTACCGAAGGCATGAATGGTTACGATACCGAGCCGGTTTACAGCCCTGACGGTAAAAAACTGGCCTGGCTGAGCATGGAAACCCCGGGCTTTGAATCGGACCGTAACCGCATTTTTGTTTACGATTTCGCCAGCAACAAGAAAGAAGAAATTACTGCGGGCACCGAGCAAACTGCGCACGGCATTAAGTGGAGCAACGACGGTAAAAAGATCTATTTCACCAGCACGTTGAAAGGTACCGAGCAGATTTTTATTGCCGATGTAAAAGACAAAACGGTAAAGCAATTCTCGAATGGCCAGTTTAACTACAACGGTTTCGAGATTGCCGGGCAGAATTTTATTGTGAACAAGACCAGCATGAGCCAGCCGGCTGAACTGGTTCTGGTGAGCATGAAAGATGCCAAAGAAACCCCACTTACCAACATCAACACCGAAATGCTGGGCAAAGTAAAACTGGGTAAAGTAGTATCGCGCACTGCCAAAACCACCGATGGCAAAGAGATGCTGAGCTGGATCATTTATCCGCCGGATTTCGACCCGAAAAAGAAATATCCTACGCTTCTATATTGCCAGGGCGGTCCGCAAAGTCCGGTTTCGCAGAGCTTCTCTTACCGTTGGAATTTCCAATTGATGGCCGCTAACGGTTACATTGTAGTTGCTCCAAATCGTCGTGGTTTACCAGGTTTCGGTATCGAATGGAACAACAGCATCAGCCAGGATTGGGGCGGTCAGCCGATTAAAGATTACCTCACAGCGATCGATGATATGGCGAAAGAGCCGTACGTGAACAAAGATAAACTGGGCGCGGTTGGTGCCAGCTATGGCGGTTATTCGGTTTACCAGTTAGCCGGTCTGCACAACAAACGTTTCAAAACTTTCATCGCACACTGCGGTCTATACAATTTAGATAGCTGGTACGGCTCTACAGAAGAATTATTCTTTGCTAAGCACGATATCGGCAACAGTTATTTCGATAAAAACCCAAGCAAGAGCTTCGAGCAATTCAGCCCGCATAAATTCGCTAAAAACTGGGACACTCCGATTTTAGTAATTCACGGCGAGAAAGATTTCCGGGTTCCGGTTAATCAAGGCATGGAAGCTTTCAGCGTAGCCCAATTACAGAACATCCCGAGCCGTTTCCTTTATTTCCCGGAAGAAGGCCACTGGGTAATGAAACCACAGAACAGTGTACTTTGGCAGCGCGTTTTCTTCGACTGGTTAGGTCGTAACCTGAAGGAAGAGAAAGCGGTGAATTAATTTGCTGATTTTTTAATATGCTGATTTGTAATGAATTTAGCGTTGGCAAAAGAAAGGCCCCGGAAATAATCTTCCGGGGCTTTTTGTTTTGGTAGCAAATTATTGCGTCATTCCGAGCAACGTCGAGGGAACTTTGGAGGCTGCGATTACCAACCACCCCCGAACCCCTCCTTGCTAAGGAGGGGAGCTTTTGGCTATTGCTTCTTATTGACTTTCTCTGCTTAGAGAGATAGCGTTTTACTTTCTATCTTAAAGGCAAAATTGAATTTCACTTGAATCCTGAATTCTGGCTACCAATAACTCCCCTCCTTAGCAAGGAGGGGCTCGGGGTGGTTGACGGCCATGAAAAACGAAAGAACCGATTAAAACTACAGTTTTTCCCGCTTCTACCCTACCATTTTTTACGCTTCATCAATGGCTATTCCCATAAGTTGCATCAGTTTGCTGGCATTAAAACTGCCGCAAATGCCTTTGGTGAGTTTGTAATCGAAAATGATCTTGTCGCCTTCTATTTTGCTGTTGAAGCTGTAGTTTTTAACCGCGCCGGGCATTTCATTTTCCAGGTTTCCGAGTTCCAGATCGTGGGTGGAAACCATGCCGCTGGCCTGGCGTTTGTGCAACTGTTTTACCAACGCTACTGCGCCTAAATGCCGGTCTTTGGAATTCGTGCCTTTCAGAATCTCGTCTAAAAAGTAAAAAACAGGTTCGGGTTTTTCGGTCAGTTCCAATAGCATTTTCAGGCGCTTCAGTTCAGCGTAAAACGAAGACGTGCTTTCGGCTAAATTATCTTCGGTGCGCATAGCCGTGAAAACCTGCATGGGGTAAGCTTTGAACTGTTTCGCACAAACTGCAGCACCGGAATAAGCCAAAACCATGTTCAGGCCAACGGTGCGCAGAAACGTACTTTTGCCGCTCATATTCGAACCCGTAATGATCAACGATCTTCCGGCGCCGGAAGTAGCGAAAGAATTGGTAACGCGTTCAGAAACAAAAATGAGCGGATGTCCGAGATCAGAAGCCTGTATTTCGAAAGGTAGGTCACTTATTTCAGGAACAGCATAAGCGGGATTAGCGAATTGAAAAGCAGCCAAACTGGCTAAACATTCCACTTCGGCTAACGTTAGCACGGCAGGTTCGAATAAAGCGGCGGAAGTTTTTTTCCAGTTATCCAGTCGCCAGAGCCAGAAAAAATCCCACATTAGCAGGCTGTTCACCAGCAAATTCAGGTACACGTTTTGCGTGGCGGAAAGGTAATCCAGAATACTGGCCAAGCGTTTTATAGAAGCCGAAGCCGGAATATTATTCAGGTAAAGTTTGCCGTGAAGTTGCTGGAGCTTTTCGCTTTTAAAGGAACAACTTTCTATGTGTTCCAGCGCAGAAACGTAGCCTGAAACTTCTTTGTGCAGGTCTTCCGATTTTTCCTGAATTTCATCTTTCGCTTGCTTGAACTTCGCGTGAAACATGTATTGCACAAAAGCCAAACCACCTGGTACATAGCCCGAAAGCTGATCGAGATACCACCATGCCAGTGCCGAAACGGTAACCAAAGGCAGCAAAAAAGTCAGGACTAAGAGCCATTTTCTTTCCGCAAAAAAACCGGGCTGTGCCAGCCAGTTCAGGAAATCGGGCAGGTGATCGGTTTTGCGCTTGTAGTGCCGGGCTTTGGCTTCGAGTTGCTGCCGCCACTCCAGATCGTTCAAAATTTCCTGCACCGCCGCCTGCCTAGTTAATATTTCAGGTTTTCCGGCAGCTTTCTGAAACCAGCTGGCCAGTAAATTTTTCCCGGAAACAGTTACAGCCCTGCTTACTAACGCAAATAACGAATGGCGACCGAAAACATCGAGGTCGGAAGTGTAAAAATGCTGATTGTCTTGGTAACGGGCACCATCATCGAAAGCACTTAAATTGCCTTGTAAACGCGTAATTTCTTCGGCATTGAGCTGGCTTAAAATGCGGTTATGCTCCTGGTTATATTGCAGCCGATTGTGAATTCTGATCAAAAATGCAAAGGCAAAATAGAAAACCAGCACTGCAATAAAACCGAACGTATTTTCACCGTTGTAAAAGAACCAGCCGGCCAAGGCCGCTCCGGCCAGAAAAATGCTCAGCCGCAGGATCGAAATCTGATTCGCTTTCCGGCGGAAGGTATTTTCGAGCAAAGCAAAATCGTGCTGCCGTTTTTGGAAGATCGGTTCCGGCGTTGGTTCAGAATGGTTCATGCACAAAGCTACTAAACGCTATGGTTTTGAGCTGAAAAAGTCGGGAAAATAAAAAACCTCACAGATCTCGGAGACCTGTGAGGTTTTGAAAAAAAATCCTGAAACCAGATACCTGCTTTCTTCTACTAATCAATCGTAGCAATGCATTTCAGCTCGATGCCAATTGGCGTTGGCAGGCAGTTAATTTCTACCGTGGTGCGGCAAGGCTGGTTATCTTTAAAATATTCGGCGTAAAGGCGGTTGTAGGTCTGAAAATCGTCTTTCATGTTCGTTAAGAACACGGTTACGTCCACCAGTTTATCCCAGCTGGAGCCGGCATCTTCCAGAATGTAGCGCACGTTGCGGAAAACCGAATGGCATTGCGCTTCGATGTCGTAAGAAAGAATTTTGCCGTTTTCATCTAATTCTACGCCGGGAATTTTTTTGGTGCCACGCTCACGCGGACCAACTCCGGAAAGGAATAAAAGATTACCTACCCGGCGCGCATGCGGGTATAAGCCAACCGGTTCCGGGGCTTTGGAGGAATTTAAAAGTTCTTTGTCTTCTGTTGCCATACTACAAATTTACTTTTTTTTGTTTATTTTAGGGCAAGAAAAGGTGACATTACCGGCATTTTGGTAACTCCTGCATTTTATCAGCATCATTCAGTTTTACTTTTAGCATGAAATTCCCTAGCGTTTTTATTTCTTCCGGCAAAGTTGCTTTGGTAATTACAGGCGTGCTGGCATTCTTTTTTTCAGTACCGGCACTGGCGCAGCAAGCTAAAAACGATCAAGTCTATTCGGCAGTAGAGCAGCCCGCACAACCAACCGGCGGTATAGAAGCCTTTTCCGAATATATTTCGCGTAACCTCACCTACCCTACCGTATCGCTGAAACAGAAAACGCAGGGCACCGTGGAAGTTACGTTTATTGTAGAAAAGAACGGTTCTATTTCAAACATCAACATTGAGAAAGGACTTGACGAGGCCTGCAACGAAGAAAGTCTGCGCCTGGTAAGAAACAGCCCCAAATGGCAGCCAGCCAAACACGACGGTAAAAACGTGCGCCAGCGCATTTCCATGCCGCTTATTTTCCGGATTCCGGATACAACTGCTACGGCCAAAAACACGGGTACCGGCAACCTGCCCGAGTATAACGAAAACCTGGATCTGAAACCGGTAACGCCGGAGCAACCGGCCCGGCCCGTGAATGGTACCGATGCCTTTTTTGCCTATATCCGGGAGCAACGACGGTACACTACCAAAGCCCGCAACAAACAGATTCAGGGCAAAGTGATGGTAGAATTTATAGTGGAAAAAGACGGCCGCCTTACCAATATTAAAGTTCTGAAATCGCTCGGAAGCGGCCTCGACGAAGAAGCGGTGCGCCTGATCGAAAATGGCCCGATGTGGCTCCCGGCTCTTTTCCAGGGGCAGCCGATCCGCCAGAAAATGATCTTACCGGTAATTTTTCAACTCTAAACTCTACCGTTTTTTAGCGGCATTTCACAACTCCGTCGCTTTTGCTAAAGTATAGCTAAATTCCTTTACCGGATGCGCTATGACTTTTGATTTCAATCATATTCCTGCCCTGGATAAAAATTCCGGCATTGCTCACGTTATTATAGATACCCCAAAAGGCAGCCGCAACAAGTTCAAATTCGACGAAGAGAAAGGCATTTTTAAACTGAAGCATATTTTGCCGGAAGGCATGATCTTTCCTTATGATTTCGGTTTTCTGCCCAATACTTTAACCGAAGACGGCGACCCAATGGATGTGCTGGTTTTACTGGATGCGCCCACATTTTCCGGCTGCCTGATAGAAACCCGTATAATCGGGGTTCTGGAAGCGCAGCAAACCGGAAAAGATGGGAAAACCCAACGCAACGACCGACTGATCGGCGTTTTTGCAGAATCGAAGCAACACGAACACTTCCGGGATTTACGCGACCTGCCCAAAGCTTTAATAAACGAGATCGGGCATTTTTTCAGGAGCTACAACCAAATGCGCGATATCGAATTTAAGATCCTGTCGCATGCAGGTGCAAAAAAAGCGCTTCTACTCATTCAGAAAGGCGAAAAAGCGCATAGAACGGGAAAATAAAATGGGCGATTCCTGATTGATTTTAAGGGCCGGGATATAACTCACGATTCAATTCTTACGCTGCAGATCTTACTTCGAACAGGAAGAGAAATGACAGAACCAGATTAATATATTCTATTATGGATATGTTTTTTTACTGGAAATGTGTATTTTGAGGCCTCAACACTACGCTAACGCTTTTGACAACGATGACCTATTTTTCTGCCGATTTCTTCAGGTTTTTCGAGCAGCTTTCCCAAAACAACAACCAGGAATGGTTCAACGATAACAAAAACCTCTACGAAGAAGCCGTAAAACGCCCTTTTAAAGAACTGGTGCAGGATGTAATGACCCGGATACGGGAGCAGCATGATCCGCAACTTTGTATTCCGGTTACCGACGCCGTTTTCCGCATTCATAAAGACATTCGCTTTTCGCGCGATAAAACTCCTTTTCATACCTACGTTTCCGCTAATATTTCGCACGCCGGTAAAAAATCGAAGGAATGCCCGGGCTTTTTCTTCCGTTTCGGTCACGATAAAATTACCATGGGCGGCGGCTCTTATGAGCTCGAAAAAGATAATTTAACGCGCGTGCGTCATCATATTGAAGATGAAATGGAACGCTTTAATGCCATTGTAGGAGATGGTAATTTTAAACAGAAATACGGCGAGCTGAAAGGCGACCGCAACAAAATAGTACCGAAAGAGCTGCGCGAACTTTACGAAGAACAACCTTTAATTGCCAATAAACAATTCTATTACGAAGCTGAAACCGACACCTCGCCGTTATTGAGCGACGAGCTACCGGAAATGCTGTTGGAATATTACTGCGCTGGCAAACCGCTGAACGATTTCCTGAAAGAAGCGATCCGGTAAGAGAATTGTTTATTGCTTATTGTTTATTGCTGATTGATTTATTTAGGAGTTTTTCAGCTGAAAAGCATAGCGTTTTTAACTTTCCTGATAAGCAAATCAATTTCATATTAATACAAAAAGCCGCCCCGAATTTCTTCCGGGCGGCTTTACTTTTTCAGGCTAAAACGTTACCGTTTTCTGGCTTAAAAGTCGAATTTAATGCCTTGCGCCAACGGTAATTCGCGGCCAAAGTTAATGGTATTGGTCTGGCGACGCATGTAAACTTTCCAGGCATCGGAACCCGATTCGCGGCCGCCGCCGGTTTCTTTTTCACCACCAAAAGCACCGCCAATTTCTGCGCCGGAAGTACCGATGTTTACGTTGGCAATACCACAGTCAGAACCCCAGTGGCTTAAGAAAGCTTCAGTTTCCAGCATATTGGTAGAGAAAATAGAAGAAGACAAACCTTGCTTCACACCGTTCTGAATTTCAATAGCATTTTCTACGCTGCCGCTGTATTTAATTAAGTACAGAATTGGCGCGAACGTTTCTTCCTGCACCAAATGGTATTCGTTTTTCGCTTCTACAATGGCCGGCGTAACGTAAGTACCAGATTCGTAGCCTTCACCTTCCAGCACTTCACCACCGATCAGCAGTTTTCCGCCTTCTTTCTGTACCGCATCCAGCGCATTGGTAAACATTTCAACCGCATCTTTATCGATCAGCGGGCCAACCAATGTTCCGTCGCTCAGTGGGTTACCGATCGGCAGGTTCGGGTAGATCTTCAGCAAACGGGCTTTTACATCGTTGTAAATAGAATCGTGAATGATCAGACGACGGGTTGAAGTACAACGCTGTCCGCAGGTACCAACGGCACCAAATACCACTGCGCGCAACGCCATTTCGATATCCGCATTTTCGGTCATGATGATCGCGTTATTGCCACCCAGTTCCAGTAAAGATTTGCCTAAACGGGCACCAACGGCTTCGCCAACTTTCTTGCCCATGCGCGTAGAACCAGTTGCCGAAACCAAAGGAACACGAACATCGTGCGCCATGGCCGAACCAATTTTCGCATCACCGATGATCACCGAGAAAATTCCTTCCGGCAATTCATTATCCGCTAAAACATCACGGATGATGTGCTGACAAGCCAAAGCGGTTAAAGGCGTTTTTTCTGATGGTTTCCATACCGTTACGTCGCCGCAAACGGCTGCCAGCATCGCGTTCCAGCTCCAAACCGCTACCGGGAAGTTGAAAGCGGAAATTACGCCTACAATGCCCAGCGGGTGATACTGATCGTACATGCGGTGCGAAGCGCGCTCTGAATGCATGGTAGAACCTTGTAACTGGCGCGAAAGACCAACCGCAAAATCGCAGATATCGATCATTTCCTGCACTTCGCCGAGGCCTTCCTGCAAAATTTTACCCATTTCGTAGCTTACCAGTTTACCCAGCGGCTCTTTAAATTCACGCAGTTTATTACCGATCTGGCGTACGATTTCACCGCGTTTCGGGGCCGGTACTGTGCGCCAAACTTTAAACGCTTCTTCCGCTTTCCGGATAACCGCATCGTAATCTTCTTCGGTAGCCATGCGCACGCTGGCAATTAAATTACCGTCGGCCGGCGAATAGATCTCGCGAACTTCTTTGTTGTTTTGTCCGCCCCAGTTTAAGCCGGTGCTGTACGCAGGATTTATTTCCTTAATACCCAGTTTCTCCAGCATTTCCGTTACGGCCGTAGCCATTGGTGCTGCATCTATGGTCTGTTTCATATTATTAAATGTTAGTTGCTGAATGTTGATGAATGTTGATGAATGTTGATGAATTAGTTTGAAAACGCTACACTTTTTAAGGCTAAAACCCTACCGTTTTCAAATTTCCGGACCTTCAAATTTTCAAGTGGTTCTAATGCAAATCTACATAAACAAAAAGGCTCCTGCAATTTGCAGAAGCCTTTTCAAATGCGGTTTTCTAATTATTAACGGCTCAGCGCATAAAACGCCTGGCGGCCATCCGGATAAATACCTCCGATCAGGATTCCACCTTTCCGGTCAGCTAATAATTTCTCTACATCTTTCGGAGTTTTCACATCCGTTTTATCGATCTGCAGAATAATAAAGCCGTCTTTCATACCGGTATCGCGGAATTTACTGCTTTTTACGTCTTCAATTTTTACGCCGCCTTCCAGTTCAAATTTATTCAGTTCCTGCTTGGTAAGCGGTTTGAATTTTGCGCCGTCTATTTCAATTTCTTTGCCCGGATCGTAACGTACAATTTCCGTATCGTTCATTTTATTCCGAAGCGTGGCATTTACAGTTTTCTCTTTGTTGTCGCGCAGGAAAGTTACTTTAATTTTATCGCCAGGGCGGTAACGGGCAACCTGTTCCTGTAACTGCGCCGAAGTGCTGATATCTACACCGTTAATTTTGGTGATCACGTCGCCTTCTTCCAGACCAGCTTCCGAAGCTGCTGAACCTTTATTCAGGCCCATGATATAAACACCGTTCAGCGTTTTGATCTTTTTCTCTGCGGCTAAAGTTGCATCAACTTCGCGAATACTTACACCCAGTAAAGCGCGCTGTACTTCGCCGTATTTCAGCAGGTCATCAACCACTTTGCTTACAATTGCCGATGGCACTGCGAAAGAATAACCTGAATAAGAACCGGTTTGAGTAGCAATAGCCGTATTAATTCCAACCAGATCACCGTTCAGGTTTACCAAAGCACCACCCGAGTTACCAGGGTTTACGGCCGCATCGGTCTGAATGAATGATTCGATGCCCATATTATCTTTACCGCGCAGAATATTGATGTTCCGGCCTTTAGCACTTACAATACCGGCCGTAACCGTAGAGTTCAGGTTAAACGGGTTACCAACAGCTAGTACCCATTCGCCTACCCGCACATTATCGGAATTTCCGTAGCGCAAAGCAGGTAAATTATCGGCATCTACTTTCAGCACGGCTAAGTCGGTGTTCGGATCGGCGCCAACCAGCGTAGCATCCAGTTCCCGTTTGTCGTCCATGATCACCTTGATCTTATCGGCTTTATCAATAACGTGGTTGTTCGTTACAATATAACCGTTCGAGGCAATGATCACGCCGGAGCCAGAACCCATAGCCGGGCCTTGCTGACGCTGATAACCGCCAAAGCTATCGCCAAAGAATTCCCGTAAAAAAGGATCCATGTTGCCATAGCTTTGCTGGCTCTGACGCAGCTTATATTCGGTAGTAATATGTACTACGGCTGGAGTAACGTTTTCTGCGGCATTCACAAAATTTAAACCTGCCGGAACCTCCACATTGCTGTTACGCATCATGCTGGTGTACCGCACGTTGTTGTTGGCAGTTTGTGCTACCGGTTGTTTTTCTTCTTCCAGGAGCTTGTAACCGCCAATAGCCATACCGCCGCCCATAGTAGCTGACAACATCAGGCCAAGGATGAATTTTCTTGCTTCCATTTTAACTGTTTTTTTTAATTGTGTAAGTAATTTTTTACTTATAGAATATAGTAAACGTTAAGGTTCTGTTTATTTATGATGTTTCTATAACGGAAAAAATTGCGGAAATGGTATATAGCCAATCCGGGTATCGAAACTTTCCTGTTTTCCGTTAAAAATAAGTTGCAAAAAGCCTGCCTTTTTAAGTAGTCTGGAAAATCTGACAGGCCGGACACCGACCCTTAACTACATCAGGATGAAACACCTATCTAAATTAACGCTAAACTTAGACACCATGTTCCGGAGAAGGTTTAATTTACCTTATTAAGGTTACAGAAACTGACAGATTTTCAGAAACCGCTGTCAGGCCGACAAATTACCGGCGGCAAAAACGCTATGCTTTGCGGCCTAAAAACTCAATTTACTTCGGGCAAAACACCAAGCCCCGGAATGGTTCTATCTGAAACATTTTTACCGGGAAGCAACCAACGGATTTCCAACCCTAAAATCGGCTCGATGCGGTTGCGTTTGCCACCCGGATCTTTTTCTACCACCACCGGGTTTCCATCACCATCCAAAACCAGATTGCCGGCAGCATCCACTTCATTTATATAGGTTGGCAGCACATTATAATATTCGGTTTGCCTGATAAAGAACGGAGTAAGCCAAAGGCGTTCGGTAGCCTGAAAGCTAAGGGCCGCGCGCAAACGTGTCCGGTCCACGGTGCGGGTTTCGGTCTGAAGATCTTCTGACTGAAAATCGTTGTAAAAAAACAATTCGTAGGAAAGGTGCGGTCTGAGAGCGCGGCCGCCTAAAATAAAATTGAAATTCCGCTCCAGCGCCACCATTGGCCGTAACCTGCCCATGCCATCGCTTTCCGCAAACCGCATCAGATCATAAGAAATTCGTTTTATGAAATCCGTTTTGCCAATTTTGCCGTTATGTTGCAGCGCAGCCTGGTAAACCTGGTTGTTGTTGCGCCGGTCTAACGTATAACGCGCCGAACCCCCGGCCCGCCAGTGATCTGAAAGTTTCTGGTCGTAACCCAACTGAAAATAAACCTGATAAAGATTAATATCTTCTATCAGTCCGTAAGAATTGGTGTTGTGGCGAAGCTCGGTTTTGAAAAAGAAAAAACTCTGGTTTGGCAAAAAATAATCGGCCTGCAGATCGCCCCAGATCATAGGTTCGGAATGGGTTTTCTGAGCTTGCGCAAAAATATTTCCTTGCAGGTAAAAGCCCAGACCGAGCAATAAAAGCAGTTTTTTAGTCATTTTTAATAGCGTTTCTGAAGCCTGATACGCAGTAATCTGATCCAAAGCCGGATATTTTATTTCAACCGATTCTCAACTACAAAGAAGAATTCCGGCACGAAAAAGCAACTAAACCAATCGATATGCCGCCGGCTGAAGCCTGTTTTACATCTGCGCTTTCAAACGCAACCTGCATTAGCAAACAGCTTTACGCATGCTTTTCAGGAAGTTTAATTCGAATTATTCAATTGTTCCAGTGCCAGCCAAGCCATTAAACCACTGCCAATTTCAAGCGCACTTTCATCAATATCGAAGGTTGACGTATGCACCGAAGAAGTAATGCCCCGGCTTTCGTTGCGCGTACCCAGACGATAAAAGCAAGCTGCCGTTTCCTGCGAATAATAGGCAAAATCTTCGGCCGCCAGCCACAGATCAAGATCCACCACGTTTTCTGCGCCCAGGTAACTTTCGGCAGCTTCGCGGGCTTTAGCGGTTAAATTCGGTTCGTTCTGCAAAAAAGGGTAGCCTTTCAGGATCGTAAACTCGCAACTTCCGCCCATGGCTTCGGCCATTTCTTCAGCCATTTTTTTCATTTTCACGTGCGCTTCCGCGCGCCATTTTTCGTTCATGGTCCGGAAAGTACCTTCCATTTTCACCTCATCCGGAATTACGTTGGTAGCGCCATTGGCCTGCACTTTGCCAAAAGATAAAACCGTCGGAATTTTCGGGCTGGCAACGCGGCTCACAATTTGCTGCAACGCCACCAGAATATGCGCCGAAATGATTACCGGATCGATGTTCATTTCCGGAATAGCCGCGTGGCCGCCTTTGCCTTTTACGGTTACATAAATTTCATCGGCGCTGGCCATATACATGCCGCTCCGGAACCCCACTTTGCCGGTTTCTAAAAGTGGAAAAACGTGCTGCCCCAAAATAGCTTCCGGAGCCGGATTCTGCAGTACGCCTTCTTTGATCATTAAACTCGCGCCGCCCGGAAATTTCTCCTCGCCCGGCTGAAAGATCAGTTTTACCGTTCCTTCAAAATCGTCTTGCAACTCGCTTAAAATCCGGGCCGTACCTAACAAAGAAGCTGTATGCACATCGTGTCCGCAAGCATGCATCAAGCCTTCGTTCTTCGATCTGTAAGCAACATCGTTCTTTTCAAAAATGGGTAAAGCATCCAGATCGGCTCGCAAAGCAATTACTTTCTTCTCCGGATTTCTGCCTTTTAGAAGTACTACCAAACCGGTTCCGGCCATATTCTTAGCTTTCAGCCCGTAACTTTTCAGCGTATTTTTCACAAATTCCGAAGTCTGAAATTCCTGGAAAGAAAGTTCAGGATTGGCATGAATGTGCTGACGGATGTTTACGGTATCGTTCGCAAATTCGGAAGCTAATTGCTTTACGCGGGCTTTAAGGTCGGACATATTGAATGTGCTGTTTTTTGAATGTGCTAATATAAAAAGACCCCACAGTTATTGAAATCTGTGAGGCCTGTATGTTTTAAAAACGCTATGCTTTGAAGCTGAAAAACTGCTTTACTTTGGGCGGTTCACGTTTATTTGCTCAGAAATGATGGAGGCATTGGGCGCTATATTCCGGAGCTGCTGCAAAACTTCATTGGCTTCCATGCGCGTGTAAAAATCACCGATCTTCAGTTTAAAGGTTGGCTGCACGTAAGTTAAATATTCGCGTTCTTCCGGCAGCTGATTTACCACCGTTTTACGCAGATCGAAAGCCGTTTTACGGTCGTTGCCTGTATAAACCAGAATGCGGTAGCCTTGGGCATATTTAATATTTTTATTCGCGGCAGCCAGCGTATCGAGCAGCATTTCTACTTTTTCGTTTACGTGGTTGGTAGGCGCAATAGCCGCAGCTGCCGTTTCTGAAGGCGCCGCCACTTTCGGACGATACGCACTCAGATCTTCGGTACGCACTTTTTTAGCGTTTTTCCTTACCGTTTTTCCGGTTTCAGTGGTTGCAGTTTTATTATCGCCGGAAGTCCCCGAAGCTTTGGAACCCGCACACGCCGACAAAATGCCAAAAAAGAGTACGGTTACTAAAAGCTGATACTGTTTTTTCATCTGCAATATTTTATTTTTCATGCGCCGGAAATTTTAAAACCTGAAAAGCAAATTACTTCTGCATAAGTGCTACACCCGAAGAAGTTCCTATACGATCGGCACCGGCGGCAATAAGTTCTAAGGCAAATTCACGCGTTTTAATTCCGCCGGATGCTTTAATTTTAATGTGTTCCGGCAAATTAGCGCGCATAATTTCCACGTCTCTTACGCTGGCCCCACGACTGGCAAAACCGGTAGAAGTTTTCACGTAATCTACGTTCGCACCCGCGCACATTTCGCAGATCTGCACCAGTTCTTCTTCGGTAAGCAAAGCGGTTTCCACAATTACTTTCAGCACGGCATTTTTAAAATGGCAAAGTGTAGAAAGCTGTTCAATTTCTTCCTGCACTTCCGAAAAATGACCGCTTTTAAAAGCCGCCACGTTTATTACCATGTCAATTTCCGTAGCGCCTTGCGCCAGGGCTTTGTGCGTTTCAAAAAACTTTACGTCCGCGAGCGAGTACCCCAACGGGAACCCGATCACGGTCGCAATATTTACCGAAGTTTCGGCCAGTGCTTCTTTTGCGGTACGCACGTAACACGGCGGCACGCACACGGCTGCAAACTGATGTTCCCTGGCTTCGGCGCAAAGTTGCAGAATCTGCTCCTGGGTAGCATCCGGCCGAAGCAACGTATGATCGATGTAAGCTGCCAGGTTCATATTCCGTTCCGTTTTTAGTCTTCAATCAGTACACAACGGTTGTGCATCAGATCGTCTTCTACGGTTTTGTATTTCACATCGCGCACCACGCGGCCATCGGCATACTGCACGCTTACTTTTTCGTTGCGGTTAGCAACTTTAACAGCGCGTACCGGTTGCTGCTTTGGCACTTCCGGCGCGTGCGGAATCTGCGTTTGGTTTTCCATCAGGTCTTCCGGTCCGGCGCCTAAAGAATTCAGGCCCGATTCGTGTTCCAAAGTCAGTTTTGGCTGTAGCACATGTACCGGCTCCGGTGCTTCCTGCACTTCCTGCTGCTGTTCCACCGGAATATCAGCCCGCGAAAGGAAAGCTACCGATTCTTCGTTTACCTTACCGATCATGCGTTTGAACAACTCAAAAGACTCGAATTTGTAAACCAAAAGCGGATCTTTCTGCTCGTAAACCGCATTCTGAACCGATTGCTTCAGGTCGTCCATCTGGCGTAAATGCTGCGTCCAGGCCTGGTCGATGGTGTTCAGCACGATGGTTTTTTCCATCACTTTGATCAGCTCTTTCGAACGGGTCTGGAAAGCTTTTTCCAGGTTTGCCACTACCGAAATTCCTCTTTTGCCATCGGTGAACGGCACGGCAATATTCTGGATGTTCGGCCCGCTGTTAATATGAATATCGGCAATAACCGGGAACGAATGCTCCTGAATGTGCGCGTTTTTGGTGATGTAATGGTTCAGCGCTTCGTTATAAAGTAGCTGCGTCAGATCATCCGCAGATTTGCTTGAAAGATCGGCTGCTGTAATCGTGGTATCGAAACCGAAAACGCGGATAATATTCAGCTCGAAATTCTCGAAATCGTTGGTGAGTTTATGGTTCAGTACCATGTCTTCACTCGCATCGAAGATCATGTTCCAGATATCGAGTTCCAGACGTTCGCCGTGCAAAGCGTTGCGGCGGCGTTTGTAAACTACTTCGCGTTGCGCATTCATCACGTCGTCGTATTCCAGCAAACGTTTCCGCGTTCCGAAGTTGTTTTCTTCCACTTTCTTCTGCGCCCGCTCAATCGAGCTGGAGATCATCGAATGCTGAATTACTTCGCCTTCTTCTAAGCCCATTCTATCCATTAAACGCGCAATCCGGTCGGAACCGAACAAACGCATCAGGTTATCTTCTAAAGAAACGAAGAACTGCGAAGAACCCGGGTCACCCTGGCGGCCGGCACGACCACGCAACTGACGGTCTACGCGGCGCGATTCGTGACGCTCGGTACCGATAATGGCCAGACCACCGGCAGCTTTAGATTCCGCAGTCAGTTTAATATCGGTACCACGACCAGCCATGTTGGTTGCAATGGTTACGGTGCTTGGTTTACCGGCTTCAGCTACAATTTCTGCTTCACGCTGGTGTTGCTTGGCGTTCAGAACCTGGTGGTTGATGCCGCGCATTTTCAGCATCCGGCTTACCAACTCTGAAATTTCTACTGAAGTTGTACCTACGAGTACCGGGCGGCCGGCTTTGGTCAGTTCTACAATTTCATCGGCTACGGCATTGAATTTTTCGCGAACGGTTTTATAAACTTTATCGTGGCGGTCGTCGCGGGAAATAGGGCGGTTGGTTGGAATAGCTACTACGTCCAGTTTGTAAATTTCCCAGAATTCGCCGGCTTCCGTTTCGGCTGTACCGGTCATACCGCAAAGTTTATGGTACATCCGGAAATAGTTCTGCAAAGTAACGGTGGCGTAGGTTTGCGTGGCGTCTTCTACGTTTACGTTTTCCTTCGCTTCAATGGCCTGGTGCAAACCATCGGAGTAACGGCGACCTTCCATAATACGGCCGGTCTGCTCATCTACAATTTTAACTTTGTGGTCGTCGGTTACAATATATTCGGTATCTTTTTCGAATAAAGTGTAAGCCTTAAGTAACTGGTTTATGGTGTGGATACGCTGCGATTTTTCGGAGAAATCGCTGATGAGTTTTTCCTTCGCGTGTACTTTTTCTTCGTTATTAAGCGTCTTAGAGTTCTCAATATTAGCAATCTCCATGCCGATATCCGGCATAATGAAGAAGTGCGGATCTTCGCCCTGCGCTGTAATTAAGTCAACGCCTTTTTCGGTAAGCTCGATCTGGTTATTCTTTTCATCGATGGTGAAGAAAAGTGGCTTATCGGCTTCCGGCATCTGGCGGGAATTATCCTGCAGGTAGAAATTCTCGGTTTTCTGCAGAATGGCGCGGATCCCGGTTTCAGAAAGGAATTTAATTAAAGCTTTGTTCTTTGGCAAACCACGGTAAGCGCGGAATAAAGACACACCGCCTTCGTTGGTATTACCTTCTTTTATCAGTTTTTTTGCTTCAACCAGGAAATTATTTACAAGTTTCCGCTGCGCTTCTACCAGCATGGCAATACGCGGTTTCAGTTCGTAGAATTCGTGCTCATCGCCGCGCGGAACCGGGCCGGAAATGATCAAAGGTGTACGGGCATCGTCAATTAAAACGGAGTCAACCTCATCTACCATGGCGAAGTGGTGCTTGCGTTGTACCAGTTCTTCCGGGTCGCGGGCCATATTATCGCGCAGGTAATCGAAGCCAAATTCGTTGTTCGTTCCGTAAGTAATATCAGAGCGATACGCGTTACGGCGGCTTTCGGAGTTTGGCTGGTGTTTGTCGATACAGTCAATTGTAATGCCGTGGAATTCGAAAAGCGGCGCCATCCATTCGGAGTCACGTTTAGCCAGGTAGTCGTTTACGGTTACTACGTGCACGCCGCGTTTTGCAAGCGCATTCAGGAAAGCCGGCAGCGTTGCAACGAGCGTTTTACCTTCACCGGTCTGCATTTCGGCAATTTTACCCATGTGCAATACGGTACCACCAATCAACTGTACATCGTAATGCACCATATTCCAGGTAACTTCCGTGCCGGCGGCCATCCATTTGTTGTGCCAGATGGCTTTGTCGCCTTCTATCTGTACGTTTGGTTTACGGCTGGCAAAAGCACGGTCCAGATCGGTAGCGGTTACTACTAACTTTTCGTTTTCGGAATAACGGCGGGCGGTATCTTTTACGATTGCAAAAGCCTGCGGTAATACTTCTAAAAGCACTACTTCCAGGTCTTTGTTCCGCTGTTTTTCCAGTTCGTCTATCTGGTTAAAGATATTCTCTTTCTGTGTAATATCCAGATTTGTTTCGTTCTGAACGCGGGCGTGTAAAGCGGCGATCTGCTCGTCTATCGGCCGTAAACGCTCATCGATTATCGCTTTTACCTCCTGGGTTCGCTGGCGTAACTGGTCGTCAGATAAACCGGCCAGTTTGGCGTATTCCTCGTTGGTACGCGTTACGTACGGCATTACTTCTTTAATATCCCGCTCCGACTTCGTGCCAAACAACTTCGCGACGGTTTTTCCGATTAGATCGAACATTTCTTTCGTTAATTTTTAAATTCTGTAGTAGTAACCTCAAAAATACGCGGTATTTCCGAATAATGGAAGCAAGGCACTCGAAAACAATGCCATAAAGGCCAAATACCGGTAGTGCTGACAAACTTGCGGTTTTTCAGTAAAAAACCATAGCGTTTCTTATTTATTATTTGCGCGCTGTTGCAAAATCTATCTAAGAAATTATGCTTAAGTTTTTGATGCTTAAAGCATAACATCACGAAAACACAACTCAAAGCAGCCTGAC
The DNA here is from genome assembly GCF_042657365.1 of Adhaeribacter terreus. Lineage (NCBI taxonomy): Bacteria > Pseudomonadati > Bacteroidota > Cytophagia > Cytophagales > Hymenobacteraceae > Adhaeribacter > Adhaeribacter terreus. The sequence continues at coordinate 101,014 of NZ_JBHSKT010000001.1, read as the reverse complement.
AAAACGCTAGGATTTCAGCTGTTAAAATCCGAAAAAAATTATAGCTGCATTACGGAAGCAGAAAAATTTATTGTTCAGGTTTAAAGTTTAAAGGGCCTTATTTTATAAAAAACAGCCGCTTTGGCTTTTTGTTGCAAGCCTCAGCCGTGAACATCGAAGCAGCTGTTTCAGACTTTTTCTTTCCAAAATGCTACCGTTTTTAAAGCAAAAACTGCTTATAAACTTACGCCGTCCGGCAATTAACTCCTGAAAACAAGCTGAAATTCGATCACATTTTTCCAACCGGAAGCCGTTTTAAGCCAGTCTTTGTGTAAGCCACACTCCTCAAAACCCGCTTTCCGGAACAACTGTAAACTCGCAAAATTATCTTCCGGCACGGATGAATAAAGCTGGTGCAAGTTCAATAAATTCTGAGCATAGTTTTTCAGCAATTCCATAGCCGCAGACGCATATTTATTTTTCCGGAAACCTGCTAGTACGCTTATTCCCACGCCAGCGCGCAAATGCTGCGGTTCAAAATCGAAAAGATCTACCGCACCAACGGCCCCATTATTTTGCTCTTCAATTACAAAGCGCAGCTGGCGGGTTTCATAAATATCGGCGGCGGCATTTTCCAGGTATTTCTGCAGCACAAACCGCGAATACGGAGCCACCGAATTGCTCACTTCCCAGATCGAAGCATCGTTTTCCAGCGCATACAAAAAATCAAGATCGGTGGGTTCGAGGGCGCGCAAACTGATGTTTTCAGAAGATAGGAACATGCTTGATTGTTGATTGTTTTTAATAATAATTTCGATTGCCCCCCTTTGGAGGGGGTTAGGGGGGAGGATCACGCATTGCCGATAAAAAAATCTGATAACGTAAAAATCCTCCCCCTACCCCCTCCAAAGGGGGACTAAAAAAATGCTAAGACTTTTTTACTCAAAAACGCTATCTTTTTCAGGCTAAAAACTCGACCATTTGCGCCGGAACTTCGCCTTTAAAAACCTGAACAGCGGGGCCGGTTAAATAAATATCGGTAAAATGTTCGCCGGCTTTTTTAAACGAAACTTCCAGCTTGCCGCCTGGCGTTTCAATTTTCACCGGACTTTCCAGCCCTTTTAAAGATGCCGCCAAAGCCGAAGCAGTTACGCCGGTGCCGCAGGAATACGTTTCATCTTCCACGCCGCGTTCGTAAGTCCGGATGTACAAACTTTTATCAGTGCGCATTTCCGCAAAATTCACGTTGGTACCTTCCTGTTTAAAACGGTCGTTATACCGAATGCTTCTGCCTTTTTCAAAAACGTTTTCCTCCGCTACGTTTTCGCCGAAGGTTACGTAATGCGGCGAACCGGTGTTCATAAAATAAAAATCCGTACCGCATTCCACGCCGTTCACTTCGTTCATTTTCAGTGAAACCAAGCCGCGTTCTATCGTTGCTTCGTGGTCGCCGTCTGCGGCCAGAAATTTCGTTTTATCCTGAAAAACGCCCAGGAATTTAGCGAACGCTACCGTACATCTTCCGCCGTTTCCGCACATGGAACCTAAACGGCCGTCGGCGTTAAAATACACCATTTCGAAATCGTAGCCGGCTTTGTTGCGCAGCAGGATCAGGCCATCGGCGCCAATGCCAAAACGGCGGTGACAAAGGTGTTTCACCAGATCATGATCTTCCGCCGGAAATTTTTCGGCGCGGTCGTCTATCATTACGAAATCGTTGCCGGTGCCCTGGTATTTGTAGAATTGTATGGTCATAAATGAAATAAAAACGATATCAAAATTGGCTGAAAAAGTCAGTTCTTCCTCTTCCACTCTTTAAATCCAACTGCATCTTTCCTGATTTCCTTTCTCCAGATTTTCCCAAACTTGGTTTCTAAATAATCAAAAATTAACCAGTTATAATTTATTAAACATTGCTGTTGAGCACTATTACATCCATAACTATGGAAACGAACATTATATCTTTTTTCGAACGCTTCATCTGTTGTATATTCTATGATTGCGATACCTCCAAGCACATAAATAAAAGCACTATCATTTTTAATATCCTGTTGGGCAAAATTTTTTGCAGCTTCATTGCATTTAGATATTAACCTTAACTTAGCATGATTTGGCATCGAAGAGCTGAGAATAATAGAATCGTATTTAGCATCTTGAGAAAGTAAAGATTCCTGGGCTAAACAAATTTGACTAAGAATTAAAGAAAATAAAAAACAAAGAAGTCTGGTCATTTCTAATGCTATTAATCACAAGTAGCTACCGCAAGTTCCGAAAAACAAATCCAACAACCAATAACGAACAACCAACAACTAAAAAACGCCTACCTTTGCAAGCAACGTTTTGCCTTAAATTTACGACTATATTAATATGTATTCCTTTCTCACCGTTTCTAACTGGCCCGATTACGAACTGATCGATTCCGGCAATTTCGAAAAGCTGGAGCGTTTCGGCGATTTCGTATTGGCCCGTCCGGAACCGCAAGCCATCTGGGACAAAGCCCTTTCCGAAGCTGAATGGAAAAACCAGGCGCAGGCCATTTTTAAGCGCGAAAAAGGCAGCACCGAGCGCGGACAATGGATGCTGAAAAAGAATATGGCCGAGCAATGGTTCATTAATTACAACTACAAAGACCTGAAGCTGAAGTTTCGGTTGGGGTTGAGCAGTTTTAAGCACGTAGGGTTGTTTCCGGAGCAGGATGCTAACTGGAAATTCATTTACGACCAAAGCAAAGCCATTCCGAACGCCAAAGTTCTGAATTTATTTGCCTACACCGGCGGTGCCAGCTTAGCGGCCCGCGGCGCCGGCGCGCAGGTTACCCATGTAGATTCGGTAAAACAGGTCAATTTCTGGGCCCGCGAAAACATGGAAGCCAGTGGCCTGAAAGACATCCGCTGGATCGTGGAAGACGCCATGACCTTTGTGAAACGCGAAGTGAAACGGGGCAATAAATACAATGGCATTATTTTAGATCCGCCGGCTTACGGTCGCGGGCCGAACGGCGAAAAGTGGCAACTGGAAGATGAAATAAACGAAATGCTGAAACTCTGCGCCGAACTGCTGGAACCGAAGAACAGTTTCCTCGTTATTAATTTATACTCGCTCGGTTTTTCGGCCTTAATTCTGGAAAACCTCATGAATCAGACCTTCAAGTTCCCCAAAAAGCAACAGGAATTGGGGGAGATATATCTTCAGGACCAGAATCTTCGTAAGCTGCCTTTGGGCACTTTTTTCCGCTTCAGCACGGTTGCCGCCAAACTTTAAAATACTTCCGTTTATGAAACCGCAACGCATTGCCCTCATCGATCTTGGAACCAATACGTTTCACCTCATGATCACCGAAATCGACGATTACGGGCACGGCACTGTATTGCTGAAATTGAAACTGCCGGTAAAACTGGGCAAAGGTGGCATTAGCGCCGGCGAAATTGCGCCCGATGCCTGGGAACGCGCCTTAGTTACGCTCGAATCTTTTAAAGAACGCATGGAGGAATTCTGCGTGACCCGCGTAAAAGCTTTAGCCACCAGCGCCATGCGCAACGCCAGCAACGGTCCGCAATTGGCCGAAGAGATCTGGCAAAAATTTGGGATTGAAATTGAAATAATAGATGGCAACCGCGAAGCAGAACTCATTTATTTAGGCGTGCGCAGCGGCGTAAAAATGGGTTTTGAAAAGAATCTGATCATCGATATTGGCGGCGGCAGCGTAGAATTTATCATTGCCAACCACGAAGCCATTTTCTGGAAACGCAGCTTCGAAATCGGCGCCCAGCGTTTGCTCGATCATTTCTTCAAACATGATCCAATTCCTGAAAATGAAATTGCAGCCGAAAAGGAATTTTTATTTCACAAACTTCAGCCTTTAACCGAAGCCATCCGCGAATTCCAGCCCAAAACGCTCATCGGTTCTTCCGGCACTTTCGATACGCTTTGCGACATTGAAGCACTGAAACACGGTTACAACCGCTTAGAAAATTCGCAATCGGAATGGGATTTACCAATAGAAGCATTTTACCGCATTTACCACGAAATTCTGCCCATGAATCACGCCGAGCGTTTAGCCATTCCGGGCATGATCGAAATGCGGGCCGACATGATCGTGGTAGCCTTAATTCTGATCGATTTTATTTTGCAGGAATTTAAAATGGAGCGCATCCGCGTTTCCGGTTACGCTCTGAAAGAAGGCATGCTGCAGGAATTGCTTTCGTTGAAAACTGCTTAATTTGGTTGTTAGTTGTTGGTATTTAGACTTTTCAAACTGAAAACGCTACCGTTTTTGCACTAAAAAGTAAAGCCGCCCGGAAATTTCCGAAGCGGCTTTTTTCTTTTCAGGTTTCTCAGAAACGCTATACTTTTTTGCAAAAAAAGTCCGTTCTCCGCTCTTCCAGATTTGTAATCCGGAAGTTTTGAGCTTTCGGATTTGTAATCCGACTTTTTCCATGAAAAAGCCTACCGTTTTTTGGAGTTAAGTTTTTCATTTTGCGCACTGTGCAAAGTAGATTGTAAATCCGCAGCTCCCGGCTTCCGGATTAAAAAATCCGGAAGAGCAATGTAGCAACACTTTTTCACCTCGAAAGCCTACCGTTTTTCAAAACGCTATGCTCTTCCGCTTAAAAAGGCGTTCAACCTTCCTCCTTACTAAACTTAACAATCAGCGAAACTACAATCCCGGCACCGTTTGGTTCTTCGGATATTTTACTGAGAATTTCAGCGGAATTTTCTTTGTTTCGTTCGGTTTCAGGTTCAGGTTCCAGGTAATTTTACCGGTGGCTTTATCGAGGTTGCCGTTGCTGCCTTCTTCCAGTTCCACTTCAATTTCTTTGTTGTTGCTCACCGGTATCTGGTCTTCTATAGCAATTTCCAACGGCTCGTTTTTCGTATTCCGGACTGCAATTAAATAACTTCTATCTTCTTTCCGGGTGTTGCCCAGGAAGCTTTTGCTCTTCTGTTCTTTCACTTTTTCACGCGTGATCACTACCCTTTTGTCGCGGCCCAAAGAAACTTTCAGCGTATCGCCGGTGGCTTGCGGGTTCAGTACGGTTTTGCCGGTGAAAGTGCCTTCCATAAAGATATTGGCTTCGCCGGGCAGAATATTGTACTCGTCCCAGCCGGTAAGTTGCGCCAGTAAAAAAGCATCGGTACTCAGTTTAGGCACCGCCGAATATTTGTACGTGGCCGGCACATCGTATTGCTGAACATCTACCAGTTGCCGTTTGCCATCGGAAGGAACTGAATAAGGAATTCCGATCTTGAAATTAACTGAAAGTGAGCTTTCCGTGGTTTGGGTGTAATCGGAAACCACGTCTGCTGCCATATCTCCCCAGCCGTCTTCCATGGCATCAGGAGGCGCCGCCGATTCATTTATGCTTCGAGTAACCGGCATTTTTGCCGCCGAACGCATAGAAAACCGTTTCGATTTTGCCACAGTAACTTCCGACAGCGTTTGGTTAAAATACAAATACCAAGGCTGTAATTCCGGTTTGGTTGCGCCAATAGTAGGATTTGTGGTAGCCAGCGTTAAATTCACATTGTTCCAGCTTACGCCTGTATTCTGATACACATTGGCTTTATAAAACAACTTCATCGGGCTTTTGGTGTTGGTAGCGCGCAGATCGTACGTTGGTTGCCAGCCGGCGTTGTAAACTACATAACTTATTTCCAGATTCAGCGGCGTAGCGTTTTCTGCCGAAACGTTTACCAGGATGCGTCCCGTTGGCAACGCCCGGCGGTTGTTCATTTCGCCTAACTGGTTGCGTAAATTCTGGGCTTTCTCGTTTAAAATCTTCAGTTTGATCTCGTTTTTCAGGATATTGGCCCGAATAGCGTTAAGCCTTTGGCGGAAAAAATCGGCAATATCTTCTAGGTCATCCAGTGTAACGCCTTTCTCGCCGCCAATGCTTTGGTTTGCCAATATCATACCTTCTTCCTTCCGGAAAATATCGATCTGATCGTTCAGCGTCCGGATCTGGTTCGTATAATTTTCCAGCGAATCTTCTACCAGCAAAACATCTTTGGGCTTGGTTTTTCCGGCCAGGTAATTATTCTCGTACCGAATGCTGAGCAACGTAGCTTTTCCTTTCGCTTCTACCTGTAAACTGGCCGCATCGAGCTGCGAAGGCACATTTATAATGGCTACCTCGGTTTCGCCGGCCGTAATATTGGTTTTAACGGTACTGAAAACCTGGGCGCGTTGCAAAAAAACGGTTACATCTTTTACGGTAGCCGAAACCTCTTTCCGGTTCTGCGCCTGCGCGCCGGCTGCTGCTAAAAATGGTATCAGAATCAGCGCAAAAACTCTGATAACTGACTGAGGAATAACATGCATGGTAGCAAAAATTATAAATGAATGGAATGATAACTGCGGCAAAGCTCGGAATTTTCTACTGAAAATGTGGTACTTTTACCCCATCAACGCTTTATATAGATGTTTTCATATAATCACCTTTTCAATTTCGCCCAACAGGTTTTTCAAAGCATGGGTTGCTCCGAAGAAGATGCCCGTCTGGCTACCGAATGCCTGCTGGCCGCCGACCTGCGGGGCGTAGATTCGCATGGAATTGCCCGTTTAATTGGTTATGTGCGCCTCTGGGATGCCGGTCGCATCAATCCGAAACCTGAAATCAGGATCGTGCATGAAACGCCGAGCACCGCCACTGTAGATGGAGACTCCGGTTTAGGGCTGGTTGTTGCACCCAAAGTGATGGATATTGCTATTAAAAAAGCAGAAAATGCGGGCAGCGGCTGGATCTCGGTAAAAAATTCGAATCATTTTGGCATTGCCGGTTACCACGCCATGCGCGCCCTGCCGCACAACATGATCGGCTGGGCCATGACCAACGCCAGTCCATTGGTTTCACCTACCAACGGCCTCGACCGCCTTTTAGGCACTAACCCCATAGCTATTGCTATTCCGGCCAACGAGGAACCCGATTTTATTCTTGATATGGCTACCACTACGGCGGCAAACGGTAAACTGGAAGTATTACAACGCAAAAAACAACCCGCTCCGCTCGGCTGGATTCAGACCAAAAACGGCGAAGATTCTACCAACCCCGAAGAGCTGAAACTGGGCGGCGCCATGTTACCTTTAGGCGGTGCATCGGCCAGTTATAAAGGGTATGGTTTGGGTTCGGTAGTAGATATTTTTTCGGCAGTGCTTTCCGGCGCCAATTATGGTCCGTGGGTACCGCCGTTCGTAAGTTTCTTACCATTACCCGAAAATCCGGTAGGCGAAGGTATCGGGCATTTTCTGGGCGCCATGCGCGTAGATGGTTTCCGGCCGGCCGATGAATTTAAAGCCCACATGGATAACTGGATCCAGACATTCCGGAATTCCAAAGCGAAAGCAGGTGAAACGGTGCTCATTCCCGGCGATCCGGAACGTATTATTTCTGAACAGCGACTTCAGGAAGGCATTCACCTACTCGACCCGGTTATTAAAGACCTGGAAGAACTGGCAAAGAAGTTCAGCTTAACGTTCTAAAAAACGCTATGCTTTTGGCCTGAAAAAGTACCTTGCCTGAAAACAAAAAAGGCCTGCAGAATAAACTTCGGCAGGCCTTTTTTATATAGAAACGATACCGTTTCTATATAATATTTTCGTTGTTGTAAAACGCTTCCATGGCCATTTTCTGGTTCAGGAAACGAGAATCATATTCATGGCCCGAAGCATGTAGAAAAAGAACCGTGCGGTCCTGTACCTGGTTAATTACCTCCTGGTGCAAACCCATTGGCAGCGCCGGGCAACCTTCACTGCGACCTAACCAGCCATTCTGGTTAATAAAATCTTCACTCACATAATCGGCGCCATGCATTACAATATCGCGCAAGCGGGCGTTCGAATTAAATTTTTCATCCATGCCATCGAGCTTCAGACTTAGGCCGTGGCGGCCAATATACGTTTCGCCGGTCACGTAAAAACCCAGGCTACTCATATTCGAATCGTCGGTATTAGAGAAGTTTTTAGCTTTGGTACCCCCAGAATTTTTACCGTGCGAAACATAGGTATTTTCCAGCACTTCCCGGTTTTTCAGATCAATCAGCCAGAAACGCTTTTCGGTAGAAGGTTTATCAAAATCTACCACGCTCAGCAATTGTTTATCCGAAAGCAAACCCGCATTTCTCAGGTTAAGGTACCCGATCATTGCTTTATCGAAAACCTCGAAAGCCATGCCTTGCTTTTCCAGCCCTGCCTCTTCGTAGATCTCCAGCAAGTTCATCTGGAAATTCGACACTTTCAGGGCATGCAATTTTGCTTCCGCTTCAACATTTATGTGGGTGGCAACGTTACCGCGGGCTTCCACCGTTTTAGAGGGAGCCGTTAAAGTTGCAAAGAACAGGGGTGCAAAAAAAGGCAGCACCCGGGTAGCAAATCGCTTACCTTTCACCATGTTTCGTTTGTTTTGTACGTTGCCCATTTTTATTGAATGCTAAAGTTGAATTACTCGGTTTAAAAAGGCTTTTACTAGTGTGTTAAGCCTGGAATAATTTATACGGGAATCAAAAATGCGGGAATTCCGCTGGTAGATTAACACAGATTAGTACAAAATCATTCCCGGAAAACTCCTTTATTTAGAATAATTCTGAAAAGGGCGCTTTCTTTCGTACTTTTGCAGGGCATTTCCATACCGTTTTTGGAAAGCTTTTAAAGCAGAAAAATTATGGCAAAAGTTGCAATAAATCTTACCACGGGCAGCATTCAGCAGGAAGATATGGTGGTTGGTATCGACTTGGGTACTACCAACAGTTTAGTGGCTTACATGCACCCCGAACATAAAAAATCCGTTGCCATCAACGACCAGGACATGGGCGAGATCGTACCTTCGGTGGTGCATTTCGGCGAACACGGCGAGGTGAAAGTGGGTAACGAAGCGAAACAATTCCTGATAACCGATCCGGCCAATACCATTTATTCGGTGAAGCGCTTGCTCGGAAAATCGTACCAGGACCTGCGCGGCCACCGCGATTTCTTCGGCTACAAGATCATCGACGATAACTCCGAGGGTTTGGTGAAAGTCCGCATTCAGAATAAATTTTATTCGCCTATCGAGCTTTCCGCGGAAATTCTGAAAGAACTGAAAAAACGCGCCGAACACGCCCTGAAAACGCCGGTGAACCGTGCCGTAATTACCGTTCCCGCTTATTTCAACGATTCGCAACGCCAAGCTACCCGCGACGCCGGTAAACTGGCCGGGCTGGAAGTTCTGCGCATTGTAAACGAACCAACGGCGGCTTCTCTGGCATACGGCATCGGTTTAGACCCTTCGGAAGAAAAAACCATTGCGGTTTACGATCTGGGCGGCGGAACCTTCGATATTTCCATTTTACAAATTCACAACGGCATTTTCGAGGTGCTTTCCACGAACGGCGATACGTATCTGGGCGGCGACGATTTCGACAGAGCTATTATTGACCATTGGCTGCAGCAAAACCAGCTCGCGCCGGAAATTGTGCAGGAAAACAAATCTTTGGGTCAGGAGATCCGCTTATTAGCTGAAGAAGCGAAGAAAAAACTCAGCAGCCACGACGTTTTCAGTTCGCAAACTACTTCCGGCTTAACGTGTAAATTAACCAAAGCCGAGTTCGAAAACCTGATCGCACCGATCGTGCAGAAAACCATGAATTCGTGCAAACTGGCTTTACAAGACGCGAATTTAACGCCCGATAAGATTGATTCGGTAATTATGGTAGGCGGTTCTACGCGCGTGCCGCTGGTGTACAAAACGGTATCAGACTTCTTCGGAAAACCCGCCAACAATAGCATTAATCCCGATGAAGTAGTAGCCTTAGGCGCCGCCATTCAGGCCGACGTATTAGCCGGAAACCGCCAGGATGTGCTATTGCTCGACGTAACACCTTTAACACTGGGCATCGAAACCATGGGCGGCCTCATGGACAGCATTATTCCGCGCAACTCCAAGATCCCAACTAAAGCCGGCCGGCAGTACACCACTTCCGTAGATGGCCAGGGCAGCATGAAAATTTCCGTGTACCAGGGCGAACGCGACCTCGTAGAAGAGAACCGCAAGCTGGCAGAATTCGACTTAAAAGGAATTCCGGGTATGCCTGCCGGTCTGCCAAAAGTAGACGTAAATTTCATTCTGAATGCCGACGGGATTTTAACCGTAGAAGCCATTGAATTACGTTCCGGCGTAAAGCAAACCGTGGAAGTGAAACCGCAATACGGCCTTACCGATGAGCAGGTAGAAACCATGTTGATGGATTCGATCACGCACGCCAAAGAAGACGTTTCCACGCGCATGCTGATCGAAGCTAAAACCACCGCCGAACAAATGCTTTACCAGGTTGAGAATTTCCTGAAGAAGAACGCCGAACATTTAACCGCTGAAGAAGTTAGTATCACCCGCGCCAACGTAGAAAAACTGCGCGCCACCCTACCTGCCGGAACCAAAGACGAAATTCTGAAAGTCGTTGACGAACTGGAAGAACAAACCTCGCCGTTTGCCGAACGCGTGATGCAGATCTCCATTAAGAAAGCCATGGCCGGCAAAAAGATCGAATAGCAAAACGCTATGGTTTCAGCTTGATAAAGTAAAAGCCACTTCTAAACGAGGTGGCTTTTACTTTTTATCGGGAATTGGACAGCTTTTTACTTGTTTCTTTTGCTGAAAAAAAGAATTTCGGAAAACCACATCTTTTCAATTTCCGGATCAAGATACTTTGTAGTAAAAGTGGCGTTTTTAACAAACTCTTGAATCCGTTTAGCAGTTTTTCGCTTTTTTGTATTAAGCATTAAAATTTCTGCTTTGCCTCCCGTATCAATAAGAAGTTGTATTTCGAAGGAAATTTTTACTTTCTTCGAACCTAATAGATGAGATGGAATAGTATCGTAGCCTAAATGTTCCGCCAACGCATTTTCAAAATCTCGGTTATCAGCTAATTCAGGAATTCCGTATTGTTTAAAATCCACTTCTCTAACTTTACTCTTTAAAGTATCAATCCGGACTTTTTCATTTTTTATTTGATTATAAGCATCGCCTTTTCTTTTAAGAATCTGGCCCTTATCCAAATCAAGCAGCAAAATTTCATTATCAGAGGTAATTATATTTAATGAATCGCCAGTTGTAAAAAGGCAATTTTCATCCATTATTACCTGAATTGAATCTGGAACAAAATCATTGATCTTTTCCCAATTGTTGTAGAAGACTTCATCATAGCTATTATAAATCCAATTGGGAAGTTCTCTTAGAGAATTTAATAGTTCTTTTATTTTATATGCCTTTACTTTTATCCCTTTATTAAAGATAACAATAGCTTCATCTTCGGGATAAGTTGCATATTGTTTAACCAGAACTAAGATGTTTCCGGAATTATTAATAAAAGTATTTGTTTCAGGAAAATACCTTTGAAACTCCGCAACTACTTTATTGTCCGGCCCATATATTGTAGTTCTACCCAATGTATCAAACAACTGCGAAGCATAAGGCCTTGATATCAAATAATGCGATTTGTCTGGGGAATATTTAGTGTAGAAAGTATTTAAAACATAATCCTTAATCTGCCCAAAACTTTGGGTAGAAACAAGGAAAGCTAAAATCATCAAAAAGCCTAATTTCATATTTTAGTTATAATGCAATTCCATTTAGGATTAATATTCATTCCTATCGGGATAACCCAATTTAATAAATCAAAAAGTATTCAAACGATGTAAAGCAAAAAGCCACTCCTTCCGAAATGGCTTTTACTTTTTATATCAAATTTAATAGCGTTCCTGACTTTTCAGCCCCAAAACCCTACCGTTTTTCTAACCTTACTCCGCTTGCTGCGCTTCAATTTCTTCCTTCCGTTTTTCCTCCGGAATAATTAAAAATACATCTTCGGTCGGCTTTTTCATCAGGTATTTTTCGCGGGCGAATTTTTCCAGCAGATCGGCGTCGCTCATCAGTTCGTGGCGGTCTTTTTCAACTTCCTCAATTTTGGTGAGGTAGTAATCGCGTTCTTCTTCCAGGTCGCTGAGTTTTTTGCTCATCTGGTACTGCCTGATAAAATCGTTCTCATCGAAAAAGAACATCCAGGTCAGAAACGCCGCCGTTACCAGAAAATAAAAGCTTCGGAAAATTTTTGGAATCCGCTCCCACATGGCTTCTGAAAGTTAAAAGTTATGAGTTAAAAGTTATGAGTTTTTAGCGCTAAAACCGTAGCGTTTTGCCCAAACGTTTTCATTCAAAAAGAAAGCCGCCCTCCTTCCGGAAAGCGGCCTTAAAGTTACAAAGAAACTCGGTACAAATTTTTCTGCCAGAGCTCTTTATTTCAAAATCGAACATTCGAACGTCGAGCGATCGAAAATTCGAAATTACATTTTGCGACCAGGGTAGTAAGCAGTTTCTCCCAGTTCTTCTTCAATGCGAAGGAGCTGGTTATATTTCGCCATCCGGTCAGAGCGCGAAGCCGAACCGGTTTTTATCTGACCGCAGTTCAACGCAACCGCTAAATCAGCAATCGTGTTGTCTTCCGTTTCGCCGGAACGGTGGCTCATGATGCTCTTATAACCGTTTCTACGGCCTAAGTTGATCGCATCGATGGTCTCAGAAAGCGAACCGATCTGGTTTACTTTGATCAAAATAGCGTTAGCAGTTTGCTTATCGATACCTTCCTGAAGACGCTTCACGTTCGTTACGAACAGATCATCACCCACCAGCTGCACTTTATCGCCAACCGTGTCGGTTAGTTCTTTCCAGCCTTTCCAGTCGTCCTCGTCCATACCGTCTTCAATTGAAAGGATCGGGTATTTCGAGCACCAGTCTTTCCAATAAGAAACCATTTCCGAAGAAGTCAGTTTGTCGCCGGTAGATTTTTTGAAATGATAGTGACTTCCATCGAAAAACTCAGAGCTGGCTGCATCCATGGCAATCATCATATCGTCGCCCGGCTTGTAACCTGCTTTTTCAATGGCCTGCAATACCACTTTAATGGCATCTTCGTTCGAAGACAAGTTCGGTGCGAAACCACCTTCATCACCTACGTTCGTAGAAAGGCCTTTGTCTTTCAGCACGTTTTTCAGGTGGTGGAATACTTCCGAACCCATGCGCAACGCTTCAGAGAAAGAAGAAGCACCAACCGGCATGATCATGAATTCCTGGAAATCGATTGCGTTATCTGCATGGCTGCCGCCGTTCAGAATGTTCATCATCGGCACCGGCAACGTATTGGCAGAAGTACCACCCACGTAACGGAACAAGCTCAGACCAGCTTCCTGCGCAGCCGCCCGGGCAATTGCCAAAGAAACACCCAGGATCGCATTCGCCCCGAACTTCGCCTTGTTTGGCGTGCCGTCCAGCTCGATCATGATCTTATCCAGCAGGTTCTGCTCATAAACGGAGAAACCAATTAGCTCATCCGCAATGATCTCGTTCACGTTCTTTACGGCCTGCATCACGCCTTTACCCATGTAACGGCTCTTGTCGCCATCGCGCAACTCCACTGCTTCGTGCTTACCGGTAGAAGCGCCGGAAGGAACCGCCGCGCGGCCCATAAAGCCATTTTCAGTTATTACATCAACTTCTACAGTCGGATTGCCGCGCGAATCGAAGATCTGGCGCGCTTTAATGTCTTGAATCAAGGCCATAATTAGCGGTTTATAGTTTTATTTTTTAATTGAGTTATTGATAAGTTTAATGAATTCATCGAAAAGGTATTCCGAATCGTGCGGCCCCGGCGAAGATTCCGGGTGATACTGTACCGAAAAAGCCGGCTTATTCTTCATCCGGATACCTTCAACAGTATTATCGTTTAAATTAATGTGCGTTACTTCAACTTCCGGATGATCTTTTACCGCATCGGCATCCACTGCAAAACCGTGGTTTTGCGAAGTTACTTCACACTTACCGGTAATCAGGTTCTTCACCGGATGATTCAAACCACGGTGACCGTTCTTCATTTTATAAGTCTTGATGCCGTTAGCCTGCGCAAGGATCTGATGCCCCATACAAATACCAAACAGCGGCTTTTCAATTTTCAGCACTTCCTTCACAGTATTCACCGCTTCGGTCGTAGCTGCTGGGTCACCAGGTCCGTTAGAAATGTAATAACCATCCGGTCCCCAGGCTTCCATTTCCTCAAAAGGCGTATTGTAAGGGAAAACTTTGCACTCACATCCGCGTGCCACAAGTTCATCCATGCTGTTGCGCTTAACGCCCAGATCAAGCACCGCAACTTTAAACTTTGGGTTTTCAGCCTCTAAACCATACGGTTTTTCGGTACTCACTTTAGAAGAAAGCTCCAAACCAGCCATCGAAGGAACTTCTTTCAATTTCAGTTTCAGTTCTTCCATATCTAAAATTTCGGAAGAAATGACTGCATTCATCGCCCCCTTATTCCGGATATGGCGAACTAACTCACGGGTATCAATTTCGCAAATTCCAACCACACCGGCTTTCTCAAAATATTCCTGCAAGGAAGTATCAGCCATTTTGCGCGAAAAATGCGTAGAAAATTCCTTGCAAACCAAACCTTTGATCTGAATTTTATCAGACTCTACCTCGGTAGGAATTACCCCGTAATTTCCAATATGGGAAGTGGTAGTTAAAACCAGCTGGCCGAAATAAGATGGGTCAGTAAAAATTTCCTGATAACCGGTCATGCCGGTATTGAAGCAAAGCTCGCCGCCGGTAGTTCCAATCGTGCCTAAGGCTTTACCTTTAAAAACTGTACCATCCTCCAGCAACAGGATAGCTTCTTTCGAGTGTGCGTTGTTCATAGAAAAAAGATTTTGCAAAAATAAAAAAGGGATACGACTTACGCCGTATCCCTCTTAAAATTATTTCAAATGAATAGCTTATTTCGCATCTTCAGTTGATGTTTCAGTTGAATCAGTTGATTCTGCAGTTTGCTCAGAAGAAGCTGTATCTTCAGCTTTTTTCTTAGCACCACCAGCTCTTCTACGAGTCTTAGGCTTAGCAGCAGCTGCAGCTTCAGTAGTATTTAACAACGTTTCGTTGAAATCAACTAACTCGATGATACAAATATCAGCATTATCACCTAAACGATTACCCATTTTGAAAATACGGGTATAACCACCTGGTCTGGTTGCAACTTTTGCAGCTACTGTATCAAAAAGCTCTTTTACAGACTCTTTGTTCTGTAAGTAAGAGAATACAATACGACGTGAATGCGTAGTATCATTTTTAGATTTAGTCAGCAAAGGCTCAACATATTTACGCAGTGCTTTCGCTTTGGCAACTGTAGTAGTGATCCGCTTGTGCAGGATCAGGGAAGATGCCATGTTAGAAAGCATTGCTTTGCGGTGAGCAGATGTTCTTCCTAAGTGATTTACTTTTTTACCGTGTCTCATATTAATTTATTTGTGCACGTGCATACCGTCGATCAACCTTTCAGGATCGGGAATTATGCAGTTGATTTATTAATCTTCTTCTAATTTATACTTAGAAAGATCCATCCCGAAAGTCAGGCCTTTCTCATCTACCAAATTCTCCAGTTCTGTCAAAGACTTTTTACCGAAGTTACGGAATTTCATCATATCCTGAAGATCAAGCTGAACTAAGTCGCCTAAAGTACGGATATCAGCTGCTTTTAAGCAGTTGTAAGCCCGAACAGAAAGATCCATATCACTCAGTTGCGTCTTCAGAATTTTACGCATATGCAGCATTTCTTCGTCCACAGCTTCCTCTTCTTCCTGCTTGGCAGTTTCGAAAGTCATGGTGTTGTCAGAGAACAACATAAAATGCTGGATCAGAATATTGGCTGCGCCTTTCAAAGCATCTTCCGGATGGATTGATCCATCCGTCTGAATATCTATTAAAAGTTTTTCGTAGTCAGTTTTCTGTTCAACACGCGTATTTTCGATGCTATAGCGCACATTCTTAATTGGAGTGTAAATAGCATCAATCGCTATCTGGCCAAACACCTGATCAGCTGGTTTGTTCTCATCAGCTGGTACATAACCTCTGCCTTTTTGAATAGTAAGCTCAATTTCGAAATTGATGCTCGAATCTAAATGACAGATAACTAAATCAGGGTTCAGTACTTCAAAGCTGCTGGTGAAATTATTGATTTCACCAGCCATAAAGCTATCTTTTCCAGAAATGGAAACGGTAATTTTATCATCAATTACATCGCTGATTTTCTTGAAGCGAACCATTTTCAGGTTCAGAATAATTTCAGATACATCTTCCATTACTCCTTCAATAGCAGAAAATTCGTGCAATACGCTAGGAATTCGAATAGCAGTAATAGCAAAACCTTCCAGCGAAGACAATAAGATACGTCTTAAAGCATTTCCAATAGTTACACCATATCCTTTTTCAAGCGGCTTGAATTCAAATTGTCCGTTAAAGTCATCCGACTTTTCCATGACAACTTTTTCAGGCATTTGAAAAGCTAATATTGACATATACGCAATTTTAATGGTTGAAAATTTATTTGGGTTAGCTTTATTCTAAGTAAAAATTACTTAGAATAAAGCTCTACGATAAGCTGCTCCTGAATTTTTTCAGGAATCAGATCTCTAGCAGGCGCAGAAATGAACTTACCAGCCATTTCTTTGCCATCCCACTCTAACCATGAAAATTGACGAGCGTTACGGGCAGAAAGACTATTGGTAATTACTTCTAATGACTTTGATTTCTCTCTAACTGCTACAATATCGCCTGGTCTTAATGAATAAGATGAAATATTAACAATCTCACCATTCACAGTAATATGCTTGTGTAATACTAACTGACGAGCAGAACGACGCGTTGGAGCAATACCTAAACGATAAACAGTATTGTCTAAGCGTGACTCTAATAAAGCCAGTAAGTTTTCACCGGTAATACCACCTTTAGCAGCAGCTTTGTGAAACAGATTCTCAAACTGTTTCTCAAGCATACCATAAAGGTATTTTACCTTCTGTTTTTCCATCAGCTGAACTGCATATTCAGACTGCTTCTTGCGGCGGCCACGACCGTGCATCCCAGGAGGATAAGCTTTCTTTTGCAATGCTTTGCTGGCACCGAAGATTGGTTCAGCGAATCTTCTGGAAATTTTGCTTTTGGGGCCTGTATATCTTGCCATATATAATTATGTCAAATAAAATGCTACTAATTAAACTCTTCTGCGTTTTGGAGGACGGCAGCCATTGTGTGGCAATGGAGTAACATCTTTAATAGTAGTTACTTCAATACCTACATTTTGTACGGTTCTGATCGCAGATTCGCGGCCAGCACCAGGTCCCTTAACAAAAACCTCAGCTTTGCGCATACCTGCTTCATAAGCAACTTTAGCGCAATCTGAAGCGGCCATCTGAGCTGCATAAGGAGTATTCTTTTTAGAACCCTTAAAGCCCATTTTACCAGCAGATGCCCAGGAAATTACCTGACCATTATTATTAGTAACAGAGATGATAATATTATTGAAAGAGGCTTTAATATGGACTTGGCCAGTCTGTTCAACAACGACAACTCGTTTCTTCGCTTTATCTTTTCTTTTCTGAGCCATTATCTAATTATTTAGTAGCCTTCTTCTTATTTGCAACGGTTTTACGTTTGCCTTTACGAGTACGGGAATTATTCTTCGTACGCTGACCTCTGGTTGGTAAACCTTTCCGGTGGCGTAAACCACGGTAAGAACCAATGTCCATTAAACGTTTGATATTAAGTTGAACTTCTGATCTCAGAACACCTTCAGTCTTATGCTCAGCGGCAATAATACCACGGATTGCTATAGCCTCTTCTTCTGTCCAGTCGCTAACTTTTTTATCGTAACTTACTCCAGCTTTAGATAAGATGGATTTCGAAGCACTTCTACCTATCCCGAAGATGTAGGTCAGCGCTATCTCGCCTCTCTTCTTGTCTGGAATATCTACTCCTGCTATTCTAGCCATTTCTAATTTTTATTTAATTAACCTTGTCTTTGTTTATAACGTGGATTTTTTTTGTTGATCACATAAAGTTTTCCTTTACGACGGATTACTTTACAGTCAACGCTTCTTTTTTTAACGGAGGCTTTAACTTTCATTATTTCTATTTATAACGGTAAACAATTCTTCCTTTGCTTAGATCATATGGCGACATTTCAAGTTTAACTTTATCGCCCGGTAATATTTTGATGTAATGCATTCGCATTTTACCGGAAATGTGAGCGATTAACTGATGTCCGTTCTCGAGCTCGACCCTAAACATTGCATTTGATAATGCTTCAATGATAGTTCCGTCTTGTTCGATTGACGATTGTTTAGCCATGTTCTATTTAAAAGCTTTATCTATATATTCCCAAGTAGTTAGAATTTCAGCTTTATCTTTTCTAACTACAATAGTATGTTCAAAATGTGCTGAGGGTTTACGATCGCGTGTCCGAATTGTCCAACCATCATTTTCCTGTACAATATTACGGGTACCCAAATTCACCATTGGTTCAATAGCAATTACTAAGCCCGCCTGTAATTTTAATCCTTGTCCTCTTTTCCCATAATTAGGAACTTCAGGACCTTCATGTAAATTTCGGCCAATTCCATGTCCGACTAATTCCCGAACAACAGAATAACCTTCTTGTTCAACATGTTGCTGAATAGCATTAGCAACATCACCCATTCGGTTACCAACTACAGCCTTCTCAATTCCTTTGAATAAAGATTGTTTCGTTTTCTCTAAAAGGGAAAGAGTTGCGGTATCGACTTTACCAATAGCATGAGTGTATGCGCTATCACTATGGAATCCATTAAATTTTACACCGCAATCTACAGAAACAACATCACCATCTTTTATAATGTATGATCCTGGAAAACCATGAACAACGGTTTCATTAACAGAAATACATAAGCTATATGGAAAACCGTTGTACCCTTTAAATGAGGGTATTCCACCTGAATCCCGAATAAACTCTTCTGCAAGTTTATCAAGATGCAAAGTGGTTATGCCTTCTTTAATATTCGATGCAACTAATCCGTGAGCTTTACCCAAAATTTGGGCACTCTCACGGATTACAGAAATTTCCTCTTCTGATTTATAAAAAACCATTTAAGAAGCAATAGCTATATTTTGCGTACGACCTTTAAGTTTTCCAGATTTCATCATACCATCATAATGCTTCATCAGGAGATAACTTTCAATCTGATTCATAGTATCTAAAACCACACCCACCATAATGATAAGGGAAGTTCCACCAAAGAATGAGGAAAATTCTCTGCTAACACCTAATTGAAATGCAAAAGTAGGTAAAATTGCGATAATAGCCAAAAAAATAGCGCCTGGTAAAGTAATTTTAGACAATACATCATCAATAAATTCGGATGTAGCTAATCCAGGTTTAATACCGGGAACAAAACCACCACTTCTTTTTAAATCATCGGCTATTTGATTTGGGTTAACACTTATTGCTGTATAGAAATAAGTAAACACCAAGATCAGAAATGCAAATAATAAATTATGAACAAATGAATAAGGATCTGATAAAGTAGTTAGAAAACCTCCAACATCTTCATTCACATCACGCCACATTGATCCCACAAGCGCTGGAATAAACATTAACGATTGCGCAAAAATAATTGGCATTACACCTGCTGCATTTACTTTGAGTGGAATAAATTGTCGTTGTCCTGCAACTGAAGATCCACCTCCAAGCTGTTTTGCGTATTGGATAGGAATACGTCTGATTGCTTGCGTTAGCATTACTACAGCCATCACAATAAAATAAAGCACAATCAATTCAAAAATAAATATCAGGGCTCCATTTAATTGTTTTGAAATGGCTTCTGCTATCAATGCACCTGGTAAACGGGAAGCAATACCAATCATAATTAGCATTGAAATACCATTACCAATACCTTTATCAGTTATTTTTTCTCCTAACCACATACAAAACATTGTTCCTGCAGTTAAAATGATCATTGAACTGATAGTAAAAAAGGTATTATTAGCAACTATCGCTTCACTATTAATGGTTGCAATGAAACCAATAGATTGGGCTAACGTAATTGCAATCGTTAAAACTCGGGTAATTTGATTAATCTTTTTACGTCCGGACTCTCCTTCTTTTTGCATCTTCTGAAAATATGGTACTGCAATCGTTAATAATTGTAGCACAATAGATGCAGAAATATAAGGCATAATACCCAATGCAAAGATTGAAGCATTACTAAAAGCACCACCTAATAAAGTATCCAACACCCCGAAGATACCCTGGGCGTTGGACTTTAATTGTGATGGATCAATTCCGGGAAGAACAACATAAGAACCTAAACGAAAGATCGCAATAAAGCCTAACGTATTTAAAATACGTGTTCGCAAATCGTCAATGGCGAAAATGTTCTTAATTGTTGTAAAAAGCTTATTCATAAACTTAATTAAAGCGTAATTACTTTACCACCTGCTTTTTCGATTGCTTCGATAGCAGACTTAGAGAAAGCATGAGCAGAAACTTCGATAGCAGAGGTAAGTTCACCACGGCCTAAAACTTTAATCTGATCATTTTTCGAAGCTAAACCATTAGTTCTAAAAGTTTCAAATGTAAAATTTGTTGTACCTTGAGAAGCTAAATTTTGTAAAACATCCAGGTTAATAGCTGAATATTCTACACGGTTAATATTTTTAAAGCCGAATTTAGGAACGCGTCTTTGTAAAGGCATTTGACCACCTTCAAAACCAGCTTTACTTGAATAACCTGATCTTGATTTAGCACCTTTATGACCACGTGTGGAAGTACCACCACGACCAGAACCAGTACCTCTACCAATTCGCTTTCTATTCTTTACAGAACCTTCGGCTGGTTTTAATGAACTTAAATTCATTTTATAAATTTTTTACAGATACTAAATGTTGAACTTTATTAACCATACCAGCAATTTGTGGAGTTAACTCAACAGTAACTGATTTGCTGATTTTACCTAATCCTAAAGCTTTCATTGTAAGCTTTTGGTTCTCAGGCTTGTCAATTATGCTTTTAACCTGAGTAATTGTTACCTGTGCCATGGATTATCCGTTAAAAACTTTTGAAAGTGAAATACCACGTTGCTGAGCAACTACTAAAGGATCACGCATTTTTGAAAGAGCATCAAAAGTAGCTTTAACAACGTTGTGGGGATTAGAAGATCCTTTAGATTTAGCTAAAACATCTTTAATTCCAGCACTTTCAAATACGGCTCGCATTGCACCACCGGCTATTACACCAGTACCAGCAGCAGCAGGTTTTACTAATACAAAACCACCAGAATATTTACCTTCAATTGTATGAGGTACAGTATGATGATAAAGAGGAACTTTTACAAGATTCTTTTTCGCATCATCAATACCTTTTGCAATAGCATCAGTTACCTCATTAGCTTTACCTAAGCCATAACCAACTGTTCCATTACCATCACCAACTACAACAATAGCAGAGAAACTGAATCGACGACCACCTTTAACAACTTTTGCAACACGTTTGATTGCAACTACGCGTTCTTTAAGATCAGTATCACTGGCCTTAACCGCACGTACATTATTCTTCATCATATCAAATTAGAATTTAAGTCCAGCCTCACGTGCACCGTCGGCCAATGATTTTACACGTCCATGATAAAGGTAACCCGAACGGTCAAATACTACAGTTGAGATACCCAGCTCAAGAGCCTTTTGCGCAATTTGTTTTCCTACTTCAACTGAAGATGCAACTTTATTAGTAGCACCTTCAGCTTTTGCAGAAGAAACTGCAGCTAAAGTACGGCCAGACAAATCATCAATGATTTGAGCGTAGATATTTTTGTTACTTCTAAATACAGACAGTCTTGGTCTCTCAGAAGTACCGGAAATTTTATTCCGGATACCTCTTTTGATTCGTAATCTTCTTAGTTCTTTATTTACAGCCATGATTAATTCTTATTTAGAAGCAGTTTTACCAGCTTTTCTACGAACCACTTCACCAACGAAACGGATACCTTTACCTTTGTAAGGCTCAACTTTACGCAACGATCTGATTTTTGCAGCTACCTGACCAATCAGTTGCTTATCGATGCTTTCAAGTGTGATAACCGGAGCTTTACCTTTTTCAGTTACAGCTGTTGCAGTAACTTCATTTGGTAAAGAAAGGAAAATATTGTGTGAATAACCTAAGGCTAATTCTAAAGTTGTTCCAGCCATGGATGCTTTATAACCTACACCTACAAGTTCCAGATCTTCTTTATAACCCTGGCTTACACCTACAATCATATTGTTGATCAATGAACGATATAAACCGTGCATTGCTTTATGACGCTTTTGCTCGGTGGGTCTTTCAACTAGCAAAGTATTACCATCCTGAGAAACAGTAATATCACGGTCAACAATTGTAGATAAGGAGCCTTTAGGGCCTTTCACGGTAACTTCATTATTAGAAGATACAGTTACTTCCACTTTTTCAGGAAGTGTAATTGGTAATTTACCTATACGCGACATCTCTTAACCAACTTTTAATATACGTAACATAAAACTTCGCCACCTACATTCAAATTGCGAGCTTCTTTTTCGGTAATTACACCTTTAGAAGTTGAAAGAATAGCTATACCTAAGCCATTCAAAACCCGCGGCAGGTTTTCAATATGTGCATATTTACGTAAACCTGGCTTTGAAATTCTTTCAAGGTTTACGATTGCAGATTGCTTTGTAGCAGGATTATATTTCAAAGCAATTTTGATAGTACCTTGAACAGAGGAATCATCAAAGCGGTAGCTTTGAATATAGCCTTTTTCGTAAAGTACTTTAGTGATCTCTTTCTTTATCTTGCTGGACGGAATTTCTACCACGCGGTGGTTTGCCTTAATGGCATTACGCAACCGGGTTAAGTAATCCGCTATTGGATCTGTATTCATTGTTACTATATTAAAAGTATATTAAGCTCTTAGCGAGCCGCAAAGATACTACAATTTATTAAATACTAAAACTAAATTGTTACCTACCAGCTTGACTTTGTTACACCTGGAATTTTACCAGCAGATGCAAGTTCACGGAAAGTTACCCGTGAAATGCCAAACTTACGCATATATCCTCTCGGACGGCCTGTAAGTTTGCAACGATTGTGTAAACGAACTGGTGAAGCATTTTTTGGAAGTTTATCCAGCGCTTCATAATCACCAGCAGCTTTTAATTCTTTCCGCTTCTCAGCATACTTAGCTACTGTTGCGATTCTTTTTAATTCGCGGGCTTTTACTGATTCTTTAGCCATTTTATTATTTCTTTACGTTTGTAAAAGGCATTCCAAAAGCTTTCAATAGTTCGTAGCTTTCCTCATCGTTTTGAGCAGTAGTTACAAACGTTATATCCATACCTGAAATTGATTTGATCTTATCAATTGAAATTTCAGGGAAAATAATTTGCTCCTTAATACCTAAAGTATAATTCCCACGACCATCGAAACCTTTATCGTTTACACCTTTAAAGTCACGTACACGTGGAAGTGCAATAGTAAGCAAACGGTCTAAAAATTCATACATGCGTTCTCCGCGCAACGTTACACGCGCACCGATCGGCATACCTTCTCTTAACTTAAAGTTAGAGATAGAATTCTTAGCTTTTGTAGCTACTGCTTTCTGGCCACTTATTGTTGTCAACTCGTCAACACCAATATCAACCAGTTTTTTATCGGCTACTGCGTTACCAATACCGCGGTTGATGCTGATCTTGGTAATGCGTGGAACCTGCATAATGCTTTTATACTGAAATTTCTCTTTCAGTGCAGGCATTACTTCCTTTTCGTATTTATCTTTTAATCTTGCTGATGCCATTATAATGCCTCCCCGGATTTTTTAGAATAACGCTCTAATTTACCGCTTTTATTGATACGTTTTCCAGTTCGTGTAGCAATCCCTTTTTTGCCTTCAATCAACATCACGTTGCTGGCATTAATGCCGGCTTCCATTTTGTCGATTCCACCCTGTGGATTTTTAGCACTTGGTTTGCTATGTTTTGTTACCAGGTTTAAACCTTCAACAATTACACGAGAGTTTTTTGTATCAACTGAAGTAATTTTGCCGGTTTTGCCTTTTTCATCACCTGCAATAACTTTTACAGTATCGCCGGTTTTAACATGAAGTTTTGCTGTCTTTGTTACTACTGTTTTCATCTTATAAAACTTCAGGGGCTAAAGATACAATTTTCATGAACTGTTTTTCACGAAGCTCACGCGCAACCGGACCAAAAATACGGGTACCACGTGGTTCATCGTTATTGTTCAGTAATACTGCAGCATTATCGTCGAAACGAATATAAGAACCATCCTTACGGCGGATTTCTTTTTTAGTGCGTACAATAACTGCTTTAGAAACAGTTCCTTTTTTAACGTTACCGGAAGATAAAGCTGACTTAACAGTTACTACAATCTTATCACCGATCGAAGCATATTTTTTACCGGTACCACCTAATACACGGATGCAAAGAACTTCTTTTGCACCGCTATTATCAGCAACGGATAATCTTGATTCTTGCTGTATCATCTTATTTAGCTCTCTCTATAATTTCAACTAAACGCCAGTTTTTATTCTTGCTCAACGGACGAGTTTCCATGATGCGAACTGTATCACCAATACCGCACTCATTATTTTCATCGTGAGCCATAAACTTGTTCGATTTGGTCAAGAATTTACCGTAGATCGGATGCTTAGTCCGGCTCTCAACCAAAACAGTGATAGATTTGTCCATCTTATTGCTAACAACTCTACCGCTTCTTTCTTTTCTTAAATTTCTCTCTTGCATTTTACTTTGCGTTTTGGGAGTTTAAAGCGATTTCCCGGTTACGGATTTCAGTATTCAGACGAGCAATCTGCTTTCTGCTTTCTTTAATCTTTAATGGGTTTTCCAAAGGTGAAATCGAATGCGCAAATTTAAGATTCTGGCTATTGGTGCGTTCTGCGATCACCTGGGCCTTCAATTCGTCGAGAGAAAGGCCTTTGATATCTGTTTTTTTCATACTACTTGCTCTCAACGTAATCTCTACGTACTACAAATTTCGTTCTTACCGGTAGCTTTTGAGCAGCTAACCGCAGGGATTCCTGAGCGATCTCCAATGATACACCATCAGATTCAAACATAATGGTACCTGGCTTTACACAGGCTACCCAATACTCAGGAGAACCTTTACCCTTACCCATACGTACTTCGGCTGGTTTCTTGGTAATAGGTTTATCAGGGAAAATACGGATCCAAACCTGGCCTTCACGTTTCATTGCACGGGTCATTGCGATACGTGCTGCTTCAATCTGACGGCTGGTGATCCAGGATGCTTCTAATGATTTTATCGCGAAAGAGCCAAATGAGATAGAGCTGCCCCGGTTAGCTAAACCAGTAACCCGCCCCTTCATCATTTTTCTATATTTCGTTCTTTTTGGTTGTAACATCTTAAAAAAAACTTGAAGTTAACTTTATATGATTAACGGCGTGGTTTATTTCCACCGGAGTTGTTGCGACGTGGTCCACCACTTTCGCCTTTGTTATCACGTCCGCCTCTTTCGCCTCCACGGTCATTACGACGACCTGAACGCTCACCGCGGTCAGAACGTTCATTTCTTTCGCCGCGGGAACCACCTGAAGCAGATTTGCTTTCAGCTGGTATCTGGTTTGGAGAAAGATCTTTTTTACCGTAGATCTCGCCTTTGAAGATCCAAACTTTAATACCTAATTTACCATAAACCGTTTGTGCTTCGGAAAGCGCATAATCGATATCAGCACGTAAAGTATGCAATGGAGTTCTTCCTTCTTTATAGTGCTCAGTACGAGCCATCTCAGCACCGCCTAAACGGCCTGACACCTGGATCTTGATACCTTCAGCACCAACACGTAAAGCAGAAGAAATTGCCTGCTTCATAGCACGACGGAAAGAGATACGAGCTTGTAACTGCTGTGCAACAGATTCACCTACAAGTTTTGCATCAAGTTCAGGACGTTTGATTTCGAAGATATTGATCTGAACATCTTTGCTCGTGATCTTTTTTAACTCTTCTTTAATTTTATCTACTTCCTGACCACCTTTACCAATTACAACACCAGGACGGGCTGTATTAATAGTAATTGTGATTCTTTTTAAGGTACGCTCAATTACGATTTTAGAAATACCGCCCTTAGGGATACGCGCAAGGATGTATTTTCTAATTTTTTCATCTTCTACCAGCTTTTCAGCGAAATCTTTACCACCGTACCAGTTAGAGTCCCAACCTTTTACAATACCTAGGCGAAGACCAATCGGATTTACTTTTTGTCCCATCTTAACTTATTTGGCTTTAGTGGTTGTTTCAGCTTTTTTTGCTTTTTTAGATACCATTTCTTCATCAGATTTCGCATCGATGATCAAGGTAATGTGGTTCGATCTTTTGCGGATCCGGTGACCACGGCCTTGTGGCGCAGGACGAAGACGCTTCAAAGTACGGCCTTCATCAACAAAGATCTCTTTGATGTAAAGGTTTGAATCTTCGATACGTGAATCTTCGTTTTTAGCTTGCCAGTTAGATAAAGCGGATAAAAGAAGTTTTTCGATCTTTTCAGCACCTGAATTGGCTTCAAATTTCAAGATGCCTAATGCACTGTTCACTTGCTTTCCGCGTACCATATTAGCTACCAGGCGCATTTTGCGCGGCGAGGTAGGTACGTTTCTTAGTTTTGCTACTGCTTCCATGATTATCTCTTGCCTTTATCTTTTTTAGCTACGTGGCCTCTAAAGTTTCTGGTTGGAGCAAATTCGCCAAGTTTATGTCCTACCATGTTTTCAGTTACATAAACCGGGATAAATTTATTACCGTTATGTACTGCAAATGTATGTCCAACGAAATCAGGTGAAATCATTGATCTTCTTGACCAGGTTTTCACCACAGTTTTCTTGCCTGTTTCTTCTAAGGCCTGAACTTTTTTCTCGAGCCTAAAGTCAATATAAGGCCCTTTTTTTAATGATCTTCCCATTTATTTTTTACCTCTATTAACGATTAGTTGCTCGGAATATTTATTCTTATTTCTGGTTTTCTTACCTTTTGATAATAGACCTTTACGTGAGCGAGGGTGACCGCCTGAAGACTTACCTTCACCACCACCCATAGGGTGATCAACCGGGTTCATAGCAACACCACGAACGCGTGGACGAACACCTTTCCAACGATTACGACCAGCTTTACCCATATTCACGTTCATGTGATCAGAGTTAGAAACGGTTCCTACAGTAGCAACGCAATTTACTAAAACCATTCTCATTTCACCTGAAGGCAATTTGATAGTAGCGTAACGGCCTTCACGAGCAACTAACTGAGCATAAGTACCAGCAGAACGGGCTAATATCCCACCTGCGCCTGGCATCAACTCAATGTTATGTATGATTGTACCAAGTGGCATATCTGAAAGTGGCAAGCAATTTCCCACTTCCGGAGCAATACCACTACCAGAAAGAACTGTTGTTCCTACTTTTAAACCTGTTGGTGCAATGATATAAGCTTTCTCACCATCTGCATAATAAAGCAGGGCTATACGGGCAGTACGGTTTGGATCATACTCAATAGATTTTACTATTGCAGGTACACCTAACTTTGTCCGCTTGAAATCAATCATACGGTACTGTTTCTTATGACCGCCACCTATGTAGCGCATGGTCATTTTACCGGAATCATTCCGTCCACCAGATTTTTTTATAGGTGCCAACAGAGATTTCTCCGGAGTTGATGAAGTAATTTCATCGAAGGCTGGAGCTATTCTAAATCTCTGACCTGGTGTTATCGGTCTTAATTTCTTTAAAGCCATTTTTTATTAATAATTAGATACCGTTATAGAAATCAATTGATTCACCTGCTTTCAGGGTAACAATTGCTTTTTTGATAGCTGGTTTTCTACCTGAAACCATCCCGGCTTTAGTCATTTTAACTTTCAGTTTACCCTGAGTACGGTTTGTGCAAACTTTCTCAACGGTTACGCCATAAAGCTTTTCAATCGTTTTCTTGATCTCAACTTTATTCGCTTTTTTATCTACTTCGAATGCATACTTTCCAGCTTCATTCAAAGCGGTCATCTTTTCAGTAACCAATGGTCTTTTTAAAATTTCCATTATTTGTTGCTATAAAGTTGTTCTAATGAATTGATTGATTCCTCAGTAAACAATACAGTTTCAGCGTTCAGGATATCGTAAGTAGATAAGCTGGTTGCAACAGATACTTTTACTTTAGGAAGGTTACGGGCTGAAAGCACAACGTTTGAGTTAACCGCACCAGTAACCATTAAAGTTTTCTTATCGGAAACCTTCAGGTTAGAAAGAATCGAAACGAAATCTTTGGTTTTAGCAGCATTCATCTCAATGTTTTCAACCAAGGCAATTTTGTTATCTTTTGCCATAGAGGAAAGTGCAGATAAACGCGCTACAGCTTTCAGTTTCTTATTTAATTTGAAGCTATAGTTACGCGGACGCGGACCGAATACACGACCACCACCGATGAAAACCGGTGATTTCATGCTACCTGCACGAGCACCACCTGTTCCTTTTTGCTTCTTTAATTTTTTAGTTGTACCAGCTACCTCGTTACGCTCTTTAGACTTGTGCGTACCCTGGCGCTGATTTGCTAAGTATTGCTTTACGTCCAGGTACATTGCATGCTCATTTGGCACAATGCCGAATATAGCATCAGAAAGTTTAACCTTCCTGCCGGTATCCTGACCTTTAATTGATAATACAGAAAGCTCCATCTTATTTTTCTAATACAATGTATGAATTCTTGGCACCTGGAACGGAGCCACTTACTACGATTACATTTCTGTCTGCGATTACTTTCAGTACACGCAGATTCTGAATTTTAACTCTATCGCCACCCATACGACCAGCCATACGCATACCTTTAAATACACGTGATGGCCATGAACAGGCACCAATTGAACCAGGGTGACGACCACGGTTATGCTGGCCGTGAGTCTGGCCACCAACACCTGCAAAGTTGTAACGCTTTACTACGCCCTGAAAACCTTTACCTTTTGAAGTTCCGATCGCATCTACGAATTCGCCTTCTTCAAACAGGTCCACTTTCACAACATCACCTAAAGATAAAGTTGTATCTTCCAAACGGAATTCTACTACTTTCTTTTTTGGTGTTGCGTTAGCTTTTTTAAAGTGTCCGGCTAATGCTTTTGGTGTGTTTTTTTCTTTTCTCTCTCCAAAACCCAATTGCACCGCGGCATAGCCGTCATTGTCAACTGTTTTCACCTGCGTAACTGTGCATGGTCCTGCTTCGATCAACGTGCAGGGAACACTCTTACCTTCAGGCGTGAAGAGGCTTGTCATTCCGATTTTTCTACCGATTATTCCAGGCATTCTACTTTAAGATTGATTTAAAATGATTTAACTTCCCTAAAACGGTTTGTTTATGGGAGTGCAAAGATACTAAAATAAAAATGTTTAAACCAAACAGGTTTATAAATATTTTATTTACAGACACAAATAAAAAAAGGAACCGGTAATCCGGTTCCTTTTTTTAAGTAGGTTATTTAGCAAAAATCAAACTTTGATCTCTACATCAACACCGCTAGGTAATTCAAGCTTCATTAATGCATCTACCGTTTTAGAGCTGGTTGAGTAAATATCAACTAAACGCTTGTAGGTGCAAAGCTGGAACTGCTCACGTGCTTTTTTGCTTACGTGCGGCGAACGCAACACAGTAAATTTGTCAACCTCAGTAGGCAAAGGAATTGGACCGCTAACGATCGCGCCAGTTGCTTTTACTGCTTTTACGATCTTCTCAGAAGATTTATCAACCAGGTTATGATCGTAAGATTTTAATTTAATTCTTATTTTCTGATTCATTTTCTTAATTCTTACTTAGCGGTACCTTTTACTTTAGCTACAATTGCATCTGATAAGTTTTGTGGAACCTGCTCATAATGCGAGAAAGTTAACGAAGCAGTTGCACGGCCGGAAGTGATTGTTCTTAGATCCGTTACATAACCGAATAGTTCTGATAAAGGAACATCCGCTTTAATAACCTGAGATCCTGCTTTAGTATCCATACCTTTCATCAAACCTCTTCTACGGTTCAAGTCACCTGTTACCGGACCTGTGTATTCGTCCGGAGTGATTACCTCTACTGCCATGATAGGCTCAAGTAATTTTGGAGCACATTTCTTAGCAGCTTCTTTGTAACCCTGACGGGCGGCTAGTTCGAAAGATAGCGCATCGGAGTCAACATCGTGGTAAGAACCATGGAACAGACGAACTTTCATAGAGTCCATAGGGAACCCAGCAAGTACGCCGGATTTCATAGCCTCTTCGAAACCTTTCTGAATTGGTGGAATGAATTCTTTTGGAATTACACCACCTACAATGTTGTTTACAAACTCAAGACCTGGTTTATCGTCTTCTCTCGGTCCGATCTCGAATACGATATCACCGAATTTACCACGACCACCAGACTGTTTCTTGTAAGTTTCACGGTGTTCAACAGACTTTGTGATGGCTTCTTTGTAAGCAACCTGAGGAGCTCCCTGATTGATTTCTACTTTGAACTCACGCTTCAGACGGTCGATGATGATCTCCAAGTGAAGCTCACCCATACCTCTTAAGATGGTCTGGCCAGTTTCCTGATCAGTATTTACTACTAAGGTTGGATCTTCTTCTACCAGTTTACCAATAGCCATACCCAGTTTATCTGAGTCAGCCTGGGTTTTAGGTTCAATAGCATAGCCAATTACCGGTTCTGGGAATTCCATTGCTTCCAGAACGATCTTCGCTTCCTGTGCACAAAGGGTATCACCAGTTTTGATATCTTTAAAGCCTACTACCGCACCGATATCACCAGCTTCTAACCTTTCGATTGAATTCTGCTTGTTAGCATGCATCTGGAAGATACGGGAGATACGCTCTTTATTATTAGAACGAGTATTGAATACGTAAGAACCTGCTTCTAAAACTCCAGAGTAAGCGCGAACAAAACACAGGCGACCTACGAATGGATCGGTAGCTATTTTGAAAGCAAGACCAGCAAATGGCTCTTTTACGTCAGGTTTACGAGACACTTCTGCTCCTGTATCCGGATCAGTACCGTAAATAGCTTCTTTATCCACCGGAGACGGGCAAAGGGCCATTACGTAATCAAGCATTGTCTGAACACCTTTGTTCTTGAATGAAGAACCGCAAAGCATTGGAACAATTGCCATATCGATAGTGGCAGCACGAAGCGCAGCCAGGATCTCATCTTCTGTGATCGAATTAGGATCTTCGAAGTATTTCTCCATTAACGTTTCGTCGTATTCAGCAACTGCTTCGAGTAATTTCTCACGGTATTCAGTAGCTTCTTCCACCATATCATCTGGAATTGGAACTTCGGTCCAGGTCATACCTTTATCGTGTTCGTTCCACACCATACCACGGAAGTTAACCAGGTCAACTACACCTTTGAAGTTATCTTCAGCACCAATTGGTAACTGTAGAGCTACAGCATTGCTACCAAGCATTTCTCTTACCTGCTTACAAACAGCAAGAAAATCAGCGCCTGAACGGTCCATTTTGTTTACGAAACCGATACGAGCAACTTTATAGTTATTAGCTAAGCGCCAGTTAGTCTCAGACTGTGGTTCTACCCCATCTACGGCCGAGAAAAGGAATACCAGACCATCTAATACGCGCAGGGAACGGTTTACCTCTACAGTAAAGTCAACGTGACCCGGAGTATCAATGATGTTGATGTGGTATGGCTGATTTCTGTAAGTCCAGTCAACAGTTACCGCAGCTGAGGTAATAGTGATACCACGCTCCTGCTCCTGCTCCATCCAGTCAGTTGTTGCAGCGCCTTCGTGTACCTCGCCTAATTTATGCGATTTACCTGTGTAGTAAAGTATACGCTCAGTAGTGGTGGTTTTACCAGCATCGATGTGCGCGGCAATACCAATATTTCTTGTATATCTTAGATCGCGAGCCATTTATTAGAATCTGAAATGTGAGAATGCCTTGTTTGCTTCAGCCATACGGTGCGTGTCATCTTTCTTCTTAACAGCAGCACCTTCGCCTTTAGCAGCAGCAATAATTTCGCCGGCTAAACGCTCCATCATGGTTTTCTCACCACGTTTCCGTGAATAAAGGATCATCCATTTGATACCTAAAGATATTTTGCGGTCAGGACGAACTTCAGTTGGAACCTGAAACGTTGCTCCACCCACGCGTCGGCTCTTAACCTCTACGCCTGGCATGATATTGTTCAGGGCTTTACGCCACATTTCCAAACCGTTTTCTTTCGTTCTTTTTTCTACTAGATCGCAGGCATCATAAAAAATGTTGTAAGCAACACTTTTCTTGCCATCGTACATTAAATAGTTAACGAAACGAGTTACTAAAGTCTCTTTGTATTTAGGATCAGGAAGAAGAAGTCTCTTCTTTGGTTTTGATTTTCTCATTATAATTTAGCTAACTAATTACTTTTTCTTTTTAGCTGGTGCGCCTTTTCCGGCTGCGGCAACTTGTCCTGGTTTCGGACGTTTAGCACCGTATTTAGAACGACGTTGTGTACGACCGTTTACACCGGCTGTATCTAATGCGCCACGAATGATATGGTAACGTACACCTGGCAAATCTTTTACTCTACCGCCACGGATAAGCACGATTGAGTGCTCCTGCAGGTTGTGACCTTCACCCGGAATGTAAGCATTAACCTCTTTCTGGTTAGTTAAGCGTACACGAGCTACTTTACGCATTGCCGAATTTGGCTTTTTAGGCGTTGTGGTGTATACACGGGTACAAACGCCACGGCGCTGCGGGCATGAATCCAAAGCCGGAGACTTCGATTTGAAGGTTAACTTCTCCCTTCCATTTCTTACTAATTGATTTATAGTAGGCATTTACAAAGTTGTTATAAATAGAACTCTTCTCAAAAATTTAGTTTGCAAAGGTATAGAATTCCCATTGCAAAATCAAAAAATATTTTAAAGTAATTATTTAAAGCCACTTACGCGTTTTTGAATCGCCTAAATGAGCTTTGAATTACTCATATTTCTTTAACCTGCTTAAATTTCGAGCTGCAAAATTACTGATTTTATTTGGATTACATACTTTTTCTTATAAATATGATAGCGTTTTTATTTATATCACTATAGCTTTTTCGGAATTTCTTTTTACTTTTGCGTTCCCTTCGGAATAAATAACGGCCGCGTAGTACAACGGATAGTATGGAAGTTTCCGAAGCTTTTGATTCAGGTTCGATTCCTGACGCGGCCACAACAACAAAAAAGCCCTTCTGTTTGCGCAGAAGGGCTTTTTTGTTTTAAGCTTTATTTTTTAAGGTGATACGTGTAGAAGATATGATGTCTTATTTTGGCATTGAATAAAAACGCTAAGGTTTTAGCCTGAAAAAGTATTGATTTTATAGATAAGCATTTCTCAGATAGCATTTTTTATTCTGTTAATTGGGTTTGTTTTCTTTTCATGAACTTATAGTTAAATCCTACAAAGCCCGATAAGAACGTTTTTTGGTTCAGATTATCATTTTCTAAACCAAAGGCCATTTCCATCCCAAAATTCTTTAGCTTTCCATTATGGGAATACCGATTATACCCCAGAAAAATTATTTCCCAACGTTTTACTTTTAAGTCATCGGTGTTAGTGAACCTTCCTAAATTGTAACCTGATTGGATAAACATATCGCCGAATTTTGGCACATGCCAAAAGTTATACCTTATTTGCCCCGCAAACAAAATTAAATCTTTATTATCAAACTCCTGAATTGTAGGCCCTACCAAGGTTAACCCACTGTATCGCTGTCCAATTACATTTGCTTTAATGGCAATTTTGTTAACAAAATAATGCCCGACCCCAAAACTTAATCCGGCTGTCTGATAATAGCTATCCTTAATTCTGGTATTTTGATATGATCTTACTCCCAAAGCTGCCCAAGATTCCCCTTTCAATGTTTGAGGTAATTTTGGTTCCTCTTCCTGCGCTACTACTATATTAATGGAAGCAATAAAAACCGACATGAACAGTAAACAGATTTTCATATTTCATTTATTGATTAATAATCCAAAAACTGAAATGGCAGAAAACCGACTTGCAAGAATAGCTTATCAACGCAGGGCAATAAACAAAACGGTAGCTAAGTGTAATTGTTGTAAGCTTTGAAGCAAAAAAGTCCCGGCTGAATCAACCGGGACTTTTTTATATAAAAATGATAGCGTTTTTAATTAAGCTTCGCCAATTGTTCCGCTGAAATTCATTGGAAAACTTGGGAACTCCTGGGTTTGTTTGATGGCGCCAAAACTGGCTTCGTAGCGCTCAATGTTTTCATTGAGCGCAGCGAGCAAACGTTTCGCATGCTCCGGAGTAATTACGATGCGCGATTTTACTTTCGCTTTCGGAAGCCCCGGCATCAGGCGAATAAAGTCGATCACAAATTCACTGCTGGAATGTGCGATCATAGCCAGGTTCGCAAACTCGCCTTCGGCAATTTCTTCCGTTAGCTCGATATTGATCTGGTTTTGCTGCTCTTTTGCTTTTTCTGCCATCTTATCTTTCCTGAAGTTCGCGTTGACGAGCCGATGTCTGACGTTTCGATTCTACCAGGTTGTCGTATTCTTCTTTCGAACCTACGATCAGCTTGGTGTACTCGCGTAAACCAGTACCAGCCGGAATCAGGTGACCCACAATTACGTTCTCTTTCAAACCTAACAGTTCGTCGGCCTTGCCACGGATAGCTGCTTCGCTCAGTACCTTGGTAGTTTCCTGGAAGGAAGCCGCCGAGATAAAGCTTTGCGTACCCAATGAAGCCTGCGTGATACCTTGTAAGGTAGGACGAGAAACGGCCGGCTGGGCATCGCGAACGGTTACTAAACGTAAGTCGCGGCGGCGTAAGCTGGAGTTCTCATCACGCAGACGGCGAGCCGTTACGATCTGACCTGGTTTCAAGTTGGTTGAATCACCGGCATCTTCCACAACTTTCATGTCGATAATGGTATCATTTTCTTCCATGAAAGTCACTTTATCGATAACCTGATGCTCCAGGAATGAAGTATCACCTGCATCCAGAATCACAACTTTCTGCATCATCTGGCGAACTACCACCTCAATGTGCTTATCATTGATCTTCACACCCTGCAGACGGTAAACTTCCTGAATCTCGTTCACTAAGTATTCCTGTACTGCACCCGGCCCCTGAATGTTCAGGATGTCGGTTGGCGTGATGGCACCATCAGATAACGGCATACCAGCTCTTACGAAATCATTGTCCTGAACCAGGATGTGCTTGGAAAGCGGAACCATGTATTTCTTCTTCACGCCATCTTTCGATTCGATGAAGATCTCACGGTTACCACGTTTCACACCACCGTAGGTTACCACACCATCGATCTCCGAAACAACCGCCGGGTTAGACGGGTTACGCGCTTCGAATAATTCGGTAACGCGTGGCAGACCACCCGTAATATCGCGGGTTTTACCAATCGCACGCGGAATCTTTACGAGGATCTGACCAGCTTTGATCTTCTCACCGTCTTCCACCACAATGTGTGCACCTACCGGAATGTTGTAGCCTTTCTGTTCTCCGTTTTTCGCCTGAACAACGATTGCCGGGTTCTGGGTCTTATCTTTCGTTTCGATAATTACCTTCTCACGGTGACCAGTCTGTTCATCCGATTCTTCACGGAACGTAATACCTTCGATAATCGCATCGTACTGAATAGCACCGTCGAATTCAGAAAGGATTACCGCGTTGTATGGATCCCAGTTGTTGATCTCATCGCCTTTGGCAACGGTCTGACCTTCTTCAACCAGTAAGAATGAACCATAAGGAACGTGGTTCGAGATCAGGACTTTGTTGGTTCCTGGCTCTACGATCTTTACCTCACCGGAACGCCCCATTACCACTTTCACTTTATCGCCTTCGTTGTTGATCGTATCAAGTGTACGCACATCTTCGAATTCGATAACCCCGGCAAATTTCGCACGGATGGATGCATCTACCGCAATGTTAGATGCCGTACCACCCACGTGGAACGTACGTAAGGTTAACTGCGTACCCGGCTCACCGATAGACTGCGCTGCAATTACCCCAACCGCTTCACCTTTCTGAACCATGCGGCCAGAAGACAAGTTACGGCCGTAGCATTTCGCACAGATACCACGTTTCGTTTCGCAGGTTAATACCGAACGAATTTCAACGGTTTCGATAGCTGTGTTCTCGATACGCCGAGTTACTTCTTCGGTAATTTCAGTACCGGCAGCTAAGATCAATTCGTCGGTTAACGGATCGATGATGTCGTGTACGTTTACACGGCCTAAGATACGCTCCGATAAAGATTCAACGATATCTTCGTTGTCTTTCAGGGCGCTTACCTCTAAACCACGTAAAGTACCGCAGTCGGTTTCATTTACAATTACGTCCTGAGAAACGTCTACCAGACGACGGGTTAAGTAACCAGCATCTGCCGTTTTAAGAGCCGTATCTGCAAGACCTTTACGCGCACCGTGGGTAGAAATGAAGTACTCGATTACGTCCAGACCTTCCTTAAAGTTAGAAAGGATCGGGTTTTCGATAATTTCACCTACAGAACCTTGCAGGGATTTCTGAGGCTTAGCCATCAGACCACGCATACCACCTAACTGACGGATCTGCTCTCTTGAACCACGCGCACCGGAGTGCATCATCATGTAGATCGAGTTGAAGCCCTGGTCGTGTTTCTCCAGACGGCCCATCAGGGTTTCCGTGATCTGGTTGTTGATACGCGTCCAGATATCGATAACCTGGTTGTAACGTTCGTTATCCGTGATAAGACCCATCGAGTAGTTTTGCCATACAGCATCTACGTCTTTCTTCGCTTGCGCTACCAGGATGTCTTTTTCTTTCGGAATTACGATATCGCCAAGCCCCATTGACAGACCGCCTTTGAAAGCTGACTGGAAACCAAGGGTTTTGATATCATCTAAGAACTGCGCTGTACGTGCCATACCCGTTGCTTTAAACACGCGGGAAATGATCTGCTGCAGTTTCTTTTTCGTTAACAGTTCGTCTACGAAACCTACTTCTTTCGGCACAAATTCGTTGAAAAGTACGCGACCAGCGGTAGTTTCGATGATACGGGTAATGAAATTACCGTTCTCGTCTACGTCGTGGGTTCTAACTTTGATGAACGCTTGCTTCGAAACACGTTTCTCGTTTACGGCAATAATTACTTCCTCCGGAGAGTAGAAAGTCATGCCTTCACCTAAGATTGTTTCGGTTTCAGTTGAGCGCTTGCCTTTAGTTACATAATATAAACCAAGAACCATGTCCTGAGATGGTACCGCAATTGGCGCACCGTTGGCAGGGTTCAGGATGTTGTGCGACGCCAACATTAACATAGAGGCTTCCAGAATTGCTGCCGGTCCAAGTGGAACGTGCACCGCCATCTGGTCACCGTCAAAGTCGGCGTTGAATGCCGTACAAACTAACGGGTGTAACTGGATCGCTTTACCTTCAATTAAGCGCGGCTGGAAAGCCTGGATACCTAATCTGTGGAGCGTAGGAGCACGGTTAAGAAGAACCGGGTGACCTTTCAACACATTTTCCAGGATATCCCAAACTACTGCATCTTTCCGGTCAACGATCTTCTTCGCAGATTTTACCGTTTTCACGATACCGCGTTCGATCAGCTTACGAATGATGAATGGTTTGAAAAGCTCCGCTGCCATGTTCTTAGGCAGACCGCATTCGTGAAGTTTCAATTCAGGACCTACCACAATAACCGAACGACCAGAATAGTCAACCCGCTTACCTAATAAGTTCTGACGGAAACGACCCTGCTTACCTTTCAGCATATCTGATAAGGATTTCAGGGCACGGTTACCTTCGGCGCGAACCGCGTTCACTTTACGGGAGTTGTCGAACAGGGAGTCAACCGCTTCCTGAAGCATACGCTTTTCGTTACGCAGAATTACTTCCGGCGCTTTGATCTCGATCAGACGCTTCAGACGGTTATTACGGATAATAACGCGACGGTAAAGGTCATTTAAATCGGAAGTAGCGAAACGACCGCCATCCAAAGGAACTAACGGACGTAATTCCGGTGGAATAACCGGCACCATGCGGATTACCATCCACTCCGGCTTGTTCTCGATACGGGTTGCCGCATCACGGAAGGCTTCCACAACGCGCAGACGCTTTAACGCATCGGCTTTACGTTGCTGGGAAGTTTCGTGGGCAGCAGAGTAGCGCAGGTCATAAGACAGATCATCCAGGTTCAGACGCTCTAACAGCATGTTCAAAGCATCGGCACCCATGCGGGCGATAAACTTGTTCGGATCGTTATTATCCAGCATCTGGTTTTCGCGCGGCAATTTGTCGATCATATCCAGATATTCGTCCTCAGTAAGGAAGTCCATCGTGTTTACGCCGTCTTCTGCCAGCATACCTGGCTGTACAACTACATACCGTTCGTAATAAATGATCTGATCCAGTTTCTTCGTAGGCAAACCTAATAAGTAACCGATCTTGTTTGGCAGCGATTTGAAGTACCAGATGTGCGCAACCGGAACTACGAGCTCAATGTGGCCCATACGCTCACGACGTACTTTCTTCTCGGTAACCTCTACACCGCAACGGTCGCAGATAATGCCTTTGTAACGAATTCTCTTATATTTTCCGCAGTGACATTCCCAGTCTTTAACCGGACCAAAGATACGCTCGCAGAACAGACCGCCCATTTCAGGCTTGTACGTACGATAGTTGATGGTTTCCGGCTTGGTTACCTCACCGTTCGAGCGCTCCAGAATAGATTCCGGAGAAGCCAGGCTGATGGTAACTTTAGAGAAGTCCTGATTTAATTTTTTGGTTTTTGCAAACGCCATTTTTCAGTTTTGAAAATTTTACGAATGAACACTTAATGCTGTGGTTTTAGTATGCCGGTATGCACTTTTTTGTGCTTCCGGCATACCGTTTTTTCCACAATTACTTGCTTTCAGACTTTTGGAGCCCGAAAGCATAGCGTTTTCCGGAGTTCTTAATCCAGCGTGATCTCTAACGCTAAACCTCTTAACTCGTGAATCAATACGTTGAAAGATTCCGGGATATTTGGTTTCGGCAACACGTCGCCTTTTACAATGGCTTCGTATGCTTTGGCACGGCCAATAACGTCATCAGATTTCACCGTTAAGATCTCCTGCAGCACGTTCGAAGCACCGAAGGCCTCGAGCGCCCAAACCTCCATCTCACCGAAACGCTGACCACCAAACTGGGCTTTACCACCCAATGGCTGCTGCGTGATAAGTGAGTACGGTCCGATTGAACGGGCGTGCATTTTATCATCAACTAAGTGTCCTAATTTCAGCATGTAGATAACACCTACAGTTACCGGCTGGTCGAAACGATCTCCTGACAAACCATCGAATAGGTATGAACGACCGAATGTTGGTAAACCTGCTTCAGTTAACTCAGCAGAAACCTGCTCTTCCGTGGCACCATCGAAGATCGGCGTGGCGTATTTGCGGCCCAGTTTTAAACCAGCCCAGCCTAATACGGTTTCGTAGATCTGACCGATGTTCATACGCGAAGGTACACCAAGCGGGTTAAGCACGATGTCCATTGGCGTACCATCTTCCAGGAACGGCATGTCTTCTTCACGTACGATACGGGCAACCACACCTTTGTTACCGTGGCGACCTGCCATTTTATCACCTACTTTCAGCTTACGCTTCTTGGCAATATAAACTTTGGCAAGCTGAACGATACCGGCTGGTAACTCATCACCAACTTCCAGCGTGAAACGGTCGCGCTTGAAGCGGGCCGAGATCATGTTGCGGCGTTTGGTGTAGTTTTTCACCAGCTCCAGCAACAAGCCATTGGTATGCTCGTCTGAAGTCCAGTTTTCCAAGATCAGGTCTTTGAACAACGTAACTTCTTCCGGAACGGCGTAGTTGCTTTCGTCTTTGTATGGGTTTTTGTCCGGGAACAAGTTCTCCACAATGTTCTTCTTGTTGAATTTCACGCCTTTCGACATGATTTCATCACCGAACTTGTGCTTGATACCCTGAGACGTTTTGCCATCTAATAACGCAACCAACTTCTCGATCATGACCGCTTTAACCGCGCGCAACTCGTTGTTGTAATGCGATTTCAATTCTTCAACCTCTTTCTTAGACTTAGCCCGCAGGTTTTTGTCTTTCTTCGGACGGCTGAACAACTTGGTATCGATAACTACACCTTGCAGGGATGGTGGCGCTTTAAGCGAGGCATCTTTCACATCGCCGGCTTTATCACCGAAGATCGCACGGAGTAATTTCTCTTCCGGAGTCGGATCAGTTTCCCCTTTAGGCGTGATCTTACCGATCAGAATATCGCCTTCGCGAACTTCCGCACCTTCCCGGATGATACCGTTTTCATCTAAGTTACGAACCGCTTCTTCCGAAACGTTCGGAATCTCAGAAGTTAATTCTTCTTCACCACGTTTCGTTTCACGAACTTCAAGTTCAAATTCTTCGATGTGGATAGAAGTAAATACGTCGTCGCGAACAACTTTCTCAGATATTACTATAGCATCCTCGAAGTTGTACCCTTGCCACGGCATGAACGCAACCTGTAAGTTACGACCAAGAGCAAGTTCACCCTGATTCGTTGCGTAGCCTTCGCAAAGCGCCTGGCCTTT
Organism: Adhaeribacter terreus; assembly: GCF_042657365.1. Classification (NCBI taxonomy): domain Bacteria; kingdom Pseudomonadati; phylum Bacteroidota; class Cytophagia; order Cytophagales; family Hymenobacteraceae; genus Adhaeribacter; species Adhaeribacter terreus. Next base: position 60,536 of record NZ_JBHSKT010000001.1, on the reverse strand, counting down.
CTCAACGCGCTCGCCTTTCTTCACGATCGGCGTTAAGTTGATACAGGTATCCTGGTTGGTACGACGGAATTTGATCAGATCGTAGGTTACTAATTCTGCATCGAAGGAAACTAATTTGTCATCTTCGGTCAGATCGTAACGAACTACAATTTTATTGGCATCTACAAAAGCAATCTCCCCGGTACCTTCGGCTACAACCAAAGCACGTGAGTCGATAGCAGCGCGTTCTTCCAAACCAGTACCAACAATTGGCGCCTGTGGCTTTAATAACGGAACTGCCTGACGCTGCATGTTCGAGCCCATCAAGGCACGGTTAGCATCGTCATGCTCTAAGAATGGAATCATGGAAGCCGCCACCGAAACGATCTGGTTTGGCGCAACGTCCATATACGTATAAGTCTCACCTGGTTCAACTGGGAAGTCACCTTCGAAACGGCCTTTCACACGGTCAGCTAAGAAATTACCCTGCTCATCGATACGGGCGTTAGCTTGCGCAATGTGATGGGTATCTTCTTCTTCGGCAGTCAGATATTTAACCGGAGTATCCATATCTACTTTACCACCCGTCACGGTACGATAAGGAGTTTCAATGAAACCCATTCCGTTAACGCGTGCATGAACGCAAAGTGAAGAAATCAGACCAATATTCGGACCTTCCGGCGTTTCAATGGTACACAGTCGACCATAGTGCGTATAGTGAACGTCACGAACCTCGAAACCAGCACGCTCTCTGGAAAGACCACCTGGACCGAGGGCAGATACACGGCGTTTGTGGGTGATCTCGGCCAGCGGGTTCGTCTGGTCCATGAACTGTGATAACTGGTTGGTACCGAAGAACGAGTTGATAACTGAAGAAAGCGTACGCGCGTTGATCAGGTCAACCGGTTTGAATTCTTCGTTATCGCGAACGTTCATACGTTCTTTAATGGTACGGGCCATACGAGCCAGACCAACACCGAACTGTGCATAAAGCTGCTCACCTACGGTACGAACGCGACGATTACTTAAGTGGTCAATATCATCAACTACAGCTTTTGAGTTGATCAGACCGATCAGGTATTTAACGATTAGGACGATATCTTCATTGGTAAGCACTTTCGCTTCCCAATTCTTATCAAGTCCTAATTTCTTGTTGATTCTGTAACGACCTACATCACCTAGATCGTAACGTTTGTCGGAGAAGAATAACTTCTGAATGATATCCCGGGCAGTTTCAACGTCTGGGGCCTCGGTATTACGAAGCTGACGGTAAATTTGCTCAACGGCTTCCTGCTCTGAGTTAGAGTTATCTTTCTGAAGCGTATTATATATAATAGTGTAGTCGGCAATGTTAATGTTCTCGCGGTGAACGATAACAGTTTTAACGCCGGAATCGATGATGGTATCAATATCTTCATCCGTAATTTCCATGTCACGCTCCAGCAATACTTCGTTACGATCGATAGATACTACCTCACCAGTATCTTCATCCACGAAATCTTCTGTCCAGGTTCTCAAAACCCGGGCAGCTAATTTGCGGCCTACAGCTTTTTTAAGGGTTTTCTTATCGGCTTTCAATTCTTCTGATAAACCGAATAAGTCTAAGATATCCTTATCTGTTCCGTAACCGATAGCACGTAATAATGTTGTAACCGGGAATTTTTTCTTACGGTCGATGTACGCGTACATCACATTGTTTACGTCGGTTGCGAACTCAATCCAGGAACCTTTGAAAGGAATGATACGGGCAGAATAAAGTTTCGTACCGTTGGTATGCTTGCTTTGCGCAAAGAACACACCCGGCGAGCGGTGCAGCTGCGATACAATTACACGCTCTGCGCCGTTGATCACGAAAGAACCTTTTTCGGTCATGTATGGGATATTACCCAGGAACACTTCCTGTTCGATCGTTTCAAAGTCTTCATTATCATCGTCGTTGCAGATAAGACGAAGCTTTGCTTTTAAAGGTACGGAATAGGTTAAACCCCGGTCGATACACTCGTCTACCGAATATTTCGGCGGATCGATGTGGTAATCGATGAACTCCAGAACGAAGTTTTCACGGGAATCTGAAATAGGAAAGTTTTCAGCGAATACTTTAAAAAGACCTTCGTCGGTACGGTTTTCGGCCGCAGTTTCCAACTGGAAAAAGTCCTGAAAAGATTGTAGCTGAACATCTAAAAAGTCAGGGTAATCAATTACCTTTTTGATGGAAGCGAAATTGATCCGCTCATCGGTTCTGTTTTTAGCCAATGGTTAAAAATTTAAATGTTTCAATTAAATTCTTTTTTCTTGCCGGTCTCGAGCCTGGCAAATAATTGGCACCTCAAACTATTCGGAAATTACTGATTCACTAACCGGAATAACTAAAAAACGCTATAGTTTTAGCATTAAAAAGTCAGCCTGCCCTCCTCCGAACCGGAGTGCTTTTGCCCGTCGGCAAATCGGTTATTCTTCTCAGTAATGTTAATCGGGTACAAACAGGAAAAGACCTGACGAAATGCCAGGTCTAATTCTGTGAATATGGTTATTGTAGGGTAATTATTTTACCTCTACTTCAGCACCAGCTTCTTCTAAAGCTTTCTTTAAAGAATCTGCTTCGTCTTTAGCAACGCCAGCTTTCAATTCTTTTGGAGCGCCATCTACTAATTCTTTAGCTTCTTTCAGACCTAAGCCAGTAAGTTCTTTTACTAACTTAACTACTGCTAACTTAGAAGCACCAGCGTTTTTCAGGATCACGTCGAAAGAAGTTTTTTCTTCTACTGCAGCGGCTTCACCACCACCAGCACCTCCAGCCATCATAACCGGAGCAGCAGCAGCAGGCTCAATACCGTATTCATCCTTCAGGATAGTAGCTAGTTCATTTACCTCTTTAACAGTTAAATTCACTAACTGCTCTGCGAATGCTTTCAAATCTGCCATTTTTATAAAAATTTAATAGTTATTTATTGATTGAATTTAATTAATTACTCTTTTTCGGATAAAGTTTTCAGGATACCAGCCAGTTTGTTTCCACCGCCTTGTAAGCCAGAAATAACGTTTTTCGCAGGTGATTGTAACAGACCAATGATCTCGCCAATAAGTTCCTGCTTCGATTTGATCTTAGACAGGGTATCCAGGTATTCAGAACCTACGAACAGATCGCTGTCGATGTAAGCACCTTTGAATACTGGCTTAGCGATTGCTTTTTTACCGTAACCTTCTTTTTTGTAGAAGTCCTGCAGTAAACGAGCTGGTGCACTGCCGCTTTCTTTTGAGAACAGAATACCGGACTGGCCTTTCAGAGCACTGTCCATTTCACTTGTATCTGAACCTAAAGTATCAAGAGCCTTACGGATAAGTGTATTCTTGTAAACTTTAAATTCCATACCCTTGTCGAAGCAAAGACGACGGAAGCGGTTAATACCAGCTACTGTCATTCCACCGGCATCAGTAATATAAAAGAAGCTGTTTTCAGCGAACTTTTCGCTTAACTCCTGTACAATTGCGTGTTTTTCTTCTCTTGTCATTGTCTTCTCCTTAGATCGAATTTTTATCAATCATTACTGCCGGGCTCATCGTGCTGGAAAGGGTTACACTCTTGATGTAAGTTCCTTTTGCAGATGATGGCTTCAACTTCGTTAAGGTCTGGATTACTTCTGCTGCGTTAGCTGCAAGCATGTCCGGAGAGAAAGATACTTTACCAATGCTGGTGTGAATGATACCGGTTTTATCAACTTTAAAGTCGATTTTACCTGCCTTCACTTCTTTAACTGCTTTACCAACTTCAGTAGTAACTGTTCCGGATTTTGGGTTTGGCATCAGGTTACGAGGACCTAAGATACGGCCTAAACGACCTACTTTTGCCATTACTGCCGGCATGGTGATGATTACATCAACGTCTGTCCAGCCTTTTTCGATCTTCTGGATATAATCATCCAGACCTACGAAATCTGCACCTGCGTCTTTTGCTTCCTGTTCTTTATCCGGAGTACAAAGAACCAATACTTTAACATCTTTACCTGTACCGTGCGGTAAGGTAACAATACCACGAACCATCTGGTCAGCTTTCCGAGGGTCAACGCCTAAACGAACGTCGATATCTACGGAAGCATCAAATTTGGTGAAAGTGATTTCTTTAACAACGCCTGCTGCTTCTGCCAGAGAATACTCTTTGTTCAGATCAACTTTAGCCAGGGCTGCTTTGCGATTTTTTGTATTTTTAGCCATTTCTACCTCTGATTATTCACTCCAAGGAGCAGTTCCTGAAACTGTTACACCCATACTTCTGGCGGTACCAGCAACCAAACGCATTGCAGATTCCAGTTTAAATGCGTTAAGATCCGGCATTTTAACTTCTGCAATTGCTTTTACCTGATCCCAGGTAATTGAACCTACCTTATTACGGTTAGGCTCTTTAGAACCACTTTTGATTTTTGCTGCTTCCATGATCATTACCGGAGCAGGAGGAGTTTTCACCACAAAGTCGAATGACTTATCGGTATACATGGTAATTAATACCGGACAAACCTGGCCAGCTTTATCCTGGGTCCGCGCATTGAACTGCTTGCAGAATTCCATGATGTTTAAGCCTTTAGAGCCAAGTGCAGGTCCAACCGGCGGTGCTGGATTAGCAGCGCCTCCCTTTATCTGAAGCTTCAGATAACCTTTGATTTCTTTTGCCATTTTTTTAAATTGTGTGCTTTCATCTAAAGCACGTTTTATTTATATACTCGTATTTAAGGTTACGATTCCTTTTCTACTTGAACGTAGTTCAATTCAACCGGAGTATTGCGACCAAAGATCTTCACCATTACGTTCAGCTTCTTCCGTTCTTCAAATACTTCCTCTACAGTTCCGGAAAAACCATTGAATGGTCCGTCCATTACTTTAACTGTTTCACCTACAATAAATGGTGAATCCAGTACTTCTTCCTGCTCTTCTGCTTCATCAACCGTTCCTAAGATGCGGTTTACTTCTGAAAGACGCAGCGGCACTGGCTTACTGATCGTTTTTCCTTCGTTTGCACCAAGGAAACCTATTACTCCTGGCGTGCTGATAATAATGTGTTCTGCTTCACCGTGAGACAGGTCGGCATGAACTAACACATAACCTGGAAAAAAGTTTCTTTCACGAACGCGTTTTTTACCATTGCGCATCTCGTAAACTTTTTCAGCCGGAATAAGTACCTGTGGCACATACTCCGTTAACCCCTGACGCATAATCTCGTTTTCGAGATAGGCTTTAGCTTTTTTTTCCTGGCCACTAACTGCCCGTACTACATACCATTTTAATTCCGCCATAGTTGAAATTAAAACTGGTTATAGAACAAGCTCAGACCAGCGTCATAAACATAGTCCATTGCGCCAACAACCAAAGCAAAAACCAAAGTACCCACCAGCACTAATACTGAACTTTTCTGTAATTCTGTATAAGTCGGCCATGCAACATTGTGTCGCATTTCCGTAATAGTATCGTTGATGTACTTTTTCACTTTTGCTAATTTTATTTGTTATCCAAAATAACGTTGCACGGGCGGAGAGACTCGAACTCCCAGCCAATGGTTTTGGAGACCACTACTCTACCAATTGAGCTACGCCCGTGTAAAAAAATGCACTCACAAATCAACTAAATGTGAATTGGAGTGCAAATTTAGAAATTATTTTTATAAAAACAAAACCCCGCCCATTAGAATTTTCTTTCGGACGGGGTTTTAATTTCTAAATAATTAGTCAAGGATTTCAGTTACCTGACCAGCACCTACTGTACGACCACCCTCACGGATAGCGAAACGCAGACCTTTTTCCATTGCTACTTTGTTGATCAGCTCAACAGTGATAGTAATGTTATCGCCTGGCATAACCATCTCAACACCTTCTGGTAAAGTAATTACACCAGTTACGTCAGTTGTACGCAGGTAGAACTGTGGACGGTAGTTGTTGAAGAATGGAGTGTGACGGCCACCTTCTTCTTTAGAAAGAACGTAAACCTCAGCTTTAAACTTCATGTGCGGCTTAACTGAACCTGGCTTACAGATAACCATACCACGACGGATATCAGTTTTCTCAATACCACGTAGTAATAAACCTACGTTGTCACCAGCTTCACCACGGTCAAGGATCTTACGGAACATCTCAACACCAGTTACTGTAGACTTCAGGCCTTCAGCACCCATACCTAAGATGTCAACCTGCTCACCTGAGTTGATTACACCACGCTCGATACGGCCAGTAGCTACTGTACCACGACCAGTGATAGAGAACACGTCTTCAACTGGCATCAGGAATGGAAGGTCAGTTAAACGAGCTGGAATTGGAATGTAGTTATCTACTGCATCCATTAAAGCTTCGATTGTAGCTACCCATTTCGCATCGCCGTTCAGACCACCAAGAGCAGAACCCTGGATAACCGGAATGTTGTCGCCATCGAAATCGTAGAAAGAAAGAAGCTCGCGGATTTCCATCTCAACAAGTTCTAATAATTCCGGATCGTCTACCATGTCAACTTTGTTCATGAAAACAACCAGCTGAGGTACACCTACCTGACGAGCTAAAAGGATGTGCTCGCGAGTTTGTGGCATAGGACCATCAGTTGCAGCAACTACCAGGATAGCACCGTCCATCTGGGCAGCACCTGTAACCATGTTTTTCACGTAGTCAGCGTGACCTGGGCAGTCAACGTGTGCATAGTGACGGTTCTCTGTAGCGTACTCAACGTGTGAGGTGTTGATAGTGATACCACGCTCTTTTTCTTCAGGAGCATTGTCGATTGAAGAGAAATCGCGTTTTGCGGCTAAACCTTTGTTCGCTAAAACCTGAGTAATAGCGGCAGTCAAGGTAGTTTTGCCGTGGTCAACGTGCCCAATAGTACCGATGTTTACGTGCGGTTTGGAACGATCAAATGTTTCTTTAGCCATTTTAAAAGAATATTAGATTGAGTTTAAAACTAGTTTATAAAAAAGGATATATAATATACTTTTGAGCCAACGATGGGAATTGAACCCACGACCCCTTCCTTACCAAGGAAGTACTCTACCCCTGAGCTACGTCGGCTTGTTTATACACAAAAACAGATTTAAACCTGCTGTTTAAATCTGAGAGTTTAAAATTGAGCGGGAGACGAGGTTCGAACCCGCGACCTATAGCTTGGAAGGCTATCGCTCTACCAACTGAGCTACTCCCGCTTGTAAACAGCAGAGTTATTGAATTCCTGAATTTAATTAATTCGTTTATTCAATAACTCAACCATTACTGGTGGGGAGAGAAGGATTCGAACCTTCGAAAGATCACTCTAACGGAGTTACAGTCCGTCCCATTTGGCCACTCTGGAATCTCCCCGGCTTTTCAAAATAAACTCCTCAGTAACTTTTGCACCGCTGTGCTGTTTTTCTAAGGAGCTGCAAAATTAATTGCTTTTTTCAATCTGTCAAATTTTTCCGGAAAAATATTTTTAATTTCTTTTTCCTGTGCTTTTCAATCGTGTTCCTGACTTAAAGCGATGCGAAACTACGCTATTTTTCTTGATTCTAAAACTCCCGCACACTTTTTTCTAAAAAAAACATAGCGTTTTATTTTTCGCCTTCTTTTCCGAATGTTCTTACTTTATGGAACTCAGCACTTTCCGAATTAAAATCCCTAGCGATTACATTTCTCCGTAAATCAATTTCAGGCGGTTGTCTTTTTCATTTTCCTTAATATTCCGGATCATTTGCTGCACTGCTGGGTCATCGGCCAGGATCTGAAGCGCCCGGTAAGCACCTAAACGAGTGCGGAAATTTTCGTGATTACGGGCAAAATCTTCCAGTAACTTAATGCCTTTATTTTTTTCTGTGGCCGGAAGTTTCAATAAATAGGTTGCAAAAACCGGAAGAAAATTACTCAGATCATTGCCGGTTTGCTGCTTTAATTGCTTCTCGAACCACGGAAATTGTGTAGCATCGCCGTGACCGGCATAAAATGAACCGAGGGCGCTGGCTACTTCGGCATTTTCAGTTTCCTGCAAGTGCTTAACTTTTGGCAGCAAATCTTTTGCGTTTTCCTGCGAAACCAGCGCATCGAGACCGGCAGCGGCTACCGCATAAGAGCTATCCGTCAAGGCTTTGGTAAATACATCGGCATATTGTGGATCGTGCAAACTGGCTAAAGTTGCAATGGCATCGGCGCGCACGGAAGTTTTTGGGTCTGATTCGGCGATCTGGCGAATGCTTTTTCTGACAGGTTCAAATTGCGGATCGTTGAATTTTATTTTGCCGGTTGCGTCTTTTCCATTAGCGGTAGCCATAAAGCGGGTAGCATTGAAGGCAAAAACGGCGGTACTACGTATTTTCCAGAACTTCGCTTTTAGAGCATCCTGAAACACGGCAGCAACTTTCGGTTCATTTACTTTATCTAATAATAAATTCAGAGCCTGAAATTTATGCTGAAAACGCGGGGCGTTATGATACTGATAGATCAATTCGTCTTCGCTTTTTTCGTGCTGAATAGTTGCCAGGAGTTGGGCGTCCGGATCGAAAACAACTAATTCGGGTTTAGCGGCTGCCGGAAATTCAAATTCGCTGCGGAAGCCGGAAATGGTTACCGGATATTCATTTTTCTTACCATTTTCCCAAACGGCAATTCTTACGGGCAATTTATATAGTGGCGCATAAACTGAATCCTGTCGCTGAAAAACACGAACGGTAAGTTTACCGTTTTCGTATTGCTGATCGACCTGCAGCTCCGGGTGCCCAGGCTTCATGAACCACTGGTCGAAAAACCACATCAGATCCTGGCCGGTAACTTCTTCAAACGCTAATCTTAAATTCGCAATTTCAGCGGTTTTGAATTTATTGTCGGTGAGGTATTTTTTAAGCGCTACAAAGAACGCTTCATCGCCGACGTAGTTGCGAAGCATGTGCAAAACCCTCCCTCCTTTCTGGTAGGAATGGCGATCGAACATATCTTCGTGGTTATTATAATGGTAGCGGATAAGCGGAACCTGTTTGCGTTGCGCTTCGCTGAGATAATTGTTCAGGTCGCTGTTCAAACCCAGATCGGCATCGTCGCGGCCAAGTTTGTGTTCGAACCAGAGGTATTCGCCATAGGTAGCAAAACTTTCATTTAAGGGCAGATTGCTCCAGCTTTCGGAAGTTACCAAGTCGCCAAACCATTGGTGGAAAAGTTCGTGGGCGATAATCTCATCCATGCTGTGGTCGAGGAGTTCGCGGTTGCTGAGCTGCACAAATTCGCCAAACAAGCTAGCAGAGGTGTTTTCCATGGCTCCGGAAACGTAATCGCGCACAATTACCTGCGCATATTTATCCCAAGGATAATCAACCCCGAGTTTTTGACTGAAAAAGGATAGCATTTCCGGGGTGTTTCCGAAGATACCTTTGGCGCTGTTCTTATATTTCGGCTCTACATAATAAGTAACATCTTTATTTTTCCAGCTTTCTTTCACCACCGCAAATTCGCCGATGGCAATCATGGTTAAATAAGGCGCGTGCGGAAGTTCCTGTTTCCAGTAATCGGTGCGCATGCCGTTGGGCCGCTGGCGCGAATAAATGAGAGAACCGTTGCTGAGCGTTTTGAAATTATCTTCTATGGTAATATAGATTTCCTGCGTCATTTTCTGGTTCGGCGCATCGATGGTCGGGAACCAGGCGGAGCTGGCTTCGGTTTCGCCCTGCGTCCAGATCTGGCGGGGTTTGTCTTTGTCTTCGCCGAGCGGGTTTATAAAATACAGGCCTTTATCGGAAGTAATGGCGGCGCTACCTCCAGCTTCGAGTTCGTTGGGTTTGGCGATGTAGTTTATCAGGACTTTGTATTCCTGGGTGCGGTTGTAGGTTTTATCAAGGTTGATGGTGAGTTTTTTGCCGTCGTAAGTATATTTCAGCGGTTCGGCGGTTTCTTCCAGTTCCACGCTTTTAATTTCGAAACCTTTGGCATCTAAAATGAGCGTGTTTTGCGGATAGAAATAAGGTTTACAGGTTAAGGTGGCTTCGCCGATGAGGTGTTGCTTTTGCCAGTCGAAGGAAACGCGGAGCTTGGTATGCACAAGATCGGTGAGGATGGTTTCAGCGGCGTGGTAAGGCGCGGGTTTTGGTACCCATTCCGGTATCGTTTTGTTTTTTACGGAAGTGGTTTCTACGCCTAAGGAAGCGTTGGAAGTTGTTTTACCGGTTTCGGCAGTTTTACAACCCAAAAGCATACCGTTTGCTACCGCGAAACTAATTACTGCAAAAGCCTTAAAATTCATACTGAAATCCTTAAATTTGCCTCAATTTGGGAAATTCCTTTTAAAATCCCTTAATTTCAAGCTTTAAACTTCCCCGAAAATATGCTGCAGGTAAAAACCGGCGATGCTTCCTGGCAGGTAGAAAACAAGCAGGGAAACCTGTTTCTGAACGGCCAGCCTTTTGAATGGGACCTGGTTCCGTTAGATGTCAACCGCTTTCATATAATTAAAAACAACGTATCGTACATGGCCGAATTGGTGGAAGCCGATTACAAAGCCAAAACCTTTACGCTAAAAATTAACGACACGCTGCACACGGTTTCGGTGAAAGACCGCTTCGATATGCTGCTCGACCAGATGGGTATGAGCAATGCCGCGGCTGCCAAACTGAACGATATTAAAGCGCCGATGCCAGGTCTGGTTTTAGATATTAAAGTAAAACCGGGCGACGAAGTGAAAAAAGGCGATCAAATCCTGATCCTGGAAGCTATGAAAATGGAAAACATCCTGAAATCTCCGGGCGACGGCGTGGTGAAGGCCATTAAAGTGAACGTGAAAGATAACGTGGAAAAAGGCCAGGTATTGCTGGAGTTTTAATTTCGTAAGTTCGAATGTTCGAGATTCATATGTTCGATTTTTCGAAAATCTGAAATCGGAATCCAGAACCTGAATTGCCCCGGCTTTTAACCCGGGGATTGCAATAAAGCACATTCTGGCTTTAGCCGAACTTTTTGAGCTGTCTTTTTATTTAGATTAGGCTGAAGCCCAAAATCGAAAAACCCTAGACCACCGGCTAAAGCCAATGGCAATTCAAACCGCAAAAACGCTAGGGTTTTCGGGGTAAAAAAGTAAGAACTGAGGCCTGAAAAAACAATATCGGAAAAGAACAAAAAACTAAAGGAATTTTCCTTTTCAGAAATAATTTATAACCAGATTGTCGGATGATCGAAAATTCGAACGATCGAAAATTCTAAAAGCAAGTGAAATACAAGCGGATACTACTGAAGTTAAGCGGCGAATCGCTGATGGGCGACCAGCATTACGGCATTGACCCGAACCGATTGGTAGAATATGCAGCCGAAATTAAGGCTGTGGTAGAAATGGGCGTGCAGGTAGCCATTGTAATTGGCGGCGGCAACATTTACCGCGGTATGCAGGCCGAAGAAGTTGGTTTGGACCGCGTTCAAGGCGACTATATGGGTATGTTGGCTACCGTAATTAACAGCATGGCGTTGCAAAGCGCTTTGGAGAAAATTAACGTGAACACCCGTTTGCTTTCTGGCATTAACATTCAGCAGGTTTGCGAGCCGTACATCCGCAGAAGAGCTATGCGCCACCTAGAGAAAAACCGCGTGGTAATTTTCGGAGCCGGCATCGGCAGCCCGTATTTCACTACTGATTCTGCGGCCAGCTTGCGCGCTATTGAAATTGAAGCCGATGTAGTTTTGAAAGGCACTCGTGTAGACGGTATTTATACCGCCGATCCGGAAAAAGATCCTTCCGCTACTCGCTACACCAATATTACGTTCCAGGAAGTTTTCGAAAAAGACCTGAATGTGATGGATATGACCGCTTTCACGCTTTGCAAAGAAAACAATCTGCCGATCATCGTGTTCGATATGAACAAAAAAGGTAATCTGCGCAAAGTACTGAACGGCGACGAAATTGGTACCCTGGTAAGCATGGAAGTCACACCGGCCCTTTAATTTTCAGACATAAAACGTCAGGAACAAGACAATAGATTTTTTGTTTTGTGCACCTGACTTTTTAGTGCATTTTTGCTATCGTTTTCCAAATGGCTTCAGGCCTGCTGAAAACTAAATTTAGAAAACAGAGTTTATTACGCTATTTAAAGATAGAATAAGATGACCGAAGAAATTAAGATGTATTTAGACGACGCCGAAGAATCGATGAAAAAGGCGTTGAACCATACCAGTGTTGAACTGACCAAGATCCGTGCGGGCAAAGCTTCGCCGGCCATGGTAGAAGATCTGCGCGTAGATTATTACGGCACACCAACGCCAATTTCGCAGGTTGCAAACGTAGCTGTGCCAGATGCGCGCACCCTGATGATCAAGCCTTGGGAAAAAAACATGCTGGCCGAAATTACCAAAGCGATTAAAAACTCTGACCTGGGTTTAACCCCTATGCAGGAAGCGGATGGTGTTCGCCTGAATATTCCGGCCCTTACCGAACAACGTCGTCGTGACTTGGTAAAACAGGTTAAAAACGAAACCGAAGCTGGTAAAGTGCGGATCCGTAACGTGCGGAAAGACGTGAACGATTCGCTGAAAAAGTTATTGAAAGACGGTGCTGCCGAAGATGCTATTAAAGACGCCGAAGCTAAAGTTCAGAAACTGACCGATGCTTTTATTGTGAAAGTTGACGAGTTGATGAGCAAGAAAGAAGCAGAGATCATGACGATTTAATATGCTAATTTTATGATGTGCTGATGTGCTAATTCAGCAATATAAAAAGCCTTTCAGTAAATCTGAAAGGCTTTTTTATTTGAAAACCGTAGGGATTTTGTTGTAAAAAGTTGTTTCTGAAAGGCTAACTCCTGTTAGCGGCGATACTTTAAATATGCCGGTTCAAGTTTTTAAACTTGGACCTAAAATGATCTGAAGTTTGTAACTTCAGTGGGGCGTAGCCTCAATAAATTTTGCTGCTAGACAATGAAAGTGAATCTATCAGCTAATGTAAAAATCCTCCCCTACCCCCTCCGAAGGAGGACTTTCTTCGCACTACTCCTTCCCTAATCCTCAAATCTTCGCTTTCAACTTACTTTTCATCCATTTATCCGTTTCCGCAACCAGATCGTAGTTAAAGTTTTGTTCGTTGTAAGTTGGTGAGCTGAGTTTTATGCCTTCTATCATGCCGGGCATTTTGATGAAACCGTGGTTGGTGTTGGCTAATTTCAGGTAAGTGCCTTTGCCGGGATTGTATTTGTTTACCAGATCGGCAATAATGGTGTGTTCTTCTTCTTCAAACGAGATCCAGTCGGCGCTGCCCCAGATGGCTAAAACGTTGGACCTGGTGTTGCGCCAGCTTTGGGCCATGTTCAGTTCGTCGAGTTGCTGCCAGAATTTGTAGTGGCGGCCCCACATTAAATTGCTGTTCGGTTTGTAATCGAGTTCTTTGGCGGCTAAGGCGGTCAAGTTCGGGTTTTGCGCAATTTCTGCGGGCGATTTTTTCAGCACGAAGAATTCGTAGAAAAGTGTTTGCATCTGGCGCGTGAGTTTTTCATTTTCCACGTAATCGGCGCCGGTCATAATGTTCTGTTTCCGGATCAGATCAATCATAAATTCGAACCACGGGCGGAAAACCGTGCCGTAAACCATTACGCCTTTGGGCTGATATTTTTCGGCGATAACCGGCGCAATTACGCCTCCCATAGAATGTCCGAACATGAACAGATTGGTGGTATCTACGAAGTTGTAGGTTTTTAAATGCTTGTAACCGGTTTCGAAGCTGGCAATTTCGGTGTACATATCTACTTCGGCGCAGGGTACGGTATTTTCGCTGTCGCCCATGCCCGATTTTTCGATGCGCATGACCGCGTAGCCTTTTTCGTTCCAGCCTTTTATCAGTTTTCCGTAAGCGCCAACATTATAATTATCTATCGAGCCGCAGTTGTAGCCGGGAATAAATAAAATAGCCGGAAACTTGCCTTCGCCTTTCGGTTTGGTAATAATGGCGCGCAGGTAACCGTTCCCGAATTTCACCTGGTCGTAGATTACATCGGTGGTGGCATCGGGTTTTTCGTATGGTTTCCCTAGCGTTTTTCCTTTCAGCTTCAGTTTTTTCTTGCCACGCTGTACCGTTATTTCAACTTTCTCATTTTCGCGCAAATTCTGAAACGACTCTACAAGCTGCGGAATACTGGAAATTGATTTCTGATTAATGGAAGTAACCACATCCTGCGGTTTCAGTTTCAGGCTTTCGGCGGTAGAATTCGGGGAAACTTCTAAAACCAGCAGGCCGGAATTAACTTGTAATTTGTTTGCTTTGGCAATGGAATCGTTGAGTTCCTGTGGTTTGACACCCAGAAAAGCTTTGCGTTTTAATTTTTGCGCCTGAAGCTGAAATGCTATTAAAAAGCAGAGAAAAAGTAGTGAAAGAAGTTTTTTCATGAATGAAGTTGGTTTGGGTTCCGCCGCATTTCCAAATACAATACCAAACAGGCAAACCACTTCCAGTCAGAATTTTAGCAAAAGTAAAATCTGAATTGTTGTACGGAAACGGGCAACAACTGTCCGGAAGCAGACAAGTTTACCTGCATTATTCTGAGTTTCAGACACGAAAAACATAGCGTTTTTTTCAGGAAACAGATCAAAAATTGTGTTTCTAACTTTGGGGTCAACAACTTGTTCAAAGCCCGACTTTTTTAGTTGAAAAGCATAGCGTTTTTTAAAACTTCGGGTTGCCGAAGCTGTTTACATTGTTAGCTGGAAAGCTTTCAGCGGCACGAATTCTACACCAAAAAAAGCGGCATATGAGCGACTTCCGGAAAGGCATTTTTCTTTTGCCCGTAATTATTGGCGTATTTGCTACAAGCGGTTTTGCCCAGGTAAACCAAGTAGATGTGAGTATTTCAGCAGGCTTAATGAAAAATTATGTAGCCCTTGAACAAACCCTCGAACGGGGAGCAGCCGGTACAATTGAGGCGAATAAGGGCAATGGCGATCCGGTATTTAGTGTGCAGGCTTCCATGCCGGTAAACGATAAACTGCGCCTGCAGGCTGGTTTGCGGACAATGTTCAAAACGTACGTATATAATCTTCGCTTTGAATATGCCAATCAGTTCGCGTTTGAAGACAAATGGATGAGCTGGGGGAATTCCCTGGAATTACCGGTGCATGTAGTGTACGATGTGCCTTCTCCGGTTTTAGGCCGAACCTTGAAACTTACCGGCGGCATTTGCCTGAGCCATAATACTATTTACGAGCTTTCCGATTCATATACTTTAAAGGTACGCGTTCAGGAACCATACACTTTTGCGCACGTTTTCGATACCGAATTATTTTCGCGGAGATCGTTTTTAACGCCGGCTTTAGAAGCGGGCTTTGAACTAACCCCGGTCTTCTTTAAGAATTTTGGTTTGCGCGCCATTTACCATTTCGATCTTATTCCCACCTTCGGCAGTATAATTTACCACAACAATTTTTATATCACTTCATCCGGCCAAATTTTTCAGGATTTTCCGGAAGGAACGCTTAAAGCCAAACGTACCAGCTATATTATGGGCCAGCTGAATTATCGTTTGCCGTTCTGGGATAAGAAAGAACAGCCTGCGCCGACTTTAAAGAAGAAAAGTAGTGTGAGAAGAAGCTGATAGAATAAATTTTTAGCGGAGCCGTTCTGTTCTTAAAAAAAATCCTGATGTTATTGGAAAACCGAAACGCTGATCCGCAATGATTTCTTCAGTAAAAGTAATTGTTTGCAGTTTACTACTAGTTGGGTTGGCGGTAAAAGCTGAAGCTCAGAAAGCGGCTTTGCAAGTTGCTGCGGGCTACAGTTTCAATTATGCTTCCGTAAAATACGACCCGGATCCCATAGGCGTCAACGCTATAGATGCAAAATTAGCGCGCGGATTTGCTACGACTTTTCAAGTTGCTTTACCGCTTCAAAACGGGTTTTCGTTACAATCCGGACTCAGATTTATGGCCAAAGCGCTTACGTTTGAACAGACTTTTTCTTACTCAGGGAATAGCGTTTTTAAAACGGAATGGCGGCAAAGAGGCTTTGGCATAGAAACACCGGTGCATTTGGCTTATACGTTACTGGACCGGCGGCACCAATTAATAATAAGCAGCGGATTTACTTTCGGCCGGAACTGGATCAGCTCGACCTATTACGGTTACAGTTACAAAAGTGGCTCGCTTTTTAGCGGCGGCGTAACTTCCGGAGGTGGCACCGATCATTCCATTGCTTCTACGTTTACCCCGGCCAAAAATAATATGCTGCTGGGCGCGGAGATCGGAACGGAATTGCGGCCTTTCTTCCATGAAAATGTGGCGCTAAGCGTTTTATTTCACCAGGAACTTTTGCGGAGATTTGGTTCGGTGCGTTACGAAAATAAATTCAGCTACGTGCAGAACAATGCGAACGCCGTTGCAACGCCAAAAGGATCTTTTGAGGTGATCAGGCCGGCTTATTTTATGGTTCAGGTGAAATATACCCTGAAGGGGAAGAAAATACAGAACAAACCGGAGCCGGAAATAAAGCAGGATTTTGAAGAAGATGATTCAGAATAAAAATTAGCGTCCTCAAGGATTTGGTTTGATATGCTTTTTTATTCCAAAACCGATACCAACACCAACATCTATTGACAATCCATTTTGAAAATAGCTGTGTTCACTTCGTTTATCAAGCGATTTGGAAAAATACCCCCAACCTGCTTTCACATGATAATATATTCCGGATTTTTTATTTATGCCGCTTAAGCCAATTAGCGGAGTTGTAAAAATTAAACGCTTATTTGGAATTCTAATTTCATCTTTTTGAACCCGGTTAAACATATTCAAAGAGCCGGAAAAGAAGGTATTTTTATACCTGTGAAAGTAATATTCAGCGCCTAATCCATACCAGGTTTCACCATTTGTAGCTGCCAGGTGAAGGTAATCTAAGGACCGGTTCCCATAATATAGATTCAAATTAATATTTTTTATAGGTTTGACAGAAAGATCGTACTTGCCTGTTAGACCTATATGCCCTGAAAAACCCACCTTCACGATTGGCAGCTGAATCTGATTAAAATTTACAGAATCATTAGATGTTTCCTGCGCAAAAGCTTCGATCTTAAAGAATGTGATAACTGTAATTAGCAGAAAGAGTATCTTTTTAATTCGCTCCATATCCAGCAAATATCACCTAAAATATCTGCTTTAACAAAGCAAAACAGCAATTTAAATCCCCAAAACTTCGCGTTGAGAGGATAGAATACCACATCTAAAATAGAATTAACTCAACAATCAACGTTTAAAACAATCTGAACAAAACGATAGCGTTTTAAAGCAAAAAAAGTAGCGTCCGTTTTTACACATGCGCTACTTTTCCAATATTACCAAGAAGTTTACTAACTCCAGAATTTCTTCGCTTTGATATAATCTTCCACCGGTTCGGGCACTAAATATTTTATAGATTTTCCGGCTTTCACAGTTTCTCTGATAAAAGTAGCCGAAAGATCGAGATTAGGAGCGGGCACCATTTTTACATTTTCGTGCTCTTTAAGCTCGGTATGCGGAGTTTTACTGCGCGGGTACACGTAAATTTCGTAGTTGCCGATCAGCTGCTCGTAGTTTTTCCACTTCGGCAACGAAGGCAAGTTATCTTCGCCCATGATGAGTACGAATTCGTAACTCGGGTAGCGCTGGTGTAAGTATGCCAACGTATCGATGGTATAACTCGGGCGCGGCATATTGAACTCAATGTCGGTGGCATTCAGGCGCGGGTTATCGTCTATGGCCAGGCGCACCATGTGCAGGCGGTCTTGCTCATGCAAAAGGGTGTGGCTGGGCTTGAACGGATTTTGCGGCGAAACCACGAACCAAACCTGGCTCAGATCGGTATTCTGGGCCATGTAATTTGCCAGAATTAAATGACCTACGTGCACGGGATTGAACGAGCCGAACAGCAAGCCTACCTTCATACAATGGTTTCTTCGGAATTCAGGAAATTATTTACGAGTTTTTCGGCTTCAGAAAAGGCTTTTTCCAGGTTGTCGTTTACAATAACGGTATCGAATTTGTCTTCAAAACTCAGTTCGAATTTAGCTTTGAAAACGCGGCTGGAAATGCTGGAAGCAGAATCGGTAGCGCGGGCCTGAAGGCGTTTGGCCAGTTCTTCTACCGAAGGCGGTTTTACGAAAATAGCCAGCGCGCGGTCTTTGTAAAAATTCTTGATGGCCAGGCCGCCTTTTACGTCCACATCCAGAATTACGTGCTTGCCGGTTGCCCAGATGCGCTCTATTTCAGATTTTAAAGTACCGTAAAAAGCGCCTTCGTACACTTCTTCCCACTCTACAAAAGCCTCTTCTTCAATTTTCTTGCGAAATTCGTCGGGCGTGATGAAGTAGTAATCTTTGCCGTGGGTTTCGTTGCGGCCGCGTTTATCACGCGTGCACGCCGATATGGAGAAACTCAGCTGCGGATTAATATTGAGCAGGTGTTTTACAATGGTGGTTTTGCCGGCGCCGGAGGGAGCCGAAAAGATAATGATCTTTCCTTGCACGGAGGGTTAAGCGGTTTCGTGAACGATGGATTTGATGGTGGAGATCAAACTAGCCGGCACATCTTTTCTTTTTACGTTCATCTTCAGAAAGCTCTTGAGCATTTTCTGATGGTTATGCGCTTCGAAACAGCTTTTGCAGTCTTCGAGGTGCTTGTAAAAATAAGATTGGTCGTCGCTGCTGGCTTCATCGTCGATGATCATTTCCAGAATGCTGATCACTTTTTCGCAATCGGCGCTGGCAGCAGTTACGTCGCCTTTTAGTTCGGTAGTAGTAGTCTCCATATCGGTTTAAAAGTTAAGTTTATTCATCTTCATCGTGGTTGCCATTGGCATCGTAACCCATTGTTTTGGCATACTTTTCCAGTTTCTCCTTCAGGAAGTTACGGGCGCGGTGTAAGCGCGAACGAACCGTTCCGATGGGAATGTCGAGGATCTTGGCCATTTCTTCGTAGGTAAAGCCTTCGAGATCGCAGAGTATAATTACAGTACGAAAATCGACGGGTAAAGAGTTCAATGCACCGGCAACTTCGTCGCCGATTAATTCCTGAACTGCCTGCGAACGCATGTCGGAAGTTGCCGCCATTTCGCCTTCACCTTCTACATCGTCGGTATTGTAATAGCTTTCCACCTCGTTGTAGTCAACTTTGGCGGGCTGCTTGCTCTTTTTCCGGAAATCGTTTATGAACGAATTCTTCAGGATGCGGAACAGCCAGGCTTTGGCATTAGTTCCTTGTTCGAAATAATCGAAGAAGCGGTATGCTTTAAGATAGGTTTCCTGCACTAGGTCGTTGGCATCGTCTTCGTCCAGCGTAAGGCGGAAAGCAAAGTTATACAGCGGCCCGATAACCGGCATCAGCTCGGTTTCGAAGCGGCGGTCTTTTTCTTCTTTGCTTAGCTGGTTGGCTTTTTCCTCGCTCATCTAAATAAATTTGTACTTTTACAGACCTGAAAACAGTTACTATACGCAAATAAAATAAAAATAACTTACATAGCCTAAGATAAATATTTCGGGGAATGCCGCTTAAAAACCGTTTACTGCTTTTTGCCTGGTTCTTTTATTTCTGCTCGTTGCCGCTTTTTAAAGCGTTTGCCAACGTAGCCGAAGTGGCATTGGTCGTGCTTTCGTTCTGGCCGGGCACTTTTTCGGGCTTAAAGCATAGCGTTTTGCGTTACAAAAACGTGGCTTTGCTCACGCTTATCTTCGGAATATTGGTTTTAGGAATGTTGTATACGGAAGATCTGCAAAACGGCTGGAAGATTTTAAAACATCAGCACCGTTTTTTAATTATTCCGGTTTTATTTCTGCTGCATGCCCGGCTTTTGCAGGAAAACTTCCGAAAACTTTTGCTGGCTTTTGTGCTGGCCACCTGCGCAGCCTGCACATTCATTGTACTGCTTTATATATTACCCGAAGAAACCGTGCGGAATATGGCTAATTCCACCAAACTGATGCTGCCTTACCCGGAAAATATTCACCGCGCGGCTTTTGGTTTGTATTCGCCTTTTATAGATCGTTTACAATTCAGCAGCATTACGGCCGTAGCTATTATCAGCAGCATTTATTTATGGCTGGTAAATTATAAACGGAAAGCACTTTTTGCGGCCTTACCCCTACTGTTTTTTACCATGCTCATTTTAGGCGGACGTGGCGCGCAGCTGGCATTGTTTGTAAGTTTGCTGGTTTACGCCCTGGCCATTGCTGTAAATATTTTATTTCCGAAGCTTGAAAAGCGCTGGGGCAAAAGTGCAGGCATAAGCATTTTAGTTCTTGCCGGATTGTTGGTTTTTGCAGGAATTCCCTATTTAAGTTTTAAAACGCTGAAACCGGTGCAGGAACGTTTTTACCAGACCAAATGGGAAATTGGTCTGCTCGAAAACCAGCAATACAAACAATACGATTACGAGCATTTTACCACGCTGCGGCGGTTGGTTTCTTATAAGAATATGTGGCAGGTGGTACAGCAGAACCCAGTAATAGGCGTTGGTACCGGCGATTTTCACCCGGAACTCAAAAAAGCTTATACCGCCAATAACCCGGAAATGGAACTGAATACGCACAACCAATATTTGCTTTACTGGGGCATGACCGGCATTTTCGGGTTACTCATTTTTCTGGCGGTGCTGGTTTACTGGCTTTTAAGTTTGCGCGGTCGCGGGCAGCTATATTTCTACGGACTAGCTTTCCTGTTTTTTTACCTGGTAAATATGCTGCCCGATACGGTTTTGGCCACGCAGGTAGACAGCATGCTTTTCTGCACGTTTATGGCGTTTATCGGGTTACAAAAATATAATCCGGAAGCGCAGCCGGTTCTATAATTTTAATTATCAATTATTTTTTGCTTGCCATGCAGGTTAAACTTTCAGTCGTCATCATTACTTTCAACGAAGAAAAAAATATTGCGCGCTGCGTAAATTCGGTGCGCGAAATTGCCGACGAAGTAATGGTGGTAGATTCTTTTTCGAAAGACCGGACGGAAGAAATCTGCCGTGAACTGAACGTAAAATTTGTGCAGCACGCATTTGCAGGCCATATCGAGCAGAAAAATTTCGCCATTACGCAAGCTGCTTACCCGCACATTCTTTCTTTAGATGCCGACGAAGCCTTGAGTCCGGAACTGATCGAAACGATAAAAGCAGTGAAAAATGACTGGCAGGCCGATGGTTATTTTCTGAACCGGCTTACGAATTACTGTGGCCAGTGGATCAAACATTCAGGCTGGTACCCGGATCGCAAACTACGTTTATGGGACAGCCGCAAAGGCGCCTGGGGCGGCACCAATCCGCACGATAAATTTATTCTGGAACCGAACACAACCGTAAAATATCTTTCCGGCGACTTGCTGCATTATTCGTTCTATACCATTACGCAGCACGTGGAACAGGTAAATAAATTCACTTCCATCGGGGCGCAACAGCTTTTTAACAAAGGCAAAAACCCTACGGCTTACCAATTATTCCTGAAACCATCGCTTAAATTTTTCCTGAGCTACGTGATTAAGCGCGGTTTCCTGGATGGTTTTTATGGCTACACTATTTGTAAAATTTCGGCGATGGCGGTTTATT
Organism: Adhaeribacter terreus; assembly: GCF_042657365.1. NCBI lineage: Bacteria > Pseudomonadati > Bacteroidota > Cytophagia > Cytophagales > Hymenobacteraceae > Adhaeribacter > Adhaeribacter terreus. Next base: position 39,068 of record NZ_JBHSKT010000001.1, on the reverse strand, counting down.
TAAAATATGCCAAAGCGGCTGAGCTTTTTCAGCAGGCAAAAAACAAATAGGCTTCCGACTTTTTTCACCCAATTTCCTACCGTTTTTCTAATGAATATTCTGCATTTAAGTTCGGAAAAAACCTGGCGCGGCGGCGAACAGCAAATTGCTTATTTAATAGAAGAGCTCCGGAAAAACGGTGTGAATTGCTACGTTGCGTGCCGGAAAAACACACCTTTCGAAACATATTGCCAGAAGAAAAACCTGCCGCACATTGTTTTGCCTTTTGCGAATGAATTTGATCTTTACACCGCTTCACAACTGAAAAAATATTGCCAGGAAAATAAAATTGACCTGGTACATGCGCACAGTTCGCATTCGCACGGATTAAGCGTTTGGGCTTCTGTTTTAGGCAATAAACCACCCATTATTTTAAGCCGCCGTGTCGATTTTCCGGTAAAGAAAAACCTGCTTTCGAAGTTCAAATACAATTATAAAGGCGTAAAACGGGTTATCTGCGTTTCGGAAAAGATCCGGGAAATTACCATGCCTTCGCTTAAACATCCGGAAATTTGCGTTACCGTGCACAGTGGCATTGACCTGAACCGTTTCGAAAACAGCAAAAATACCGGCAAGCTGCACAAAGAATTTAACCTGCCAGAAAACCAGCTGATAGTAGGCAACATTTCGGCCATTGCGGAGCAGAAAGATTATTTCACGTTTGTGAACACGGCCGAATTGTTGCTGAAAAAAGGTCTGAACGCAAAATTCTTTATAATCGGCGATGGTCCGATGCGTTCTGAAATTGAAGCGTTTGTAAAACAGAAAAATTTACAGGATCATATAATTTTCACTGGTTTCCGAAAAGATGTGCCTGAGATTCTGCCGGAGCTGGATGTATTTTTAATTACTTCGCAAACCGAAGGATTAGGCACTACTATTTTAGATGCTTTTGCGTGTCGCGTGCCGGTAGTGGCTACGCGCGGCGGTGGCATTCCCGAAATTGTGAAAGAAAGCGAGACCGGTTTACTGGCCAACGTTTACGATACCAAGCAACTGGCCCGCCAGGTACAACGGGTTTTAGCTGATAAAGAATTACGGCAGATTTTAACCGAACAAGCCTATCGTTTTCTGCAGAATTTCCGGAAAGAAAACACGGCAAAGCGCACTTTAGAGATTTACCGGCAGGTGATGGCCGAAAATTAACCCCAGAAATTGCACCGGAAACGCTATGATTTTCAACTAAAAAACTGCGGGTTTCTGAACTTTTCGAAAACATTCACCCAATAATAAGCTGCATTTACCAGTTTTAAGTTGTTGCGTTGTTTGCTGAAAACAAAAAGCACTATATTTAATCTGGTTTAAAGTACAGGCAGAACTCAGCCTGAAGAACATGCGCGCTTTTCTTCTCACATTATTGTTGGTCTGGTCATCGGTAAATTTTTTATCGGCACAACAATACAATTTAAAAACCTGGACCCCGGAAGATGGCTTGCCACAAACCGACGTTACCAGCATGGTACAAGGTCACTGGGGTTTTATGTGGATCGGTACTGCGGGTGGTTTATCTACTTTCGACGGGCTGCGGTTTACAAATTTCACGAAGGAACACGGTTTAAGCAGCACCAGAATCAGTTGCATTTACCAGACCCACAAAGGCGCAACCTGGATCGGCACATACGCCGACGGCCTCAATCGTTTATCGGGTTTTAGCAAATTTACCGCCTATGGCAAAGCAAGCGGCTTACCCGAAGGCGGCATCAGCAGTATTACCGAAGACAAAGATGGCCGGTTATATGTAGCTACCGCAAAAGGCATTTATTTCCTGGAAGGTAACCGCTTTAAACCACTGCCCGCCAGCACCGGCGTTCCGGCAAAAAAATTCTGGCGCATTCACGTTGACCGCAACAACAATTTGTGGCTGGCTACTTTAGGCGAAGGCGTTTACCGGTACAATGGTAAAAAAACCGAGCATTTCCTTGCAGAAAACGGTTTAAGGAACAACATTATTTATTCGATCTTCGAAAGCCGCAACGGCACCCTCTGGTTTGGAGCATATGGCGGCTTCAGCAAATTCGACGGTAAAAAATTCACACCGTACAGAACAGACGGCGATAAGAATCTGGACCGCACCATGGCTATTACCGAAGATGCTGATGGCAAACTCTGGATGGGTATGGATGGCGGCGGCCTGGTGAGTTTCGATGGGAAGAAAATGACCCGCCTGACCACCAAAAACGGTTTAGTCTGCAATTACATTCATAGCCTGCTTCACGATCGGGAAGGAAATTTATGGCTTGGCGCGCTGAACAATGGTTTGCAACGGTATACGCCTTCCTGTTTCACTTATTATTTAGAGCCCGAAGGCGTAAAAAACAAAAATATCAGGGCTTTGGCGCACAATGCGCAGGGCAACTTATGGATCGGTACTTTTGATGGCGGCGTGGGTGTACGCACCGGCGATACTTTTAAGTGGTACACCACCGCCAATGGCCTGCCAAACAACATCGTAAACCACATTACGAAAGCGCCCGGCGGTGCCATGTGGTTTGCAACCAACCACGGCGTTGCCCGCTTCGATGGTACAGCCTTCACCAAGTATTCGTTCAAAGATGGGCTGATCTTCAACATTGCCAATTTTATTCTACCCGAAACTGATAACCGCATCTGGATTGCAACAAACGAAGGCCTTTCACTGCTGGAAAATAATCGGTTCCGGAATTATAAAATATACGGCAGCCCGAAAGACAATCATATTAACTGCCTCTTCAAAGATAAAGACAATCAACTCTGGGCCGGTACGAAATCTGGCGTTTACCTTTTTAAAGACGGCACTTTCCGGCGTCATCCGCAGGTCGCAGCCATGAACTTCCGGGAAATAACCAGCATTACGCAAGACTACAAAGGCAATTTATGGGTTGGGAGTTTTGATCATGGTCTGGCGCGGGTTTCGCCGAATCTGAAGCAAAACGCGCATGACCATATTGAAAAAGACCGTAATCTGCTTTCAGAATCCGTTACCAGCCTGCGCATCGACTCGGCCAATCAGCTTTGGGTAGGTACCATTGGCGGCCTGAACCGGCTGGATATGGAGGCTTATTATAAAAACCCGGCGGGGCAAATGAAACGGTTTACAAACGCCGACGGCTTCCGGGGGATAGAAGTAAGTTCCAATGCGTTGGCGGAAGGCAGAGGCGGGAATATGTGGATTGGGACCGTGAACGGGTTGATCCGGTACACGCCTGAAAACGAAAGACCTGGCTTGCCAACGCCTTTACTCAACATTTTTGCACTGAAACTTTTCGGGCAACCTGTAAACTGGAAAGAACGCGGCTACACTTCCATGCATGGACTTAGCATACCCGCAAACCCGAAACTTCCTTATGACGAGAACCACATAACGTTTGAATACCGTGGCATCTATCTGACGAATCCGGACTTAGTAACGTACATGACACGCCTGGAAGGTTTCGACAGAAAATGGTCTGAACCTTCTACCAACACTGTGGCCACTTATTCTAACCTGCCGCCGGGCAATTATAAGTTTATGGTAAAAGCCTGCATTAAGAACGGCGGGTGCGTAGAAAAAACTACCGAATATGCATTTACCATTACCCCGCCTTTCTGGAGCAAAGACCGCATTGTAGCTATTGCCGTTTTACTGATCGCTGGTTTTGCTTTTGGGTTGGTGCGCTGGCGCGAACGCAACCTGCGCAGGCTTAACACTTTGCTGGAAGAGAATGTGAAGCAGCGAACGCTCATGCTGGAAAAGAAAAACCTGGAAAAAGAGATCTTACTGAAAGAAGTTCACCACCGGGTAAAAAACAACCTGCAAATTATTACCAGCTTATTGAACCTGCAGTCGCGGCACCTGACCGACCCGGCGGCTTTAGAAACGCTGCGCGATATTAAAGACCGGATCAAATCTATTTCGATGCTGCACATGCGGCTTTACCAGCGCGAAGAACTTGCATCTATAGATCTTTCGGAATATGTACAAACGCTTTGCCGCAGCCTTTTTGCTTCTTATGGCATTCGCGAAGACCACGTGCGGCTCGAATTCGACATCCCGACTTTGTACCTCGATATTGATACCGCTTTAACCCTGGGCCTCATCGTAAACGAATTGGTTTCTAATACGTTAAAATACGCATTTCCTGATCAGCGTAAAGGAACCTTACTGATAGAACTGCTGCGCGTAACTGAAACGGATTATACGCTCACGATCAGCGACGATGGCACCGGCCTTCCAGATAACTTCGAAGAGAAAATGGCTACGAGTTTCGGATTGCAGCTGGTTAGTTCGTTAATTAAAAAACTACACGGTACCTTAAAATTTTATTCTGAAGGCGGTACGCAAATCCGGCTTCAATTTGTTATCTTACCACAATAAATGAATTTGGAAAAATGGCTACACCGAAAATCCTTATTGCTGAAGACGAAATAATTATTGCTGAAGACATTGCCTCGTGCCTCGAAGAGCTGGGTTATAATATCTGTGCAATAGACTCCGGCGACCATTTGATGGAAATTATCCGCGAAACGCAGCCCGATTTGCTTTTACTTGATATTCACCTGAAAGGCGATATTGATGGCGTAGAATTAGCGGCCCAGATCAAACAGGAATTTGATCTGCCTTTCATTTTTCTGACTGCTTACGCCGATAAAGCTACTATAGACCGGGCCAAAACCACCGAACCTTACGGCTTTATTGTAAAACCATTCGACGACAAAGACCTGCGTTCGGCTATAGAAATTGCGCTTTATAAACACAACCGCGATAAAGAACGGGTAGAACCAAAAACGCCCACTCCGGTTGCTGAAAGCGCTTTTACGAACGAATATTTATTTGTAAAAGTAAAGCACCGCATGGTGAAAATTGCGCTGAAAGACATTTTGTGGGTAGAAGCTTACGACAATTATTCTTTCATTATTACGCCGGGACACAAGTATTTAATCAGCTCTACGCTGAAAGAAATGGAGAACAAACTGCCGCAAAAAAACTTTGTGCGCACGCACCGTTCCTACATCGTGAACCTGGAAAAAGTAGATGCTTTCGAGGAAAACTCGCTTATTATCACCGAAAAATCAATTCCTATTGGCAAATCATTCCGCAAAGAATTAATGGCGAAATTCAATATTATTTAGTCCGTTAGGTTGAAGCAGACGGCAATGATCTGAACTTCCCAACGACTTTTTAACCTGAAAACGCTACCGTTTTGGTCTGAAAAACTCACGATTATTGCATTGTGAGTTTTTCAGCTTGAAAGGGTAGCGTTTTTATTTTACTACAAAAACAAATAAATGTGGACCGAAATCAAATCTGATGCAGACTTAGAGTGGCTTTTAAAGCTTTACGCCAGTTTCCATGATAGCTGTCTGCGCGATCTGCATATTTCTACCAAAGAATTTGTTGATGAAGAACGAGCTATGAGTTTCGATAATAAAAATGTTGCCACGCTCCTATTTCAAAGACAAGCCAAAGAAAATCCGGTGCTTGAATTAAAGTTTGAAGATGTAGAGAGATTTAATTTTAATCCGCCGGAAATGTATGGCGGAGTAATTTTTGAAGCGACTTTTAAGAAAGAAAACGACCTTTATTATTGGTCAGATGAAGATTATTGGGGAATCGGTGATAATGAAGCGAATTGGATCTCTGCAAAAAAAGTATTCTGGAGATTAAGGCCCGAACTTTTAGGAAATATATCAAGACTGAAACCGGAAGAATTATCATGTTGATTTAATTTTCAGTTTTTCAGCTGAAAACCATACCGTTTTCAGTTTGTCAAAAACAAAAAGTCCCGCCGGAACTAACCAGTGGGACTTTTTTATCATAAAACGATACCGTTTTCTAAAACTTAGTAACGGTACAGATCAGTTTTGTAAGGACCTTGTTTCTCTACGCCGATGTAAGCAGCCTGCTCGTCGGTAAGTTCTTCCAGCACTACGCCAATTTTAGCCAAGTGTAAACGGGCAACTTTTTCGTCCAGGTGTTTCGGTAATGTGTACACTTTATTCTCGTATTTGTCAGAATTTGTCCACAGTTCGATCTGGGCTAAAACCTGGTTCGAGAAAGAGTTAGACATTACGAAAGACGGGTGACCGGTAGCGCAACCTAAGTTTACCAGGCGGCCTTCGGCTAAGATAATTACGTCGTGGCCTTCTACGTTGTAGATATCAACCTGCGGCTTAACAGTATCTTTGGTGTGGCCGTAGTTTTCGTTTAACCAAGCCATATCGATCTCGTTATCGAAGTGACCGATATTGCATACGATGGTTTTATCTTTCATGGCGCGGAAATGCTCTCCAGTAATGATGTTGCAGTTACCAGTTGCCGTTACTACGATGTCAGCTTCTTTCACGGCATCAGCCATTTTCTTCACGGCAAAACCGTCCATAGCAGCTTGCAGGGCGCAGATCGGGTCGATTTCAGTAACAATTACGCGGGCTCCGGCACCACGCAAAGATGCAGCAGAACCTTTTCCTACATCGCCGTAACCGCCAACTACCGCAACTTTACCAGCCATCATTACGTCAGTCGCACGACGGATCGCATCTACCAACGATTCTTTACAGCCGTATTTGTTATCGAATTTCGATTTGGTAACCGAGTCGTTTACGTTGATAGCCGGCATAACCAAAGTACCGTTTTTCATGCGCTCGTATAAGCGGTGCACGCCGGTTGTAGTTTCTTCCGATAAGCCTTTAATGCCTTCCACTAACTGCGGATATTTATCGAAAACCATGTTGGTCAAGTCACCACCATCGTCCAGGATCATGTTCAGGGGCTGGCGGTCTTCGCCGAAGAATAAGGTTTGTTCGATGCACCAGTCAAATTCTTCTGCGTTCATGCCTTTCCAGGCGTAAACCGGAATGCCGGCCGCAGCAATAGCAGCAGCAGCGTGATCTTGCGTAGAGAAAATATTGCACGAAGACCAGGTAACGTCAGCGCCTAAAGCAACTAAAGTTTCGATCAGTACAGCCGTCTGGATGGTCATGTGTAAGCAACCTGCAATGCGCGCGCCTTTCAGCGGCTGCGAAGCACCAAACTCTTCGCGAATCGCCATTAAGCCCGGCATTTCAGCCTCGGCCAGTTTTATTTCTTTGCGGCCCCATTCAGCCAGCGACATGTCTTTTACTTTGTAAGGAACAAAAGTCTCTACCATTATTTCTGTTTTTAAGATTTTCGGAATCAGAACACAAAATTAATCAATTTGTTTCTAAATACCTTTTAATCTGATTTAATTCCCTTTTGCCCAACAATCTGCGTAAAACGCTATGGTTTCGGGCTGAAAAAGTACGAAACCCGCAAAACGCTATGCTATGGCATAAAAAAACTGCCGGCCAGGCAACCGGAAAGCTTTTAAAATGGTCTTGCTTTCCGGAATTGGTTATAAAAGTTTCGCTAATTTTACCAGCCGCAAACCTGTTACTATGAAAAAACTGCTCCCGCTTCTCTTCTTCTTCCTGTTATTTGCCGTTCCGGCTGCCGTTCAGGCGCAAACCAACATGCAGCTGAAATTTGTGCGCGACCTGCCTAAGAATTTATTTTCGGCGCGCACGGCCGTTTTAATTGGTTATGCCAGCAATGTAGAAACCACGCCCGAAGAAGACGCCAGGATCATCAGCAAATTCAGCACGCAACTCCTTACCGACAACCAGAACCTGGGCATTCAAATGCTGCATTTCGCCGATAAGAATATATTGTTGCAGCCCGCTAAGAAAAACGTTTTACTTCGACAGTACGATAGTCTGAAAATTGAAAACCTGCTGCTGCTGGATATTACGGACATAAAAGGCGCCGGCGCGGTGGGTTCTTACGTGCTTACGCATACCGCTTTTAACCGCCGCATTACCATTACTTCGCCTAACCAGAAAGCGTTTGTGTTGCAGGCCGAAACCTACGAAAAACTGATCCGGAATTTTATACAGGCCACCAAACAATACAGTCCGCATTATTTCGAAGAAGCACCGGCAGGCAGTCCTTTGAAACCTGCTTTAACCGCCGAACCCAACCAACAAACTTTACCAGCCGGCACGCAAACCACTCCTGAAAAAACGGCCAAACCATTGGCGTACCCATTAATTTCCCGCACCGCCGAAGATGTACAACGCGGAAACGGCGGCCCGACCCGTAACTTTTACTATTATTTAGGAGCCGACCAGCGCGAACGCAATGCCGGTTTTTTCGGGCAGCATATTCGCAAAGATGTGGCGGCCAGCCCCGAAGCCCTGAAAGAACTCGACAAATACCGGAATTATAAAATTGGTTACCTCGTTGAACGCACCGTTTTCGTTTCGTCGGTAATTCTGTATGCCAACGAAGTTTTGCAGGACGAAGGCTACGTGTATTTTAACGACCGCCAGAAAGTTTACCTGGGCATTGCCGCCGGCAGCTTGCTGGTAAACGTTTTGATTCTGCGCAACACCAACCAGCACATGCTCCGCGCCATAGACGAATACAACGCTTTTGCCACCATTAAAAACAATAGCAGCTTTCATAAATTCAAACCATCGGGTTTCGGCTTCGGCACTTTTTATGACCGGAAAGTAGTGCCTGGCATTACCCTGAACTGGCAATTGCGCTAATTACTCATTCATGGCTTTACAACCTTTTTCTGCGGAAGCCCGCGCCTTTCTGGAAGCTCATAAAAACGACGACCCGGCTACGTTAATGCTGCAAGCCAAACGTTTTCCGGGTTTGCCGGTGGCCGAGCTGGTGCAGCAAATTCAGGCGCGGCAAAAAGCAAAGAACAAGCTCCCGCATTGGGCCGAAAACTTCGACCTTATTTTTCCGGCAAATCTTTCGGTAGAACAGGCATCTTCGGAACTGACCGCGCAATACAAAGCCAGTTTAATTTCCGGGGAAATTTTGGTTGACCTGACGGGCGGTTTTGGCGTAGATGTTTTTTATTTCTCGCAGCAATTCCGGCAGGTTTACCACGTGGAACAAAATGAAGCGTTAAGCGAAACGGTAGCTTTTAACTTCGAAAAACTGGATGTGAATAATGTGACTTTTCAGGCCCAAAACGCTACCGTTTTTCTGGAGAATTTCAGCGAAATAGCTGATTGCATTTACCTCGATCCGGCACGCCGCGGCACTGCCAACCAGAAAGTACATTTGCTGGAAGATTGCGAACCCGATGTGCTACAAATGCTTCCGACTTTATTGGCCAAAAGCCATAGCGTTTTGCTTAAAACCAGCCCCATGCTGGATATTGACCGCGCGGTGCAGCAACTGAAAAACGTAGAAAAGATCTGGGTAATTGCCGTAGAAAACGAATGCAAGGAAGTGCTGTACCAGATCGGGCAAACCGAAAATCCGGACCCGGAAATTACCGCCGTAAACCTGACCCCCAAAGCTGAAAACGCTGGCTTTTCTTTCCGAAAAAGTAACGAAGAAACCGCGGAAACGCATTATTCAGAACCACTGGAATTTATTTATGAACCAAACGCTGCCATTATGAAAGCCGGCGCTTTCCGGCAGATCGCGCAACGTTTTGGTTTGAAAAAACTGCACCGCAACTCGCATTTATATACTTCTGTAGATCTGGTAGCAGATTTTCCTGGCAGGAGTTTCCGGTTAAAAACGGTAGCCAAATACAACAAAAAAGTGCTGCATGGTTTAATTCCCGAAAAGAAAGCCAACATCACAGTCCGCAATTTCCCGGAAACGGTAGCGCAGATCCGGCAAAAAACCGGTTTAAAAGAAGGCGGAGATCTGTATTTATTTGCTACTACTGATATGCATCAGCAACTGGTTATTCTGGTTTGCGAAAAGGCGGTTTGAAATGGTTAAATTGTTTAATTGTTGATTATTGGCAATTTACAACATACCGGCTATTATTTGTAGTTAACACCTTTATTGAAATTGCTGGTGCAAGTGTTAGCGTTAGCGGCACTTGTACCAGCAATTTCATCAGCCCCCGCTGTTTCAACAATTCAGCAATTTAACAATTTAACCATTAAGCTATTTCGCCTTACTCGTCCATTTACTGTCTTTCACCCGGAAACGCCAGGGCAAAAGTGCGTGATCTTCCGCATAGGCCACTCCTACTCTGGGGGTTTCTATCACTTCGTTATCCGGAATAACAATTCCCTGGTCTTCTACCCAAATCAGATTTCCATGCAGATCGGCGCCGTAATGTTTAAGCGAAATGCCTAAAGCCTGCGTAAGCAAACCGGGACCGGCCGTTAAGTTGGGTTGGATCTTTGGTAAATTCCGGCGCAATTGCATTTCTTTCAGGCCTTCGGTGGGTTCAATGGCTCTTATTAAAACCGCATCGGCTTTGTCTTTTTCGTTGGTGATAATATTGAAAAGGTTGTAAATACCGTAGATCAGGTACACATAAGCTACACCGCCTTCGGCATACATAATTTCGGTGCGGTTAGTACGGCGGCCTAAATGCGCGTGGCAGGCTTTATCGTTTTCACCGGAATACGCTTCGGTTTCTACGATCATGCCGCCGGTTAAAATGCCATCGATATGGGTATAAAGAAATTTCCCCAGCAGATCGCGGCTTATCTGTACTACGTTCGGTTGCAGGTAAAATTCTTTCGGAAGTTTCATGATGCCAATTTGAAGATTTGAAAATTTGGAGATTTGAAGATGAATAAATTAAAAAACTTTTGAACGCAGGTTTTAAAGGTTAGTTTTTCCGGGGCAACACCATAGCGTTTTTGAACGAATCTCATTTCCACACCCTGATTTTCCATAATTCCCTCATTTTCAAATCTCCAAATTTTCAAATCTTCAAATTTTTATTCCTACCTTTGCCTCCGGATTTAGGTGATGGATCTTGCTGCCGCGAGAAACGTCTTAAAAGGGAAACAGGTGTAATACCTGTGCTGTTCCCGCAACTGTGATCTTCAAATTTAATCAGTTTTACCGCACAAGCCACTGCCTGCAAGCAAATCGGGTGGGAAGGCCAGAACTGATGAAGAGAGCCAGGAGACCTGCCTGTTCCGGTTAATAAATGTTTCATGCTTTCGGGTAAAAAGCGTAGCGGTTCATGCAGTTAAATTTCCTGTTTAATTCGTTTGCAGCACCACTCAATTCCCGGCTTTTTTTTAGCTGGAGAAATGCGGTGCGTTAGTCTTTTAAGTTTACTCCTTTCCGGAATCTTACCGGCGTTTGCGCAGCAACCCGATTCTTTAGGCAGCCGCAAACTGCACGAAGTAGAAATTATTGCGCGCAAACCCGAAACCTTTGCCGCCGGCAGCCGCCAGACTTCCATCGATTCTACTTTTCTGAAAAATAACCGCAGCGCCAGCCTGGCCGAAATTCTGCAAAACGCTACGCCGGTCTATGTAAAAACCTACGGCCAGGGCATGCTTTCTTCACTCGCTTTCCGGGGCACTTCGGCCAGTCATACCGCCGTGCTCTGGAATGGTTTTAATATTTCTCTGCCTACCGTGGGCCAGCTCGATTTTTCTTTAATTCCGGTTTCGGGCCTGGAAACCGTGGCGTTGCAGCATGGTTCGGCGGGTTCTAATTTTGGTTCCGGAGCTATTGGCGGCAGCGTACTTTTAAATTCCGCCGAAAGTTTTGCGCCCGGCTTAAAAGTGCAGGCTCAACAGGATCTTGGCAGTTTCGGCAGAAAATACAGTAATCTGGGTGGCAGTTACGGTTGGGAAAAAGCGGGTGTGGCGACTTCAGTTTTCCGGAATTCGGTTCGAAATGATTTTGCGTTTATTAATACTGCCAAATTTGGTAAGCCGGAAGAAAAGCAGCAAAACGCAGCGGTAGAGCAACGAGGTTTTACGCTGAATGCGAACTGGAAACCTTCGGAAAAAAGCAACCTGAACTGGCAGAACTGGTACACCGATCAGGAAAACGAAGTGCAGCCGAACATGGTAGTCGCCAACACGCACGCCATGATGCAAAACCGGAATCTGCGCAGCACCGCGGTCTGGAATCTGCGTTCAGGTTTTGGGCAAACTTCTGTGCGGGGGGCATTTTTTCACGATTTCATGCGCTTCTCCGACGACAACCAGCCTGCTTCCGATACTGACATAAAAACTTACCAGGCGCAGGCGGAACACGGCTTTATTATCCGGGGAAAACTAAACCTGAACGTGGGCGCCGATCTGCAATATTTTTCCGGCGAAGTAGATGGTTATAAAGAACCGGTTAGCGAATTGCGGAATTCCGTTTTTGCATTGCTGCGCTACGATCTTTTTGAAAAACTGCACCTGAATCTGAATTATCGGCAGGCTTTTGTTCCGGGCTTCGATCCGCCGCCGGTTCCAAGTATTGGTTTCCTTTATGAATTTATTCAGACTGAAAAAAATACGGTGCGCTGGAAAGGAAATATTGCCCGCGGCTACCGCGTACCCACTTTAAATGACCGTTACTGGCCTACCGGCAACGAAAATCTGCGTCCGGAAGATAGCTGGAATTACGAAACCGGCCTGCAACATCGGTTCTCCAAAAACCATTTCACTTCTGAAGCTGAAATAACGGCTTACGCGCTGCACGTGAACAACTGGATCCAATGGCTGCCAACCGAAGCTACCATCTGGACGCCGCAAAACCTGAAAAAAGTGAACGCCAGCGGCCTCGAGTTTTCGGGCAAAATAACCTACCGTTTTTCCAGCTGGAACCTGAATTTGCGCGGCAATTATGCTTACACCAGATCGGTGCAGAAAGCCAGTTATTTCATTTCGGATGAACCTCTGAACAAGCAACTGGTCTATACTCCTTTGCATACAGCTTCCGCGTTGGCTGGTTTGGGTTATAAAACCTGGCTTCTGAACCTGAACGGCACCTTTACCGGCGAACGTTTTACCGATGCAGAAAACGAAATAGCGTTGCCGGCTTTTATGCTTTTCCATGTTTCAGGCAGCAAAACGCTGGAAATTGGGAAATGCCGGTTCCAGGTTATCGGCCATATCAACAACCTCACCAATACAGTTTACCAGAATCTGCAATATTATGCCATGCCCGGCCGGAATTACAATGTAAGCCTGCGCTTCAACCTGGATTAATCAGAAATTTATAACAATCACTTTTTCAACAATTTTCCATACCATTTTTATGAAAAAAAATTTTAGTTCTTTTGCTTTTGGCGCATTGTTTTTCAGTGCCGGCCTTTTTTTAAGCAGCTGTACCACCGAAACCGGAGAAGATAAACCAGTAGCGCCAGGCACGTTTGAAAAAGGCGTTTTTGTAACCAACGAAGGCCAGTTTCAGAAAAGTAACGGTGCAGTAAGTTTCATCAGCAGACAAACGAATAAAGTAGACCGCGACCTTTTTATGGCAGTGAACAATCGTCCGCTTGGCGATGTGGTGCAATCTATGACCATTCACAATGGCAAGGCTTATGTAGTAGTGAACAACAGTAAAAAAGTGGAAGTAGCCGATGCCAATACCTTTAAAGAAGCCGGTGTAATTAACGGGTTGGAAATGCCGCGCTACGCCGTGGGCCTGAACAATAAGCTATATGTAACCGAGTGGGTTGGTTATGGCGTAGACGGCCGCGTTTCGGTAATTGACCTGACTACGAACACGGTTTCCAAAACCATAACGGTAGGAGAATCGCCGGAAAAAGTGCTGCTGCTGAATAATAAACTTTACGTGGTAAATTCCGGCGACAATACTGTTTCGGTGATCAATACTGTTACCGATGCCGTTGAAACAACGATCACTGTAAGTCACGGCCCGAATAGCCTAGTTGTTGATGCAGGCAATAATATATGGGTGCTTTGCGGCGGCGAAAAAGTGTATGATTCTAACTGGAACTTCGATCTGGCGGCGAGCACTGCCGGCAGCCTGGTACAAATAGACCCGGCCAGCAACACCGTAACGCAAACCTTAAACTTCACTTCCAAAGCCGATATTCCAGGTAACCTGACTATCAATTCCGGCAAAAACAAGCTTTACTACAAATACGAAGGCAAAATTTACCAGATGGAAACCACTGCTCCAGCATTACCTGCAACGGCCTTCATTAACCGTGATTTCAGCGGCTTAGGCATCGATCCGGAAACCAATATTATTTACGGAGCTATTACCACAAGCTTTACGACCAATGGGAAGGTGATCCGTTATACGCCAGCCGGCGCTGCACAAGATTCTTTTACCGTGGCGATCGGCCCGAATAATTTCTTATTCAGATAAGTTTCAAGAGAATTGTACCATAGCTAAAACCCCGGCCTGCCAAAGCAAGCCGGGGTTTTTCACGTTAAAAGTATAGCGTTTTTCTTTGCTTAGTGGTTATGCCCGGTGTGGTCTTCGGGGTTTTGTTTATTGTCTTTATAGGCGGGATTCGGCGTTTTTTTCGAACGTTCGTAAGCATCGTTTTCCATTTTGGCCGTATCCATCAGCGCATCTATGGTATCTTGGTGCGTGTCTACTGAAGGAGCAGTATTTTGGCCGGACGCATCGCGCATTTCGGGATTTTTATCTTTTGCACTACCTTCTTCCACGTTGGTATCGCCGGGTTTGGTGCCGGTGCTACAGGCTGCCAGGCCGGTTATAGAAGCAGCAAAAACAAGACTGAATGCACGTGGGGCCAGAATCTGGAAAAATGGTTTCATAGTTGGGTAGATTTAGTGATGGTTGCCTATGCCGGCATTTGGTGCGTTTTTACGACGATGCGCAAAGAAAGTTAAAAGCTGCGTGCCTGCTTTCCACAAACTCCTTGCATCCCAAGCTTTTCTGCCGGAACCGGATTTCGTGTATCTTTGCAACGCATTAACAGCTTACCCCAATATCCGGAATTTTTATTATAATAACAAATGAAACAGAACACGCCCCGTTCCAGCCCCCGGAAACCGGCCCCTAAAACCGCCAGCGGCATTTTTTCGTGGCTTACTCCGAAACGGAAGCGGGCCTTTCTGGTAATTTTCATGCTGAGTTTTGTAGTTTCACTGGTTATGGAGCTTTACGTTTTCGGCTTTCCGGATGGCTTTTTCGGGCATTGGTTCAGCGCTATGCTGGTACTTTTTTTCCTGATCTCCGGTACCGTTCTGGGCATTATTCCGCTGGTAAATTACGTAGCAAACCGCTGGCTGAGGTTTTGATCTTTCCAGCTTTTCATCACTTTTTCCGGTTAAAAGGATAGCGTTTTCCCTGCAAAGCAACTTAACCCGAAGCATTTTAGTGGCTATATCAGCATAAGATTCATAATTCAGTTTGTATAAAAAAAAGTCCCGGCTTCTGCTGAAACCGGGACTTTTTTATGCCTGAAGCCTACCGTTTTTAGCGGGCTTTGGTTTGATCGAGCACTAATTTCTGTTTGTAGGTTTTGCCTTCAGAAATTACGTGAATAATATAAATACCATCGGCTTTGCCTACCATATTCAGTTTTATTTTGCCATCTACCGGAGTCAGTTTCTCGTTCATGATCTCCTGGCCAATACTGTTCAGCACAAGGATCTTCGCCTCAGCATTATTCTTGCCAGGCATTTGCAGCGTTAAACGGCCGGTAGTCGGGTTCGGGAATATTACCAACGAAGCGTTTGGTTGCGGAGCCTCAGCTTTACTGGCTACCCGCACAGCATCTATGAAAAGATTATTTTCGTAGCCCGTTTTGCTCCGGAATTTCAGCAGCACGTTTTTCTCGCCGATATAGTTTTCCAGTAAAACCGTATCTATGCCCCATTGGCTAGTATCCGGGAAAAATGGCGTTCCTACGGGGTCAGTAATTGTAGCCAGCGAACGGCCGTACTTTTTATAAAGGCTTTTGAAGGTTACGCCGCAATCGGTAGAAGCCAGTATTTCCAGCGTATCTGCATTAGCACCCGCACTGAAATCGGTAGCTGTGTAAGCCAAACGGAAGGTAAGTT
Source organism: Adhaeribacter terreus (assembly GCF_042657365.1). NCBI lineage: Bacteria > Pseudomonadati > Bacteroidota > Cytophagia > Cytophagales > Hymenobacteraceae > Adhaeribacter > Adhaeribacter terreus. Next base: position 23,297 of record NZ_JBHSKT010000001.1, on the reverse strand, counting down.
TAGGTTCTACAGCGTTGCTCAGATCCAAAGCCGGCATTTGCAGTTCATCGGCTTCGCCTACGTATTCGTAATCGTAGTTATTGATATAAGCCGAATGAAGTCCTTCGTAGGCAGCAAGCGTGGTTCTTTCCCAGGTAATACCTTTATCCGGGTTATCTAATTTCCAGCCTTGTTTCGGGAAAGCATCGGCCTCAAAACCTTCGGTGAAAGGTAAAGCCAGTCCAGCCGTTTTTTCGATAACCGTAAAGTTTATGGTTTGGGCATCATTCGCTGGGTCGTTATCGGTGGCTCCATTTGGTGAAGTTACCGAAACGGTAAGGTTATGGGCGCCAAAACTCACGGTTGAAGCAGGCAGGGTAATTTCCTCGAATTCATAAATTTTCAGGTCACCTGTCCATTTTAAAGTTTGTGCCGGGCCGTTATCTACCTGGTAGCTGATGGTGGCGGAAGTTAAAGCCACCGTACCCTGGTTTTTCAGAATAGCTTTCGGGGTAATGTTCTGATCGCAGGAAACGCCGTTTGGCCGGTCAATCTGCAAAATAGAAGCATCGAGCGGTTTAATGTTTACCGGCAGGTGTCCGTCTGAAGTAAGAATAGTTGGCCGTACGTTCTGCAGCATGGTTTGCGCGCGCGAAACCTGGCCTACTGTAAACAGGTTCATGCAGGCATCGTCTACATAATCCATATAATTCATGAACATAGAACCTGGGCTGCCTGCAGCACAAGCGCCACCGGCACTGGTAGTTTGCGGAAAGGTCGGGCAACCGTAATTTTCACGTTTTTGCAAAGGAGTGTCGGCTACTTTATCGTCGTTCGCGCAGCTTGGTTCATCGCCCCAGATGTGGTAAAGGCCGAGCCAGTGCCCTACTTCGTGGGTTGCCGTGCGCCCTTTATTGAAAGGATACGAAACTGTTCCGGTACGGCCAAAGTAATTATAGCCGATCACCACGCCGTCGGTATTGGCCGGACCGCTGCCCGGGAACTGCGCATAACCCAGCAAACCGCCACCAAGGTTACAAACCCAGATGTTCATGTATTTATTCCGGTTCCAGGCATCGTGGCCACCGCGGGCAGTAAATTTCATGGCATCGTCCAGACCAAAAGTACTGGAGTTGGTTTGCGTGCGGGTAATACCGGTGGTCGGGTCGCCATTCGGGTCGCGTTGGGCCAGTTCAAAACGGATCTGCATATCGCCGGCCAGCGGTTTGAAGGCAGCAGGAGTATTTACCCGATCGGCGTTTGTTTTGCTGAAATCTTCGTTGAGCACATCGATCTGGCTTTGGATCTGGGCCTGCGAAATATTCTGCGAAGCCGTGCGGTAAACTACGTGCACCACTACCGGAATGGTAATTACGCCGTTGGTTTTCTGATTGGCGCCCTGGCTTTGAAGCTTGGCAATTTTGCTGTCAACTTGCTGCAAACGGGCTTTGGTACCCGGCTCCTGTAGTTCCAGCTTGTCTAAATGGTCCATGGTGCCGCAATTGCGCTGCGCCAGCAACGCCGAGGGGAAACTCAGCAGCAAACCCACACCAACGAGTAATTTTTTTATCATAAAAACAATTTCTAAAAATGATATAACCGCAATTCAGAACAGCAACCGGCAGCAAAACAATTCCTTCGGAACCAATTCAGCAACAAGGCTTTAAATATACAAATTTTATTAAAGAATGTTATTTATCTGTTCTTTGATTTTTTCGAGTTCCTCTTTCATTTCCACCACAAAATGCTGTATGGTAGCATCGTTGGCTTTGGAACCGATCGTGTTAATTTCCCGCCCGATCTCCTGAGCAATGAACGCCAGTTTCTTTCCGGTTGGTTCCGGCAGATACACGGTTTCGGTGAAATAATGTAAATGGTTGAGCAACCGCACTTTTTCTTCGGCAATGTCCAGCTTCTCAATATAGTAGATCATTTCCTGCTCAAAGCGGTTATGATTGAATTGCTCGGAACCAGTTAGCTCGGCCATGTGCATGGTAATGCGCTGCTTGATATTTTCAATGCGTACCGGGTCAAATTTTTCCACTTCCGAAAGCAGAATACGAATGCGCTCCACGTAGGAAATAATTTCAGAAGTAAGCGCTTTACCTTCATCGTTTCGGAAATTATTTATGCTTTTTATAGCTTCCTGTAAAACCGGCAATACCTGCTCCCAGTTTAACGTTTCGGCTTCTTCGCTGTTTTCGGCAGCCTGCATCACTTCGGGCATTTGCAAAGCCAGCCGGAAGAGATCGCTTTTATCGGCCTGTACTTTTTCGGCAGCTTCTTCCAGATCGCGGTAATAGGCTTCCAGCAGTTCGTGATTGATGCGGTTTTTGGCTTTGGCTACTTTATTGGAAGTAAATTCGATGCACAGGTTTACTTTGCCACGAACCAGGCTTTTGCTGATAATATTGCGGATCTCCAGTTCTTTTTCCATCAGGAAACGTGGCAAACGCAGACTCAGATCGAGGCTTTTTGAGTTCAGCGATTTCAGTTCTACGGTTAGCGTATAATTTTCGGCTTCGAGGCGGGCCTGCCCGAAACCGGTCATGGATTGTAGCATAGTTGAAAAAATATAAAACAGGTAAAAATACAGTTTTTTTCCGGAGCCGGACAATTTATAGGCTCAGAAAAAATGTAGCGGCTTAGAAAAGGAAAAACACCGGAAAAACGCTAGGAAAAAAGCAGAAAAAGTAAGAAGCAAAAATGGGAAACGCTGAAAATTAGCTATCTTTGGGCCATGAAATTTGGAGTTGTAATTTTCCCGGGTTCCAACTGCGATCAGGACGTGATAGACGTGCTGACCAAGACGATGAACCAAGAAGTAGTGAAATTGTGGCACAAAGACCACGATCTGCAAGGTTGCGATTTTATTATGCTGCCCGGCGGTTTCTCGTACGGCGATTACCTGCGTTCCGGCGCTATTGCCCGTTTCTCGCCGATTATGCAGGAAGTTATTCAGCACGCCAACCGCGGCGGTTACGTAATGGGTATCTGCAACGGTTTCCAGATCCTGACCGAAGCCGGTTTGTTGCCAGGCGCGTTGCTGCGTAACCAGGAGCAGAAATTCCTGTGCAAGAACGTGTATGTAAAGCCGCAAACCACCAACCTGCTGGCCACACAACTTTTAGATACCAATAAGGCATATAAAATTCCGGTAGCGCACGGCGAAGGCCGTTTCTACACCGATGCCGATACACTGAAAAAGATCCAGGACAACGATCAGGTAATGTTCCGTTATTGCTCGCACGATGGTATCATTTCGCCGGAATTCGATTGTAACGGCTCTCTGGATAATATTGCCGGCATTACCAACGAAGGCCGCAACGTGTTTGGCATGATGCCACACCCGGAACGCGCCGCCGACGCCGACTTAGGAAACACCGATGGTAAAGCGATCTTTGAATCGTTATTGGCCGGCGTTTTAGCGTAAGCAAAACGGTAGGGTTTTAAGCCGAAAAAGTAAAGCCTGAAAAACGGTAGGATTCTACGCGTAAAAAGTATTATAAATGAAACAGCGAAGCTGCTGAAAAGTGGCTTCGCTTTTTTTGTTTATATTGAAAAATGTTTGGTGTAAAAACTTGCGGAAGCGCTATTATTTTTTCTTCCTTCGCTTTGCTATTCTTCATTGGCTTAAACTATATGAAGCTGGTTATTTCTGAAACGATTCTAGTTCTGACTATTGTTTGTCTACTAACATTTAGCATGATCGCTTTCTTTGCCAAAATTTACTGGACATTTCATTTCTGGTCACAACACACAACTCTTAGAAAATTTGGGGAAGTTCATAAAATTACCTTCTACACTTTATTAATAAGTCTTACCACACTACTTGCTACTAAGATTATCTATCTATTAATCCAAAAATGAACGTATTATTGCGACCACTTTTTTATGCGAAGCTACTGTAAAGTTGCTTCGTTTTTTTTTTCAGAAGCAACCATTATGCAATTTTAAGCATCAAGACAAAACCGAAACGAATGTGAATTTTATGTCTTTCTGATTTTAACAATACTTCATAATATCATGCGCAATTCCTGGAAACCGTTACGAATATTGCTGCTTTTAAGCGGATTCTTCGTTTTTTTCAATGGCAATGCTTTCCGGCAAAAGCATGTAAAAGATTGCCAGTTTTCCGGCCCTGCTTTAACCTCCGATACGCTTATGCTTTTTCCGGCACGTCCGGAAACAGGCTTTCATTACAGTTATCTGCTTTATTTGCCAGAAGGTTTAAAGCGCGATGAACAGCATTATCTGATGGTAGAAACGACCAATACCGGCCTCAACGATTCCATCGGATTTCATGAAAAAGGGGCGCGCTATGCTGCCGGTAAGAGTTCCGTAGGGAATTATACGGCCCGAAAGCTGCAAATCCCGTTACTGGTGCCCATCTTTCCGCGTTCAGCAACCAATTGGGAGCTTTACACCCACGCTTTAGACCGCGAAACCTTGCTCAGCCAGAATGCCACGTTGAAACGTTTAGACCTGCAATTGTTAGCCATGATCAAAGATGCGCGCAAACAACTAAAACAGCGCGGTTTTCCGGTAAAGGAGAAATTTTTCATGAACGGCTTTTCGGCATCCGGTACTTTTGCCAATCGTTTTTCTCTGTTGCATCCCGAAAAAATAAAAGCGATGGCGGCCGGGGGAATAAACGCGATTCCGATTTTACCGGTTAGTCAATTAAAAGAAACGCCGCTGAGCTACCCGCTAGGCATTGCCGACCTGAAAAAAATTACCGGTCGGGAAGTAAATCTGAAAGCTTTCAACCAATTACCCAAAATGCTTTACATGGGCGCCTTAGACGAAAACGATGCCGTGGCTTTTGACGATGCTTACAGTGGGGAAGACCGGGAAAAAGTATATACACTGATGGGAAAACAACTGGTGCCGCAGCGCTGGGAATTTGTGCAGGAAATTTACAGAAAGAATAATGTTCAGGCAGATTTCAAAACTTACACCCACATGGGTCACGGCACCGATAAAAAAATCAATAACGACCTGGTAGATTTCTTCCAGAAGCATATGGAAGAAAAGGGAAACGGCTATTCAAAAGCTGAGTAAAAACCGGTCTAGATGTTTGGAATTACAGGCAGTTTTCCGTTCAAAACCATAGCGTTTTTCTGACTTTTTCAGGCCCAAAACCATACCGTTTCCTACTTACAAACTCCTAAACCAGCATCTATCAGATCATAAACATCCTGCAGGTGCATGCCTACTTTTTCGCCGCGTTTTTCGCCAAGCCGCACAATAACCATTTCTTTTGCCGGCACTACCACAATGTACTGACCTAAAATGCCGCGGGCGTAAAAAACTTTCAGGCCTTTATACTGCGGAATGAGCCACCATTGGTAACCGTAAAAATCGCCTTTGGCGCCGGTGAGTTCGTCTTTTAAACCAGTTGGTGTGAGCGATGCTTTTACGTAGGCCGGATCGATGATCGTATCGCCGTGCCAGATGCCGTTTTTGAGATAAAGCTGGCCGAGGCGGGCAAAATTGCGGGCGTTGGAATAGAGGCAGCAATAGGCTTTTTCGGTGCCGTCTTTTTTATCGAGGCTCCATTCGGCAGCTTGTTCGGCACCCAGCGGTTGCCATAAGCGGGTAGCGGCGTAATCGGATAGCTTCATGTTGGTGGCAGCTTCCAGAATATGCGCTAAGACTTGGGTGTTGCCGCTTTTGTAATAGAACGTTTTTCCGGGCTCAGTTTCTACTTCCTGCCGGTTTATCAGCGCTTTCAGATCATCGCCGTAATAGGCTTCGGTGGTCATGGAAAGTGGATTGCTATAAGATTCATCCCAATCAAGGCCGGAACTCATGGTGAGCAAATGCCGAATCGTAATCTTTTCTTTTCCGCCGTTTTTAAATTCGGGCAGAAAATCGGCAACCAGTTGATCTACACTTTTAATTTTTCCTTCTTTCAGCGCCACGCCTACCAGCATGCTTACCACGCTTTTGGCTACCGAAAAAGAATTGGTTTTCGATTGGGGCCCATAGCCTTCCCAATAATGTTCTTGACGAATAGAATCGTGGCAGATCACCAGCAAAGCCGCCGCCTTAAGTTGCTGTTGTTTGTGTTTGAATTCGCCAGGTAGCGGCCTCTGGTTATAATTGCTGCCTAAAGGCCAGGGTTGAGGTTCTCCGGCCGGAATTATGCGTTCCTCAAAAATGAGGTTATCGTCTATGCCGGCAAAATTGTAAAAGAGGGCGCGGTAAACATAGGTTTTGCCACTAAAATACAGCGCAGCTGCACTCAGGGCTAAAATCACAACTGTCCCGAAACTAACGTGCTTGGTTCTTCGGCCCATTTAAAAATCGTAGCCCATGGTAAAATGAAATCTCGGACCGTGCTTCTGACCGTCTTCTTCACTCCAGGCTACATCCAGTTTGCCGTAAACTCCTAATAAAGTAGTGCGCGCGCCAAAACCATAACCCACTAAAAACGGATTCCGGAAGTTGATAACCGTGGCTTCGAATGGATTACCGTTGCCGCCTTTTATCTGCGTATTGAACGAGTTATTACGGTTGAACGGATTACTGCCCGCATAAGCAGTTCCGGCATCGAAGAAGGTAGTTAACTGCAGGTTATTGAAGAAGCCAGAATAAACCGGCGAACGGAATAAATACTGAACAATCGGTACGCGCAGTTCGGCGTTATAGAGCAAATATTTAGGTCCCTGCCGTTCGTTAAAGCGGAAACCGCGCATTGGAGTAGCAAACTGTAGAAAGAAAACATCTGGTGCCGAAGGAATTCCAGAGAAACTATCGCGGATCGGGTCGCCGGGAGCAAACAGCCAGTTATCTACGCCGCCCAGCAAAAATTGCTTTTCAGCTTTCCCAAAGAATGCGCCGAAACTTACGCGGTTGGCAAAAATAATCTGCTTGTGCACTTTCTGGTAATGGCGCAGATCGGCATAGAATTTATTGAAATTTTCCTCAGAATTGTTCAGCCCTTTCAGCGCGGTAATACCAATTTTCATGCGGGTGCCTTCAAACATATTCACGCCGGTAATAATAGAATTATCGAAAACCAGCTCTGCCGCCATACCGCCAAAATCGCTTACGCTGTCTCTGGCCGCCACATCGGTAACGGTAGTGCGGCGGGTGCTTATAAACTGCGGTATGCCGCGAACGCTCAGGCTATGGGTAAGCGGGTAACTAACAGTAGGTTTAACTTCGTGGCGCGAAAAACGGTAAAAATTAGAACCTACCTGCGTAAAAATGGTTTGTTTGCGATAAGCTATTTTCAGGTCGTAGCGTTTGCGCAGGTTCTGATATTCGGCATAAAAATTACTGGTACGCAGGTCGGTTACGGCAAAAACGCCGCCTCTTATGCGGTGGTCTTCCATCAGATCCGACATGTTTACCTGGCCTACCAACCCAAAACCCATCAGGTTATCCTGGTAAATAGAAGAAACCAGGTTGTCGATGCCGAAACGCAGATCGTATTTATACGGACCGGTGATCTGCAACGCTTCGGATTGCGGCTGAGTAGTTTTAACCACAACTTTCGGGGCTTCTACCGGTGCTTTGGCCTGCGTCTGGGTATCGAACTGGTAATCTTTTATGTTTATCGTGCCGTCCTTTTTAGGTTTGGCGGTAGTGGTATCAGTTGGTGGTACAATTTTCTTTACCGTTTCGCGGATGATCGGCTGGCGGCTGCGGGCTTCCAGGGTTTCCTGGCGCACAGTTTTGAAGGTACTTTCTATCCCGTTTCCGGCGAAATTCTTAGCCAGATAAACATTCTGGCGCGCGCGCGAAGTAGCCGTAAATGCCAGGTTACCGGTTTGCTGATTATAATCGTAAGACTCGATGTTTTGCAGAAAACCAGAAACACGGCCCTGCGGACCGGCGGTAAAATCGTAACGGTGCACAGCTCTGATGCCGCTTTCTTCGCTCAGGTATAAAAAGCCGTTCTCTACCGGCACCGGAAACGTTTCGTTGGAAATGGTAAAAGTTACCTGCCGGAAACGGTAGGTATTCCGGTCCGGAAAGTAAAGGAAGATATCGAAGTTATCGACGGTTTTATCGAAGCTTCCCGTAACCGGCCCCAGAGAATCGAGCCAACGGTTAGAAGTGAAGGCAATAGTAGAACTTCCTTTCATAAAAACCGGCTGGCGGTCGTCGAAAACGTCGTTGGTAATCTGCTCGGGCTGGCGCGTATTTCTGAACAGGAACAGATCGGAATACCCGTTCTTTACAGCACTCATTACCAGCAATTTACCATCATCAGAATAACGCAAACTGTTTACTGACGAAAACTGGCTGAGATTGGTAACTCCCGGTTTGCCGCCATCTAAATTCAACCCTGCTAAAATTAACTTGCCTTTCTTTTCTTCCACCACGCTTAACTGGTTTTTAGAACGCCAGGCGACCAGCGGCAAATTGTAGTTTACTTTCTGATCCGGGGTTTTGTAGCCGCCACGGCGCACCACTTTTTGCTTACCGGTAGCTACGTTGCGCACGATCACTTTGTAGCGGCCGCCATCATTCTGCACAAAAGCCAGCTGGTTGCCATCGGGGCTGAAGGTAACCTGCGAATATTTGCGGCCGCGCCAGTTGGTACCATTCACTTGGTCGTCGCGGGTGAGGCCAATTAAACCGGCGTCGGGTAAAGTGTTGATCTGTAAATAATGCGTGTTCCAGTCGCGGATAAATTTGCGGTACGGCACGTTCAGGCTGCTGGAAATACCAATTTCAATGTCGCGGGTAATGCGGGTCAGGTTCAGGATATTCTGAATAGAGGTATAACCGTAGCGTTCAGCAATGTAATTCCAGACCGATTGGCCCGCCAGTTTTTGATCGCGGAGGAATATCGTTTCGGGACGTTTGCCTTCGGTGCGTTCCATCATGTCGCGCATGTAGCCGTCCATTTCCACGCTCCAGCCTTCGGCTAAATACGCAGAAGCGCCACTGATAAACCACTCCGGCAACTTGAGTAAATAACTGCTTTGCAATACTTCCTTCAGGCTGCCGCCATACATCATGTCGTTGAGCAATTGCTGGCTCAGGCGGTAGGTAATATTCTTTTTAAAAGTAACCTGCGATTCTTCGAAGGGAATTTCGATCTTATTTTTAAGGAAAAGCGCGTCGGTGCCGGTCTGGTAGCGGTCGTCGTTCAGGCCAATGTTGCTTTGGCGCAGATCGGAAACAGAATTATAAACCAGTAATGTGATTTTGGAATACGGATAATACCCGATGAGATTGGTGATGCGCTTGAGTTCTTTTTCGGAATATTCGGCTACGCGCAAGGCCTGCTCTTTGCCACCGGCGTAGAAAAAAACCTCGAAATTAGGCGTGCTGTAATATTGCCAGTTAAACTCTTTGTACTGAATGCGGTTGCGGCCAAATTCCTCTTCGGCTACCTGCGCCTGTGCTGCGTGCGTGCCCAGAAAGCCAACCAAAAACAGTAACAAACCAAGGCAACGGGTACTAATATTTTTCATCCTTTTTGCTCGCTTTCGTAAAAAAATTTCCGGTAGCGGTCTATGGAAACTTCGGGCCATATCGCGCTTTTTCCGGTTAGCGCATTGGCAAACTGGGCAGCTAAAAAAGGCGCCATTAACACGCCTTTCGAGCCCATGCCGTTAAAAATACTGAGCTGCGTAACTTCCGGATGCGTACCGATGAGCGGTTTGCGGTCGCGCGTGGCAGGCCGGATGCCGGCTAAATGCCCGGTAACTTCCACTGGAATTTTCAGCAATTGTTTTACTTTACCCAGTAATTCTTCACGACCTTCTTCGGTTGGCAATTCGTTTGGTTCGCGCCAGTTATACGTGGCTCCTACTTTCCATCTTTCCTCCCCTAATGGCACAACGTAAACCCCTTTATTATAGATGCATCCGGAAGTGAAATTCTGAACCGAAATATCGAGAACCTCGCCTTTGTTGATGCTGAAGGGCAGCCAGCCGAAGTAAGGATTATTAACCGCCTGCCAGCCTTCGCAAAAGATGAGGTGCCGGGCCTGCATATCTTCGTACTGAATGCCGTTTTCTGAGATTGTTAAGTTGCTGAAATTAAACGTGCCGGAACGGATTTTATTTTGTGTTTCGAGTTTTTGGCGCAAAAACGATAGCATTTTCCGGAGCTCCACAAAACCGCCTTTCGCAATTTTCAATCCACCAAGTTCCTGGTTTACGGTTTCGGAAAAAGGCAGCGACGGATACGTTTCTTCAATGTATTCGTTCCACTGGCCTTCAGCACTTTTGCCCATCCAGTTGTTTTGCTCTTCTATGCTCGAAAAAAGTTTGAGAATGGGTTTCTGGTGGAAAAGACTAGTATCGAGTTCATTTTCCAGGTTGCGGTAAAATTCTTCGGCAGCGGGAATGAAAACATCGGCCTGCCAGCTTTTGGCAAAACGCTTGCCGGCAACCGGGTTTATGAGTCCGGCCGCGACGTTAGAAGCAGAATTGTATTTCTCAAAATCGAACACGAACACGTTGTGGCCGCGTTTTTCTAAGGTCTGCGTTAAAATGGCTCCGGCCAAACCGTGGCCCACCACCAGAAAATCGTAAAGCATACCGGCAAGTTAAAATAACCCCGGAATATATGGTAATTTCTATGCGTTACGGAGAAAGAAATTTGAAAAATAAAGCACTCTTGGTTTCTGAAATATGAAACGCTTAACGGCATGCATTACCAATCACACGACTTTTTCGAGCCAAAACCCTACCGTTTTTTTATCTGCACGGCGGGCTGTAAATTCCTGACAAGAGAACTATGGCTTTCCAGAAATTTCTAAAACCATACTCCGCGATAACTGTTTAAATTCCTGAATCTTAGCAATACAATTATGACGCAGAAAAAGGTGATCACCGTTTTTGGAGCTACCGGCGCGCAGGGTGGCGGTCTGGCTCATGCTATACTTCAGGATAAAAACAGCGAATTTGCCGTTAGAGCCGTTACCCGCCACCCGGATTCTGAAAAAGCCAAAGCCCTTGCAGCTCTGGGCGCTGAAATTGTGCAGGCTGATATTGACAATGCCGAAAGTATGAAAAAGGCTTTGAAAGGCGCGTACGGTGCTTATTTCGTTACTTTTTTCTGGGACCATTTTTCGCCGGAAAAGGAACTGGCCGAAGCCCGCAGCATGGCACAAGCCGCTAAAGACGCCAACTTACAACACGTGATCTGGTCTACACTGGATGACACCCGCCAATACGTTCCGCTGGATGACGACCGCATGCCGACGCTGCAAGGCAAATACAAAGTGCCTCATTTTGATGCGAAAGGCGAAGCCAACCACTTTTTCACCGATCTGGGCGTGCCGGTTACGTTTCTGCTGACTACTTTTTACTGGGAAAATATGCTCTATTTTGGCATGGGCCCGAAGAAAGGCGACGATGGTAAACTGGCTATTACGTTTCCGATGGGCAATAAAAAACTGGCCGGCATTGCCGCTGCCGATATTGGTAAATGCGCGTACGGTATTTTCAAAAAAGGCCCGGAAATGATCGGGAAAACGGTAGGCATTGCCGGCGAATCACTAAGCTGTCAGGCCATGGCCGATGCTTTGAGTAAAACGCTGGGTCAGGAAGTGCAATACCATGAAATTACGCCGGAAGCGTACCGGGGCCTGGGTTTTCCGGGAACCGAAGACTTAGGCAACATGTTCCAGTTTTACCGCGATTTTGAAGATGTTTTTTCGAAAACCCGCAACGTGCAGCTGGCCAGAGAACTAAACCCGGAACTTCAGAATTTTGAAAAGTGGCTTGAGGAAAACGGGCAGAAAATGCCGCTGGAGTAAGTGTAAAAAAACCTCACAGGTCTTGGTAACCTGTGAGGTTTGCAGAAGTTACTTCGACTTTTTGGGGTTGAAAGGATAGCGTTTTTTAGTGGAGTTGCAGGAAATTACATAATTACTACGCGTTTGTTCTCGAAGCCTTTTTCGGTTTCAACCAGCATAAAATAAATACCTTTTTCCAGACCAGAAATTTCTGTTTCCTGTTCAGAAACTGCGCGTTGTTTGGCATTTATTGCCTTACCTATGGCATTGCGAACCGTAACTGATTTAATTTCTTTCGCTTTGATGCTGACCTGGCCATGAGACGGGTTTGGATAAACCAGCACTTCGCTTTTCGCTAAAATAGTTTGCGGCGCATCCGGGTACATTTTGGAGTAGCCGGTTTCTTTGTTCACGTACATTAAATACATATCCGAACATATATAACCGGGATTCATAATTTGGGGGCATTGGGTTTGATAATCGGTTACCCCCAAAATTACCAGCATAGAATCATTCAGTTCTTTTATATCTACGGCGCCCTGTCCGGATGGCAGCGTATAAGTTTTCGTCCAGATGGTATCGCCTTGCAGATCGAGTTTGAGCAAAACGATATCGTCATATTCCGGAAGGATATTCTTTTTATTTCCGGTTCCACCGGTTACGTAATAATAACCGTCGGATTCGAGCATGGCTGTTGCGTAATCATCCCCTTTCAGGTCGTAGGTTTTCTCCCAAAGAATATCGCCGTTGGCATTTAATTCCTGGATAAAAATATCATTATCCTGGGCTGCCTTCACGGTTTTAAACGCGCAATTCATAAAATTGCCTTGGGAGTTTTCCATTTTGGGTTTTCCGTAAACAGTCCCTCGCGGGTAGACCGTATCGGCTATAACTTTTAAGTCGGGAGTTAAGGTCAGCAAAAAATCGTCGTGAAAACTGTTTGGTTCGTACCGGTAATAATCTCCCTCAACCAACAACGTTTTGTTAGTAGTATAAATAATGCCCCTTGCTTCTTCATAGTCGTCAGTTCCATAACTAACCACTTTTTCTTGGAGCAATTTGCCCGAAACGTGGTAGAGGCCAATATAAACCCTGGAAATAAAAATGCTATCCCAACCCAAATCTGGCACCATTTCCATATGGCTGAAGATTCCCTTTGATCCTACAACTGCAAATGTTGTATCATTGATCAGCGCGCCAGCGTTATATTCGGTTCTTCTGAAGCTTTTTGACCAGGTTTCATTTCCGTAAGGGTCTATTTTAGCCAATCCGCCATTTCCCCCCACAATAATTGCTTTTTCATTCGGCAGCGCTATTAAATCTACGCCGTAATAAAAATCGTGGGAATAAACATATTTAGAGTAGAGCGTATCGCCGTTGGTTTTGGTTCTATGGAGCACATAACTATACCCCTGGCCAAACCCCAACATTAAAACGGTAGAATCAGTCTGCACCACGCATTTAATGGCCCGCTCGTGCAGTGCTCTTCCATAATTGGCATTTACGTATTGCTGGCTTTGAGCCACAAAGCTTATTTGCAAAAGAAAAATAAAAAGGAGTAAAGCTTTTCTCATCGTTGCTGCGGGTTATTTCCGGAGATTTTTTTACTGAAGGTCTGCCGTGTCAGCACTTTTTAGCAGCGCAAACCTACCGTTTTCAGACTCAAGCACATAGCTGAATGCTAATATATAAAATCATTGTTACAGAACAACTTAAAACCGCAACTTTTGTTTTAGCAAGCTAAGTTTCTTTCCAATAAAAAGCCTTCCAGGTCTTGGAGACCTGTGAGGTTTACAGGGATTTGTTTCGACTTTTGGAGGCTGAAAGGATAGCGTTTTCAGGTTATCTGAATCGACTTCAGGGCTTCTCCCGGCCTACAAACCGGTTTTCGCCCAATAAAAACCCGATTGCTTTTATTACATTTTTTTCGATGCTTTCTTCCGTTTTCAGGTTAGCAATGTAGCGCACAATTTCAAGTTGCAAAGAAGGCCGCAGGGTGTCAAAAACGGCTTTGGCTTTGGCATTTTCCGCAAACGCCTGTACCAATTTGGGGTGCGGCGTTAAGCTCCTTTCCTCCGGATCGAAGGCAATAGTCAGTTCAATTATTTCGCCGATGCGTTTGGGAGAATTGGCCAGCATGGTGGTGTTGATGTAAAGCCGCCAGGCATCCCGGTATTTCACCAGCGTTTGTTTATAAACCTTGCCGTTCACCGTGCCTTTTATTGGAATGGGTCCTTTGTCTTTGTTTGCCTGCTGAAATATTCCGTTCAGAATAGGTTCCGGTACAAACACGAAGGGATTAATGCCAATAATTTCTATCGCGGCTTTAAATTGGAACATAGTTTTCAGTTCAATTAATGGGGAAACCTGCATCACTATATTATTGATAATTGCAGTTTTAGCTTGCTTTCGTAATGCTTGTATTTTCTAAAAATAGAAATAATTCCAGGTCTAAATTAATAAACATTCCCGTTAACCTATAGAACGGCACCTCCATCGGTACTTATCACTTTTCTATCCTCAATCCCTACCGTTTTCAAAACAAAGAGACTTCCTCTTTTCAAAAACCAAATCTCACCCCGAAATTGGAAATTCCTGAATATTAACGCAATTTTACGGTATCAATTTAAAATGCTTTTGCCATGACCGTTACGGGCCTCACGTTTAACCCTTTTGCCGAAAATACTTACCTGCTGCACGATGAAACCAAGGAATGCGTGATTGTGGACCCGGGTTGCTACGATGCCGCCGAGAAAGCAAAGCTAAAGCAGTTTATTTCCGACAACGGTTTGAAAGTAGTAAAACTGCTGAACACACACTGCCACATCGATCACGTTTTGGGCAATAAATTCGTAGCTGATACGTATAATGTAGGTCTGGAAATACACGAAGCCGATCTGCCGACCTTGAAAGCGATTCCGAGTTACGCGCCGAATTACGGTTTCACCAATTACGAAGAAGTGCTGCCCACGACTTTTTTAGCCGAAAACGATATCGTTTCTTTCGGAAAAACTGAGCTGAAAGTGATCTTTGCGCCGGGCCATGCTCCGGGCCACGTGGTTTTCTACGACGAAAAAGGCAAAAACCTGATCGGCGGCGACGTACTTTTCCAGCGCAGCATTGGCCGCACCGATCTGCCGGGCGGCGATTTCGATACGCTCATCAACAGCATTAAAACTAAATTATTTACGTTGCCGGAAGATGTAAAAGTGTATCCGGGCCACGGACCAAGCACCACCATAGGCGAAGAAAAAAGAGAAAATCCGTTTTTACGCTAAAAAACCGTATCTTTTCGAGCCCAAAAACCTGCGCATGAAAAAGCATTTGCCCAACGCCATTACCTGTATGAACCTGTTTTGCGGTTGCCTGGCCGTATATTTTTCGTTTCATGGCAACATGGTGCTGGCAGCGTATCTGGTTGGTTTGGCGGCGGTGCTCGATTTTATGGACGGCATGCTGGCACGTTTGCTCAAAGCCTATTCCGAAATTGGCAAGCAGCTCGATTCCCTGGCCGATATGGTTTCGTTCGGGGTGGTGCCGGGTGTGCTCATGTTCCATTTAATCCAAGCATCGCTGGAAGGACAAAGCAGTTTTTTAGGTCTTTCCCCTACCGTTTTTCCGTTCTTTGGCTTTCTCATTACCATTTTTTCGGCGCTGCGTTTAGCTAAATTTAATATTGATACGCGGCAAACCACTTCGTTCATTGGCATGCCAACGCCGGCCTGCACCATTTTTGTAAGTTCGCTGCCGCTTATTCTGGCCAACGATGGTTTCGGGGTTTCGGAAATTATTCTGAACCCTTTCCTGCTCACGTTCTTAACCGCCTTGCTGAGTTATTTGCTGGTAGCCGAAATTCCGCTTTTTGCTTTGAAATTCAAGAACCTGACCTGGAAAGATAATTCGGTGCGGTTCGTTTTTGTAATTATGGCGGCCGTTTTAGCGGCAGTTTTTCAGTTCGTAGCCATACCATTCATCATTGCTTTATACATCCTATTATCCATTATAAAACCTTCATATTCATGAAATTTACCGCTGAAATTGACGTAATGCCGAAAAAAGAATTGCTGGACCCGCAAGGCAAAGCGGTGATGCTGGGCCTGGAGCATTTGGGCCTGAATACCGTGCAGGACGTGCGCGTAGGCAAACACATTACCCTGCAACTGGAAGCTGAAAACGAGGCCGAAGCGAAAACAAAAGTAGAAGATGCTTGCAAGAAACTGCTGGCTAACCTCATCATGGAATCGTACCGGTTTGAACTGCACCAAAATTAATTTCGGGTTGCCATACAATATTTATATTTAACAATAGTTATGTAATAGCCCGGCAGGTGAACCTGTCGGGCTATTCTCTTGTTGCTGAAACAATTAAAGCGGTTTTTTTATTATATTACGGAACATTTGTTTGGGCTTATGAAGCAGCAGTTTATCTCGCTCTTTTTCACATTACTTCTCTGGTTTTCAGCAACATCGGCATTTTCTGAAACCGGTAAAACCATTACCCTCACCTGGAAAGGCACTGCTCCCGTACAAAAAACCAGTAAAGCCGAAGCCGTTATCCCTGTTTTTGCCGGTGCCGAAATAAAATATAAAGAGCGCGTCCCGGTTTATTCGCTTCAGATAACAGATGCCCGCGTAAGTAATTTTCAGTTCCAAAATCCGGTTTACGTACCATTTACTTCCGAAGAAACCCGCTTTTTACCCAAAGATATTTTTCAGGCTTCGCCCGAAGTTTCTGTTCACAGCGCCTTGGCCAACGGCCGCACGTTAAGTACCATTTCATTCATCCCGATCCGGAAAAACCCGCAAACCGGCCAACTCGAAAAACTTACCCGCTTCGATTATACTTATTCAGCCAATACTGCTTTTAAAGAAAAGAAAGGCGGCAACCTGCGTTCAAACAAAACCGCATCCGTTTTAAGCTCCGGCGATTGGTACCGCATTGGCATTACCGGCAGCGGCATGTATAAGCTCGATTATGCAACGTTGCAGGGTATGGGCTTAAATCTGCAGAATATTGACCCGCGCCGTATTCAGCTTTATGGTAATGGCGGCGGTATGCTGCCACAAGCTAATGATGCGCCCCGCGCCGATGACCTGGTAGAAAACGCTATCTATTTTCCGGGAGAAAGTGATGGGCAGTTCAATCCGCAGGATTATATTTTATTCTACGGACAAGGCCCGCACACCTGGAAACTAAACAACAACAAAGATGGCTTCAATTATAACCTCAATATTTACTCCGATACCGCCTATTATTTCCTGACTGTTGGCGCAGCTCCTGGCCAGCGGGTTTCGAATGCCGGCGCTGTTTCCGGTACGCCTACGGCCACTATCACTACTTTCAATGAGCGTGCCCACCATGAAATTGAAAACCGGAACCTGCTTGCCTCCGGGCGGGTTTGGTACGGCGAAGAATTCAATTCCTACAAACTTAGCCACGAGATCAATTTCGGTTTATCAGATCTGGATCAAAGTTCACCCGTTACGCTTACTTCGGCAGTTGCCGGTGTATCACCGGTTTCTCAAAGCGTTGTAGGGGGCCGTTTTACTTTAAAAGTAAACAATGCAACCATTGGCTTCCAGGACGTTATGGGTCATGGCAGTTGGGACTACCACCCGGCCGGCGATGACAACGTTCAGACTTTTTCCTTCAATTTAAATACCGTTTCTTATAATAATTCCAACCTTCGTGTAGGTCTTTCTTTTAACCAGATGGGCCAATCATCTAGTTTAGGTCTTCTGAATTACCTGGAAATAAATGCGAAACGACGGTTGCTTTTATTTAATAATCAAACCAATTTCCGTTCGCTACAAAATATTGGCCCGAATGCGATCAGCCAGTTCCGGATCGGGAATATTAGCAACGCTGCCGAAACTGTAGTATGGGACATAACCGACCCGCTGCAACCCGTGCGTCAGCAACTTGCTTTTAACGGCAGCGAAGCCACTTTTTCTGCCCTAACCGATACCGTTCGCGAATTTGTAGTTTTTTCCGGTACCGGTTTTTATGCGCCTTTTACCTGGGGCCGCGTTGCTAACCAGAACCTGCATGCCCTGAATAAAGATGGAAAACTGGACATGGTAATTGTAAGCCATCCGCTCTTTTTATCGCAGGCCCAGCGTTTAGCCAATCATCGCCACCAACGTGATAAATTGAACATTGCCATTGTAACGCCCCGCCAGGTTTATAACGAATTTTCTTCCGGTGCCCAGGATGTAACTGCCATCCGCGACCTGATGAAAATGATCTACGACCGGAAAATTCTGAACAATACCAAAACCGGCGACAGCTTGATCTACCTGCTGCTTTTCGGCGATGCTTCTTACGACTACAAATCTAATTTTGCAAACAGCCAGCAAAACCGCACGCAAAACAACACCAACTTTGTGCCGGTTTATGAATCCTTCGAATCGCTGGATCAGATAGACACTTATTCTTCCGAAGATTATTTTACGCTTTTAGATGATAACGAAGGTGCCTGGCCGGAATATTCTTCCAGCAGCTTTTCCGATATCGGTGTGGGTCGCCTTCCGGCTGCCAGCATAGAAGATGCCGAAAGCATGGTGAATAAAATTATTGCTTACGACAGCCCGGAGAAATTTGGCAAATGGCGCAACCGCGTAACCTTCATTGCCGATGACCAGGACGGAAACCTGCACCAGAATGCTACCGAAGCTTACGCAGATTCTTTAATTAAAAAGCAGCCTGCTTACAATGTAAATAAAGTGTACCTCGATATGTTCCGCCAGGTAGCCGTGGCCAATGGTCAGCGCTCGCCAGATTGCGTGGCCGAAATTGACCGCGCCGTGGAACAAGGTTCGCTGATCATAAATTATTCCGGCCACGGCGGCGAAACCGGTTTAGCGCACGAACAGATCGTAACCGTTGGCCAGATCAATAACTGGAACAACATAAACAGCCCATCTTTCTTTGTAACTGCAACGTGCGAATTTGGCCGTTACGATGACCCGCGCCGGCCTTCCGCCGCCGAATTTGCTTTAAAAAGTAAGAATGGCGGCGCAATCGGGTTAATTACTACTACACGTCCGGTAGGCGCCAGCTCTAACGATGTACTGAACCGCAGCTTCTATAATTTCGCTTTTAAACCTGTAAACGGCCAGATGCCGCGGCTCGGCGATATTGTAATGCACACCAAAAACGCCAGTATTTCAGGTTCTTCAAATCGTAATTTTGCTTTATTAGGCGATCCTTCCATGCGTCTGGCTTATCCGGAAGAAAAAGTGCAGGTGAGCGCCATAGATATTAAACCTTCCGTTAGACAACCCGATACATTAAAAGCGCTTTCCACCGTAAAAATTTCCGGTAACGTAGCTAACCAAAATGGCCAAACGCTATCAGATTTCAATGGAAAAGTCAATATCACCGTTTTTGAAAAAGAAACTGTGATCCGGACTTTAGGTGATAACGGCAGCAGCCCGCAAAACATAAAGACCCGCGAAAGCATTATTTATGAAGGTGTAGCTACTGCAAAAAATGGTTTGTGGAGCAGCACTTTTGTTGTGCCGAAAGATATCAATTACCTGTATGGCAATGGCAAGATAAGCTTGTATGCTGCTTCTGGTAACCTGGATGCGCATGGTGCAAATACTGACATTATAATTGGCGGTTCCGCAGCCAATATTCCTGCCGATACTATTCCGCCGGTTATCAGTCTTTTTATGGATAACGAAGCATTTGTTTATGGCGGACTTACCGGTACCAATTCCCTGCTTATTTCCCACCTTTCCGATTCCAGCGGCATTAACACGGCTGGCTTAGGTATTGGCCACGAAATTACTGCAACGTTGGATGGAAATAAGGAAAACATAAAAGTGCTGAATGAATACTATATCTCCGATCTCGATAATTTCCGGTCTGGCAAGGTGCGGTATATGTTCAAGAATTTAACGCCCGGCCCACACGAGCTGCGCGTTAAAGCCTGGGATACACACAATAATTCCTCGGAAAAACGCATTGAGTTTATTGTGGCCAGCTCCGAAACCCTGGCGTTGGACCATGTACTGAATTATCCGAACCCATTCTCTACCAATACCACTTTCCATTTCGACCATAACCGCGCCGGCGAAGATCTAGATATACAAGTTCAGATTTTTACCGTATCAGGAAAACTGGTAAGAACGCTGAGCGCAACCAGCTTTGCCAGCAAACCGCACGTTGCAGAAATAAACTGGAACGGCCGCGACGAATATAACGACGTACTGGCAAAGGGCGTATACGTGTACAAATTAACGGTTCGGGCATCGCGCGGTGCAAAAGTTTCGAAATACGAGAAACTGGTGATTTTAAATTAAAAACTATATTTATATTTGGTCTTCGCAATCAATAATTTTCCGCTTTAACATGCACAAAATAAAACTATCAGTTTCAGGGTTATTAGCCGGTCTTTGCCTACTCCTCCCAGAATTTTCATTTGCTCAGAGCTCTTCATCCGGCCAGGATGCGCTACGGGCAATAACTACTGCCGTTCCTATTTTAACGGTTTCGCCCGATGCCCGTTCAGCAGCCATGGGCGATGCCGGAGTAGCCATTTCGCCGGACGCAAATTCACCTCATTGGAACCCTGCTAAACTCGGTTTTATTCAGCACGATTTTTCCATTGCTACGTCTTACTCGCCGTGGCTCCGGAATATTATTAACGATATGTCGCTGAGCTACGTTTCGGCGGTGAAAAATATCAACGATAACTCTTCATTCTCTTTATCGCTTTTATATTTCAACCTCGGTTCCATTCAGTTCACCGATGCCAACGGCAACCCTTTACAGGATTTCCGCCCGAAAGAATATACGATCGATGCTGCATATGGTCAGCGTTTGAGCGATAACCTATCGTTGGGTTTAGGTGCTCGCTTCATCCATTCAAACTTAGCCGGCGGTATTTCTATCACCAATAGCGGTGGCGCCTCTGCTACAGCCAAGCCAGGTAACTCAGTTGCAGCCGATCTCGGTATCTATTATACCAAAGACCTGATTATGGGTGGTAAGAATTATAATCTTGCACTGGGCGGTAATGTATCTAACCTTGGTGCAAAGATCAGCTACAATACCCAGGACGATAAAGATTTCATTCCAACCAACCTGCGTTTAGGTGCCGCCTTCACCATGGAACTAGATCCGTTTAACAAGATCACGTTAACTGTCGATGGAAATAAACTGTTGGTTCCTTCTCCTTCAGGCGATATTAAAGAAGATTCAATCCGTCGCGCTAAAAACGTAATGGGTGCGGTATTTAGCTCTTTCACCGATGCTCCAGATGGCTTCAGCGAAGAAATTTCTGAGATCAATTTATCGGCGGGTGCTGAATACTGGTATGACAATATTTTTGCTGCCCGTGCGGGTTATTTCTACGAAGATCCAAATAAAGGTAACCGCCAGTATTTCTCAATGGGTCTTGGTATCCGTTATCAGAAATTCGGTTTAGATGCTGCTTACCTGGTTCCAACCGGAAATCAACAGTCTAATCCACTTGCCAATACTATCCGTTTCACGCTGATGTTTAACGTAGATAAACAAGAAGCATCTGTAGCTCCAGCTCAATAAATTCATCTATGCTAGATCGTTCACTTGCGCCGGAAATCCACGAATTCGAAAATTTCACGCTACCACAAACTGAAGTAAAAACTTTAGGCAATGGCGCGAAGGTGCATTACTTGGCTAATTCCACGCAACCTGTTCTGCGCTTCGAAATCGTTTTTCCGGCCGGGAAATGGTTTGAAAAAGGGAAAGGTGCATCTTATTTCACTTCCAAACTTTTGCTGGAAGGCACCAGAAATAAAACTTCCAAGCAAATTGCTGATATTCTTGATTTTTACGGCGCATCATTGGAGTGTAACCAAGGCTTTGATTACGCAACTTTAACGCTGTACTGCCTTTCCCGGCATTTCACAACGCTATTGCCTTTAGTTACGGAAATTCTGAACGAACCTGCCTTCCCGGAGAAAGAATTTGAGCTTCTGAAACAACGCACCGCTCAGAATATAGCAGTTGAAAGAAAGAAACCTGCTTACCTGGCCATGGAGCGTTTTACCCGCAATGTTTATGGCCAAAATCATCCTTATACTACCGGTTTAGATAATGAAACGATAGAGAAAATCCAGTTATCTGATATCCGGGATTTTTATTCCAGTCAATTCACGATAGGTGCCGCGGAGATTTTTACTTGTGGAGATCTAAATCAGGAATTAAAAGATGCTATTGAGAATTTGCAGCTGCATGAAAACACAAATACAGCAGTTGTAAGTACTCCTAAACATGAAATTCAGGCTAGTTCATTAAAAGAAAATATTACTATACCTGATAGCTTGCAAGCCGCCATCCGTTACGGTAAAACCTTCCCACTTATCAACCACCCGGATTATATTAAACTAACTATTCTGACTAAAACTCTAGGCGGTTATTTTGGTTCGCGTCTTATGAAGAATATCCGGGAGGATAAAGGCTTTACTTATGGTATTTACGCTTCTCTTTCTCCCCGAAAATATTCTACCTTATTCTTTATTGGCACGGAAGTAAATGCTGCAAAAGCCGGCGAAACCGTAGTTGAAATTGATAAAGAACTGGAGTTATTAAAAAATACACTGATATCAGAGGCAGAATTACAAACAGTTAAAAATTATATTATTGGCAAATTTTTAAGTGAATCTAACACTGTTTTCGATCAAATGGATCGCTACAAACATCTGATTCTTTATAATCTTCCTTTAGATTATTTTACCTCCTATTTTGCAACAATACGCAGCACTACAGCTCAGGATCTTCAGGAATTATCTAATCAATATTTTGCTAAACCCTTAAATCTGGTTACTGCAGGCGCTTAGAGAAATATATTATTGAACATAAAAAACGCTATGATTTTTTCGATTAAAAGTTATAGCGTTTTTTTATGTTCAATAATTACCCCTTATATTCGAATATTCTCGATTATATATTAATCAAGAAATGTTAAGCTATCCTAAGTAGTACCTCTCTATGATAAATAACTCTTCGTTAAAGAATAGTGTCTATTTTCTATAATTCTTCCACGACTGAAATCAACATATCATTTCATTCTTTCAGATTTAACTTCTGAAAATGGCTACTAGAAGAAATTATTAGCAATGTATTAAAAGAATTCCCATTACTTTCTCTATCAAAAACCATAGCGTTTTAAGTCCGCAACTTTAAACATGAAGTTGCTACAATTAGCCATTAACCTTTTTTGTCAAACATCAGCAATTTGATGGGCCTCCAGATTCGTTATAACCTTTCTTTATAGATTTGAAAGATACAGTCGTTTGGCTTCAACTTGCTGCTACTTATTCCCATTAAATTTGCACTCAAATGGCTTTATATGACAAACCTCTTCCCGATTAGGAATGAGGGTTTTGTTTAATGGAATAACTATCCTCGTCTTTCCTGTTCTTCCTTATCCTCCAAGCAAGCCACTCTTACCTAAAACACTTTACAACGCAAAAACCCCAACTTATTACTAAGCTGGGGTTTAGTTAAATGGGGTTGGCGGCTACCTACTCTCCCGCCTTTGACAGCAGTACCATTGGCGCTACGGGGCTTAACTTCTCTGTTCGGAATGGGAAGAGGTGAA